>NZ_CP035282.1:0-612000 GCF_004103715.1 Acidilutibacter cellobiosedens | reverse complement strand
TCTATAGCAGGTTTAAAAGCGACAGTATTATATCCTGCAATCTTAAATCGTTTTACATCATTTTCCAAATTTGATGTTTTTCCCGAAAACATTGATCCTGTATGTACAATAAGTTTTCCACTATATTGATGCAATCTTAAACCCCTCCTTCAACTAAAAATAATTATAACATAAAATATAGAGATCAGTTATAAGAAAAAGAAAGGGCAGAGAAAAAATTTCTCGCCCTTTCCTGAATTGACTACTTAAAATATATCCTTAGGTTCTACAGGATTTATAGGATTAGTTGGATTACTTGGTAATGTGGGTTTTATCGGTTGCCCGGGTTTCACAGGTTTCAACGGATTTCCTGCTCCTCCGTCAGGTGCAACTACATTAACTCTACCATTTGCAGTAGCAGTTAATGTAGTTCCGTCAGTACCGGTATATGTTACTTCTACTAATATACCGCTCACTACTGTATTATTAGGAGCTGTCCATGTCCCTTCATAATACCCCGGTGATACTTCTCTCATTGTAACCATAACTGATTTATTTACATTATAGCCTGGGAAAGCCATCCTGAAGGATGCTGCTCCGCCTTCTCCGCTTCTGAAGCTTACGGTCAATGTTTCTCCCCATTCTAATGTAACATCCTGTGATGGTTCTAAATCTACTATACCTTCTTCTTCATCTTCTCCTATATTGATTCTCCCGTCTGCCGTAGCTGATACCTTATTCCCTGCTATATCTGTAAATTCCACTTCGACTATAAGCCCACCTGCTCTTACATCCGGAGCTGTCCATGTTCCTACATAGTATCCTTCTTCTACTTCTTCCATCGGTATCATACTGCTTTGGGTTGAATTTTCGCTTGGGAATGCTACTCTGAAATATCCATGTCCGCCTGCTTCACTTCTGAAACTTACGGTAAGAGTCTCTCCTTCTGTCAGGTTAACATCTTCCGAAGGTTCTAAATCCGTTATAACAGGCAGTTCGTTTCTAACGATAACTCTTATTGAGCTTTCGGTAATATTGCCTGCCAAATCATAAGCTTTTACGTTAAATATATTCTCTCCTTCATGGATTATCTCTTCAGAATGGAAAGCTCCTTCTACAACCGGAACATTCTTTTCGTTTATTTCCAATCTTCCGAAATGAGCATCTGTAGCAGTTCCTACTATATCCACTACTCTTTCATTTGTTACTAACCCATCTGCCGGTGCCGTAATTATCAATTCCGGTGCAACTTTATCCTTTATTACGGTCTTTCCTGCTGATGGTTCGGTTTCTTTTCCGTTCATTTCCGAAGTTGCCGTAATTATACTTTCATCTTCAGTCAAGGTTACTTCCTTGCTGAATACCTTATTTACAGCATTTACTTCGTCAATTTTAACTCCATTTGCATATATATTTACTTTTCCGTCTGCCGTTACTGTTCCTTCTACTAATATGGTATCAGTATTTATATAGTTAACTTCTTCCAAATTAGTAATCACAGGAGTGTCAACGGAATATTCCATCCTTGCTCTTATCATCAATCCGCCGGCTATACCTTCATCTGCTAGAGGACTGAATGTATCTCCTACATACAGATATGATCTGTCTTCATATGGACTTGCTTCATCTATTCCTGTTCCAGGTGAAGAAGTTCCTACTACAGCCTGATAAGTTGCTACGAAGAAATCTCTGTCCGTTGAGAATCCAAATTCCGATAAATCAATATAGTTCCATTCTCCTCTTACTACATTAACCATCTTAGGCTGAACATCAAGTTTTACAGGATTTCCGTTCTCATCCGTATCATACAAGGTTATTCCTATTTGAGTTCCTCCCGGACTTGGCCAGTCGGTTCCCCAGAAGAATATGTTTGCTCCTTTTACTTTTCCGTATTGAGACGGAGTCACTCTTATTGCCAGACCGTTACCTGATGCATTTAATACAAGAGCATTTTCAGCCGTTCCGTCATCGTAAACTATTTCTTCTTCATAGCCTACGAATCTCTTCAACGGTACCTCTATCTCGGTAGTTTCATTTCCTGCTACTGTTACGCTTACTTCTCCCGGTTCAAATCCGTCTGCTATTACCTTAAGAGTATAATCTCCAACGTATACGTTCGGTATTGTAAACTCTCCGTTTTCATCGGCAGTAACAACTGGTACATTCGGATCTTCTTTAACTCTTATAGTTGCAAATGGTGCTGGATCGTGAGAATATCTATCAAATACTCTTCCTACTATAGTTCCTTTAGGCATTTCTTCCAATACGAAGTTATTCTTAACTGTTTGATCTTCTTCCAAATGAACCTGAGCTTCTGCAGGATAGAATCCATAAGCTTCTGCTCTTAATGTCCATGTGTCGTCCCCTTCATTAACAGCATGTTTCAATTTGAACTTTCCGTCCACAGGATTAGTCCTTGCACTTCTTCCTGTTTCAAGAACGGTTACCACTGCATCAACAGGTAATCCTGTTGTTACTGAAGGAATGGATTGAACTTCATTATCACTTATAGTTTCGTATTTTACATTATTAACTGATTGTTTCGTTTCCAAATTGAGATCGAATGGTTTTTCCTCAATTTCTTTCTTTGGAGCAGTCAAGTCAACATCAAGTCCTAATTTCTTTCTTTCTGCCGGTTTTACTTCCGGTGCAGGCTCGTCAGACGAATCAATCATAACATAATCTATATACCAACCTGCTTTCACAACAGAAACGTCGGTAGTCAATAGGAATCTGATTTTAACTGTTTGCCCTGCATATGAAGAAGGCAATGGAAGTTCAAAATCAGTCCATGTAGTTCCGCTTCCTGTTATATATCCTGTTCCTGGAAGCAAATTCGCCCACTCAGACCACTCTTCACCATTCTTCTGAGATATTTGAATATATGCCTTGTCATAATTGTTCTCAAATTCATACCATTGTCCAACAGTTAATACGCTGTTTTGGTCCGCAGGTAAGTTAATTTCAGGAGATTCTATCCAGCTATTACTGTAATTAAGGTAAGTTCCCGCAAGACTGGTAGCCCAAACTTTTTCACCATAGAATCCTGCTCCGGGACCTGATGTAGGTATTCCCCACTCCCAGCTATTATTATCTCCGCCGGTTGTAAAGCCTCCATTATCAGCTTCAAAATCAGTCAAGAAAGTATAATCTCCCAATGCCGGTACTTCTATAGTCAACGGAAGTGATAATTCACTTTCATTTCCCGCATAATCATAAGATGAAACTTTATAATAATATGTGGTCTCCGGTAAAATATCCCTGTCTCCATAAGAAGTTCCTGAAGTCTCTCCTAAAGCTATATATTCTCCGTCTATTAAATCGGAACGGTAAACTTTATATCCCGCTATGTCATTATCGGGGGCTGCATCCCAATTTAATGTTACGGTATTCAATATAAATCTGCCGGTTAGATTAGCCGGTGCAGATGGAGCCACTTCATCAGTTGCTATAAGCCTTGCATCATCCAGATACCATCCTGCTTTTTGTACAGACCCGTCTGTAGTCAATCTGAAAGCTATGAATACAGGATTAGGTGATCCTATATATTCATTCAAGTTTATAACAATTTCCTTCCACTCGGTTTGTGTACCCGTATAGGTAGGCCCTGCCTGAGTCCATGTTTCTCCGTAATCATTTGTCACATATACAAAACCTTTGTCAGAATTGTTTTCCATATCATACCATTGATTTATTCTGAATTGTGCAAGATTCAATTCCGGATTTCTTAAATCCAACGGTACCGATATTAAATAATTATCTCCGTTGTTGGAATAATTTCCGCTTAAGTTTGTACCTACAAGTTTGGTTCCGCTCAATGGGGCAGGCCCTATACCTTCTGCAGGTTCACCCCACTGCCAGTCTCCGTCTAATATCCAACCCGACGGGTAAGTTTCAAAATCTGTTATATATTCATCAGGTACAACTCCGAATTTAACTTCTACATTGTATTCATCCGTAGCTACTACGTTTCCGTCATAATCTCTTACCTTTATCTTGTATGAGAATCCGGGTTGTTCTATTATATCGGCAGTTATAGTTCCTACATATTCTCCGGATTTATAATCTCCCGATGTCCTCATCATAGGCAGTGTTATCCAATATGATCTTCCTGTTACCTTTACAAGCAGCTCTACATCAGTAATGGAAACATCGTCTGAAATTTGTGCACTTATGTCTATATCAGAACCTACATAAGCATCAAATACTTCTTGTTCATGAACTATTACAGGATTTTCTAAATCTTCTCCTTCTTTTAACACCTTGCCTTCTATTATTCCAGTACCGCTTGCTACTCTCGATACCGCTTCAAAGGCATCTATGAGCCCATATCCGTAACCATTGTTAGGATGTCCCGGGTCATCATTATCTTCCAATGGTACTGCCGTATCCTTCAACAGGTTTTCTACATCTTCTATTGAAAGAGAATTATTTGCTGATAATATCAATGCTGCAGTTCCTGTAACTGCCGGCGCTGACATACTTGTTCCACTCCATCCGCTTTCATATCCCCCTGGTACTGATGAACGGATGTTTACTCCAGGAGCCGAAACTTCAGGTTTTAAATTATCATATGGCCCTGGGCCTCTTTGTGAAAAATCAGCCTTAACATTGTTTATATCTGTTGCTCCTACAGCAAAACTTTCGGGATAATTTGCCGGTGCACTCACTGAAGCTGGAGGTGCCGCACTGCCTTGTTGATTCCCTGCTGAAAACACAGGAAGTATTCCGGCTGCTCTCCAAGATTGTACCATAGGCCTGAACCACTCATCTAAACCTGAGCCTCCGCCCCATGAGTTGTTTATTATATCCGGCGTTTTTGTAGCGTCTCCGCCGGGTGCCAACATCCACTGTGCTGCGGCTAATATGTCATTATCATATCCTCCGTCAGGAGTAAATGCTTTTGCTGTTATCCATTTCGCTCCCGGTGCCGCTCCTACTTTGTTGCTTCCATCCGGTTCTTGACCTAATATTGTCCCCAGAACATGAGTCCCGTGAGGAATAGTAGGTTCATCAACAGGCATCGTAGTTTCGTTTATAGGATCAAACCAGTTCCCGTCAGGATTTGTTGTACCGTCAGCATTATATCCTCTCCATTTTGCCTGAAGTGCAGGATGATTCCAGGTTGCCCCTGTATCTATTGTTCCTACAACAACTCCGGTTCCGTCTACTCCAAGATCCCATGCTGCATCTGCATTTATTCTCTCTATATTCCATTCTACTCCATCTTCATTTGCCTGAATTTCCCCTGATGTAATTTCAGGCTCATCCAATTGGATAAGTTTATTTTCATATATTTTCTCTACTTCACTCATATAGGAAATATTCTCTATTACATCTTTTGTAGCTTTTACATAAACTCCATTGATTATATAATAGGGTTTATATTCTGCTACATTTCCCTTTTCCTCTTCCTGAGCCAAATACTTCAATAACTTTTGTTGAGTATCTTCTGCATTATCCTTTAGAGCATTGATTACAGCTTTTCTTACTTCAATTTTAGTTTTATATGGAGTTAATGCCGATGAAAGTTTACTTTCGGCTTCCTTGGCAACTTCCATACTGTCTACTTGGCTCTTCATATAAACTATGGCTTCTGCATAATCCCCCTGAGAAATGGAATCAATAAAGTTATCTTCTATCTTATTAACTGATTCCGTTTTTAGTTCTTGCTTCACGGAAGAAACCGGAAGAGAAGAACCATTTTCTGCAAAAGCCGAGAATGAACTTAGAACCATTAAAAGGAATACTGAGATAGCAATTCTTCGTTTTACTTTTCCCTTAATACCCATTTTTTTCTAATCACTCCTAATCCCCTTTATTTTAAAAGATATTTGCCCTTACTATTTAGAACCTCCTTTCTTATATATTTGGCATCTATCCTTTAAGCAAATTAAATTTAGCTTAAGATGTCATGAGTCTATAATTATGTAATGTTAAAATCACAGTTTAAAGTTATGTTCATATAAACATAACCTTAAACCCATACAACTCTATGTTTTATTCGGCAAATATTTTCTTTATGCATTTTATATAAATCTTTTTAACGAGCAGTGAATTAGAAATGAATTTTCTTCTGTGAAATATTTTAATATTTTTATTATTCTATGTCTTTAAAAAAAATCCTTCTTCTTTACAAAAAAAAATTTAATATTTTGAAAAAAATTTTTTTTGATACAAAAAAATGAACAAAATCGTCATTTTATACTATAAAATCCTAATATTTTTTAACCCATAGAAAAATTATATTTCTTTTAACTTATATCTGAACTAAATAGGCTTCAAAAAAGGCTTCATTAATTTAATGTTTTAATGGAAGCCTTTTTAGGAATCAATTCTTATTAAACTATTTTTATAACTATATAAATCAACAGAAACAGTATTTCTGCTCTATACATTATTTCTATAGTCCTTATTATATCCTTCTTTTCCAAAACCTTTGTTTTATCTCCTATAGTAGGTTTTTCAACTAATTCTCCCGAATAATAATTATTTCCCCCTAATTGAATATTCAAGAGTCCCGCTGCAGCTCCTTCAGGATAAGCACTATTAGGACTTTTATGATTTTTTCTGTCCCTAAACATTATTTTGAACCCATTTTTCACGTCAAACCTGAAAACAGAAGAAATACACATAAGTATACCGGATAATCTTGAAGGTATCAAATTAAACAGATCATCATTCTTAGCGGGAAAATACCCTATATCTTTATATTTTTCATTTTTATATCCCAACATAGAATCCATAGTATTCACCATCTTGTACATCATTCCCCCGGAAGCTCCAAATATCATTATATAAAAAAGAGGCGCTATAACTCCGTCGGAAGTATTTTCCGCCACAGTCTCCACATCCGCTCTGATTATTTCCCCTTCATCTAAATTCTTTGTATCCCTTCCTACGATATAGGAGAGTCTGTCTCTTGCCTCGTCTATTCCTCTGCTTAAAGCATCGTATACCTTCTTTGCCTCAATATGAAGACACTTAGCAGATATACAAGTATATATAAGGTAAATATTAACGATATGGTAAACCATATTATATCCTCTGAGGACTTTTAATAAAAAATAAGGAACAAAAAAACCTATTCCCATATTTATTATAACAATAAGAAATCCTCCCACTTTAAGTCCTATATTGCTTTTAAAATACTTTCTTACAATCTTTTCCTCATAATAAATAATTTTACCCATAAATTTCACCGGATGAGGAAAATTATACGGATCTCCCAGTAAAAAATCAACTATTACAGCTAATATCATGTCCTGCAACATAATCACCTTCATTTTAAATTCGTTCATATAAAAATATATTAGCATATAAACCTATATTGTTTCAACAAACACGCGGGGACGGTTCTTCTGTGTCAAAGACACAGAAGAACCGTCCCCGCGTGTTCCCTTGCGTTTGCTCGATAAATATGGAACAAATGTTGAGATCGCTTAATATATAACTTAATGAAGAAGTCTTCTTCATACTGCATAGGAGGAAATTAAGATGAGTTCATATATAGAAAGATTATTCAAATCAGTTAAAGACGGGAATGACCATAAAAAAGAAGAACTTTTAATGAAACTCAAACCCTTAATTATAAAAAGTATCAGAAGATATTGCAACAAATTCTCCCAATATGAGGATTTAATCCAGCAGGGATATGAAGTAATTCTCAAGGGAATAGACAGCTTTGATGAAAAAAGAGATGTAAATTTTTTAGGATATATAAAGATGCTCCTTAAATTTCATTATCTCAAGAAACTTAAAGATAACTATAAGGAAAAAAGAATATTTTCTTTGAACGAGCATATCGGGGAAGAGGAAGATGAAATGTTGGATTTGATTCCAAGTATGGACAAATCTCCCTTAGATAAAATTTTAGACAAAGAAGAAAAAATACATTTAAAAAAAGCAATGAGCATATTAACTAAAAGACAAAGAGATGTAATCTTTTATTATTATATAAAAAACAAAAGCATAAGCGAAATATCCGATATTTTGAAAATATCATATAGGACTGTGATAAACACCAAAACAACCGCATTAAAAAAATTGAAAAAACAATTGTAAATATTTTTTATCTCATATAATAAATAAAGGACAGGTAAAAAACAGTCTACCTGTCCTGACTTTATCCTCTCAGATACAATTACTTGCTCCACTTTAATGCTTTTCTTATATTCCCTTCCCTGTTTAATATTCTTTGAGCTTCCTTGCTGTCTATGTTTGCAAGAATCATTACTATTACAAGTTTCACGTCATAATTATTCTCTTCCAATACTTTTTGTATATATTCTTCATCTGCATCGGTTACCTGTTTAACTATTCCTTTTGCTCTCTTCACGAGTTTTTTATTTGATGCTTTTACGTTAACCATTAAGTTGCCGCATACTTTCCCAAGTTTTATCATCACTCCCGTAGAAATCATATTTAATACGAGTTTTTGTGCCGTTCCCGCTTTCATTCTTGTAGAACCGGCTATAGCTTCAGGTCCTACAATGGGAGTTATCATAACATCGGTAAACCGGCTCATAGGAGTCTCTTTTATACAGCATATGCCTGAGGTATAAGCCCCTATCCCTTTTGCATACTCCAGGGCACCAATAACATAAGGAGTTGTCCCGCTGGCGGCAATCCCCACTATAGCGTCCTTTGAAGTAATATTTTTATCCTTTAAATCTTTTTTTCCTCCACTATAATCATCTTCGGCCCCTTCGGCAGAAATCCTTAGGGCACTGTCCCCACCGGCTATTATTCCCTGAACTAATTGGGGGTCGGTGCTAAAGGTCGGGGGACATTCGGAAGCATCCAGCACTCCCAACCTTCCGCTGGTTCCTGCTCCTATATATATAAGTCTTCCTCCATTCTGTAATCTATTTCCAATTTCATCTACCGCTTTAGCAATATTGGGAATCTCTCTTTCCACCGCATAGGCCACTTTTTTATCTTCATCATTTATTTTTTTTAACATATCTTCTGTAGAAAGCAAATCAATGTCCATTGTATCAGGATTTCTTTCCTCAGTAATCGCCTTTTCCGTATTCAAAATTTCATCTCTCCTAAATCTGAATTTTTCTTCATATCTTGCTTAAGTATAATCTTCTTTTATACTGAAACGGCTGCAGAAGCCAGATTATTTATCATCTTTCTCAAACCTATCAGCTTCATATTATTTCTATCGGGATGTACCCTGTTTGTGAGAAGAACAAAACCAAAATCTTTATCTATTAATATGGATGTCCCTGTAAACCCCGTATGATATATGGCATTCTCCGAAGCCAAGTCGCAATAAGAAAAACCTCTGTTAATCTGCCATCCCATCCCTCGGCTTTCATTCAAGTTTTCAGTAAATGAATGAGTCATAAGCCTGATACTTTTATAATTCAATACATTCTTTTCTTCATAAAAACCATTCCGTATAATTGTCTTTACAAAATGAGACAGATCTTCTGCAGTAGAAAAAAGACCTGCATGTCCCGATATTCCTCCCATAAAATAGGCATTTCCGTCATGAACCTTTCCCTTTACTATTCCTCGTCCTTCCTTTTTTTCAGTAGCGGCACATCTTTTTATCTTTTCTTCTCCGGGGTTAAACCCCGTATCCTTCATGCCGAGAGGAACAAATAATCTTTCCTTAATAAATTTTTCAAGAGATCCTGTTGTTTTTTCTATAACAAATCCCAGAACCATAAACCCCAAGTCGGAATATTCAACCTTAGAACCTGTAGCGTAAACCAAATCAGCATTGCAAACCTGATGGATCAGCTCGTATTTGTCCTTACATTCCTCATAATATTTTTTAAGACTCGGAAGACCTGATGTGTGGGTTAATAAATTCAAAATTGTAATATCGTCGTGTTTGAACTCAGGTATAATGTCCTTAATTTTAGTACTTAAACTTACCTTTCCGTCTTCCATTAAAAATAAAATCCCCGAAACAGTTCCCACTACCTTAGTTAGTGAAGCAATATCATATATGGGATTAGGTTCCAAAGGTAATTTATCCGGCATTATCTGAGAAAAACCAAGAGAATTTATATGGGATTCATCCTTAGTAACAACAGCATAGGAAACTCCCGGAAACACCCTTTTATCGATACAGTCTTTCAAATAATCATCAAGAAGATCTATTCTGTGCTGAAGAATCATATTATACAAGTCCCTTCTGTTTAATAAAATCCATCAAATCATTTTCTCCTTCATTGGGAATCATGCGGGCGGTCAATTTAACCCCCATCTTATTAAGTTCCAAGAATGCCTTTAAATCTTCTTCAGATATGCTTATGGATTTTTTTATTTGAGTGGTTCCTCCTCTATTCGCCATATTTCCTACATTAACTTCTTTTATATCAATTCCTCTTTTTATTAATTCCAATACATCCGAAGGGTTTTTTAGAATCATAAAAACTCTGTCCGAATCGTATCTCCCTTCTTTTATCCTGTCCACAGCTTTGTCTACGGACAATACCGAAAGTTTTACTCCCGGAGGAGTTGCCATTTTCAATATGCTCTTCTGCATATCGTCTCCTGCAGCATTATTATTAACTACCATTATGCGGCTGGCCTGCAAAGTATTCGTCCATACCACGGCTACTTGACCATGAATTAACCTATCGTCAATTCTCACATGAATTATACTCATTATCTACCACCCCATCCTATATTTGCCGGGCACGGTCTTTGACCGTACCCTGTTATCCTAAGATATTCAATGCTCCCAATATTATTCCCAAGAATAAAAGGATGAAAATAAGTTTTGTGGAAGTCATATTCTTTCTGCCTAATAACCAGTAAGACAGTAATACAACCGCTACAGGAACCATAGAAGGCATGATCTTATCAAGCATACCTTGAAGTTCCATTGTAACTTCCCCTCTCTTATATACATAAGGAACGCCGACGGTTATAACGGAAGGTATAAGGGCTCCTATTACAATCAATCCAAGTATGGTAGCTGCTTCATTCAGTCGTTGAAGGGAATTTGAAAATCCCGAAGCAATTTTCTGCCCTTGGTGATAGCCTATCCACAAAAACTTATATTTTACCCACCACATAGCAACAGCTGTTATTATAGGAAAAATTGCTCCGAAGATATTGCCCTCCAATGCAAGGTAAGCACTTATACTGAAAACTATAGCCCTATAAATTGCCACAAATATGGTATCCCCTATTCCTGCAAAAGGTCCCATAAGACCTATTTTCATACTGTTAACGGCATCCTTATTTTCCAAACCCATTTTTTCTTCCAAAGCTATATCAGCCCCGAGAATAAAAGGTGCCATTGTGGGATTTGTATTAAAGAATTGAAGATGTAGTTTTAATGCTTCCGATATCTTCTCCTTTGTATTATACAATTTCTTAATTACGGGTATCATACTGTAACAATAACCTAATCCCATCATTTTCTCATAATTCCATCCTACCTGAATACCGAATAACTGTCTCCAATATACTTTTCTCATATCGCTTTTATCTATTTTCTTTATCTGTGTACTGTCAGTCATCAATATCTCCTCCTTCATCCTGGGATTGAACTTGCAGCCCCTGGTTTTTAATCATCAACCATATTGCCGCTATAGCAAATCCTATTATTGCTACGCCGACTAAACTTACGTTTAAAAATGCGGCTATGGCAAAACCCAAAATCATAAATGGGTAAAACTTTTTAAGAGGAAGATATCTCATCAAAATGGCAATACCCATCGCAGGAAGTATTTTTCCGGATACTTTCAGTCCGGTTAAAAGCCATACCGGTATTTTATCCGTTACAAACCCTACAACCTCACTGCCGAAATATAATCCTAAAAATACAGGAATAGCGGCTCCGAAACCCCAAGTAAGGCAACAAAGAGCATTAGACCTCGAAACTCCCGTCAGGTTTGCTTCATCCGCATATTTTTCCGCTTTATGTTGGAAAAATACATTTACGAATCTTACCAAAGTCCCCATATGTGTAAGCAATATACCAACGGGAACAGCAATACCAATGGCAAATTCAATACTTTGCCCTGTTATGGCGGCAAAAGCAGTCCCCAACATAGCGGCAGCCTTATAATTAGGTACGGAAGCTCCTCCATAAGTTGCCACTCCAAGTCCCATTAACTGCAAAGTAGCACCGATAGCCAGTCCAAGTTTAATGTCCCCGACAACAATTCCGGTAAAAGCTCCTGCAAAGATGGCATTTGACAATCCCATCTGGAAGGTAAGTCCGTCAACATCTGAAATAAAAGCATATAAGCTTATTAAAAGAATCTGCATAAGTGATAATTCCAAAATTTTCTCCCTCCTGTCTTTTTTTAAGAAACAATTTCCCGTAGTTCTTTAAATGCTATTATTTTCCTTTATCATCACCTTTCGTATTATATTTATCTTTCTCTGAACCAATCCTAATATCAAAACATCTTTATTATTCAGCGTCCCTCTTCATTTAATTTTTTTGTATGTCATATTCTTAAGGGAACGGATAGATTCTTTCGTTTTTTCAAGGGAATTAATTGTTTCATCAAAATCCGAAGCAGCTACGCACATAAACAAAATATCTATTACATGGAGTTGGGCCATCCTCGAAGATGTGGCGGCACTTCTGAGGGGAGCTTCAATGGAAGGCGCAGTAAATAATTTTATATCTCCCGCATTTGCCACTTTTGATTTACCCAGCTGGGTTAAAGATATTGTTTTCAGATTCTTATTCCTTGCAAGATTTAATATCCCCAAAACTTCTTCCGTCTCTCCTGAAAAGGATACTCCAAATACCAAATCATTCTCCTTTAAAGTACCTACTATGGCTGCCGCCAGTTGAGTTTCCGAAGGTGAAAAACAATTTTTGCCTATTCTTAAAAATTTCTGGGCCGCATCTTCTGTAACTATATAAGAAGCCCCGACTCCGAAGAAAACTATCCTATCCGCCTTTTTTATTGCTTCAACAGCTTTTTCAAGTTCATTCATGTCGATTGTGTTACTTGTATCCACTATTGCCTTTATGTTGTTATCGGTGATTTTCTTTACAATCACTTCTTTTTTCTCGTCAGGAACTATATCAGTATAAAATAGATCGTTTTCCTTGTTCAAATCGGAACAAATCCTTAACTTTAAATTTTGAAAACTGTTCAAACCCATAGTCTTGCAAAATCTTACTACGGTGGCTCCGCTTGTCCCGCAAGCCTTGGACAGTTGTTCAACACTGAGCTTTAACGATTCCTCCGGATTTGCCATTATATATTCCGCAACTTTTTTCTCTGAAGGAGATAATTTAGAAATCATTTCTTTTATCAACATTTTATACCCCCAATTCAATTCTTGAAATACCATTTCATAAATATTATATATCTTATGAAATGGTATTTCAAGAATTAATTTTTATTTAAATAAAAATTAATTTAAACACGCAGGGACGGTTCTTCTGTGTTTTTAACACAGAAGAACCGTCCCCGCGTGTTGTTGCAGTATCCTTCGGAGCAAACACTTCTCCTTCTTTTCCTTTTACAATCCCCAGAGAATTTCCTATTACAGCCGCCTGATATGCCCACTCACTTATGGTTTCCTCATCTTTAAACCTCAGTTGAGATGTTGCCATCATCTCATTGTAATCACTATTTGTAAGATTGTTATAGCATCTCATTATCATTGTTATCATTTGTTCCCTCGTTATCTCTTTGTCAGGTTCAAATCTGTTTTCCTCCGTACCTTCTATTATCCCCGCTTCATATACCCCGTTTATATAAGGTGCATACCATTCATCTGAGGAAACATCCGTAAATTTGCTATTATCCAAATCCGTACCTTTAACTCTAAGTGCCCTTGACAACAATACCGCAAATTCCTTTCTTGTTATCTTCTCATTTGGAAGGAAATCTTCTCCTGTTCCCTCCACTATATGCTTGGATGCCAATATCTCTATATCTTCCTTAGCCCAATGATTTTGTATGTCTTTAAATGTTTTCTCATATTCCATAACCGCATATATGCCAAAGTTCTCTATTTCGGCCATTATTCCTGTTCTGTCGGAGCTTACCTTTCCGCCTGCATATATCCATTGTTTATCCTTCTCATCATATCGATATATCCCCAATTTATTTACATCTTTCACTTTTTCCTTATCATATTTCAAAGTTAGGGAAATATGATTGTCAAACTTATTAACAGAAGAATCAATTTTGTATATCTTTCCCGCCAAACTCAACTTTTCCATATCTTGTGCCTTAGGAACAGATACATTTTTCTCATCTATTACGCTTGCCGATACCTTAGCCTTCTCACCTAAAAGTCCCTTATCAAATTCCATCTTAATTTCGCCGTTTAACAACTCTGCCGAAGTTTGATCAGATGTAATTTCTTTATTCTCCGCTGTTTGAGTATTAGATGGACTTCCGTCCTTGCTTTCTTTTTTGCCACTATCATTATCGTCATTATTGTCGTTGTCGTCATCGTCGTCTGTCGGAGGGGTTATTTCCTTTTTAGCTATAGTAAACAAGCCGTCTTTGCTTCCCGTAGAAATAATTCCGTCAGGCCCCGTACTTAATGATAATTCTGCCCTGTATTCTCCGAGTGTCATGTTTTTAGTGCTTTCATTAAATCCGTTGTAATATTCTTCTTTAGCTTCATTAAGTACCGTTTGTTCTTTGCCTTCGGTTAATTTATATACCTTCAAATGAGGATTTACATGCCTTATTTCAAATGAGCTGTCGTCATCATGATTAATTCCATAAACATCATCTTTAAACTGATATGGTACTATGGATACCTTCCCGTTCGGAAGATAAGTATATACTTGATTATAATCAGACGTATTCTCCGAATCCATTATCCAATAGGGATTTGAAGTCACTTCCACTTGGCTTATTCTATTGCCGTACTGGTCAGTAATACTCGATATCCCCGATATGCTGTCTCCCGTATTTATCAGATTCTTATTCAATTTGATTGAAGAATTGAGCTTGGCCCCATAATTCAAAGTATATTCTTCACCTTTTTTAAATTCTTTTCCCTTCCAATCATCCTTGTCAACAAAGTAATTCCAAAGATAAGAAGAATCTTCAGGATCACCTAACACGTATACCAATTTGACATCATCATATTTAATTCCAGCAGAAACATAGAATACATTTCCTTGAAGCTGGGCCTCACTGATGCTGTACTGATATTTGTTAAATGGCAAAAGTTGTATGCCTCTTATGCTTTCATATTTTCCTTTATCCACTTCTACGTTTATCTTGGCGGTATTTGCTCCGTCCAATTTTACTTCATTGTTTTTCCCATCCTTTGTTATATCTACACCCGTGTTAATTAAATAATAGCAGTTGTATTTGCCCCCATTATCTTTTGGAGTAATATATATGCCGTTAAACCCGTATTCTCCCGGTTCCATATAAACTCCGTCCGTATATAACATATCTATGTTATGGCTAAAAGGAATTGCTAAATTATCATTTTCGATTATTATACTTTGGCTTAAATCCATAGCATCAAGTTTTTGGCCCTTGCTGTCTACCGGATTGAATCTGACCAGTTGAAGGTCTTCTATATTTATGGTCATATTCTTTTCTAATTCATCCAAAGTCGTAAAGGTTCTAAATATAAACACATTCTTATCCGTTTTTTCATCAGTATAATAAAATACTGCCATATTTCCGTTTTTCTTTTCCGAAAGTTTCGTACCGGAATCTATAACTATGGCGCCAATATCCTTGCCGGTCCTATCGCACCACAATCCGTAGCTTTGTTCCCAATAACTATTGCCTTCCTCGTCTTTTTCCAACCTGTATATCCAAGTATAAGGCTTAAGGACATTTCCCTTTTCGTCTTTTAACTTCAATACCTTGACATCTTCATCATATATATTCTGAATCATGTGGCCTTTGATTCCGCTTTCAGCCAGAGGGTTTTTTTCAAGAATTAAATCGACATCATATTCTCCTACGGTCAAGGCAGGATTTCCGATATACCAGAAAGCATATTGATAGAACAAATTAAATGCCATGTTATAAGGTTGATATCCGTCCGAAAGCCTCGTTATACAATAATACGGATTTACTTCTTCCAAACTTGAAGCCTGAACATTTCCATATATATTTACGGAATCTTCTCCGAGGCTTCCCTTATATATAGCCACCAGCCCGTTGTTATTTTCATCCGTAAATCTGTGTTTCGTATATTCCATGTTATAACCTCTCGGAATCTTGTATACCTTTACTCCGTCTCTTTCAGAATATTGAATATCGGATTCGTTAAAAGTTCCGCCTATTCCTTCAACATAATTCTTCATGGTATCCTTATCAAGTTCATAAACATCCAATTTAATATTTCCGCCGAGAGTTATCTTATTATCCATATTTTCCTTTATATTCTCCGAATCCCCCAGGCTGTCAAATACATATACCCAATTGGTGTCATAGCCTGGAACCTTTATCTCAATTTCAGTTGTATAGCTATAATCTCCCGCAGATACCAATATATCCTTCCCTGCAATTTCTTCATCTGCGGATATTCCTATAGAGGCTTCAGTATACTTATTGTACAAATACAGATAACTGTTTACCACTTCTATATTTTCAGGATAATTCAAATTCAAAGAAACGGACCCTGTTTTCTTTCCGTCAAATATCAGTTCCTTGTCCGAATTATCTATGTTCTTTCCAAATTCACTTAAAAAATATGTCTCGTTGTCGGTTTTGCTGTATGCAAACAAATCATATTTTCCCTTATCCATATAAATGGTAGGGGAATTATATGTCTTAGAATTTAAGGAACTTGTACTTCCTATTTTTAACCCGTTTTCATCAACTGCAGTAGCATAATACTGGGCTTCGGAAATAGTATCACCTTTCTTGTCGTTTATATTGAATTTGACTGGGACAGTGCCTTCCCCATTTATTTCAACAGTATTCGGCCCCTCCACTTCTCTTCTGTAAATAAACAAAGTACTTCCCGCAGGGGACCCTTCAAAATCAAATACTCCGTTTATAAGAACATAATATTTAGTCATATCGTCTATTATAGTATTCGGTATACGAACCAGACCTTGATCGTCCGTTGTTCCTTCCCATATTTCCTCATAGCTTTCCTTTTCGTCTTCGGTTTTTTTATCATATAGCTGTATTTGTGCGTTTACAGCTACATTTCCCCTTGGATCTTTTACTTTCAATACCAATCCGGAATTCACTTCGTTTATAACATATATTGATGTTTCCACTTTATTTTTTATATCGCCGGCAGTATCATAAACAACGGCTATTATATTATGTTTGCCTTCTTTCACTTTTTCTGTATTCCACTCGTATTCATATATTTCTTTATTCCCGTCATTTTCTATTTCGGCAATCTTATTTTTATCCGAGACAGAATCCAAATAAAATCCTACTTTCCCTATCTGATCGGAATTCTTTATAATTCGGGCCTTAATCTCTACCACATCCGATATATAGCTATCCTTCTTAGGAGTAAGAAACTGTATGTAGCTTTCATGACTTTCCCCTAAAACGACAGCATTGTACATATTCAGTTTTATACACTTTTTACCTTGAACGGCCGAATTCTTGATAACTTCTATTATCTGACCAGCACTTGCATCGGGATTTTTGATCTTATAAACTGCCGCCACTCCTGCCGTATATGGCGAAGAAAAAGAAGTGCCATTTGCTTTTTCATAATATCCTTTTTCATCATTACCCATTGTTCCGCTTCCCTTTATAGATGTGGATACAATATCCACCCCGGGAGCAAATATATCAACTCTGCTGCCTATATTGGAGAAACTTGCTATATTCCCGCTTCTGTCCACAGCACCTGCAGTTAAAACTCCCGGAAGTCCTGCGGGATAATATCTTGAAGCATCTTCTCCTTCATTTCCTGCAGCAGCAACTACAAGGACTCCCTTATCCTGAGCGTATTCCACGGCTTCTGCCATAGTTGTGCTGTAGCCTTTTCCTCCAAGGCTCAAATTTATAATGTCTGCCGTTAATTTCTCGGAAGGTTCCGCATTTTCTTCTTCGGATTCTTCCGGCAAATTATTCTCTTCTTCCTGATTAACTTCATCTTCTTTTTCAGACGTATCTTCTCCCGTTTTTTCTTCCTCGGGTATTATATTTTTCTCTTGTTCATCGGATACCGCTTCGGTTTCTTCCGCTCTCACCGTATTATTTACAATTCCAGGAATCACACCTGTAAATATCATTGAGAAAACCAATGTAAATATCAATATTTGCTTAACTGCTCTATTGATCAAATTATCTCCTCCTTAACATAATGGTTTAACATAACGTTAAGATAATAATTATTTCACCTCCCCTTAACTTTATAATTAACGTTATATTAACACGTCGATAATGATTATCATTATCATCGATATTAATATTATCATAACATCGGGAATAATACAATATCATTTTCATATGTTAAGAAGAAGTTTATACGCATATTGTAACTTAACATAAAAGCCCTTTGAATTTGGGAAATCCTCAAATTCAAAGGGCTTTTATTAAACCACAGGCCTTCTGCGTAAAGTTCTGATTGAAATTTCGTGTTCACCTAAAATTTCATGTATGGATCTGTTGTCTTCAATCAAAAAATCAAGCTTTTTATTTGCTTCTTCTCTAAATTCAGTTAAATCAGCGGTTTGATCGATTACAGCTTTTAAATCCTTCTTGATATCTTTTATCTCCTCTTCTAAGTTACCCTGTCGTTCTTCCAGCTTCATCTGTCGTTCTTCCAGTTTCGTCTGTCGTTCTTCCAACCTTATCTGGCCTTCAAGTAAGGTCTTCTGTCCTTCTATTAAGTCCTTCTGACTTTCTTCTAAGTTTTTCTGCCTTTCCTCTAAGCTATTCTGGCCTTCTCTTAAGCTTTTCAGCTCCTGTAGGACTATCTTCTGAAACTCTTCGTTGGTCACAGTTATTCACCTCTCCCCGCCTCATATTGTATATATTTATATTATATACTAAAGGAAAACTTTTCACAAATATTTCTATGGATATTATATTTAATATAAAATGATTTTATAGTTAAAAATATATATATTTCTATCTTTACCGTTCATAGAGAATAATTCCCTCCTTCCCTATGCGTGTAAGAAATTCATCACTGAGGCTTTCAGTTGTTAAAATATCAACATCAACATTCAATTTATCTTCAATATCTAAATGAAAGCCTGAAAGTTGAAAAAGTCCCTTTATTTCTCCCTTATCAACCTGTAAATCAATATCGCTATTTAAATTAGCTTCTCCTCGTGCATAGGAACCAAAAAAAGCAACTCTCTGAACATCATATTTCTTTGAAACATCACTTACTACTTTTTTAATCTCAATCACTTTTTTAAAATTACAATAGTAAAATTTCGTTTTATTTTATATATAAGAAGTAGAGGGAGATGATAAAGGCAGCCGTAAAAAGTATAAATACAGCTTAAATAAGTAACAAATTAAAAACTTGTCTAATATATTATTATGTAAACAGGTTTAAAATCCAATAAAAAGGAGGACAAATAATGGCTGCAAAATTATTAAAATTAGTGATGAGTGCTGTCACTACAACAGATGTTGATATTAATCCGGAAATCAGCAAATACTTTTATGAATTAAGGGAAGATGAAAGAACTGATGATGTACTCACTATTCCGGCTACTCAATTCACAGACGATGCCGGCAATATCATGACTGGTAATCTGACAACTGTATCTACAGATAATGGATATTATCTGTTATTTATAAATGGTGTATTACAACAATCCAGTTTGTTTACAGTTAGTACCGACGGTTCCCAAGTTGTCATTAATCAAGCATCTACAATCCCTGTTGGTACACCAATTACCTTAACTGTAAATAACTTCAATCCAATTTCTACTTCTACAACTACAATAACAACTTAATAAATATATTCGAGGATGTGCCGATTGGCACATCCTTTTTGTTATAAGCATAGAATAATTGAAGGAAAATATATTCATTCTGGGAGTGATAGTTATGTCCAAAGATAAACTTTCTAAGATTACTCCTCATTTAAAAAATAAAAACACCCGATATCCGTATAAGGAAAAACTACTGGGTGCCGATATTTATCAATATAACGCATTGTCTGACGGTATAAAGAGGACTTATACAAATGATGATGAATTAATAGAATATGGAGACAGGGGTATCCTCGATCCTAATGATGTTTCTTACTTTGACTTGTTTATTAACGGAGTATTACAGCCAAAGACTAACTATGAAATTGAAAAGGGACTGCTCCTGCTGAAAACAGAAGATATTCCTTCGAAAGATGTCTCTATTATCATCACCTTTGTTACCATTAAAGAGGAATGGTCGGCTAATCTTAATTCTGCTATAGCTGAAGGCATCTTACCTTATGGACATATATCCGCTGGCCCTATATCGGATAAAAATATTAATATCAGAGAAACTTTACAGCCTTATCTGAAGTTAGAAAAAATTATTATATCCGGCCCCACATCTGTTCCCATAGGCCATACAGCCACTTGGGAATTTGCAATAGTAATAAGCAATATAGGAAATACGACGATTAACAATATTGTTGTGACAGATAATATTCTGATAGATTCTGTTTTAAACATAAAAAACTCTCCTCCGTCTCAAGGTAATATTATTATAAATGATGAAACGATTATTTGGAATGTAGATGTTCTGAATACATCAGAATCTGCCACTGTAAGTTTTAAAATAAAAGGTTTTTTTAAAGCTGACGGCATTCGATTCATTAGTCGTGGCCTATCAACCGGCAATAATTCTTTAGGAAGTATAATATCCGATATTGTTTCCGGAAACTCAATCGAAGTTGTTAAAGGATTGGATATTACTAAAACCATTACGTCAGGCCCGATAAAAATAAATATCGGAAAAATCAGCACCTGGAGAGTGGAAATAAAGATAACCAATCTTAGCGGCGGTGCTATATCGGATATCCTTGTGACAGATACTTTGCTTATTGAAAATATCAGTAATATTAAAATTATCAGCATATCTCACGGAAATGCTTCCTTATCAGGCGATAAAATTCTCTGGGAAATCAATACACTGAAAAAATCGGAAATTTCCATTTTAGTAGCAGATATTATCGGTTCATTTGCTATAGACGGATTCAGAAATTTAGATACTGCTTCGGCAATCGGAAATATGCCTTCCGGTAAAATATTTGCGGGACCTTCGCAGGATATTCAAATCATGGTAATTTCATCTGAAAAACCGGTAAAAAAACAATTACTGCTGCAAAAATCCATCTTAAATAGACCTTTGGTTGCCTTCTCAGGTAAATTTATGAGGTGGAATTTTTCTCTGAAGGTTACCAATTTAACAAATAACGTTTTAAAAAATATCATTGTAACAGATTATATCCTGTTTGATAAATTTGACAATATCAATATTCTGTTTGTATCTTCAGGAAATATCTCCATATACCACAACGTTATTATTTGGAATATTGAAGAACTTCCCCCCGGCAGGACATTAACGGCCACTTTTGAAATCAAAGGCCTTTTCAATACTCCCGGGTTACGTTCTCTTGGCAGAGCCATTGTATCAGTTTTAAATTCAAATTCAGATACCTATATACTATCAGATATATCTTCCGGAGAATCAATAAAAGTTTTAGATTATATACATAATTTAAAAAATACATGTATTATTGCCAACAAGGTTCATTCTCAATATCAACAGAAAGATTGCTTTGAATGTATAAAAACAGATATAGGCAATAGTAAATTCAGAAGTATTACATTTAAGCCGGGATTCATTATAGAAGGTACTCTAAAAATAACTGATATAAATAATAGGCCAAATTTCAAGAGAGTTCAATTTCTATTGAGAATACCATTTGAAATTACTACTATGAATAAAGATGTAATAAAAGGATATCTACCCGATATAGCTAATGATATTATCATGTTTATACCGGAAGGGAGAAATAAGTTTTCATTTGATATTGCAGTAGAAACCAGTTCAAAACTTTTAGATACCCCTATTATATTTAATAATCAATTAAACTTCTCAGTAGGTGTTGTGCTTATTATTAAAGCAGTAGGAAAAGTCCAGCTATTAATACCTAACTTCGGAATCTGCCAAGAACCTCCTTGCTGTCGGGAATTTATAGAAAGTTCAAGCTGTGATATTTTTCAATTTAAGAATTTTCCTAACTTTTATCCATTGCAGGATAATTTATATGTTCATAAAAAACCGGAAAGGTTCGGTAATAATGACCAGTACCCCATTGAATTTGATAATTTAACCATCAAAAAGTATATCACATCAGGGCCTTTAGAAGTCAGTAATAATGCCATCAATATGTGGAGAATAGAAATTCGTGTATCTAATGACAAGCATGTTCCTGTAAGTAATGTTGTTATGACAGATACTTTGTTTTTAGATAATTTAGTTGACCTTAATATTATCAGCCTTACTCAAGGTACTGCTTTCCAACAAAATAGCCAAATTATCTGGAATATCGGAACTTTAAATTCCGGTACTACGGTTGTACTAACGGCAGAGGTCGCCGGATCCTTTAACAGTAAAGACAATAAGATTATCAGCGCGGAAAACAATCAATATAATACTAATTCAGACGGAATAAAAAGAGAATTTACCGATGAAGGAATTCCTAATCCAAATGAAGTCTCCTTTTTTAATCTTTTTATTAATGGGGTATTGCAGCCCGAGATTAACTATGCATTAGAACAAGGTCTCTTGACACTAAAAACAGAAGATATCCCTCGGGAAGGTGTGCCGATTATCCTTCAGTATTTAAAAATAAAGGAAGAAAATAATCGGCTTATGAAAGCGGAAACTTATCAGTATAACACTCTTGCATCCGGAAAAAAAGTTTATACAAATACAGACGAATTAACCGTGTATGGCAACAGAGGAATCCTTGATCCTCAGCAAATTTCTTATTTGAACCTTTTCATAAATGGAGTAATACAGCCGAAAAGCAATTATATAGTTGAACCCGGTATTCTTATATTAAAAGCAGAACGGGTACCCGTAGAAGGCACTCCTATTTCCATAAAATTTGTTTCTTTATTCTTAATACAACAATAGGGACCGCCCACAAAACTAACAGAGTAAATTAGTTTTGCAGCGGTTCTCTTTCTGCCTGAAGCGATCTCAAATCATCCCCTCGTATCGTCGATTTATTTAAGATTTTAACTTCCCCATTCTTTCTTTTATCAGCCTCTCAGGGATAATCACAATTTTCTCATTCCTCTTCAAGGGTATATTTCTTGCTATATAATTATATGCTTATACACCTTTTATGTTTATTATAAATATCGAATATACACCCCTACATATACCGGTCTACTTCAAATTGTCCCTTCATGTCGTACAAAAAAATCTATGCCAGCGATTGTGATAACTGCCGACATAAAAATGTTTCCCTATATGAACAGATGGATTATTCCTATTGCTTATACATTGTGATTCAAAAAGTCTGATTGGGACAAAAAATCTGTTCCCTTGTCCCGCTTATTCTTTATAATTGTTTTAAAAAGTCCCTAAATTCATTAATATTTTCGAATCCAAGCTTTTTCACTGGTCCCGAAACGTCCCCACGTCCCAAGTGTAAAATTTAAATACATATGTTTACTTTTTATATATTTATGGTATAATGTTAATAAGGTAATCGGCACCGCAACGGTGCGGTTGCCACCAAAGTGTTTAAAAAAATTTTACCACCCTGGTGTCAGCAGGGTGGCTATTTTTTTCTCTTAATGTTATCCTTTAGGCTAACTATTAAGGAGATTAGTGATATAACGAACATGCCAAACATAATCATTAATGATATTGCTTGATATGTATTCATCATACCTACCACCTCCTTCCGTTTGTGAAGTGAGGTGGCAATCCACACCCTACTTTTCCCGATTACCTTTATTCTATTTTACCAGATTATTCATATTCGCACAAAATTAACTACATTCTCGTCCTCCAAAAATAACTATCTCTTTTATCTTATAAATTTTTTAGTTTTAAAACTTCATCTAATGTCAGCCCTGTTTTTTTCGCTATTTGTTCAGGTACTAAAACATCCAATAAATTTTTTGCTATTTTCAATGTCTTCTCTTTTTCCTTTTCTTTAAGAAGTTTTTGTTTTTCCTTTTCTTTCTCTTCAATAAGTTTTTGCTTTTCTTCTTCGTATATCTTCTCTACTTTCGTCATCCTCAACCACTCCCTTATATTTTTAGCATATTCCTCATCTATAAATTTGTCAGTCACCGTCAACAATCCCGCTATTACCGCCAACTGCTTCTTTCCGTCTTTTTATATTCTTTGCTAAGTCCATACTTTCCTCTATTATTTCCTGCCTTTTCTTTTTGCTCTTCATCAATGGTAGGAGTATAAGCCTTATTATTTCTTCGTTCGTCAACTCTTATCCTGATTTTATTTTATCATGAATATTCCTTAATGCCAATTCCCCGTCAAAATTTTTCATAAACACCGATTGAACACCTATACTCAAACTTCCAAAACTTATTTTATTTTCGGCTTCTACTATATCGCTTGCATATATTACTGCCATATTCACTGTCTTTATTTCCCTTGATTCCCTATAATACCTATTAATTATTCTTATTATATATTCTCCGTATTTTATAAAATTTTCTTTAATTCTATTGTTGCTTTCATATTCTAATAATAAAACAGAATCATCTTCCAATAAAAATACGCTGTCTGCCTTCTTTTCATCTGCTTTAACCTGTGGAAATTCATTGGGAAGCATCCTTACTATTTTGGGAAAGTCCAGCCCATAAGATGTCAAAGCCTGATCCTTATATACTTCACTTAAAGATTTAAATAATACATCTTTGGCATGATACGTAATCTTGGTTTCCAAATTAATCCCCCTTATCGATTATTATATAGAACATATGTTCTTGTATAATAATATCATAATAATTATAATTTTCAATTTATTTTTATTGATTTTTTAAATTATAATAAAGTAAAAAAATCTCTGCCGACAATTATCGCAATTGTTGGCAGAGAAAATACTTTATCACTTAGGCAGATGAACTATGCAGACAAGTGAAACGCCCGGGACCAGTGATAAAGTTGTTATTTTTAAAAATTACTCCAGCAAAAATGCGGATTTGTAGATATAAAAAATTAAAAAATCGGACTTTTTCACTGGTCCCGAAACGTCCCCATATCCCAAATTATTCATATTTATACAATATTATTTGTTTTTTATGTATGAAAAAATCTATGCCGGCAATTGCAATAATTGCCGGCATAGAAATACTTTGTTACTTAGACAGATGAGTTATGCGGACAAGTGAAACGTCCCCACGTCCTCAAGTTTTTATTGCCCTAATATAGTATCTGCTGCAATTACAACATTAAAAGTTATTGGAGCTGCAGTACCATCACCATCATTGTCAATAGTAATCGTAAAAGTACTATTGATATCCTTCACTGCTCCTACAAAGTAGAAGTAATTATCTCCGTCCATCCATTTTCCTGCTGCATATTCGTTAGTTTTATTAGGCCCTACTATCTTGCATACTGCTGTTTCTTTATTAACATTATCCAAGACTATCATAATTTCAAACAAATTACTGTTTGGTTCATGACCTAAAATACTATCCGGATATTTAGGAATTGTACCACCTATAGTTATAGTATTTCCTGATAAACCAGCAGTTACAGTACTATTCCCAGTTAGATGTACAATGGTCGACGTTACACTTTTTATTTCCAATTTTGTTCCAGGTTTTTTAGCATTGTTAAATGTGCCTGTAGCTGTATTTAACGCTATAACTTGAGCATCTACTTCTTCTTGTGTGGCACCTGCTTTGTCTAACACTGCTTGAGCGTTTGATATGGCAGTTTCATAAGCTGTCATCTCTACTTGTGTTACCCAATGATTATCTTGGTCTACGTCTGACCCGTCTATGCTTACTACAGCTGTCACTTTATTTGTGTTTGCTCCCGACACTGCAGTCTGCAACGCAGTTTTATTTACCGGTACGCTATCCCTTGCTATCCTTACGGATTTCGCTTGGTCCACACCGTACGTGCGGCTTTCACCGCATACGGCGTTCTATCGACATTGGAGATTGGGAAGAATTAGTTGGTTATGATGGTTTATAGTTCCTAAGTCCTATATTCAATTCCTGTTATTCCACGTTTTTCCGGACGAAGGTTAAAAAAAAATTATTTTATTCTTCAATCCCTTTCTGCCGACTGGATTCCTTGGCTGCTCTTGTTTTCTCCTCCCGTGTTGTTGCCAATACGGTAATAACGGCAAGAGGTCATCGCTACTATGAATCCGCTGAGCCTGTATATATATCTTCGGGCTGCTCTCCCTCCCTATATACAGCATCAAATGTTCCGTTTTACCTATCCCTTTTTTTGACTGTTTTAGGCATCCACTAACGATTTACTTTACTTAGGTTTAACAGCTTTAATTGTGCCTAAGCCTTATGAAATATTTCAATTTCACAGGTTCATACCAAGCTCAAAGCACGCCGATATTTTAACAGTATGAACTACTTTTTATAAACCGCATCAACATGGATTAGCATAATGTTTACCGTGACAGTCTTTTAAGGAGTCCCGCATCCGAATTCCACGGATTACGACCTCACCTGGCTTCACAGATTTTAAGAAAAGCAGACTTAAAACCTGTGCAGGGGGATCAGACACCAACTCTATTTTTTATCACATAACAGGAATCATACTTAAAATCCTAAAATGTCGATTTTCAAAGCAACACAGAAGAACCGTCCCTTTGTGTGATTTGTATATGATAAGCTGTTGAGTTGGGACAGGGGTTTCACCTGTCGGATTGGTAAAACAGTTAGATGATGATAGACATACAGGGGCGGTAAAAACCGTCCCTGTATGTATTTTCATCTTCCGCTCATTTCGTCATCTTGACTTATAGAGCAACATTTCACACTTTTATTGTTGAGCTTTTATTGTTACAGTTATATCCTTTGAATCTTTTGCTTCTCCTTTTTCAAACGATACTTTAACCTTTCCAATAAAATCTGTTCCTTTAGCTACTCTCTTAAGAATTAATTTTCCATCTACAACCTGTAAATAGTCGTTTCCGTCAATAACCTCAAGAGATACTTTAACATCTTTATTTGGTTCTCCAGTTATTAATGTTATTTCGTCGCCTATTTCTACAGTGTTTGGAACTTCTGTATCATTATATTTAGCTGCTTCTGCTACAACTGCATCTTCGTCTGCTTTTTTGTTAAAAGCAGCTCTTGCATCTGTTACTATCTTTTCTGCAGTGGTTATTCTTGCAGTTAATTTTGTTTTTAAATCTGCATCGCTAATCTTTGCTACTGCATCTTTTGCATCGGTAACTGCTTTTTCTGCTGCTACTAATTTTGCTTCAAGTTTTAAATCTTCTTTTGCTGCATCTTCTAATGCTTTTACTGCTGCTTCCGCTTTTTCTTCTCTAGTTTCTTCAATTTTTACAACATTTGTTCTTAACAACGGATCAGTTTCATCTGCTAAATTCAAATTAGTTGATGCATCTGTTATAAATCTTGCATTCTCTTTTACTCCAATTAAGAATGCAGTTTCTTCTGCATCTATTTGTGAAATAGGTACTGAAAGTATTAATTGCTTAGCATCTGTTCCTACAGCAGCTAATTCTAATTTGCTATTATCTGGATCATCCGTTGCATTAACTGCTTCAACTATAAGATCAGATCTCCATGTAGCCGAATTTACAGCCGCTAAATTTTCATCAAATGTTAATACAATATCTACATTCTCACCATTAACTTTTGCATCTACGTCATCTACGCCAATCAATGATGGAGAAATTTCGTCTCCTATCTTGTTACTTCCATTCTTCCCAAATTTAATCTCATTTGTTGTTTTGAGTACATCACTAAGTTTAGTTTCATTATATAGATATACATTTGTCGGATCTATAGTTAGAGTATTATCATTAGGATCAGCATTCAGATCTTTAGCCAAGGTTATAGTTACCTTATTTTCATTAATAGTAACATCGTCTTGAGTCTTATCTGTCATAAACGCACTTTCTTTTGTCTTCTCAGGATCTAAAGCTAATTTTGTTTCATCAGTTGTCTTGAACTCTACTACAATCTTTGTTTTTGATTTAGCAGTTGCACTTATCTTAACATCCTTATATTCTACAGGTTTTACAATCTTGCCATAGTTCTTTAATGTATTGCCTGAAGTGTCTTTAAGTCCTAAGCCTGCAACTCCTGTTGGATCTTTATCTTCCAACTCAAAAGTTAATTTTACGGTTCTTCCGTTAGAAGTAACTACTTCTACTTCCGAGCCTTTTATTGCTGATAATAATTTGTTGCTGGTTCCATCAATCTCAACTAAATAATTCTCAGCATTTGAAACTGTATCAAGATCCATATCCTTGCTGAAATACAAATAAATTGTATGGTCGTCTCCTGAATTCTTTATTGCGACTCCTGTAAGTTCCGGAGAATTAATTCCTTTTACTCCAAGAGATTCTGTGTAATCAACCATGTAATTTGCATATTTGTTTCTGTCTTTTATTCCGGAAATTTTAATAGTGTAATCTTCAGTTTCATCCAATGCTTTCCCAAGAGTAATTTTCATTACTTTATTTGAAGAATCATCAACTTTAATACCACTTATAGCTTGTTTGTTATCATCTGAATCAGTAATTTTGTAATTATTTGGATTTGTAGCACTAGCTTTATCATCTGCATCTGTATTTACAGGTTTGCTGAATTTAACTATTATAGTTTTGCTGTCATCTACATCAACGCTTCTAACTACTGGTCTTGAATCATCTATTGAAGGTTTAACAGCTTTTTCAGCATCTGCCATAGTATTTCCTGAATAATCTTTAACTCCTGTTATATACAAAGTAGTTTCATATACCGGTAACGCATCGTCTGCTTCAAAAGTAAATGCATATTTATTTCCTGCTAATCTTTTAACTTCTTCTGGATATACTTTTGTTGAACCATTCTTCCAGTATACAGTCTTTGTATTAACTGTTGTAGAATCTACGTCTTCACTGAAAGTAAGAACTACTCTTTCAAGAGCTGTTGCAACTGCATCAGATACTTCCGGAGCATCCTTATCTTCCACTACTGTGAATGAATGTTTTGATTCTACTGATTTGAATTCATTGTAATCTTTTAATTGTCCAACTGTTAATTCATGATCTCCAACCGATATAGCTGAATATGTCTTAACAATTATATCTCTTCCTGCTGCTTGAATAGTTCCGGAAACAGTTTTTCCGTCAATCTTGAAGCTTGAAGCTTTTGCTCCGTTAATCGGCTCTGACATAACTACTTTAACAGCTTTTGTTCCAAGTCCTACTACTTCTACTACTTCAGGAACAGCATTGTCAAGTGCTGTAAAGTCCTTTGAAACGTCAAGGACAGTTTTGTCATCTTTAACGCCATCAATAGTTAATGTATAGTCTTCTTTGTTTTCCAATTCATCTTTTACTGTCAATATAACTGTATGGTCTTCTGCTGTGTATACTGCATCTTCTATGTCTTCATCTTCCAAATCATAGTTGTTCAAATCAACTGCTGATTCTTCGTCAACTGATTTGTTGAATACAACCTTAACTTCTTTCAAATTGTCAGCTGCAACTTCTTTAACTTCCAATTTTGATGCTTCCGGTAATGTAAGCTCTAATTTTTCTGCTAAAGTTTTGTCTGAATCTTTAACTTTTGTCTTAAGAGCTTTTAATGATAATTCTGCTAATACTTCTCTTGTTGATGCTACTGTAAGATCTGCTTTAGCGTCATCAATCAATTTAAGCTCTGCTGCTTTAGCTGCTACGTTTTCAAATTCAACTTCGTCAAATCCGTAGCCAAGAGCTCTCAATAAGAAAGCCAGAACTTCTTGCTGTGTTACTGATCTTCCGAAACCAAAAGCTTCTCCACCTTCTGCAACACCATTTGTAAGCTCGTTAGCTTGTGCCCAAGCTATATATGGTACATAGTATGGATCTTCTATGTCCTTAAATGTTGTTTCACCTGTGAATGCTTTTGCTTCGTCTTCTTGCCCTAATAAACGGCTAAGTAAAACTATCATGTCCTGCCTTGAAACTTCTTTTTTCAGCATCAAGTCGCCTTCCGCATTTCCCTTCAAAACTCCGATTTCTTGTAATATTTCACCAGGAGTTTTTTCAGTTTCGTCAGCTGCGAAAACGGCTGTGAAGCTTGTTAGCACCATTGCAAGTACTAACAGTAAAGATAGGGTTTTCTTCATTTTTCAAAGACCTCCTTTTAATATATGTTTAATTATTGTAAAATTTATAGATTGCAAAATCTTAATGAGACTTGCATTCTATAGAGTATTATAGCATCATCCCTTTTTCAGGTCAACTATATTGATACTAATGTAATTAAATTGTAATATAAGATTTTTATTGATCTTATATCTTAACCCTTCATGATATATATTATATATCAGTTAATTTAAAAATACCATTACAATTATGTTACAAGTAAATTACAAGTAAAATACAGGAAATTTTATTTGAATAAAGATATTGCTTTTTCCATCTGTAAATCCTTTGTCGGATCCGTGTTCTTCACTACTATGTCCGGAGTTATTCCCTTTCCGTCGATTGATATTTTGTTCGGAGTTAAATATTCCGCAATAGTGAGTTTGATTCCGTCTCCGTTATCCAAAGGAATTATTTCCTGAACCACTCCTTTACCGTAAGTAGTAACCCCTACCAGAGTTCCGACTTTTCTGTCTTTAATCGCACCCGCAAAGATTTCCGATGCGCTGGCAGAGTTCTCATTTATCAGTACGGCCAGCTTATATTTCGGAGTTTTCAAAGACGAAGAATAAGTCCGGATTGTTCCGTCTTTATATTTTATATGAACTATGCTTCCTGCCGGAATAAATTTTTTTAAAACATCTACTACCTGGTCCACCGACCCTCCGGGATTGTTTCTTAAATCGATTATCAAGTTTTTTATGGAGTGCTGATCAAAATAATTTAATGCTTTATCTACATTTTCTACCGTATAATCATTAAATTGAGAAATATTCAAATAACCTAACGACTTATTTACGGTATCATAAGAAACGGGGTTTACTTTTACTTCGTCTCTCGCGATATTAAAATATAATGTATCCTTTGAATCATTTCTTTTTATCCCCAGCTTAACTTTTGTTCCAATCTTTCCTTTTATTAAATCGGAAACATCCGCCGAAGAATAGGAAGTCACATCTTTTCCGTCAACGGAAACTATTATATCTCCGGCTTTCAATCCCGCCTTATAGGCCGGGCCGTCTTTGATGGGAGAAAATACAGTTACATGGCCGTTATCATCCCCCATATAAATACCTATGCCTACAAAACTCCCGCTTACGTCTTCTATGAGTTTATCGAACTCATCCTTTGTATAATATTCGCTGTAATCGTCGAGATTATAGAAAAGGCCCTTTACTGCCCCCTTCATAAGCTGTTCGTCCGTTACGTCGTGAAGATAGTATTCCTTAATAAATTCCTCTACTTCCTGCAGATACTCAGTGTTATACTGAAAATCAGCCGCTTGTCCAAAGGAAGGTAACTGAATGATGAAAATAAATAGCACCAGTGCAAGTGCCGTAAACCTCCTGAAAAACTTCCTTTGTGTCATAAAAATTCCCCCTTAGGCTTTTAATTGTTGAGTATATTTTCCCTGTAATCATATTTCAAATTGTTTTGAAGATAGTTGATGAAATTAACCAATAGTTCTGCTGCTTCTCCTTTGGTTATTTCTTTGTTGGGGTAAAAATATCCTCCTCTTTCTATTATACCAAGTTCTTTCGCTACATAAATAGAATCTTTTGCCCATAAAGGAATATTTTTATCATCGGTATATCCTGTATAGTAATTTCCAATGGGTGCAAGGCTTTTAAATCCCAGAAGCCTTATGATGATGGTTGTCGCTTCTGCTTTTGTAAGAGCTCTGTTGGGATCAAATCTGCCCTTCCCCACGCCTTCCATTATTCCTCTTTTGGTTACCCCTTCAATATAAGGATAATAGGTGTGAGTTTTCCCCACATCCGTATAAGTGGGAACTTTTACAGCCTGATTTTTCTTTCTTCTTGATGAAGTGGTTTCTTCTTCCCTTTCAGGTTCAACTCCCATGGAGAGGCATATGGCCTTGGCAAATTCTCCCCTGCTCATGGGTGAATCGGGTCCTAATGAAGTACTGTTTAAGGGAAAAGCTCCCATACTGGCAAGAAGAAGAATTGCATCTTCATAAGGATGTCCTTCTACATCTCTCACTTCGGGTATGTTAAGCCTCGTGATAATGGGATTCGTATCAAGGGAGAAGCTGTTTGTCCCTGTATTTCTCCCTTTAGATACGGCGTTATTTTTGATATTGGGAAGATCATAGGAATACTTCAGGACATTCTCCTCCTTTTCGGTGATCCTGTATCCTCCCGAAAAACTTATCTGTTTTACCGGATTTTCCCCGTAGGCATAATCCTTTGTTCTGTTGTAGGAGGTTTCGATTGTTGCGCTTCCTCCCCACTTAATGCCGGCTGCTTCTTTGTTTTCATAATTTACCGTCATATGAACTGTCTGGGTTTCCGTTGCTGACCAAGGGCTGTCGTACCCCACAAGACTTCCCGTGGTTTCCACATTGACTACTTCGTTGCTTTTATCCACCACATATGTCTTCCTTCCCGACCAGTCTCCCGCATAATAGCTGTTCAAAGGAGTATCGGTGGATATACTTCCCTGATTCCACTGGTAGTCTTCATCTTCGACTTCATACTCTTTATCCCCTATTTCTATCTTTTCATCATAAGAATCCAATGTTTTGGAGGAAGAAGTTTGGTTTCCGTTTGTATTCAGTGTTTCTATCATTTTGATTTTTCGGGAAAGCTCCGCATCTTTGGCAACATTTTTAAGTTTATAGGTATATTGCTCCGTTACCGTATTGTCCTTTTCCTTTGTCTTAACAGTAAGAGTGCCTTCCATGACTATAGGTTCTCCCGTAACAAATATGACTTCCTTATAGGTGTTTTCATTTTGTATTCCCCCTTCGTAGCCCGGAACATTGATGGCAAAGGACTGAAGAGGAATGATGATAATCAGTATTATGGATATAACAGATATAATTTTTTTCATTGTCTTTCCCTTTCTTTAATCTTCTACCAGAAGGACATATACTCCGTCCTGAGAAGTTGATTTGTTTCTGATTATATATACCGTATTTTTTTCGCTGAGCTTGTATAATTCATCATTTTTCAGCGGTTTATCATTGAGAAGAATCAATGTTTTATTCAGGCTTATACTTTCATCCGACGTACTTTCCCATTGATTATTCAGGGTATTGTAATTTTTCATCTTGGTTATCTTAATGGTGTTATTGTCATAATCCACACTCTTTATTTCTCCTATGGAGGAATAATCCAAGGTAACATTTTGTCTGTATTGAGATAATTGGGGAGTGATGTTCATTCCCAACACTTCTTTGCCGTAAGGTGATTCCTTAACAACAAAATAAGCGATTTTTCCTTTATAGAAGCTGTTTTTGATTCTGTCTCTCAATGTTTTATCTTCAACATCATTTAAATCTATATATCGGGAAGAAATAAATCCGTCCGTTGGAACGGTAAGCCTCAAATCACTGTCATATATATACGTATCTTCCGTAACGGTGAACCTTTCTCCTTCGGACATTTCCTTCCATCTGTTGTCATCAAGAAGCATATAATCAAGCCTGTAGTTGATATTTCCTATTTTCACCTGATAGTCATATATATCCTCTATCTTTCCTCTGTACACCAATATCTTGGTATCATCAGCCCTGTCGTTCAGTATCCCTGTTCCCTGAACGAATACCAGGGACGTCAATTTATTCCCTGAAGAAAATTCTCCGTAAAGGGACACGTCCTGCCCCCTGTTCATGTTCAAAGGATCTATAAGCCTGTTGTCCTTGATTGCTATGGTTCCCTGGTTGAAATACAGCGAATTGTTATCCACTACCATTCTCCCTGTTCCGTATTCTATGCTTTTTATCTTGTCCGTATATTGGAAGGAAGAGCCTTCTTTTACTAAAAGCTTAGATGCGGTCATCTCCCCGAAGCTCTTTTCAAAGGCAATGTATACTTCCTTTTTCCCCTTTGCTTTTAAGCTTTTGAGAGAAATCTTTTCTCCTTTATAGTAGATTTCATCGTTTTGAATTTTTAATTTCAGGCTGTAGGATGAATTCTTGTCCCATTTTCCGTTGTTATAGATGCTGACTTCATTTAACTGGATGTCCTTCTTGTTTTCATCTAAGAATTCAATTTTCCCTTTCAGTACTCCTTCTATATGCTTTTCTTCATCTTCTATTGATATCTGAGAAACGTTGGAAGAATATATATCGTCAAAGGTAAGAAGTACCTTATCCCCTTCTTTGATCCTTGACAGCCCTGTTTCTTCTCCTTTTTTATATACCTCGGTGGAAGATGTCAGGGCATATTTTTCTCTTCCCCTTTCTCCTTTGATTTCAATGGACTTGTTGTCTATGGAAAAAACCTCTCCCCGTCTGAACCTGCTTCCGGGAACAATATAACCCTGTCTGTCCGGTTCTATTTGTAAAGATGCATTTATCTTTAATGCCCTGTTTCCCGATAATGACACCTCTACATACTGGCCGAAGTACAAATCCTTAAGGCCCGATTCTTTCCCCTCCGTAAGGATATCCGTGTTTTTATCAATATAAGCCCGGTGGATATTGTTTTGAAAATCCAAGACGGTGACGGAATTGTTTTTTAAGTCTATATATTGAATTGTGCCGGACACGGTAGTCGCGGCAAAGGCCGTGCTGATACTTGTCATTATTAATAGTATAAAAATTACCGTTGATATTAATCTTTTGTTCATAAATATTCAGGCAGATGCCTTCCCTCCCTTCTTTTTATCTGTCGCACAGGAGAATATATTTTCCTTCTTCCTTTATACTCCCGCTTTCCGTATTTTTTACATACTGTCCTGTATTTTTGTCCAGTACTGCCATGTACACATTTCTCGCATTTGAATAGCCGGCAGCATTAAGATTCATATTTATCTTTCCGCTTTTCATCAATGTATTTATCTTTAAGATATCCTTGCCATACTGAAAATCAAAGGATATATCGTAGGATTTGGATGCGGCTTTTTTATTCCTCGGAACATGGGATTCATTTGCCCTTACAATATTTATCCTTACATAGGAGTCCTCGTCTCCCTTATCTTTCTTGCTCACTTCAAGGGTATACATTGCCTTTGGATTAATCATAAGGTTTAATGTGCCGTCTTTAATGGTAATTTGGGAATCGTTCCTTGCCAGTGATAAAGGTACCGCTATAGTAAATTTATTTAAATTTTTGTATTTAGATAAGGAGAGATCTATCGAACCTACTCCTCCTCTTATTTCATCCGAACCCACAATCCTTAGGAGGCTGCCGTTTGAAATTTCTTCTTTGCCTTTCTCTTCAAGTTCCTTTTTTTCTTTTTCAAGCTGTTCTTCTTTTTCTTTAAGTTTTTCATCCTCATGTAAAGTTAAAGTTTTCACTTTAACCGTTGCAAAATCTATTGCCCCTCCATATTGGTTCAAAGCCCTTACCATGAAGGTATATGATGTATTTACTTTTAATCCCTTGACTAAGAATTCCGCTTCCGTCGTATCTCCCACTAAAGCATATTCCGCATCTCCGTCTTCTTTTCCATATATTTCGTATCGAGTGGCTTTGTTTAAAATATCTTCGTCGGACTTCGACCATATAAGTTTGACTGTGGACTCGTATCCGGGTATGCCTTCCAGTACAAAGGGTTTTAATGGTATAGGCTTTTCATAAGTAAACCTGTCGTAAGGGTCCGAAACTCCGCCGTCCGGGTTTACTATTATCAGGTGAGTATTCTCCAAATCGGCAGCTTCTTGGAATTTCACCTTCAATACCTTGTCCCCTTCAACGGCAACGGAAGCTGCGGGTATTCCGCCTACTACATATACTTCCCTGTTTTTACCTGTGGAATCCACTCCTATGATTCCCTCTCCCGTAACTTCCATTTCTTTTGTCAAATCATCTTTATCTACAATCTTTCCTCCTACGATTACCTTTGCTCCCGGTTGAAACATATTCCCCGTAATGGTGACTTCCGTATCGGTATCGTTGGTAAATATTTTATTTGGACTGACTGTTGATATAGTGGGCTTGCTTATATAAGTAAAGGAAGTATCTCCCGAAGTCAACGATCCGTCAGGATTTTCAACTCTTACAGAGACATTGCCCAGTTTTTCACTTGACGGTGCCGTAACTTCAAGGTGCTGATAATCTATAAATTTTATATTGCCTTCATCTACTTCTTTTTCTCCGAAATATACTTTGATGCTTTCTCCTTCGTATCCTTCCATGGTCTTTCGGAAGTCGTCTCCCGTAATTTCTACTTTCGTACCTCCCGTCGCCGGCCCTTTATCCGGTGTGATCGTGTTTACTGCGGGGTTTGTCTCACCTTTAGTAAATTCTATGAATATAGGAGGATTTAAGGTGTCTGAAGAAGCAACTCCGCCGTCTTTGTTCTCCACCACTACCCTGTAAAGCTTCCCTACTTCCGTTTCAGGTACAGCCGGGATGACAAAAGACAATTTAGTGGGAAGAGAATAATCTATATTTCCTTCTCCTATGGTAAGAAGATTGGATACTTTAATAACTGCCCCTTCTCTGAAGTCAGTACCGTAAACGCTGATTACACTTCCCCCGTTATAATTCACTTTCAATATCTTCGCGTTTCCGCCTATTTCTTCTCTGTATTCTTCCACAGGGTTCCTGCTGTCTCTTGTGACATTAGTAATTGCAGGAACACTGTTGGGATTTTTGTATTCAAAAGTTCCGCCGCCTTTGGCTCCGTCAGGATTTACGACAAATACTGGAACCTGACCTACTGTATAGTAGCAAGGTGTAGTAACCGATATCTGAGTTTTGTTTCTGTATTCTCCGTCAGGAGCATAACCCCCTTCTGCCAATAGTCTGTTATCCTTTACTTCTGCTTTTATAAGTTCTTCATGGGGGTAATAAACTCCCTCATCGGTTTTAAAGTTGTTGGTGTTTACAAATATCTTTTCTCCGTTATAGTTGTTGTAGGTAAAGGAATAAACTTTTTTGTTCTCTTCTATTTTCATATCAAGAGTACTGTTTACGGCATCATATTTAACTTCCAATCCGCCGTCCAATTTTACCGTTGCCCGTGATGAACGAATAACTCCGCTGTTTTCGCTTTCTCTCGGAATATTCTCATTTGTTCTGGTTCCGAATACAACTAAGGGCAGTTGTTTTTCTGTTATTTTATCCGGATTGTCCTTTTCAACTAAGGACACCTTTCCTACTTCAAATCCCGAACCGTGAATATCTATTTTCTGTCCTCCGTTTTTTATCCCCACATTGGGAACTATGGCGGAAACGGATATCGCAGATGTCAGGTAATTGAATTGGGCTTTATCTGAAATTCCGGCATCGTTGTTGACTACATATAAATCCGTGGAGCCCGAATTATTCGGAGGAACCACTACCTGCAGATAACCTGAGCTGAACTCAACTAAGTCTGCTTCCTTTGAACCGAAGTATACCTTTGGATACAAAGGATCCGTCAATCTTTCGTAGGAATCATTGTACCTGGATTTTTCCTTATCCGTTGAGGCAGAGATTCTTTCTTCTTTTCCGTCTTCATCTTTTACTATCTTAAAGTTCCTGAAATCGGAACCGAATATTTCTACTATATATCCTCCCGCCGTTGAACCTTCCTTGGGAACTACTTCCGATATCTTAGGATGGCTGGTGGGAACGACGTAAGTATATCCTCTGATGATCTTTTCTACTCCGTTATCATTTACTATCAGAGGGTTTTCATATGATATGCTGAATGTTCCCCCGTCAGGGTTAACCGCTACTATAGGCACCGTAATCCTGTCCGTTCCCTTTTCCTTTATGTTTTCAATCGTAGGGGGAACTTTTAATTTCATCTCTCTTCCGTCGGGAGAAATGGTTATATCTTCGGCAGGCACTCTCTGCCCCCCTATAAATATCTTTGTCTTATCCGAGCCTATATCCGAAAAACCTATATTTTTATCATTAGGATCGGAAGGATCTTTCGACGGACCAATCAAAGTTATGATGTTTCCTCCGGAATCAGGTCCGGTATCAGGTACTACATCGGCTATAACCGGCTTTGTAGCGGATGCGGCAAAATAGTAAAATCCTTTATTTATGGTTTGCTTCTTTGTGTCCGGATTGACTACCGTTACATTATAATAGCCTTCTCCTGTCCAAGGAGAATTTGATAGATTCGGCACTTTAAAGGTAAGGGTATTCGAATCTATAAACCTCACATTATTTCCTACTATTTTCCCGTCTCTGATAAGATAAGGGGTATAGGCCTGAAGCTCTAAACCGTTAAAGGATATTTTCCCGTCTTCTTGTGTGATTACATAATCATTTGCTTTGAATTCTCCTGTATTTTTATTATAAGTGATTTTATAAAGAATTCCCTCTCCTCCTTCTATGGAGAAATCATTCTTTACGTCTTTGCGCAGGGCAAAAAATTTACTGGTGCTTTCGTTATAAAGTATGACGCTGTCGTATCCTTCTCCCAATACTATCTTATTTTCAACGTCATTATATTTAAATATATTTCCTCCGTTGAATGGTGTAAGTTTTATTCTGTTCTGCTCTCCTCTGTTATACTGGTTTATATCTTGATTGTCCATAAGTATTCTTGTCCCGATAAGCCTGTATATCAATCCTTCATCCACTTCGTCTATATTATTGATTGCTACAGTGGGGTCCGGAGCTAAAAAGTTTTCTCCTTTAACCGTAACCAATGTATTCTCCGTGCCGGAAGAAGGATTTATATAGGAAAGCTTCGGTTCAGTATATGTCTGAGTATAGGTAAAGGCGTAGCTTGCCAATCCTCCTTCGGGATTTACTATCTGAAGTAAGGTTTCTCCAGCTCTTGAACCTTTCGGCGCCTTGAACGTAATCGTCTTTGTATCTCCCGAAATGGTTACTCCCGGAACCAGTTTGTTTTCAATATACACTTTTGCACCGGGCCTGAAATTTGAACCTTTGACAACTACATTTTCTCCTCCGTCTATGGAAACAAGGCTGGGGGTAACACTTTCTATAACAGGAAAATTATTTTTGTCTATGAGTTCAAATTTAACTTTATCTTCAAATATCCAATCTGTAACTCCATGCTGGCTGCTCTGCCTGATGGGATTTCTTATATTTACGTTTCTGCTGTCTTTGTTTTCCACCTTAAAGCCTTCAGACCCTGCTTTAAGTTCTATAAGTATTCTGTTTCCTATTTCATTTCCCAATGTTCCGTCAACCAATTTCCCGTTATTCAGCACTTCAAATTTATATGGTTTGTATTCGCTTGCTAATCTGTTATCATTGGGATTTATGATTACCCCTCCGATTGTAACTTTGGGATAATTGATTTTTTCTGTGCCGTCTGCCGGGTCAGTGTATCTCGTAACAAGAAAATTACTTCCTTCAACGGATAAAAGGAGTCTTTCCATTGTATTGTCCAGATAAAATCCTCCGCTGTCTTCTTCAATAGGAATAATGTTAGGCACTACTTCGCTGACTTTTGGCGTCTCCGAAGGAGGATAGTATGTAAATCCGTCTTTGACCGTAACTTCCTGTTCCATTGCAGCATTAAATCCACCCGTTATATTGGTCTGTACTCTTACGATTGCATCTTCAACCTGAGTTTGATCAAGGGTAAATGTCTCCGTTCTTATTTTAAAAGTATTGGGGTCCGAGGAGTTTCCAAGCTCGGCTTTAAATCCTCCCGATTCAAAACCCAGTACCCTTCCTATGTCAACTTCAACCGTTCTTTTCACCGATACGTTATATTCCTTTATCGTTCCCGACTCGTCGGGTATTTCCAGTTTACCCGAACCATAATCGATAACCACCTGTTTGTCTCCCTCGTCTACATCGGCAATAATCGGGTAGTCATTATTCAGATTATCCGGAGTAAATCCGGGAATATTGTGGTTCACGAAATAATTTCCTTCTATCTGAACCGTAGTAGGTGTCATGGAAGGCGCTCTGTTCGGCTGTATACTGTCTATTGTCGGTTTCTGAGATATGGTGACTACCTGAAATTTTTGGGGCAGAACATACATACTCTCTATGCCGTTTTTCAAGGAATCCTTGTTTGTAAATACTACGTAATAAGGACCTGAATTTACCTGAGGTACATTGGCCGTTATGGTAGAATCCTTGCTTTCATCCTGAGATTGAGTAATGCTTATATTCTTCATCATATTGTTTTGATTAAAACTTTTTTGGTCGTTTAAATCCTTGATAAAATATATATCATATCCGTCAATGTTGGGGAAATTTTTTCTTGAAAAGGTGACCCTTGAGTTCGGTTCCCCCATGGTCGGAAACATGGATATGCCGTCTATTCCCAGTTCTCCTACTATTCTTACAGCATTTTTGTATATAAACGATGTTTCCAAGACATACGCATTGCTTCCTTCTCCTGCTGTTTCGGATTTTGAAACTACAATATTTCTTATTCCTCTGGGAAACTGCTGCCCCGAAGCAGGTTCCAACTTAACCTGATTGGTCCCGACGACAGATTTTGCTTCGGCTTCTATTCCTCCTACTGTTATTTTATAGTCTTCGCCTGTCAATTGTTTGATGTTATCTTTTCCGTTAAGTACTATGGCCTCGTTTGTCTTAACTATGGGTTTGTCCACATTTAAGATTTCGGGAATACCTGATTCATGTATACCGCTGTATTTGATTTCTTTATCTTTATTTTGAGGCGGATCGCCTTCTGTACCCTGAACCATTACGTCTGTAATATCCCATATAGGTTCAAGTTCCGCCTGAATGATAGTCTGACCTACTATGAGAGTATTCTTTGGAGATTTCCAGCCCTCATCAATTCTTATCTGAACTTTTTTGTTCTGAAAATCTGTCATAGCCGGATCTTCTATTTCTATTCTCTTTTCAGTTCGGCTGAATCCTTCATAAACATTTGTCAATGTTAACTTTTTTTCACCTGCTCCGTAAGATTTTGGAGTATCAAATATAACTCCGTTAAAGAGCATGCACCATAGTATAATATATGTAATTACAGCCTTAATCTTCTTCCTTCTCATCAGCTTCACCTCTCCGTTATTTTATAAGTTATGTAATTTATATCGACAAAATGGCTCAAATATTAACTTTATACTACTTTAATATTATAATACATAAAAAGAATAAAAAAAATAAGGAAGGCGATGTATTTTCCCTCCTTATTATACTATACCATTTTATTTTTCTATTTCTCTTTTAAGTTCCATTATTTCTTCTATTGAAAGTTCCGCTGCTTCTGCTGCTTTCTCCGGACTAAACCCCAACTTCAGCAGATTTTGGGCTATCTTTTTCTTTCCAAGCAATAAGCCTTTTTCTATTCCTTTCTCCATACCTTTCTCCATACCTTTCTCCATACCTTGTTCTGTCGCTTTCCTTTCCGCATATTTAATCCTTGATATTTCATCTAATCTTGCTTTTTCCCTTGCCCATGCTATTTCTCTCATTCTATCGTCTTCACTTATTTTTCCTAAGTTTTCTACTGCGTCTTTCATGATCTCACTCCTTTCCATCAATTCTTTTATTTTCTTTTCGCTTCCTTCTTTGCCTGCTTCCTTTAAAAATTCCGCCCACAATTCTATTCCGCTTAATTCTTTTATTCCTTTTTGTTTTAACTTCGGCAGTTCCAAAAAGTGAATCTGAAGGTCTTCCGCCAGCGGAAAATATTCGTCCTTTTCCAATATCTTAAAACTGCTGTGAAGTTTTTTACTTTCAGGAATGGCATTATAATCCGTTATGTTCACGGATATTGTTTTCTTTAAAGCAGGATCTTTTTATATAAGTCCTGCTTTACTTTAACATCTATTCTTCTTTTTCAATTTTATATTCAAAGGAAGATATGGGGCCTGAACCATACCCGTCTCTCCAACCAAATGCTCTTATTTCCAGATCCCGTGTTACTTCTATAGGGGCTGTGTATAGAGAGCTGCCCGTGTTTGGTTCGCTGCCATCTAATGTATAGAATATACGTGCATCCGATGTGTCCGTATAAAGGTATACCTTCGTGCCCTTTTCTATTTCTCCTTCAGAGGGATTAGCATATACGGGTCCTACGGTTTTGTTGTATATATCAATTTGATCTATAGGGTTCATTTCATTGTCATATACTTCTGTAAATATATTTCTTGCCCATAAGGACATAGTATAGCTGATGGCATTCTCTACTTCGATTTTCATCCTTCCCGATAGTTTCTCTTCATAGCTCTTCCATCCTTTATCCTGAAGGGAAAAATCTCCTTCTGCCACAAGTCTCAAGTTTTCGGAATCCTCCTGATAAATACTGTAGTTTAGATTATATGAATAATCTTTATAGTCAAAACTTCCGTAATTACTGTTTAAATATTCTTCTGTTTCTCTCAATAAGTCTTCCGATATTATTTTCCCGTCTTCTATAGAAAACCTTATAGGCTCTTTATCTTCATCGGAAAATATTATTTTCCCGTTGACGATCAATCCGGATTTCACTTTTGATATTTCGGAATTAAGCCTTTTCAGATAAGCAATCTTATCGGATACCTTCCAAGAGTACATATCATCGGAATTAGGAGTAATTTCCAAATTCACTTCATTCCCATTCATATTCCCATCATAGGAAAATTCAATTTTCTTATATTTTTCAAGGTTTCTTATCAATGCATCTACCAAATAAGATATATCCACTCTGTAATCCTTTTTCAGATTACTCTTGGAAAAATCAAAATCTATATTGTCTTCCGTAGTTTCAAACATAACGTAATTTTTGTAGACGGAAGAAGAATACTCATCATAATAGGGGTTTCTTATAACTCCGTACACATAAGGACTTTCCCGGTAAAGATTATTTATAATTGAATACAAATCCCAAATCCAATTCTCCACATCTCTTCTCTGAAGTTTGTTCCAATTGGAATTTTGATTTTGAGGAAAGGATACTGCCACATAAAGCCATTTTCCCATTGTTTTCTCCACTTTAATTGTAGGAGATATATTACCTAATTTATACATATAGTTATTTAAATAACTCTGAAGTGTTTCCACGGTTGATATATTCTTGTAGGGAATACCCAGCCCTTCTGCTACCCACTTTCTTTCTTCCATTTCCACAAGTTTCATATCAAGGGCAATGTCTCTGCTGTTTCTGAATACAGAAAGCTTATCCAATGAGGAATATATTTTTTTATTTATAAGTACTCCGTTTGAATCTATTTCCAAAGTATTTGCTTCAGGGTTATAGCTTGGAGTTATGTAAAGAAAACCGGCAATAGAAATTATCGGCACATAAACATCATCATTATATATTAAAGGTTCTTTGTCAAATTTCAGATTTCTTCCGTCCAATATTACAGACACATCCCCAAAATAAACGGAAATATTTTTTTCCGTTTTAATTACGGGAAATTCATCTTCCGATATATATTTCTTATCATTTTCAATGCTTTCCAATTCCTTATCTATATTCTTGACCCTTTTCTCTTTATTTTCTATTTCATATCCCTTTATAAAGGATGAAAGTTCTTTTGAATTTTCAGATGTATTTAATTTTCCATTTGAATTCAGGTATACGGTTCGATGATTAGAACTGAAAGTCACCCTCATTTCCAACCCTTTCCCAACTTCTCCTAAGGGTACCCATATTTCTCCTTCATATATAAAGGGTTCTTTGGTAGTTGATATTTTTTTACCTTCCACCGATATCCCCATTCCTGCCAATCCTACATCAATATTATTCGTATATCCTTTTGCTTCCGTTTTCCGAGGAACCATTATAAGGATCATACTAAATAATATTATAAATGCAATAACTCTTTCTTTAACGGTTTTCAAAAAAAGCACCTCCTTGATATTCTACTATTTTTATCGGCACAAAAATATTTTCCCTGAAGGATTTGTTTATACAGATTTGTAACTCATTTGTAACCGAGATGTAACTACTTTTATAATCAAATTATATAAAATAATAGTCAAAAGGGTTATGGGTTTATAAATAAAAAATATAAAAATTTCAATAAGTAAGGAGAGAACAATTTGAAAAAATTGAGTTTATTTATTTTAATAATCACTTGGACGGTTGTTTTTGCTTGATTTTTTACACAAAAAGAACCGTCCCCGCAATTCATTAAGCTTCTACCAACTTTCTGTTTACTATTTCCGTGACTACAAAGCTGGCTACATCTTCCGCATAGCTGCCGGAGCCAAAGCCTGCGTCATAACCTAATTCCTTTGCAAGTTCGTGAGAAATCCTCGGGCCTCCGCATACTAATATTACCTTATCTCTTATTCCCTCGGCTTCAAGAAGCTCTACGAGCTGAGTTAAATTTGGAATGTGAACGTCTTTTTGAGTTACCACCTGAGAAACAAGTATGGCATCGGCATTTGTTTCTATGGCCTTTGCTATGAGATCTTCGTTGGGAACCTGGCTGCCCATGTTTATTGCTTCTATCCCCTCATATCTTTCCAGTCCAAAATGATGATTGTATCCCTTCATATTCATTATCGCATCTATTCCTACGGTATGAGCATCTGTTCCCGTACATGCCCCTACTATAACGATTTTCCTCTTTATATTGTCCTTAATATATCGTTCCACTTGTTCTTTTGACATCACTTCCACATCTATTTTGGGAACTTCTATCTTTGAATAATCTACCGTATGCTGGCACTTGCCGTATACTACAAAATAGGTATATCCTACGCCCAAATCCGCATGATGAACTACATTGGGTTCATTAACGCCCATCTTTTTTACCAACTGCTTTGCCGCCTCCACGGCTTCATCTCCGTCGGGAACAGGTAATGTAAACCCTAATTGGATCATGCCGTCATCCATCGTATCTCCATAGGGTCTTACTTTTGTCAAATCAACTTTCGCAACTCCCGTCATTTCCTGTCACCTCCAAGCATTAAAGAGATAAAGGGATTGAAATACCCCGAATCTTTTGTTGTCACGCCTTCAAGGCCTTTACCGCCCGTTCTTGATCTCTTGACTCCGCCGAATTTCCCCTGTTCTATTGTGGAGTAAAGCCCCTCTTTTTCTATTTGTTTTAAAAGTTTCTCTGCCTTTGCCAATACCTCTTGCGCTCTGCTCATTATTATACCGTTTTCTTTGAAGGTTATTTCGTCTCCCAGATCCTTGGCATTATTAAATATATATTTAGCATTTTCTATTGCCAAAAATCTGTCGTGAAGATGGGGAGTATGAATGGCTTCCGTCATCATTCCCAAGAGCTGGATACCCTGATGAGTCATTATGGAAATCATATTAAACATTGCATCCTGAACATGTCCTCTGAATATATTTCCCGTCATATATTTCGTAGGAGGCATATATTTTAAAGGCGCATCGGGAAATATCTCCCGTGCCATTTGAGCTTGAGCCAATTCCAAGAGAAAGCCGTCTTTTAAATAAGGATCCATTTCAAAAGCATGACCAAGCCCCATTTGTTCTTCTGGAAGGCCGGCTTTCAGTGCAAACTGTTCATTTATAAGCTGAGATGCCAATACGGTATGAGCCGCTTCTACGGCGTCGTCTGTCGTAAGATAATTATCTTCCCCGGTATTTATGATTACTCCCGAAAATCCGTTGATTACTCTCGAGAAGAACTGATCTACCAAAGTTCTCTGCATATTTATATCTCTAAAAAGTATTCCATACAGAGCATCATTGAGCATCACATCAAGCCTCTCAATAGCCCCCATGGCTGCAATTTCCGGCATACAAAGTCCGGAACAGTAATTACAAAGCCTTATGTATCTTCCTATTTCTTCTCCTACTTCATCTAAGGCTTTTCTCATAAGCTTAAAATTTGCCTGAGTAGCATATGTCCCGCCAAATCCTTCTGTTGTAGGCCCATAAGGCACATAATCAAGAAGGCTTTGTCCCGTAGTTCTGATGACTGCTATAATGTCTGCCCCCTGTTTTGCCGCTGCCTTAGCTTGTATAATATCCTCATATATATTTCCCGTAGCAACTATTACATATATATAAGGCTGAGTTCCTTCTCCCAATTCCTTTAAATATCTTTCTCTTTGTTTCCGATTTTTTCTTATCCTTTCAACTGTTTCTCGTGCTACCAAAAATACGGTATCTCTGATTTTCTCTTCAGATGCCATAGGAATTCTGGTAATATCCAATTCTCCTTTTGAAATCCTTTCCGCAATAGTCTGGGGATTATCACCGGTATTCAGCATAGCATTACCTATCCAATAAGCCGCACCTCTTCTCAACCCTCCTCCTTCTCCAATATTATCCACTATTACATTGGGAAGTGGTTTTTCAATTTCGTCAATCCCGTCTATTCCCATAAGCCTTGCTACAGTTCTTTCTGTAGATACGGTGGTATGAACATCTATAAAGCTCTGGACATCTTCGGCAATATTCCTTGCGGAATTTCTTGCACTATCAATGATTTCAGGATTAAGGTTTAGTTTACTTATCACCGCTATACAACCTCCCTTATAATTCCAATATTTTCTCCGCTTCTTTAATAATATCCTCATCTAATCCCATAAGCCTTGCTATATTTAAAGCATCTCTGGGAACTTCTTTTTTATTTTTCACTTCTATTAATCTATAATCCATATATTTATTTATCAAATCCGTTCCATCATAATTTTCCAAAGTAATTTTTAATTTCTCAAAATCTATATTTGAAAGACCTACTACTTGAAGATGTCCTATATCCTCCATATTTGCTATATTATCGTAGTGAGTAGTAATTAAGGTAATCGAATTTTTATCTTTTAAATAATTTACTACAGCTTTTGATATGGCAAATCCTTCTTCCGGATTCGTTCCTCTCGCCAGTTCGTCTATAAGTATAAGTCCTTTATTTTTTGATTGTTTTACTGCCTCTTTTACCATTTGTATCTCAGAGCCAAAAGTACTCAGACCTCTATCAGTAGACTGCATATCTCCGATAGATGCATTTATAAAGTTATTAAGCCCTATCTCCATCTTTTCGGCAGGGACAAAGAGCCCGTATTGGGCCATTGCGCACAATAATCCTACAAGCTTAAGGCTTACAGTTTTCCCTCCCATATTAGCCCCTGTAATACAGGATACTCCTTCTTTTATGGAAATTGTTACAGGAGTAAATTTTAATTCTCTCTCTCTTAAGTTTTCTTCTACTTTCGGATGTCTTCCCTCTTCGATAAGGATCATGTGTTCATGAAGTATGACAGGTTTTACTCCGTTTATTTTTTCTGCAAAATGGGCTTTACCTAAGAGGAAATCAAGTTTCCCTATTGATGCCATATTCCTAAAAATTTTCTTTTTATTTGATGCTATTTTTTGAGTCAGCATCTCTATGATTTTATATTCTTCTTCTTCTTCCTTCTCTTTTATAAAGAAAAGTTTTCTGTCAAGAAATACTATTTCTTCCGTAGATTTTACGGAGAATTTAATAGTCAAATATGTTTCGGAAACACGGGACAGATAAGGGTGAGCTTGTAGCTTTTGAACTGTTTCTTCATCATCCCTTTGAACTGTTATCGTTCCGTCGGGACGAAAGTTTAAACCTATATCTTTCTTAATTTTGTCTTTTAGGGTTGATTTTTTTATTTTTATTTCCTTTTCAATACCTTTCTTTTCTTTTCTTATTTTCAAAAGCTCTTCAGAATAAGAATCATAGATGTAAAAAGTAGGAATACCCGTTTTTTCGGGATCCAACAAATATTCCAATTCTTCCATTCTTTCGATTTTTATATCATCCCATGTTTCCACTTCATACTTATTTAAAAAATCATCTAAATCCTTTATCAGCAACACAAAAATTTTTATTTCAAAGAGTTCTATTTCTGTAAGAACGCTGCCTTCCGCTGCTCTTTCCACAGAATTTCTCAAATCTTTAACATGAATAAGTATATTTTTAATCTCATGGTAAAATTTTCTGTGTTTCAGATAACCCAAAATTTTTTCCACTTTCTCCAATTCTTCTTTTAATTCTTCTTCCTGTCCTGAAACATAAGGTCTAATCCGATCTCTGTAAATTTTTCCGTAAGGAGTAAGAACATCTATTCTTTTTAATATATATAAAAAGTCCAAGCTTTCTTCCGTATATTTATCCATAAATTCCATTTTAATCCCCCCTTAAGACCAAATCATATATTGGAATATCTTTTATATATTTTTTCAGTTTATATAAGAATTTTTCCGGATCAAAATAATATCCCTTTGGAGAATAAGGGTTTGCTGTAATTGCCAGAAGGTTAATTTTATACATCACTTCGATTTTAACCCCGTAATGTATAAACCTAAGCCAGTCCTTGGGGGATATAAAAACTTTGGTTCCATCCTTGATTATAATTTTTACGTCTTTATATTTTCTTGTATTTATAAGCATTTCTTCTATTGTATTCTTACTTAGACTTCCTGGGATTACTATATATTCTGTAGATTCTTTTATATTGTCTCCTATTATGTTTCCACTGTTTAAAGCTGTCTTTATATTTATATAGCTTGTATTATAATCTTTATCTATTAAACAAACTTTACCTTCTCTCATAATCTTTTCCGATAAGGCAAAAAGTTTTTCGTCTCTGATTTGCGGAATATTAAAGAGGTTCACCACATGGGCAGTTTCTTCTATTACTCTGTTCATATCTCTATTGAGTACAGCCCCTGTAGAGAGGATAGTCCCCTCCGAAATAAAAGGTGCTGCCGAAGATCTTCTGTCTATTGCCCCGTCTATTATAACAAAATCAGCACCAAAATTCAGCATTATCTGAGAAACTTCTTTTATTTCATTAACTCTCTGAGGACCCGCTATCTGAATATATCCTCTGTCCTTCACACGCCCTATAACTATTGACCCCATAGGAGTTCTGTAATCCGTAACTTTCAAGATCTCCACCTTAGCATCTTCCAAGGGCAAGACTTTTGTGGTAGTAGCCACTATAGTTCCTTCCTCCAAGAATACTCTGGGTTTTTCCGTTTCCGTAACAATGTCCAAGTTTTCCCCATCTCTTCCCGTGGAAGTAACTCCCGCCGTCAATCCTTTTTCAAAAGTCTCAAAGAGAATATGATTCATGGTAACCGTTTTTCCTGTATTTTTTGCCATTCCAACTATCGATATTGTTTTGTATTTATCCTTGATGAGATCTATCAGAGACATGAAAATACCTCTTTTCTACCGCTTTTTATTTTTTACTTTTTCTTAATGCTGCTCTATCCCTTCTTTCCATTTTGGTTGGTTCAAGGGATTTGATTTCTTCTCCCTCAAGTATCCCGGCTACTCCAGAGAGATGTTTACCTTCATGACAAGAAGAAGGCTCTTCAATATATTGAGGTTCCGTATAAGTAGTGATTACTCCCTCATAGTTTCTGAGAACAACCTTTGTAGGACTCATGCTGATTAAATATTGAGGCATAACGGGAATTTTTCCTCCCCCTCCCGGAGCATCGACTACAAAAGTAGGTACTGCATAACCTGAAGTATGACCTCTTAATGATTCCATTATTTCCAGTCCTTTTGATACTTTCGTCCTGAAATGTTCAATGCCCATGGATAAGTCACATTGATAAATATAATAAGGTCTAACTCTTATTTTAACAAGTTCGTGCACTAATTTCATCATAATTTCGGGAGAATCGTTTATTCCCCTTAAAAGTACCGATTGATTTCCGAGAGGTATCCCCCCGTCAGCTAATTTTCTACAGGCCTCCGCCGCTTCGGGAGTAATTTCCTTCGGGTGATTAAAATGAGTATTTAACCATATCGGATGGTACTTCTTAAGCATATTAACCAAATCATCGGTAATCCTCATCGGCATGACTACAGGCGTACGGGTCCCCAGCCTTATTATTTCAACATGAGGAATCTCCCTTAATTTCCTGATAATATATTCAAGCCTGTCGTCCTCCACCAAAAGGCAATCTCCGCCCGAAAGAAGCACGTCTCTTACCTGAGGAGTATCCCTTATATATTCTATGCCCCTATCTATTCTGTCCAAGGGAGCTCCCATATCATGCTGTCCTGCAAATCTTCTTCTGGTACAATGTCTGCAGTACATAGAACATTGATCCGTTATGAGAAACAATACCCTGTCCGGATACCTATGAGTAAGACCCGGCACCGGAGAATCCCCTTCTTCATGAAGAGGGTCTACCATATCGGCTTCACTATAGTGAGTTTCGTAAATAGTGGGAATCGCCTGCTTTCTAACAGGACATCCGGGATCTTCAGGATCCATAAGGGATGCATAATAAGGGGTAATTCCCATTCTGAATTTTTTCAGTACCTGGTTTATATCATCTGCTTCCTGATCTGTGATATTAACAATTTTTTTCAATTCCTCTACAGTAGTAATCCTGTTTCTTACCTGCCAATGCCAATCGTTCCACCGTTCATAAGTTACATTTTTCCATAATTCAATATCCTTATATGACCTCATTTATACAGCCTCCCCCTTTTAAGCGTACAGCTCTTCAAATATTCTTCTAAGTACCGGGCTTTCCCGCATTATCTGAAGAGAAATTTCCGCATGCCCTTTGGTATAACCATTTCCGATTATCATGGTTACATCTTTTCCGACTCCTTCGGCTCCCAAAGCCGCTTTTGTAAAACTTGTTGCCATACTGAAAAAGTATACCACTCCGTCGTCTTTTGCCGATAGTATGCTTGACATCTCGGTATTTGGAATATTAACCACATTTATCACTATATCCGCCATTTTCCCATTTGTGGCTTTTGATACTTTTTCCATTACCTCTATGGCATCCGTTGCGTTTGCTTTAATATATACATCCGCAAGATTTGCCTTTTTAGCCCTTTCTATTGTCTCATCCCGAGAACCTATACATATAACTTTCCCTGTAATTCCCGCTCTTTTCTTTGCTTCATATAAGCAAAGCATCCCTGATTTTCCCGTTCCTCCAAGTACTACCACCGTATCTCCCGGCTTAACAAGTTTTGCCGTTTGAGCAGGCGCTCCTGCTACATCGAGGACTGATAAAACTAAATTTTCAGGCAGGTCTTTACTAATTTTGGCATAAATCCCGCTTTCAAATAAAATCGCTTTCCCCTTGATATCCACTTGATCTATTTCTTTTCTTACATCCAGTATTTCGTCAATTCTCAAAGGGGTTAAAGATAAAGATACCAAAGTTGCTATCTTATCTCCAACTTTAAGGTCTGTTTTATCTTTCAGCGCAGGCCCGATTTCCTCTACAGTTCCTATTAACATACCTCCGGAGCCCGTAACGGGATTTTGATGTTTTCCTCTTTCGGCTACTATGCCTTTCATTATTTTTTTAATTTCTTCCACGTCTCCGTTGGCTTGTTTTTCAATTTGAGTAAAACTTGCAGAATCAATATTCAATGTTTGAACATCAATAAGGATTTCATTATCATATATTTCCATATTGTTGTCAATCTTAAGCGCAGGCTGAGGCAATACTCCTTTTGGTTCCAATACTCTGTGAATACCATAGGGGTTTCCTTTTTTCATAATTTCTTACCTCCTTATAATGTTAAATCAAAAGTTCAGCAGAAATTATTAATGCAAATATTATGCCATTGAATATATGCCATTTCTCCTTATATAAGTGAAAATATATGCCCGTTTTCCGGCATCTGTTTCTTCAAATCATATTTACTTATCTTGTATTGAAGAGTCTGTCGTGGTATTTTAAGGTCCTGAGCTGTATAGGTAATATTCCATTGATTTTTTATCAATGCCTCCGTAATTATACGTTTTTCTGTCTCTTCCAATATCTCCGGAAGGGAATCTTTCTCCGATACCGTATTTTCTTCTCTAAATTTGGGAGGGAGTTTATCCCTGTCAATAAGATCTACATCATAAATGCTCATTATCCCTTCCATTAAATTTTCTAATTCTCTTACATTTCCGGGCCATTTATAATTATAGAATATTTTCATCACGTCTTTCGATACTCCGGCAGTCCGATGATTGAATTTTTTATTAAATTTTTTAATAAAATGATCTGCCAAAATAGGAATATCCTCTTTTCTATCCCTTAAAGGAGGAATCCCGAAGTTTATTACATTCAGCCTATAATATAAATCTCTCCTCAGCTGCTTATTATTAACTGCTTCTTCCGGGGGAACATTAGTTGCCGATATTATCCTTACGTTGATATCTATAACTTTAGTTCCTCCCACTCTCCTTATAGTCCAATCCTGTAATACTCTTAAAAGCTTTGATTGAAGTTCCAGAGGCATAGAGTTTATTTCATCCAAAAATAATGTTCCTCCTTCAGCAAGTTCAAATAACCCGGGTCTGTTTTCAGCTCCCGTAAATCCTCCCTTTAAAGTTCCGAATAATATTCCTTCGAGTAAATTTGCGGGAATAGCGGCACAGTTTTGGGCAATAAAGGGTTTGTATCTTCTCAAGCTACTGTTATGAATAGCTTGAACAAACAACTCCTTTCCCGTCCCCGTATCTCCGTATATGAGTACGGGAGAATCTGTTGCAGCCGCCTTTGAAGCATAGGATTTCAGTTTCGACATTTCTTTGCTTTCTCCTATTATATCTGAAAATGTATACTTCGCCCCTCCCTTTGCCGCGCTTTTATTCTCCTTGCCGTTATTATATAATTCATTTTCCAAATCTACAATTTTTTCAGACATTTTTCTTACATGAGTAATATCCTTGGATATCTCTAATGCCCCCAATATTTTATTTTTTGATTTAATTGGAATGGAGGAATTAATTGTGGTAATATTTTTACCCTTATAATTTAAAAATGTCTGTTCTACATTAAATATGGGTTTCCCTGTTTCCATAACTCTCAGGAGAGTACTGCTGTCATGAGTTAATGAGGGATATATTTCCAAAAGGTGCTTTCCGATAGAACTGCTTTTATCAATTCCATCTATCTTTTGGGCAAATTTATTATAATATATTATTTTTCCGCTTTTATCTATGATGTGAATTCCTTCTTCAAGGTAGTCAAGTATCTTAAAAATATTCTCTTTGAGAAATAAGTCTTCCATTCTATCCCTCCTATATAAATATTTTTCTAATTAGTGCCTAAAATTAGGCATCTGTTGCTAAAAATCAGGCACTGTTTCAGTGCCTATAACATTTCAATATTGATTTTTCGAACTGAAGAAATTTCCTTTTTTAAGAAACTACCTCCTATTCTTATGAATTTCTCGGGATCGTCACTTACGTAGAACTGATATTTCCCATTTTCATATTTGTCCGAAAGAAAATTCATTTCTTTCAACATGTCCTTAACGACTTTCGCCGTTTCATAAGCAGGATTTACAAGGGTTACTTCCTCTCCCATCACCTTATTTATCGTATATCTCAATATAGGATAATGGGTACATCCCATTACTAAAGTATCTATATGATGTTCTTTCAATTCCAGAAGGTATTTTCTTGCTGTCATAAGCGCTACATCCGTATCCTCCCATCCTTCTTCTACCAGTGGAACAAAAAGGGGGCAAGGTATCCCTATAACATCTGCGGAAGGCTGAATCCTTCTAATCTTTTTTTGATAGGATTCGCTGTTTATAGTTCCTATCGTACCTATAACTCCTATTCTTCCGTTTTTCGTTTTAGCTGCTGCTGCTTTGGCGCCCGGTTCTATTACTCCCATCATAGGTATTTCAAATACCTTTTTGGCTTCTTCCAAAGCTAATGCACTTGCCGTATTACAGGCTATAACTATAGCTTTGATATTTTTGCTTAAAAGAAATCTAATACATTGAAAAGTATATTTTATAACTGTTTCTTTAGATCTTGATCCATAGGGAATTCTGGCCGTATCCCCAAAATATATTATATCTTCTCCCGGAAGTTTTTCTATTATCTCTTGTAATACTGTCAGGCCTCCTATTCCTGAATCAAATACTCCAATAGGTCTTGAGTCCATAAATAAAATTCCCCCTTCTATACTATTTTATAAATAAAAGGGGAAATTTACAACTGTTATATTTTAAAATGTAAGAGTTCCGTTTTCATTTTTAATTATCTGGAGTATTTCTTCTTCATCTCCTGTTACTGCATTTATATAAATGATGAAATCCGAGCCTCTATATTTTCCTTTAAACTCATAGCATAAAGGTTCCCTGCTCCCTTTTGGTATTATTGCCAATCTGACGGAATCTATATCATAATCGACTTTGACCTTTTCCCTGGCTTCTGCTTGAGTCAGCTTAGGTTCCGGAATATCCCTTTCCTGATGATTCATTAAATAGGTATTTGCATCATATCCCACTATTTCCCCATTATCCAAGGCTACATTCACTTTTATCAAATCCGAATATATAGTTACGTCATCATTCTTATATGCAAAGTTAAATATTCCCACTCCGTCATATTTTAAGGAATAATTAGGTTCCATATTTTCCATGCCTTTTTCTTTTAAGAAAGCCGCCGCTTTTTGTTCCGCCTGTTTCATGGATATATTAACTTTTGAAACGGCCCTCGGATTCGACATCCACACTACGTTTCCTCCCTTTTGAGATACTCCCATATATATTGCCCTATCTTTCGATGTATTTTCGGGAACGATATTAAAGGTATATGACGGAATTTTAACTAAGGATATATCCTTTCCGTTCTCATAGGTACTTATTTCCTCCACCTTTTTTACTCCTATAAAATCTGTTGCTATTTTCTGGGCTTCTTTTAATGTAACTTTCTTAGTCCCAAGCCCTACAGGCTTTTTCCCAAGATTTTGCTCCGAAAAAGGTCCGTCATATATGAGTTCGGGAGATTTGCCCATTTCCTTTTCCAAGTTTAAAAGCTGTGTATTCAATACACTTTGATTGGCTTCTTCAACTTTACTAAGCTGCGCCGTGGTTGTATTTTCCATTGATTGGGCAATTTTATTCTGGGCTTCCGATAATTCTTTGTTAAAATTTGAGGAACTTCCCTGAAGGTTAAACAATGTTTCTCTTTGTTTGCTTGTCAGTTCCTCTCCCTTTAAATGAGTCTGAATCAAATAATAACTATAGTCTGCAACTTGGCTTAAAAATTTTTCAGTCTTGCCCACATCTGAATGATTTATGGGCATTTGAGATAACTTATCTTGTGCAGAATTGGATTCACTCATTATCTGCGAAAGCATAAGAACATTTTGATTTCTGGAGTTCGACAATAAAGCTTTTGAAAGATCTATCTGAACGTTTTCCACATGCTTTTTCACATCGTAAAATAACCTTTGATATTGATTTGATAAAGATATCTCATATTTATTTTTTAACTTATATTGATTATATCCCCATATCAGAGATACTATCAATGCTATGGAGAGTATTACGGTAGGTATCCATGCTTTTCCTCTTATCTTCATATTTTTTCACCTCCTATAGTCCAAACCAATGTTTTCCGATTTTTAGCATTACCTTCCTTGACCATATCCATTTGCTTGTTGCCGTAGCAGGATTCCAATAATACAAACATCCATAAGTAGGATCCCATCCGTTTAAAGCGTCCCTCGCCGCTTTTATGGAATCATTGTTGGGAGTAAGATTTATTTGTCCGTCGGCTACTGCCGTAAATGCCAGCGGTTGATATATTACTCCGGCTATGGTATTTGGAAATGAAGGGCTTTTAACCCTATTGAGTATTACTGCCCCTACCGCTACTTTTCCTAAATAAGGTTCTCCCCGCGCTTCTCCATGAATTACTCTGGCAAGAAGGTATTCATCTCCTGATCTGCTTACTCCTGCCGTAGATGTGGCATAAGCCGTATTTGTAGTTGTCCCTAAGGATATTCCTATGGCGGTCGCCGTTTGAGGCCCTACCACTCCATCTTCCTTAAGCCCGTTTTTACGTTGAAATTTACGAACTGCTCTATAGGTCCCTGTTCCATATATCCCATCGACTTTTCCGTTGTAATATTTCCACTGCAGAAGTCGCCATTGAACGCTTTTTACATCTTCCCCCGTAGTCCCCCAATAGAGAATTCTTATTCCTTGATAATAATCATATTTAGACGCATCTTTTAGACCGGGCTCTATAAATGTGAATATTGTCAAAAATATTAACAAGAATGTACCAATTATCAAAATTTTTTTTCTCATAAAAATATCCTCCTCTCTGATAATATTTTCTGTAAAAGAAAATATTTTATTCATGAGGAGGATATTGCTATTTTATATTAGCCAGATAATCTTTTGTTTTTTCGAATATTTCGGCAATTTTTGATTTTAAAACCACCGGCTCTTCCTTTTCGGATAAAAGAAGGGCATATTCTTCTTCCGTAAGTACCCCTTTTAGTTCCTTTTCCGTATCTTTAGTAACCCCATGGGTCATATCAATGAAACATAATGGCGGAAACATAACACACCACCAATTCTTTCCTTTCCCTTCTCCTATTACTACCTTTAAAGCTTCATATTCCCCTTGAGGAAATGTAACATCTCCATAGGTTTTAGTAGGAAATGTATCCTGCCCTAAAGATACATCTACAGTATAATCCTTTCCCTCTTTTTTAATTTCTTCTTCTGCTATCGATTTAATATTTTCTAAATTATTATATATTATTTCTCTCGTTTCTTTCTTTGAATGGGAACTTCCGAATTTCTCTCCCATGCTGCTTAGTATTTTATCCCTTATCTTTAATTTCATTTCCTGATCTTCTTTGTAATCGCTGTTGGCTATTACATGAAATCTTATTATTTTTTCTTTGAATCCTTCTTTCAGCTTATTCGTTTCTTTCACATAAGGATAAAATATATAAACGGTCATAAGTATAAATGAAGTAAGTATGAGTATTAATTTTTTGTATTTCATACTATTTCCTCCTTGTATTCTATTAATATTATTATTGACCATTTTTTTGGTTTTATTCCTTCCCTCTGTTTTTATCTGCTTAATCCGGTTCTTCGTATTTCAACTGTCGGATTAACTCTTATTTCTATATTGGGAAATACTTCATCATAATTATCCTTTATTTCTTTCCAAAGGCTTGGTTTGAATTTACTTATCCATTCTCCTATTCCTATTACATCTGCGTTATATTTTTTTTGAAGAAGCTCTATAGTATTTAATGTTTCTCGTTTTATTCTGTCTTCAAGGGATTTTTCAGCTCCCTGTAAAAATTTTTCGTCAAAGGCCTGCAATTCTTTATCTAATTTGTACTGCTGCAGATAACCCTCAATATTAAGATCTATATCTGCAATTATCTTTCCTCCTTCTACATATACTCTTTTGGAAGAAGAAAATATCGTTACCGCATAAGATATGTGAGTGTCATTGTACGTAGCTTCTATAACATCTGAGTTAAAATCCCCATTCATCATTGCTATACATATATTTTCCATTTCACCGATTTTTCCTATCAATTTATAATCCTTAATAATTCCGCCTCCCGAAATTTCTAAATCCTTTTTTTCTATTTTTATCTTAGGAACAAGAGCGGCATCGGATATATCCGTATCTGCCAATACTTGAGAAAGTGTTCGAGCGGTAAATCTTCCTGTAATCTTATCATTTCTGAGGATATCGCTTAAATACGTTCCAACGGCTGATGCAGTCTCCTTTTCCGGAGTTATTTTCAGAATATCTTCTGCTTTCCCTTCAGCAAGGAGGATATTTATTTTTCTGTTTATTCTTTGTTCTCTTCCTAAACCATCTAATATTTCTTTTACCAGTTCTTTTTCCTTAAAGAGTTCTTCTCCTATAACGAGGGTTTTTAAATTTTTAAAGAATAAGGGCTTATCCGTTGATGTTGACAATTTTCTTGTAGCCTCATAGGCCGTACTTGCCGACGTAGTCTCAATAAATCTGTTTTGTTCGGATGACGGATTCTTCCCAAGAGCATTTATATTCGGATATGAATAAGTAACTTTAAATTTTTCACCATTATCTCCTTTATTATTTAAGTCCATCCCTATAACGGATACATAAGATCTGTTGTTTATTTCTTCCATATCCCAACAACCTGAAAGAAGGGCAATGGATATTATTAAAAATAAAATAATTATTCTTTTCATTTTGTTCTCCTGCCTTTAATTTTTGATAATATAAAAAGCAAAATAGGAAATATTATCGTTATAATAAATCCGAGGATATTTGGTATTAACATGTTTTTATAGACTTCATAAGGATTTTGAGGAAACAGGCTTATGAAATACACAATGGGGACAAGAGGTAAAACATATAAACCGTGCTCCTTGGTTTTAAATATATTTGAAAGAACAAGTGTTGAATTATAGGCTGTAGGTCCTATATTCCCGTATATTATCAATACCCACGCCGCCATTATAATTCCATCAATATTTTCCAAAAAAAACCCGGGAAAGTCTACTTCTCTGACCAAGGCAATGGTAGGCCATACTTGACGTTTAAGCTCACTGACTCCGAATGTTGAAATAGTAAGAACAAAAGCAAAAACATATAAAATTGTCACGGAGAGTATAGCCCTCATGCTGTAGTGCATCGCTTCTTTAGGTTCTTCCAGATACGCCAAAGATACAAGAACAAAATCAATTCCAAGGTAACTGAAAAAAGTTTCTCTTACGCCTCCAATAATCGTCTTCAAATTTGTTTGAAAAAGGGGAAAAATGTTGGTAAAATCCAATTGAGGAAATACCGCTATGACTCCAAATATAATGATTATAAATAAAACCGTATACATAAGAAGAGCAATTCTTGCAACAACTTCAATCTTATATCTTCCTATCCACATAGAAGTAACAAGCATAGAAATAATTATTACTTCTATGGGAGTGTTTTCAAGTAAAAATACTTTTATGACTTCGGCAAATACCCTCACTTCAACGGCAAGCACCATCATAAAATATATAATGTATATTACGGCAAATATATAAAATCCAAAATTACCCAAGAGTTCTCTGGCATATTCAAATACGACCTTCCCGGGATGCATTTGAGCAAGAGATACCATTAGATACATCAATAGGGCAGATATCGCTCCTCCCATAACAATTGAAATCCAACCGTCATTATTTGCAATACGGGCTATAGAACTCGGTAGGGAAAGGACTCCCACTCCGACTACTCCCGTTATTATCAATGCTTTAAATTGTGTATTTGATACTCGTTTTTCCATATTTTCACCTATTTTAATCTTGTTCTGTTTTTCGGAAAAGTAAATCTGGGTCTTTTTTTCATATTTTGAAATGGCACTCTGATGATAGTATCACGCAAATCTCCTTTCTCTCTCCCTAACCCCGAATAAGGAGACGTAAATGGGATTCCGAAGCTATCCAATTTTGCCATATGAGTAATCATAACTATTATCCCGAGCATCACTCCGTAAAGCCCAAGTACTGCCGCATATATCATGAACAAAAATCTGAAGAACCTCAGGGCTGTCGCCAATTCGTAACTGGGAATTGCAAAAGAAGATATGGTAGTCACGGATACTATTATAATCATCAGTGGACTGACTATTCCGGCATCTACCGCTGCCTGACCTATTATAAGCCCTCCCACTACTCCTATTGTAGTTCCTATAGGCCCTGAAATTCTTGTTCCGGCTTCTCTTAAAAGTTCTAATGTGATTTCCATTAGAAATGCCTCTATCACCGAAGGAAAAGGAACATTCACCCGGGATGCCGCCACATAATAAGCAAGGCGGGTAGGAAGGAGTCCGGGATGATAGGAAGTTACCGCAATATACAGAGAAGGAGCCAAAACCGCAAGAAATGCCGCAAAATACCTTATTATTCTAACTATGCTGGCAACACTCCATCTCGTATAATAATCTTCCGTCGACTGCATGAGAGTTCCTACGGTAGCCGGTACCAATAAGGCGAAGGGAGAGTTATCAACTATTATGGCAACTCTGCCTTCATAAAGAGATGCCGCAACAGCATCCGGCCTTTCCGTGTTTTCTATTTGGGGGAATGGAGAATAGCAGTGATCCTCAATAAGACTTTCCAGCATGGAACTGTCTATTATTTCATCTACCTTTAAATTGTTAAGCCTTTTGTATGTTTCATTCAATAACCTAGGTTCTACAATATCTTCCATATACATGACTGCCATATCGGTCTTTGATCTTTTTCCTATCTGCATCATTTTTACTTTAAGATTTGTATCTCTAATTCTTCTTCTTATAAGGGCAATATTTGTTTTTAGGGTTTCCGTCATGCCGTCTCTCGGTCCTCTGACTGTTTCTTCCGAAACGGGTTCTCCTATACTTCTTGAAGGCCAGCCCCTTGTGGAAAGATCTATAGCTTTTTCCGAACCGTCTATTAGAAGTACCGTTTCGCCTGATAAAACAGCTTTTATGACTTCTTCCATATTTTGAATAACTTTCATGTCTGAAATTTGAATATTTTCTTTTGAAAGCATATCTATCAACGAATCTATTGATTTATTCCCATTTGACAGAATATCATCTGAAATACGAAGAAGAGGCCTGAGTACAAAAGAACTTAAATCATCCCTATCTATCATTCCATCTACAAATATCAGTTCCATAGAAACAGGTTTATTACTTCCTACCTTTAATTCTCTAAAAATTATATCATCGCACTCATTTAATATTTTCTTTAATTCATCTGAATTCTCTTTTAATGTTTTTTTCAAAGGTATGTTATATTCCATGCTTATCCTCCTATATGCAGTATTATATATATTATTGGATTAGCAATAAGGTATATAAGTCCTATAATCTTTAAAATTTTTGCTTCTTTCATGGATTTATCAGCCTTATATTTTGGGATATCCTTAAAAAGAATAAATAAAGATATCCCAAAAATAGTAAATAAAATATAAATATTATATGCGTTTCTGATTATTCTGTACACAAACAAAATTCCCACCCTTCGCCATTATAATTATATAATTTGCAAAGAATGGGAATATTATTCAAATTGTTCTTGAAAAAAACACGTTTTCTATTTTTCTTTCCAAACTTTTTTTACATTTCATCATTAGTTTTTCATCTTCAAACAGCCCAAACACCGTTGGCCCACTTCCGCTCATTATACTTCCGAGAGCTCCAAACCTAATCATTTCTTCTTTTATTGAAGGAATTATTTTAAGCTCATCCAATTCCGAGTATTCCATAACATTTATCATATTTTTGGCAACAAATTTAAAATCCTTATCTTTTATTCCCTTAATAAACCTGTCTATATCCGGATGAGCGTGGATCTTATCCAAGGGAAGATTTTTATATGCCTTTTCCGTTGAAATAGGAATATTGGGAGTAGCTATGAGAAGGAGCTTTCTTTTAAATGGTTCAATGGATGTAAGTTTTTCTCCTATTCCTTCGGCCAAGCATGTACCGCCTTTGATACAAAAAGGAACATCTGCCCCTATTTTTATTCCTATTTTCATAAGATCTTCTTCCTTAAGATTTAAATCCCACAATATATTTAATCCTTTAATAACCGCCGCGGCATCTGCGCTTCCTCCTGCCAGTCCCGCCGCTACAGGTATTCTTTTATGTATGGTAATATTTACTTCTTTATCTATCCCACTTATTTCCTTCATTTTCTCCCAAGCTTTGTATACTAAATTTGAAGAATCCAGAGGAACTTGAGGATGAGCGCAATCTATTTTCATGCCCGAATTTGTTTCTCTGATTTTAATAGTATCTTTAAGATCTATACTCTGCATAATACTCCGTATTTCATGATAACCATCTTCTCGCTTCCAAAGAACATCCAAGTATAAATTTATTTTCCCGAAAGCTTCCAATACTACTTCATCCATAATTCGTCTCCTTTGTTATAAGATTTTTCAGATAAAATTATATCACATATATTTTTACTCCGGTGAAAATTTAGTAAAATAAATAAGCCCGGGCATGATTTTCCCCGAGGCTTAGATAAATTTCTTAGAATTGCGTATCCACATGTTTTTCAATTATTATTTTTTCTCCCGGCATAAGAATTTGGGGTGATGTGATATTATTTGCTGACATTATTTCTTTCACCGTAGTATGGTATCGCTTAGCTATATCCCACAAAATATCGTCTTTCTGAACTATATATACAGTAATGCTCGGCCTGTTTTTCTTATTTAAAGCTTCTCCCGTTTCTTCCAAATCCACTATTATATCTATTTCTTTTTCTCTGTTCAACATGATTGAATTCTTAACCGCAGCTTCTATATTTAATCCTCCGTCGTTGACTTTATAAGATATTTGTTCTAAAATGCTCTCCACTTCTACGGATATATTCCCTTTTAATTCATCTATATCGTTATAAAACTTGAAGGGAATTTCTTCCTGACTATTTTTTATTTCGCCGGTATTCTCTTCAACGTACAATATATTTAAATTAACAGTTCCTTCCGTTACTACCTTTCCCTCTATATATCTACTGTCTAATATTGAAACACGGCCTTCGATTGTAAGTATATCCCCCAACATATCTATTTCTCTTGTAACGGTCTCTCTGCATATAAGATTCTTGACATTCTCCAGCAGCAAAGTCTTTTCCTTTTTCAAATTGATATTCTGATCCGTAGAGTACATATCAAGTACTATTTCCTTCTCTCTGTTGTCATAAACCTTGCCCAATATTTTAACTTTTGATTCCAGCTCCAGTATTCTTGAAATACCCTCTGAATCTTCTTTTATTTCATATTCCACACTTTCGACTTCCATTTTAATCTGACAGTTTAAATCCTTCTCCGCTCCTTCTATTTCAAGGAAATGATTGAAAGATATTTCTTTTTTTAAGGAATTAATATTTCCTCCGCCATTATAAACAATTAAGCAATCCAATATTCCGGAAATTATAACTCTTCCGTCCACCACTTTAGATTCTTTTTCATATGTATTTAATTCGGCCTTCAATATATCATCTATAGGTGGCATCCCCTCTTCTATCTCAAAGGCTTCTTTAACTATCGTATAAGATTCTTTCATGCCTATTACATCGTTATATTTAATCTTTTCTTTAAGTATTTGAGTATCTTCTCCTCCTCTTATATCCTTTATAACTTCCAATGTGTTGGTTCGCCCTACTTTAGTTTGTATATTTACCAATGACTTCAGTCCCACTTTTCTTTCATCTAATAACTCATATTCTATATATTCCAGCCCTATCTTTACATCAGAAGTCATATTTTCATTTATTCCCTCAAGCTCTACTTCATTTCTAAAGTCTTGAACTGTTTCTAATTTAAATATCCTTGGATTTTCTTCCTTCGACTTATATACTGCTTTAAATTTAACAATACCATTAATAATTACTTTATCCTGAACAATCTTTGAATTTGTTATTTGAGCTTTCCCATCTACCCACAGTATTTTATCTATTTCCGGTTTAGATTGATTCAAATATATTTCCGCTTCAACCATAGTTTGAGTCTCGTCTTTTCCTTTCAATTCATCTACTTTAAGTATGTCCTTTACAAGCTCTACAGCCATATTACCCCTCCTATCGATACCATTTGTATATCTATATCCTATGAGAAGTATATGAGTTAATGTCCAAAAAAAGTACTGTATTTTGACTATAATAAATTTTTTTATTATAGTCAAAATATATTATGAAGTCAATTACAAAATTATTAAGATAAAATTTATTTAAAAAAAAAGAGAAATTTTTGTCACAGATTTTATAAAATTGTCAATTTATAGCTCTAAAGTCCTATTTACTTATATACAAAAAAAAATATATAATAGAAAAGAGACTTCCAAGTGGTCTTTCTTCCCCGTAAAAGCTAACTAAAATAGTTTAGCTTATTTCCCTTTTTAAAATACCGACTTTGACAGTCGGTATTTTTTTTATTATTTTATAATAACTATTGAACCTTCAGGCACATTGTCGTATATATATTTTGCTATCTCTACAGGAAGTCTTATACAGCCATGGCTTGCCGGAGTTCCAAGTTTTTCTGCTTCTTCCTGAATTAATTTCTTATTTTCATCAAAAGGCAAAGAATGAAATAAATAACTATCCTTAAATCCTACCCAATACTTAATCCCCTGTTCAAACCTTGGAATATAAGCCCAATCTCCTCTCCTGTCCTTTTCTATTTGAAACACTCCCTTAGGAGTGAAATTATCCCATTCTCCGCTGGAACCAAGGGATGTCTTTTCGATTTTTCCATTTTTATATATCTTTAAAGTTTGATCTTCTTCCGTAAACATCAATACCCATTCTGAAGAATTTTCGTCATATTCAAAAGGCGGTATACTTCTGGAACGTATGTATCTGGTATCGGCAAAGCCAGTTTGTCCATTTTGAAGTTTTATTTTAAACCAGCCAAAAGGCAAAGTTTCTAATAGTTCCACTTTATCATGATCATTTAATTCATATATCACTTCACTGCTTAAATCCTTTTCCTTATAGACTTTGGTAATTCCGTTTCTTTCTATCACATTTAAGGCTTCTCCTTCATAAGACACTTCTTCACCATTTTTATCGTCATTTTTGTCATCTGCTTCTTCTCCTTCTTTTACTTCCATGGAAGCCCCTATACTATTTTTATCACCGAAATCAGCCTTTCGTATAAATTCTCCGATTTTTACCCCTAAAAATATAGTTACCGCTGTTAGAGCTATAAGAAAAAACCCAAATCTTATTCTTCTCTTCCTTTGCCTCTCTCTCCTCATTTTTTCTCTCGTCGTCATAACTACACCTCACAAAATTTTATATTAATAATTATACCATAAGTAAAATTCCATAACAATTTAAAAAATGCTGCCGAAAGTTTTCGGCAGCATTTTTATAACACATAGGAAAATTATGATTTCCTTAATGTGTATTTTCCGTTAAGTGGGTTTCAAAAAAGGCTTCATTAATTTTTAATATCTTAATGGAAGCCTTTTTTATAACCCATAGGAAAATTATGATTTCCTTAATGTGTATTTTCCGTTAAGTGGGTTTCAAAAAAGGCTTCATTAATTTTTAATATCTTAATGGAAGCCTTTTTTATAACCCATAGGAAAATTATGATTTCCTTAATGTGTATTTTCCGTTAAGTGGGTTTCAAAAAAGGCTTCATTAATTTTTAATATCTTAATGGAAGCCTTTTTTATAAATTCTCGCTAATTAACTAATTTAACTAATCATTATTCTTCTCTCTTCTCCATCACATACAGTTATTTCTACCGTTGCTGTTAATATATCTGAATAGGTGTATGATACCCTGCGAGTATTATCATATTGATTGCAAATTTTTACGACAAATATGCTTGGATAAGCACTTTCAATTATTCCTTCTCTCACAGTAGTTTTTTTTCTTCCCTTATTTGCTTTGAGTATTACTTTCTTGCCTATACAATCCTCAACATCTTTACGAATTTTCAACAATCCGTTTTTTTCTAACAACGTAATCACCTACCCTTTGATACTCTCCTATATTTAGGAGGCCGAAGGAGTGCAATGGGACACCCACAAAGTTCATTATATCATAAGTTGTCCAATGTGTCAAATAAAATAAATATTATACTATTGTTTTGTTTTATTGTCAATGTTTAAGAGCATAAAAAATAATATTCATAATATTCTAAAAAACTCTCACATATTACATTAGCCAACTTTTTTATATATTCTTCGTCCATATATCTTTTTTCTTCCTCAATATTTGATAAATATCCTATTTCTATAATCAAGGAACTAACATTAATATATTTCAAAAGATAAAAATTTCCTTCCCTTATATTTTTGTTTACTACAGACAATTTTTTTTCAAGATTATCTAAAAATATAGTGCCCAATTTTTTACTTTCTTCATCTTTTCTGTAATAATATATCTTACATCCTTTTCCTTCGGAATTTGCAGTATAATCCATATGAAAACTAAGAAAAAAATCAGGCTTTATATTATTTGTTATTTCCGCTCTCTTAATAAGAAGAACTTCCTCATCTTTTTCTCTCGTAAGATAAACTTTGGCTCCGTAATTTTCGAGAACTTCTTTAATTTCTTTTGAAATATTCAAAGTTATATCTTTTTCTTTAAATCCCAGGTTTCCCACATGGCCGAAATCTTTCCCTCCATGACCTGGATCTATAACTATTATTTTTCCATAAAGAGGATATTTTATACATGGCAGAGGATATTTATCTATTTTTATCCCTGTATAATAATACTCCAATATATCATTAAACGACTTGCCTTCTTTTGCCATCTGGTTTCCTCCGTACTGACAAAAACCAAGCCCATGCCCCTTCCCTCTTGTAATAAACCTTATGGTCAAAGGGTGAATACTAAATTTATTAGAGTTCAATTTTAATTTCTCTACTATAAAATTGCCTTCATATTTTTCTCCATTCACATCTATACTCAATACTCTTCCATTTTCATCTCTTTCTATTCCTTCTAAAAATCCTTCTATTTGACCTTTATCAGATAAAGCTTCTTTTGAGAAAGTGGTATTAAAAATTTTTTCCAAATCTTCTAAATTAAAATCCTTATAGCTTTCCCAATTAGCAGAATACTTGCAATTTTCGCATAAAACCTTCCTCAGATATACTACATTGGATTTTATTACATTCTCAGAATTTTGGGTACTGCCTCCGCAAGTCTCATGATATTCTGCAAGAATCGGTTTCCCATTAAAAGTCAATGCCAACCCTTCTGTTTCCTTTACTGCAGTTTCGATTTTTTTTATATTCTCATCATACTTATCTTTCCATAGGTCTTTGTAATCTTCTAAATAAGAGAAGGAATAACAATGGCTACTTCTGCAAAAATCAACCCCTTCATGTTTATCACACCCTTTTCCTCCAAGTTTAATAGATTTCCGAATTATATTCGTCCTAAGTATTATAGCCTGAGCTTTTAATGCTTCCACATGAAAATCTATATTAATTTGAGAAGGCAACAATATCTTTACTACTTCCTCAAGGGGTTTATCCACTCTTTCATTGTTTTCTACATCAAAATATCTTACAAAAAAATAGTCCTCCATAATTATCTCCCCCTTTTATACGACTATTAATATATCTTATGAACGGCAAGATTAGTTAGTGAATAATGTATTAAAATAGATTTTTGAAAGGATAATTCTAGAGCAAATACCAAAGAACATATTTAATAAAAAAACGGAGGTTTTATAAAACCTCCGTTTTTTTATTAATAACCACTACTTATTTTAATTATTGTTCCAAGTTTAATTTCAGGAATTTCTATTTCATTAAGATATATTGTCCCCGGAAGAAACTGCTTTTTATTTAATCCAAATGCAAAAGTACAATGCCCAATAGTGCTCAAAGTACTACAGGCAACATTTCCAACATACCCGACAGTATAAATTTGGTCGTCTATTTCTACTTCATCTCCGGCTGAGATTTTCCCAATTAAATCCTTGTTATTATGCATAAAGCATACATCTCTTAATATTTCAGGTGCATCCGTTCCAAACAATATAAGAAGATTATTATTTAGCATTGATTGCGCATCCTTACCTATTTCCACAATTTTAGTATCAAATATTATTTTCTTCAATTTATATCATACCCTCTAAAATAATCCTATACTAAATAATACTCCTATTAAAACAGCAACCGGACCTGTTAAAAATCTTCCAACTAAAATTGCAGGTACCCCACATTCTATCGTCTCAGGTTTAGCTTCTCCTAATCCCATAGCAACCGGAATAAAATCACATCCAACTTGAACATTTATTGCAAAAAGTGCAGGAAGCGCGTATTGTGGGGGAATATTACCCCGACCTATTTCTGTCCCGACTAAAACTCCTATTACTTGGGCAATTACGGCTCCAGGTCCCAGTAACGGAGAAAGTACCGGAATGCCACAGAATAATGATATAAGTATTAATCCCCACAAAGTCGATGCAAGAGGGCTCAAAACTTTAGCTATAGCATTTCCTATTCCGGTCTTTGTAATTATCCCTATCAGGGCAGATACAAAAAACATAAAAGGCAAAACTGTTTTTATAATTACTTCTACTGTTTCCTTACCTGCCTGAAAAAATGTTGAAGTAAAAACTCCCGCTCCTCTGCCGAAAGAAGTTAACGCTTTTTCCCAGCTATTGGATTTTTTTTCAGCTTTATTATCCATTTTATTTCTCCCCTCCTGTTTGTTTTTCCGCTAAACTCACATTTTCAACCCTGACTCCCGAAACATATAATCCTTCCTTTATAAATTTTGCAAAAGGACCTGAAGGCCCTCCCCCATTAATATTTATCGTTAAAATATTTTTACTCGGAAGTATTCCCAATCTACATGTACCTCCGCAGTCAATAACAGCACAGGCTACTTCACCATCTGCTACAGGATGCCTAAACCCGTCAATGGCAGTTCCTCCCGACAGTTCGGCAATCTTCTGAGCTACAGGATGAATTCCTCCTCCCGTTATAGATGATATTTTATCTTTTCCGGGTACAGGCGTAATTAGTAAAGGAATTCCCCATCCTCCTCTACCCTTTTCTACTTTAACTGTTTTATAAGTCATAATATTATTCCTCCTTTAACAAAACAAGCAACGTTTTCATTCCATCAAAATACTAATCAACTTGAAGATTATTTTTCTTAGCAAAATACATCCATAACTTATCAGTTAATGACCCTCTTATAAAGGCCAAAACACATCCTGCCAGCAAATATCTTATTGCAAGTCCTCCTATAGGAAGCCCGAGTTTTTGAATCCCCGAAGCTACTCCCAGCCATATAAATAATTCTCCCGGGTCAGTATGAGGAAATAACCCTGTAAAAGGATGTGCCAATGAAAATGTCGAATCTATAAAGGATGCTTTATATTTTTCCGGCATGAACTTTGACATAGAATAACACATCGGATTTGTAAGTACAAACCACGAAATTGCAGGTAATATCAAATGTCTCATAAAAGTATTACTCGAACTGTGCTGTGCGAAACTGTCCAACTTTTCTTCACCGATAAACTTTATTATTGCTTTTACAACTACCATCAAACATGCCAAGGTCGGCAATATACCGGTAATTTGTCCTACTAAAGTTTTACCTCCTGCCTGAAACAGTGAAATAAAATATTCTGCTCCTTTAGATAACGCATTCATATAGTTCCCTCCTTGAATTAATATATTTAATAAATAATAATTTCACTTCATTTCTTTATATTTAAAAACTATACTTTATAAATAACTATTATCGGTTTAAATATTATCTTTGGTAAATACCTGCTTACAAGCAGGCATTTACCTTATTCGATGATTCGAATATGTCAAAATAATGTTCCAAGCAATTTTTGATTGCATCTTCTCCGGCAAGTAACGCATCAGCATAATTTACATTATTATTATTGATTACTGAATTAAACTCAGCCTTTGCCGCTTTCATCAGATCAGTACAAATATTTATTTTAGAAATCCCCAGTTTTACTGTTTTTTTAAGAGCTTCATCTCCCGTTCCGGAACCTCCATGAAGAACTAATGGGACTTTTACTGCATCTGCTATTTCCTTTAATCTTTCAAAATCCAATTTGGGTTTTCCCTTATATTCACCATGAGCTGTTCCAATAGCTACAGCTAAACTATCTACTCCTGTTAGTTCAACAAATTCTTTGGCCTGTTTTGGATTTGTAAACTTATCTTTTAATTCTCCATCTATTTTTTCATAATCCTCTCCCATGCCTACATGTCCTAATTCGGCTTCAACAGTCACATCACAAGCATGAGCAACCTTTACCACTTCGGAAACCCTTCTTACATTCTCTTCATACTTTTCACCGGATGCATCTATCATTACAGAAGTAAAACCATTCCTTATAGCACCAATCACTGCTTCATAAGAATTTCCATGATCTAAATGCAGGGCTATCGGAACAGAAAACGTATTTTCATAGTATCTAATTAAACTATAAACTTCAGCTAAAGATATATATTTAAAATGAGCTTCTGCAAGGCCGATTATTACAGGAGAGGATTTCTCCTCACTTGCTCTTAAAATAGCTCTCAAGCTATTTAAATCCCATGCATTGGCTTGTACAACTCCATATTTTTTCCTTCTTGCATCTAAAAGCATTTCCTTTGTATTTACAAGCATTTTAACACTCCTTAGTTTCAATTTTTTTCTCTTCTATATAATTTTTTATATTTTCTATTGCCATAATTACAGCTTTATATTTTGAAGTCGTACTGTCCGGCTTATAATTGTAGATATTCTTACCAATTATCTCATCATAATTCTTAAACCTATTGAAAACCGACACTCCGCCTAATATTTTTCCTTGAACAATTTCTCCGCTTTTTTTAGCCACAAGGAATACTATATACCCCTTTGACAGTATTCCCTTTTTATTTCCCATTCCGAAAAAATATCCTTTATCATAATTCTTACAAATATCTTGGTAGTTCCTTTTAATATTCTTCATTTGATAATAAGTAAAAATTCCTTGTATTATCCAGAATAACCCTAAAGCTGAAAATAAAACTATGAAAGAAAAATCATTCATAATTTAACCTTCCTTCAAAATTTTCTCCGCTGTAATGCTGTCCGTTATAATTACATTTATTAATTTTCCTTTAAGAGCAGCCCGAATTGATTTAATCTTCTTCTCCCCATAAGCTATTCCTACTCTCAATGGTATATTTAATATTTCACCTATTTTTAACCCTATACACCTGTCATCAAACTCAGTTGATATTATATCTCCCGATTCATTATAGTAGTGAAATGCAATTTCTCCCACTATCCCCAGACTAAGAAGTTTTTTCTGCTCTTCTTTTGTTATCAATCCTGAAAATAATGGTGATGATTTTTCATCTACCGAACCAATTCCTACAATAGCGACATCTGCTTTTTTAGCCATATTTAAAATGTCACTTATTTGCTTCTCTGATTCTAATACCCCTTTGACAGTCTTATTTTCAACTATCATCGGTGCGGATAAATTATAACTGGCTGAATTCAAAATTTTCCCCAACCTTTCAACCAACTCATTGGAATAATTAAGCTGAGCATCAATATTTAAAGTCATTTTAGGAGATCCCAAGAGAGGAATAATTTTAACTCCCTTAAAGATTCTTTTTACTCCAGGCATTAAAGCAGCAATATTATCTACTGTTTTTCTCAGAGTTGTACCCCAGGACATAGATATGTACATATCGTCATCAATTATCCTGAGTAAATATTCTGCCGCCGCCCGAGGAACAACCATGTCGGAAAATTCCGTACTGGTAGCATTCAATATAATAGCTTCTTCTAAGTGGAACTTTCCTTCAAATTTCTCTTCCAATTCAATACAGTTATTCACCGGATAGTTAATATGAATGCTTACATATCCTTGTTTTTTAGCTTTACTAATCAGTCTCGATACGGTTGACCTGGATATATGAAATTTTTTAGCTATAACTTCCTGAGAAAGTTCCTTATTATAATACATATCCAGCACTCTAAGCATCAATCTTTCTTGATTTATATCTATCACTTTATCACCTCATAACAATTATTTATGCACAAATTTTCTTATAAGAAATTATGCGTATAATATAATTGTATAATATACTGAGGTGGTTTGTAAATATATATTTTATGACATCTTTATTGCTATTTTAAGTCCTTCTCCTCTTCTTACCATTTTAATCCCGTCTACAAGTTTATCAATTGGAAGTATTGTAGTTATCAGCCTATCTGCATTTATAACCTTTGAATTTATCAACTTAAGTGCTGTGATATGCTGAGTTATAGTTGAACCAAAGGATCCGTACAATGATATCTCTTTATAATGAATAATATTTGTATCTATAGGATTTATAGATTTACCTTTAGGAAGACCAGCAAAAAAAAGAGCTTTTCCCCCCTTTTTTATAACACTCAATACCTGACTCTGAACAGATGGAACTGAACACGCTGCGATACCTACATCCACCCCCTGACCTTTAGTTATTTCATTAACTTCTTCATATAGATCTGTTTTGCTGGTATCTATTACAAAATCAGTACCCAATTCATGAGCTAAATTTAATCTGTTCTCCTCGATATCTGCTAATATTACACGGGTTGCTCCTTGGGCTTTTGAAAGAAGCGCGTGCATTGTCCCGATAGGTCCGGCACCTACGATTAATACATCATCTCCTAATTTTATATTTAAATTCTTATGCCCGTTTATTACACAGGAAAGAGGTTCTGCTATGCACGAAAATTTTAAATCCTGATCTTTCTCAAGCTTTATTACATTTCCATGTTCCACTGCCTTTCCGGGGACGGCCATGTATTCTGCAAATCCTCCGTCAAGCCCGTAGCCGATAACGTCTGCTGAATTGCACATATTGCTATTTCCTCTTAAACATTCAAAACATTTTCCGCAGGCAATTTGAGGAACTACTACAACCTTGTCCCCTACTTTATATCCTTGCACATTTTTTCCTATTGAATCAATTACTCCAGAAATTTCGTGGCCTGTTATTCTCGGTGGAATTACATTATCTTGCCCATTAAAATATATTCTTACATCAGTTCCACATATAGCACAATAGCTGACTTTTATTAAAATACCGTCATCATCTATTTTAGGAATTTCTCTTTCTTCGATTCTTATATCTTCTATACCGTGAAAAACCGCTGCTTTCATTTGTTAACTCAACTCCCTTGCACAAAATTTCACTTAAGAAATATTTCTTAAGCTTATTATACTACTTATAAAACAAAATGCAATACGTTTTTTAATTATTTGTTAAAAAATGAGCAGCAGAATATAGTTATATCTTTCAAAAGCATTTAATAAGATGAAAGTGGTCATTTTCCATAAATAAAAAGCACCTGAGATTTATTTTTAGCTTAAATCTCAGGTGCTTATTTTGTCCAATTTTTTATTCTACTGTATTTTCCAATATATATAATTCTCCCTTAGACGCATCTAACCGCGCTTTGACTCCAAAGGGTATTGTGATTTTAGGTTTGCAGTGACCTGATTTCAAATTTTTTATGACAGGTTTTTTTAAAGGCTTAATGATATCTTCAAATATTTGTTCAAGAGTAAGGCTGTTTGAATATTCATGGGATTTAGGAGTACAATTATTCCAATCTCCGAGAATAAGCCCTGCGGCATCCGAAAATTTCCCTGAAAGTTTCAACTGAGTAAGCATTTTGTCTATACTATAAGGTTCCTCATTTACGTCTTCAAGAAAAAGTATCTTTCCCTTTGTATTTATTTCATAAGGTGTCCCTAAGGTTGCCGTTATAAGGGACAAATTACCTCCTGTTATCTCTCCTTCACATACACCCATACTAAAGGTTTCTATCTTTTCATCCCCTGGGTTTTTGATTTTCTTTTCGGGATTCTTTTCGGATATAAAGTTAAAAAGACTTTTTCTCGAAAAATTGCTGAAATTTTCTATCATATCTGATGAAACCATAGGCCCATGAAAGGTGACAAGTCCGCATATCTGATTAAATACTATATGAAGAACGGTGATATCGCTATATCCCACAAATATCTTAGGATTGTTCCTGATTTTATCATATTCTATCATATCCAATATCCTTGAAGCCCCATATCCCCCTCTCATGCATATTATTGCATCTATCTCATCATCCGAAAACATATTATTTATATCTTCTGCTCTTATTTCATCCCGGCCTGATAAATAGCCATAATGCTCATATACACTTTTCCCCATTTTTACTTTAAAGCCCATTTTCATAAGTACATCATGAGCTTTTTCAACATTTTCCCTTGAAGTAGGTCCGGAAGGTGATATAACCCCTATAGTATCTCCAACTTTCAATGCTTTTGGTTTTATCATGATAATCTCTCCGCTTCAAATTTATTTTAAATGGTTAACTATATTTTCTCCTATATTCATATATATTCTTTCTACTTCTTTATATTTCAAAATAGGCAGCTTGCCTTTATCGCTTCCCTCTCTTATCTCTTTAAGCAAAGGAACTTCTCCCAACAAATCAACTCCTAATTCTTTGCTCAAATTCAGCCCTTCTCCTTTACCGAATATATAATGCTTTTCACCGCATTTATCACATACAAAATAAGACATATTTTCAATTACTCCCAATATCTTTGTATTGGTTCTTTGAGCCATATACCCCAGTCTTCTGGCAACATCCTTTGCCGTAATCTGAGGAGTAGTAACTATAATAAATTTTGAATCGTTAACTTGCTGCATAATGCTTAAAGGAATATCTCCCGTTCCGGGTGGAAGATCCAATAACAAAAAATCCAGTTTCCCCCAACTTACTTCATTTAAAAATTGAGTAAATATTCCTGCAAGAATTGGTCCTCGCCATATAAGAGGCTTTTCATCATCTACCAAATTTCCCATACTTATTATTTTTATCCCAAACTTTTCTATCGGAATTATTATATTTTCTCCTATTACTTTAGGTCTTTGATCCTTAATACCCATTATCTGAGGAATACTATAACCTAATATATCCGCATCAAGAACCCCTACTTTAAATCCAAGTCTGCTTAATGCTATAGAAATATTAGCCGTAATCGTAGATTTTCCAACTCCGCCTTTTCCGCTTCCTATTGCAAGAATAACAGTATTTTTAAAATCATTTATAGTTTTTTTATTGTCGGAAAACAATTTTTTCTTTTCTTCATTGGTCATCTCTACAAACTTTACAGTCACATTTTTTGCTCCGTCCAACTTCATCAATTCATCAACTACGTCGTTCTCTATTTTATTTTTCATGGGACATCCCATTACAGTCAGAGAAAGTACCACATTAATATTTCCTTGTTCTTCCGTTACTTCCTTTATCATATTTAATTCCGCTAAATTTCTGTTAAGTTCCGGATCATTGACTTTTGCCAGCGCTTTGTATATTTCATTTTTATCCAACAATAATTCCTCCTTTATTCTGTTGTTAAATTTTACTATTAAAATATTCCTGAGTTATTCCTAATTGTTTTTTAAGTATCTCTCGCCAAAGATGATATTTTATTTCTCCCGAACCTTTTGAAATCTTTACCCTTCTGATGGTTCCATCCTTTTCTACTTTTCGATAGAAGTAATGGTCAGTATTTTTATATAATTCCCATCCATATCTATCGCAAAATCTTTTTAATTCTTTCCAACTTGGCATACAAAACTCTCTCTTATCTCTTCGTCATTATCGGTTAGGAGAACTTTCAATATAGATTTCATCTGGTTTCTTCTATTCATATCACTTGACCAAAACTCTATATCTTTATAATATTCCAAGGCATATTCTCTAAAATCTTTTATCAAAGAATTTATTGCAGTAGTCTCATCCTTTTCATTTACTACCAAGTCAAATCCATTGAGTGATAAAGTAACAGAATTGTCTTTTTCTATATATTTATCCACGGTAAAAGTAACATCTTTAACCAATTCTTTAGCCATTTCTATACTGATACCCATAAAACAGTCTCTGGAACGTTTCACAAATATAGGCTTAGTCCTAACAATTTCATCAATATATTTTCCAAAATTTTTTCTCATATCTGTAGCATTTATAGATAACATTAAAAACACCTCTCTTTCACCCCCATTATATCATAATTTTTATTTAATGTACATTATGTATTTTATGTATGCTTTTTATTTTTATACAAAGAATCAAAGATTATAATAAAAAATTTCCCATTTTTTATAAGCAATAGGAATACCAAAAAGCTATATGAAAAAATTAACGAGATATCCAAAAACAATAAAATACAGGAAAGCAAATAATCTGCTTTCCTGTATTTCATCTACATTGCTCTTCCTGGGATTATTACATCTAATATGCCTATAACTAAGGCTCCTATGATAGCTCCCCATATTGATATATTAAATCCGGGTACTATAAATTTTGTAGCATATAAAATAATTGCTGCCACTATAAACCCTGTGATTCCTCTTCCAAAAGGTGATGCATCTATTCCAGCCACCTTTTGTATCAACCAGTCAAGAAGAGCTATTACAACTGCTGCCAATAAAAGACTCCACAATCCGTTTATAGTAAATCCGGGAGTCAAAAACGCTGCTATTGCTACTACTACCGCTGTAACAAGTATCCTTAAAAGCACTTCCCCCACACTTGTTCTACCGCCTGTATTATTTTTATCCCTGCTTTTTTCATTTTCCCTGTTTCTGTTATTATCATTATTTTCCATATTTTCACCTCCTGTTATAAGAATGTCCATTATTATTTTTTTTATTCTTTATGATCAATATTTTTTAATTTTAATTATTTTTTATAATTTTTAGGGTTTATGAAATGATATATATATAGTACAATGGGTATATAAAAGATGATATTATTATCTAAAAAAATTAGAGGAGGAAATATAAATTGGCAATAACAAAGGATATGCTTATTAGTGAAATAATCAGAGAGTATCCCGAATCTATTGAAATCCTTATAAAAAATGGAATGGGTTGTATTGGATGCCCTGCCAGCCAGATGGAATCTTTAGAAGAAGCCGCAATGGTTCATGGAATGGATTTGGAAAAATTATTAGAAGCTTTGAATAATTAAATATAGCTTTTAAAAGGCTCTTTCTTTATATAATATATAAAGAAAAAGCCTTTTATTTTATAACCCATAGGGAAATCCTGTTTTCATTAATTTATATTTCCCATCAAATGGGCTTCAAAAAAGGCTTCCTTAATTTATTTTGACGGAAGCCTTTTTTACTAAATTTTTCAATTGATAACAGTATTTACTGTTTTTGTTTGTTTAATGATAAAAGATCATCTAATCTCTGCTTATCAAATCCGACTACTTCTTCTCCATCTACCAATATAACTGGAACTCCCATATGCCCCATTGCCATAAGTTCCTTTCTTGCAGCCGGGTCCGTTTGTACATTTTTTTCCGTATACTCTATTCCATTATCCGAAAGATATTCTTTTGCAGCTACACAATGAGGGCAAGTACTTGTTGAATATACTACAACATTTGACATTTAAATTCCTCCTTATTAAAAACCTATTATATATATACCTCATTCCATTATAAATATAACAAGTTTTTTTAATCCTTTTATTGGTTCGTTAATTTTTTCTTTAAAAACTTATAGGACCTCTGCTCTAAAGTATTGCATGACTAAAAGACTATATGATATAATTTAAATTATATTTATTACAAATCTAATGTAAGGGAAGCTGGATTAAATGGTAAAAAATTATATGGAAATTTTGGTATGTGAAATATTAAATGAAATTAAAGAAGGTTACCCCTTCCTTAAAAATATTAATTATTCAAATGATGTCAAATCCATAGCACTTAATAACCTGCCCCCAATGTATTTTTTATCAAATATAAGCGAAGGAGAAAAAAAAGCTTTTATTTTAGATAGGCAAAAACGAATAGCTGTTTTGTCCGAAATTATAAGTGCCATTAATATAGTAACAAAGAATTTATAGTTTTTCTCTTCTTTATTGATGCTTAACATGATCCAAGCCTTGATTAAAAAGCTGTAGAACATGATCATCGTCTAAAGAATAAATCATCATTCTCCCTTCCTTTTTATATTTTATCAATCTTAAATTCCTGAGAATTCTTAATTGATGAGATATTGCCGACTGACTCATATCTAAAGCCCGAGCTATATCATACACACATAATGGGCTCTGAGAAAGAGCGTAGATAATATTAAGTCTCGTCGGATCTGACAAGGCTTTAAAAGTTTCTGAAAGCAGTTTTATTTTCTTTTCTTCAATCATATTCTCTTTAACCTTTTTAAGATTTCTCTCGTCGAAACAGACTGCACAACTTGAACCATTTTCTTCAGTTTTTCCTTTATTTATATATTGCAAGATTATAAATTTCCTCCTTTCCTATTCCTTAATATAATTATATCATATACTGTTCAATTAGAAGGAACCATTGGATTAAGAAGACGAATTACATGTCCTGTCATAGGGTCAATATATATTAACCAATATCCTATGGCACTTTCTCCCTCAAACCACGTGTTAAACCCCGTAACACCTCTTAATGGATGCTCTTCTGCAGAGAATTCTCCGGGAATCCCATATATATAATATTTAACTTCTCCACTTTCTTTATACATTCCAAAGATATAATGTCCGTATTTTTTCATCATACTTTTACAATTGGGGGTATCACCCATAAAATCATATTCATTTCCCATATTAAATATATAATTATAAAAAGGAAGAAAACCTCTGTGCATGTCAGGATCTCCACTTTCTATTCTCCACCATTCATATCCTTTAAGATCAAGTTTAAATGGTTTTATATTAGGAAAAAATCTGAGGATACTCAATAAATAGTTTGTCATCTGAGATTTATAATTGACTCTCTTTATGTATTCCATATCTTGCTGTCTCTCTTTGTATTTCATTTCCTGTTCTTCAAAAGTATCATCAGATGGTTCTTGGTTTTCCGAATCTGCCACCATATTTTCTACATCTTGTATCTTTTCTTCTTCTACTATTTCCTGTTCCTCGTGAAGCCCCTGAAGAGGTTGCTCCGGCTCTGAGATATTTTCCTGATTTTCAGGTATATGAGATATTTCCGGTACTTTATCCTCTTTTTCAATAGGCTCTTTAACAATTTCCTCCTGAGGAAATGCTTTTTCATGGGAAGAATTTCTTATATATTGATTTATTATACCATCATCTTTAACAATATATCCTGTAAGCAAAATATTTTCTCCTCTTTTAAGAATTATTCCGCTATATTTTTCTATTGATATTTTTTCTTCTCCCATACTATTCAAGTTAAATGTAAGTTTTGCGGCTCCTTTACCTCTTTCATCAGTCATTATCCTCCCCAATAGGGGTGATACTATTTTCTGATTGCCTCTTCCTATTAAAAATATTTTATAATCTTCTTCCGTCTCGCAGTTTTCAATATTTAGCTCTAATTCTCCCTTTATCCCTTTTACCATAATTTTGCCAAAACCTTTAGGCTTAATATTTAAAAACATACAATGATCATCTTTAAGTATAAAAAATTTTCTCATATAAGATGTCCCCATATATCTCCCTCCCTTTTTGTTACTATTATTAATATATGTTAAATAGGAGGAAAAAGTGAACTAATCTTTGCAAAATCTTCTGCAGTTAAATTTTCCGCTCTTTTTTGGGGATCTATATTGCATAAAGTTAGTATTTCCTTTATTTTTTCCTTTGAAATATTTAATTCCTTGGAAGATAAAGAATTTTGGATAGTTTTTCTCCTTTGATTGAATGCTGACCGTACTACTTTGAAAAATATTTCTTTATTTTCGACCTTCATTTTTTGGTTTTTCAAATTTAACCTTATAACGGAAGAATCGACTTTGGGTTTGGGAAGAAATACGGAGCGGGGAACATTAAGAATTATTTCAGGGTCGGTATAATATTGAACAAATATGGATAATGCACTGTAATCTTTTGAATTAGTTTTAGCAATCATTCTTCTTGCTACTTCTTTTTGAATCATTACTATTATTCCTTGGATGTTTAATTCTTCTTCGAGCAACCTTCCAATAATGGGAGTAGTTATATAGTAGGGAAGATTTGCCACTATTTTTATACTTTCTCCCTTAAATTCTTTATGAAAAAGCTCTTCAAGATCTATTTTTAATATATCTCCATGAATTATTTCCACATTCTTTCTCTCTCGGAGTGTTTCTTTTAATATGGGAAGAAGGGCTTCGTCTAATTCTATTCCTACAACATATTTTGCCTTTATACTCAGTTCTTCCGTTAGCGTTCCGATTCCCGGCCCTATTTCAAGAATAAAATCCTTTTCAGTTATCCCTCCTTTTTCTACGATGCTTCTTACAATATTCCCATCTATCAGAAAATTTTGCCCAAGGCTTTTCGATAGTTTGAAATTATGTTTTTCTAAGATATCTCTCACCATTTTGGGAGAGTAAAGTCTTCTATCTTCCATTCCATTTCTCCATTTCCTTTAATCCATCTATAAATTCTTCTTTGGATATACCATAATTATTTAGCCTGTTTAAAAACTGCTTAGAATTTCCGTATCCTATACCCAAGATTTCCCCCAAGATTTCTCTTCTTCTTTTAGAATTATTGCTGCCTGTTAATCCAAAATTTATCATGTCATCATGAGTAAATTTTTCGATTCTTTTTACAGAAGCAGGCCTTGCTTTTTTTAAAGCTTCTATTATATCTTCCTTACCTGCATTTTCTACTCCGATATCACCTTTTTTCAATGCTTTTCTTCTCGGGAGAAAAGCATGCTTGCAATTTTTTAAATCCTTTGAGATATTCCTTCGTATTCTTTCTCCTTCAAAATCAGGATCCGTAAGAATAATCACACCTCTTCGCTCCGATATTTTTTTTAATCTGTTTATAAGTTCTTTAGAATATCCATAGCCTCCTGTAGCTATGACTTCCGCATCTACGGCGTTTTTTACCGCCCGAATATCATCTTTGCCTTCTACCACTATTATTTCCTTAATCAATTATATCCTCCATATCTATTCTTTGATTTTAAAAAGATTTTTCGCGTTTTCCGCTGTTTTTTCCGCCAACTCTTCAAAGCTTATTCCCCTTATCTCTGCAATAGTGCGCGCTACATATTTTACATATGAGGGTTCATTTCTTTTCCCTCTGTTAGGTTCGGGAGTTAAATAAGGAGAATCGGTCTCAATAAGCATCTTGTCTAAAGGAATATCCTGAGCCACCTTTTTTGAAACTTTAGAGTTCTTGAATGTTACTGGTCCCCCAAAGGAAATGTAGAAACCTAATTTTATATATTCCCTTGCCATTTCTTCGCTTCCGGAGTAACAATGAAGAACCCCCCTAAGCCTGTTATCCTTTTCCTGATTAATTATATCAAAAGTATCCTGAAAAGCATCTCTTGAATGAACAATGATAGGAAGGTCTGCTTCTTTAGCAAGTCTTATCTGTTCCAAGAACCATTTTTTTTGGATGTCCCTCGGAGAATTATCATAAAAATAGTCAAGACCGATTTCTCCTATGGCAACAACTTTTTCTCTTGCAGAAAGACTTCTCAATGCTTCTATTGTTTCCTCGCTCATTGCCTTTGCCTCATGGGGGTGTACCCCCACAGCGGCATAAATATTTTCATATTCCTCCGATAGCCTTACTGCTTTAATGCTGGAAGAAAGATCCGACCCGGGATTTACAACTAAAGATATTCCATTTTCCTTTAAGGAACTAATAATATTTTCCCGGTCGGGATCAAACCGTTCATCGTCTAAATGAGCATGACTGTCTATTAACATTTTCTACCTCCTATTCTACCTTTGCCCCCGAATCAATACCGGACAAGGTAGTAATTACGGAAAGTTTTTTTTCATCTGCAGCAGACAATATCATTCCCTGAGATTCTTCCCCTCTTAGCTTTATAGGTTTCAGATTAGCGACTACAACTACATTTTTCCCTACTAATTCTTCAGGAGAATAATATTTTGCTATTCCCGATACTATCTGTCTTATTTCTTCTCCTAATTGGATTTTAAATACTAAAAGTTTATCTGCTCTGGGATGTTTTTTTACTTCAAGAACTTTTCCGATTCTTAAATCTATTTTATCAAAATCATCAATATCTATATAGCTTTTCTTAAGTTTTTCTTTTGGTTTTTTTCCTAAAGATCTTTTCTCTCTTCTTTCTTCCATAAGCTTCTCGTTTTCTTTGTTTAATCTTAGCAGTTCCTTTTCAATATCCAATCTGGGGAACAATACATCTCCTCTATGGACTTTCTGGCCGGAAGGAATTAATCCCCATGTTTTACTTTCTTCCCAAGAATGGTCTTTAGTCTCATATCCTAATCTTGAAAATATCTCATCAGAAGTTTTTTCCATGAAAGGTCTTATTAGCACAGAAATAATTCTTAAAGACTCCAATAGATTATAAAGAACCGTATCCAGCCTTTCTTTTTTCCCTTCCTTTTCCAAAATCCAAGGACATGTTTCGTCTACATACTTATTGGCTCTCCTAATCAGTTTCCATATTTCTTCCAATGCATCGCTGAAATTCAAAGCGTCCATATACTTTTCAACTTGTTTTGGAATTTCCAAAGCCAAGGATTTTAAATCTTTATCATATTCCCCTTCTTCGGATGGTTCAGGTACTAATCCTTCACTATATTTTTCTATCATTGTAACGGTTCTGCTGACCAGGTTTCCTAAATCATTTGCTAAATCCGAATTAAGCCTTTGCAAAAATTTCTCTCTTGAAAAAGAACCGTCTTGCCCAAATGAGAATTCTCGTAAAAGAAAATATTTAAAGGAATCCAATCCGTATAATTTAATCATAGGCTCCGGATATATGACATTTCCCTTTGACTTAGACATCTTATCATTTTCAAGAAGTATCCATCCATGGCCAAATACCTTTTTAGGTATCTCAATATCTAAAGCCATCAATACGGCAGGCCATATGATAGTATGAAATCTGACTATTTCTTTACCTATCAAATGGACATCGCAAGGCCAATACTTTTTAAATCTTTCATCATTTTCACTTCCGTATCCTAATGCAGTTATATAGCATAAAAGAGCATCTATCCATACATATACTACATGCTTCGGATCAAAGGGAACTTTAATCCCCCAATCAAAGGCTGTTCTTGAAACACAAAGGTCCTCTAATCCTTCATTCAAAAAGTTGTTTATCATTTCATGCCTTCTGGAATCAGGTTGTATAAAATTCGGGTTTTCATTAAATAATTTTATTATTCTGTCCTTATATTTTGATAGTCTGAAGAAATATGCCTCTTCTCTCTCAAAATGGACTTCTCTGCCACAATCGGGACATTTTCCGTCAACTAATTGGCTTTCACTCCAAAACGATTCACAGGGAGTACAATAAAGTCCTTCATAATATGATTTATAAATATCTCCCTTTTCATAGAGCTTCTGAAATATTTTCTGAACGGCTTTTTCATGATATTCGTCTGTAGTTCTGATAAATATATCATAGGAAATATCCAGCATATTCCAAAGTTTCTTTATATCTTCAACAATTCCGTCTACATATTCCTTGGGAGTTTCCCCGGATTCTAATGCTTTTTGTTGAATTTTTTGTCCATGTTCATCCGTTCCCGTTACTAATAAAACATCATATCCCATAAGTTTCTTATACCTTTTTAATGTATCTGCTGCTACTGTAGTATAAGCATGCCCTATATGAAGATTGTCACTGGGATAAAAAATAGGTGTAGTTAAATAATAAGTCTTCAATTTAATCCCTCCAAATTATATTTTCCAAATAAAAAAGTCTTCCCCTCTGTTATAGAGATGAAGACTTATTTTTCATGTTACCACTCTAATTTGTTTAAACTTCGCAGTTCAAACCTCATTAAGTTACAAATAATAACCTTATGTGTTAACGTACATAACTCCGTTACGGCTTCACTTTCATGTTTAGCCGTAAAACTCCGGGGCCATATTCAGCTTAACTTCCAATACCGGTTTTCACCAAACCCGGCTCTCTAAAGTTTTCTTTTAAGCTTACTCTTCCCTTCATTATTTGTCACATATAATGATTTATTTAAATAATATATAGGAAAAAGCTATTTTTGTCAAGGGGCGAATTATAAATTCTTTATAAATGCAAGAATATTCAATCTATTTTGTTGTTCCAACCCACTAAAATCCAAAATGTAATAATATTAAATATTATGGCAATACTAACCTATTGATAGAGCTATTGTATTTACATAAGTTTACACTTTTTTATTATAAAATTTGACAAACATATAATTTTGAAATAAAATACTATACAGTCAAAATTGAAGGAGGAAAAAATATGAAAATTTTTTGGAATAAAAATAACAAATACCTAAAAATTTTGACCTTATTATCATTAGCAGCTGTATTAATTCTGGGGATTTATCAAGCGGAGCAAAAAGAGGTTATTATTTCTATAGACAATAAAACAAGAAAAGTAAATACGTTTCAGTCTACTGTGGGAGAATTATTGAAAAGCGAAAAAATATCTCTTCCCGAAGGTTCCAAAATAAATTTAAAACCTAATTATAAGATTGATAGAGACACAACTATCGTCATTAAGACGCCTAAAACTTATGTTATAAATATGGGAGGGAAAACAGCCGAAGTTCAATCTGTAAATAATAGAGTGGAAGATATACTTAAAGATTTAAATTATAAATTGGGGGAACTTGATTACACATATCCTGCATTAGGAGAAAAAATAGAACCTATGGAAGAAATTAAAATCGTAAGAGTAGAAGAAAAGATTAACACAGTTAAAAAAGAATTACCCTTTGAGAGTATCATAAAACATACGGATAAATTAGAAAAGGGAACTACAAAGGTAGTACAAGAGGGAACAAACGGATTAAAAGAAATAACTGTAAAATCAACATTTAAGGATGGAAAATTATCTTCTCAAGATACAATATCAGAGAGTATTGTTTCTCAGCCAATTCCCAGAATTGTGGAAAAAGGTTCCAAGGATTACTTTGTGTCTTCCCGTGGTGCCATAAGGTATACTCATTCTTTTGTAGCCGTTGCCACGGCTTATGATTTATCTTATGAAAGTACAGGTAAAAATCCCGGGGACAATAGTTACGGCTTAACCGCCTTGGGTACTAAAGCACGGCCTGGGGTAGTTTCCGTTGATCCAAGCATTATTCCTTTAGGTTCTAAACTGTATATAGAAAGTTTAGACCATACTCAGGATTATGGATTTGCTGTAGCTGAAGATACAGGAAGCGCTATAAAGGGAAGCAGAGTAGATCTGTTTTTTTCTTCTGCTGATGATTGCAAAGATTTTGGCAGAAGGAAGGTAAGGGTATATGTTTTAAAAAAATAGGAGCTCAGAGCTCCTATTTTTTTAATTTAGTTAAAATTTATCATTATCTAAAAAAAATTCCGGCAATCAATATTGATGAGAATATGGAAACAGCATAAGAAATAAGAGCAGCTTTTAAGGTATATCTGTAGTCTTTTACTCCTATTGAGCCAAAATAAACCGATATGGTATAAAAAATAGTTTCCGTAGAGCCCATCATTATTGACGCAACTCTTCCTTGAAAAGAATCGGGCCCCCAGTGTTCCAACACGTCTTTAACCGCTCCCAAAGCTCCGCTTCCGGATATGGGACGGATTATTATAAGCGGAAGTATTCCTTCGGGTATTTTTAAGATCTTATTCACCGGTTCAAATAAAGTTTGCATCATATCCATTGCTCCGGAGGCCCTAAATATCCCTACCGCTATAAATATCGCTATAAGATAGGGCATGATTTTCATGGAAGTCTTTAGTCCTTCTTTTGCTCCTTCTATAAAAAGAGAATATATATCTTCTCCTTTAAGCCAACCATATAATAATATTGTCCCTACAATAAACGGTATGATGATTACGGATATGGCATTTAACATCTGTATTTTACCTCCAATAACTTAACGGTTATTATTCCCACTATTAAAGAAACAGATGTTGCCAAAAAAGCAGGGGCTATTATTTCCATGGGATTTTTAGATCCCAAATCCATTCTCATCTTGATGACAGTCAACGGAACTAATTGAACTGATGACATGTTTATCACGAGAAACATACACATAGCATTAGAAGCTCTTTTTTTATTCTGATTAAGACTATTCAATTCCTTCATTGCTTTCAGCCCAAAGGCTGTTGCTCCGTTTCCTATTCCAAACATATTGGAAATCAAATTCATTATTATCCATCTTTGAGCAGGATGATTATCGGGAACTCCGGGGAAAAGCATTTTAATGGGTATTTTGAACAGTCTTGAAATCTTTTTCAATATTCCTGATTTTTCGGCTATGTTCATTACCCCAAGCCAAAAAGACATAATTCCGATAAGATTTATAGAAAATAGTACTCCTGCCTCGGCTTCTTTTAAGATTGCATTATTTATTTCCTGAAGATTTCCTGAAAACAGAGAATAAATTATTCCTAAAAATATAAGCAAAAACCATATGGTATTTATCATTAAAAAACTCTCCTTTTGTTTAAATATATGAGGAGAGTCTTTTTTATAGAACATCACTATCTATATACGTCATAAAACGGAGTGGATTCTTTTTTTAACCTTCCCGACTGTACTAATTTTTCCAGCCTTTCCTTAAAAACTTCCACCGTATATGTTATTCCCGTTTCTTTTTCTATATCTTGAATTATATATATAATATCAGGCTCATTTATGGGAATACTGTTCTTAATAATATCATAAAATTTTTCTTCATCATCTGATTTGTTTCTTACCAGTTCATCAAAGGGATTCTCTATATGGGGACTTGTAGTATCCGCTGCTCTTACTCTTACAAATACCGTTCTGCCCATTACGGCAGAAGAAATAAATACATCTCCCGATTTTAAATATGGAAGCCTTCTTGATTCTTCTTCCGTGATATCCGTTTCTTCTTTTATTGTCTGAATATCCGATGCTCTTACGGTTCTGAATATAAATTTAGTGTTTAATTGAGCAGTGATGGTTTCATCAAGGAGGGTAGGCCTCTGGGTAGCCAAAATTAAAAAGGTTCCGTATTTTCTTCCTTCCTGGGATATCTCTCTAAGTATGGACTTAGAAGGGCTTTCATATCCCTTCGGGGCAAAATTGTGGGCTTCGTCCGTAACTATGATAAAAGGCGGAAAATAATCTTCTGCTATTCCTTTATACTGGGCATCTTTATATTCCCTTCTCTTATGATAAAGATTGTTCAAAAGATAGGTAGAAAATACCTGAAGAATTCTTGTACTTCCCTGAATTACCACAAGTTTACCCATTTTAAGGTTTTCTTCCACCTCTCTTATATCCTTGCTGAATATCCCTTCATTATTGAGCCTATTGAGTCTCCACATTATTCCTTTTACTGAACTGTAAGGACATATTTTATCATAATTTAAAAATATTTCTTTTCTTCTTTCCCATCCTTTCCTTTCTTGAGCTGTAGTGGCAGCGTTTATTTTGTTGATTATTTTATCTAAGGAGCCTTCTTCCTGAGCATCCATAAGCATTTTCAATCTTTCATGAAAGCTCAAATAGGAGTCTCTCGTTTTAAATAGGATATCTACCACATTATTCATGGAATCAGACATTCTACCCGAAGATTCCAGCAAATTTTTCAAATCCTGATTGGAAAGCTCTTCAAATTTCACTCCTATATGATATCCTACTTGAAAACACTTAAATTTCTCCGAGAAATCCTTTCTTAAATCCTTCGGAATATATTCTCCTTCCTGAGAAAAATCCATCTCGAAATGAGGATCTAAAACAATGGTCGGAATGCTCAATTTCATAAGTTCTTCAAGAATAACCCTGAGTCCAAATGATTTTCCCGAGCCTGAACCGCCAAACACACCTATATGAGGATATTGATGCATACTTCTTAAATTAAATATAAAAGGGATGCCTTTCTGTTCATTAAGTTCATTATTTTCAAAGGTATATAGAATATCTTTGAATTCATCATCCATATCTTTTACCATTTGATCCGTATTTTTTATTTCTCCCAATATCAGCCCTTCTTCCAGAGAAGATTTAATCATTAAATCCTTTACTTCGGAAAATTCCGGAATTCGTACATCCGACCCGGTTTCCACAGGATAAGAAGCTTCGTTTACCAATCTGATTTTGGCTATGTAAATAGTATCTTCATCAATATCATAGCCTATTGCTCGTAAGGACTCTAAGACATGATTGTCTGCCAAATCTCCGTTTATATTTAAAGGAATGTAGCGGTTATAAGTCTGAGCCTCCACTACTTCTCCCAAAAGGTCTCCCTGATATGAGTCCTGTATTATTAGAAATTCATTCATTCTGAAATTTCTGGACCTTGAGCCTATATATATTTCCTGACACGTAGTTACTCCCACAACCTTCATATCTTTCCCTCCTATAACCATCTTTTATCTCTTTCGGAAATAAAAAGTTTCTCCAATATTTCTCTGTCCAAAGCGGTTTCCAGTATTCCTCTCATCATTTTATCTGAAATCTTTACTTCTTTATCCACAATATCAAGCCACAGGGGAACACCCCTGCTGTTTTCTGCCGTAAGTGAAACAACAAGCCTCCCCATATCGATTATACAATCCCTTTGGCTTTCCAATATATCCAATCCGATAGCCGTAGGTGAAAAGGAACTTCTGATGAATGCCGAAGAAAGCCCTGCCTCATTTTTATTTCCTACATTTGTTTCTATTAAAATCATATCCTTATATTCCAATAGTCCGTAGAGCATCTCCCTATCTCCAAATATTTCGTAATCTTTGAGAATTTTGTTTTTAATCATGGAGTTTCCTATAATTGAGGTTTCTATTTCTTTTATCACGCCTATAAGTATTATTTTTCTTTTTTCACATTCATCTTTTAATTTTATCCATTCATTGTTACATTCAATATTGTACCTTATCAAGGAACCATCCATCATCACAACGGAAGGATTAAATTTATTAATGCCTTCAAGAGCCGCATCCACTTCTATTTTCGATAATTTATAATTAAGAATTTTTTCTTCCGAATTTGTCTTTACCTCATTTTCATTTAAAATATTTTTCTCTTCCTCATTGTACAAAGGAGTATAAAAATCCCCCTTATATACTGAGGAATCTTGTCCTTTAGTACATTTAGCAAGGCCCTGATATAATTCCACAAAATGAGGAGAAGCACTCCCTATCCTGTTTTTTGAGCCATCAACTCCTATTATTCCTCCCTTTTCATAATATTTTTTAAGTTCCTCCAAAGGTAAACTTTCCAGTTTAATTATTTCCCCGATATTTTCTTCAATATATGAAATAATTTCATTCTTGCTCATCTGAAAAACCTTGTTGTATTTGGTTTTTAATTTTTCATTTAGTTCTTTTGTCCTATCTTTGAGTTCCTTACTAACTTTATACATGTTTTCCCCTTTCCGTTCCATTTAAACTTTACAACTTTATATCCTCAAAATTTTTTCATAATTCACTCAGAAAAATGTTGACTTAATTTGGCATATATGATACTATTTAACTTGTAGAATAAAGTCGATATAAATTAAATAAATGGGAGGAATGAAATATGAAATCAACTGGAATTGTAAGAAAAGTGGATGAGCTTGGAAGAGTGGTTATACCTATTGAATTAAGAAGGACACTGGATATTGCCGAGAAAGACGCATTGGAAATTTATGTTGAAGGAGAGCAAATTATACTTAAGAAATATGCCCCAGCATGTATTTTCTGTGGACAAGCTAAAGATGTTCAAGTTTTTAAAGGTAAAAATATATGCCCTGCTTGCTTGGAAGAATTAAGAAAGAAATAATTCCATTTGCCCCTTCTTACAGAAGGGGTTATTTATCCTCTATATTTATTCCTTCTTTATATATTTGGTTTCTTGGCAATTTTCTCTCCTTGGCTACCTTTTTAACTGCTTCTTTTTTAGAAAGTCCTTCTCTCATGTACTGTTTAATATGTTCCTTTACAGGTAAATCATCAAAATTTTTTTCCTCTTCTTTTTTCCCTTCAAGAATTATGACAAGCTCTCCCTTTACTCCTTCCTCCTTGAATTTTTTAATTCCTTCCGATACTTTTCCTCTAAAAGTTTCTTCATGAATCTTTGTAAGTTCTCTTGATACTGATATTTTCCTATCTCCCAGTACCTGAATTATATCCTCCATCAGATCTAAAAATCTATGAGGAGCCTCATAAAGAATTATGGTCCTATTTTCGTCTCTAATCCTGTTTAGATCTTTAATTCTGTCTTTTTTTGATGAAGAAAGAAACCCTTCAAATACAAATTTGTCCGTAGGAAATCCTGAGAGAACCAATGCCAGAATAAAAGCACTTGCTCCGGGAAGGGCTACTATTTGTATTTCCTTTTCTATTGCAAGTTTAATAAGATCTTCTCCCGGGTCTTGTATACAGGGCATTCCCGCATCAGAAACCAAAGCTACCCTTTTTCCTTCAATTATCTCTTTAATTACTTTTTCTCCTCTTTCCCTTTTGTTGTGCTCGTGATAACTGATGAGGGGTTTCTTTATATTATAGTAATTTAGTAATTTTAATGTATGTCTGGTATCCTCCGCAGCAATTAGGTCTGCCTCTTTAAGAATATTTAATGTCCTTAAAGTTATATCTTCCAGGTTGCCGATAGGAGTAGGACATATATACAGAGTACCTTTATCCATCATTTTTCTCCTTATTCATACGATAAATTTTATATATTTCATCAGTATAACTTCCGTCTTCGTTATAAACATATATAGGATCGTCAAACCTTAATTCGGGATTTCCTCTTTTCACGCCTTTTATCAATACCATATTAGGTTTTTTCCCAATTTTGGGATAAACTAAACATATGGATTTAGGTTCTAATTTATACTTTCTGAGATTCCATATTATATCTGCTATTCTGTATGGTCTGTGAATCATGTAAAATTCCCCTTTATCCCTTAAAAGGAATTCTGCGGATTTCACTATGTCTTCTAAGGTAGCACATATTTCATGGCGGGAAATACTGAAATTATCGTCGGAATTTATAATTCCCCCTCCATTAACCATATAGGGCGGGTTTGAAGTTACTACATCAAAACTTTCTTTTTTAAAAAAATCAGAAACATTCCTTAAATCCATATTAATTATTTTAACTTTATCTTGTAGTTTATTCAATATAATGCTTCTTTCCGCCATTTCTGCCATATCCTTTTGAATCTCCAATCCATATATCTTATCCGCTTCAAATCTTCCCACAAGCAAAAGAGGAATAATTCCCGTTCCGGTTCCCAGATCCACAACTTTTGAACCTCTTTTTATATTACAGTAATTAGCAAGAAGAACTGCATCTGTTCCATAAGAAAATTTTTTTATATTCTGTATTATTTTATAACAACTTCCCGGTACTGTATCCAATCTTTCATCAGAATTCAAAGTTATGCCCATAGATTTTCTCTCCCATTATCAAAAAAGGCCCTATTAGGGGGCCTTTTAAAGATCATTATTCTGGTTTTGGTGCATCTACCGGACATACATTTGCACAAGATCCACACTCAATACATTTATCTGGATCAATAACGTATTTATCATCTCCGGCACTTATTGCTTCAACTGGGCATTCAGCTGCGCAGCTGCCACAGGCTATACATGCATCACCTATTACATATGCCATTTACATTCACCCCCTAAAATACTTATCTTAACAACTAAAGTTATTTTACCATTTATTCAGAAAGATTTAAAGGGGAATTATTATTTATTATTCATTCTTTACGTTTTTCTATTTCTTCTCTCATGGGGCAGTTCATATTTCTTTCACAGCCTTTGCAATCTATGTTTCTTTCACAGCCTGTATTATTACAAAAATTTTCTATATTCTCTAATTCCTGATTTTCTTCCACAGGGACAACATAATCCGGATCCCTTTCTTCCGTTACTTCCAATTCGGAAACCTTATAATTGACTAACCCTTCAGTACCGTCGCTTAATTTTACTTTTACCTTCACAGCTTCCAATATGATATAAGTGTCTACTACTGTTCCTCTTCCCAAAGGCGTAATAACTATAGTGCCTACAGAAGGAATTTTTTTGAGGAGCTCTTCATAGACTTCATATTCATATTTTAAACAACACATAAGTCTTCCGCAGATACCTGAAATTTTTGAAGGATTAAGGGATAAATTCTGTTCTTTTGCCATCTTAATGGAAACAGGCTCAAACTCCCCTAAAAAGGCGGCACAACATATAGGCTTCCCGCAGGGACCAAGTCCCCCTATCATCTTTGCTTCATCTCTTACTCCTATTTGCCTTAACTCAATACGCGTTCTGAATATACTTGCCAAATCCTTTACCAGTTCTCTGAAATCTATTCTGCCGTCTGCGGTAAAATAAAATATGACCTTATTATTATCAAACGTGTATTCCACATCTATAAGTTTCATATCTAATTTGTGTTCTGCAATTTTTTTCAAACATATATCAAAGGCTTCTTTAGCTTTTGCTTTATTCAGCCTATGAGTTTCATAATCTTCCTCCGTTGCGATTCTTAAAACTTTCTTAAGGGGCGGAACTATCTCATCTTCCGTGACTTGTTTCATTCCTACCACCACGTATCCAAATTCTATTCCCCTTGATGTTTCAACTATAACACAATCGTCTTTTTCTATATTCAATCCGTCCGGATCAAAATAATATATCTTTCCTGCTTTTTTAAATCTAATTCCTACAACGGTTACCATCTCATCCCTCCTGTATGTTTAAGAGCATTGTTTCTATCGAAAGTTGGTAATTAGCTTTTCTATCTACATTATTTTTTGTATATTGTACATTATCTATTATATCATTGATTTTATCTATATCTAAAAAAGTTTGATCAGAAATCAATTTTAATTTGTCTTTATTTATTATCAGGTCTTTTTTCTTCAGCTCTTTATACAGGTATATATCTCGGAACCAATATAATATTATATTAAATATTTCTTCTTTCTTTTTTTCGTTTTTTATAAAAAATTCCATTGAAGTAAATGGTTTTAAACTGTTTCCCTCTACTATATCCGTAATAATTTTTATGGTTTCTTCTCTCAATTCAACGAATTCATCAGATGAAGCAATGCTTATCGCTTTTTCCACACTGCCTTTGGAATATGAAGATATAAATTCCGCTTCTTCCTTGCTCTTTTTATACTTACTTATTAAAAATTTTTCCAATTCGTCTTTTCTCACAGGGAAAAATTTAATTATCTCACATCTTGACAATATTGTAGGAAGAAGTCCCATGTTCTGTCCGATAATGAGAAAAAATATAGCATAGTCAGGAGGTTCCTCCAAGGTTTTTAAAAAGCAGTTTTGAGCTTCTCTGGTCATCTTCTGGCTGTCATCTATTACATAAATTTTTCTGCTGCTCTCAAAGGGTTTAAAATTTATATCACTTATAACATCTTCAATCTGTTCTTTCCTTATTATATCTCTATCCGGCTGAATTAAAAAAAAATCCGGATGATTTCCTGTTTCAAATTTAACGCATGAACTGCATCGATTGCATGGCTCTTCTCCCTTTTCTTTACATAAAAGAGCCTTTGAAAAAGCCAAGGCAGTCATCTTTTTCCCTATTCCGTCGGCTCCCTGAAAAAGATAACTGTGGCTGAGTTTATTATTTTTAAAAGCTCTTTTAAGATTTTCAATTATTCTTTCCTGACCTATTATATCCTGAAAATTCATATAATTCCCCCAACTACATCTTCCTAAATTTATCAACATTCATTATAAATATATTTGTTCCTCCTTGTTCGTCTTTCCTGTTTTCTTTGTTTTTAGTTTCTTTTCTGCATACAGATTTAATTATATCCACTATTTCTTCTACCTTTTCATCTTCCGCCCCTACAAGAAGAGTAGTATTTCCTGACTTTAAAAATCCCCCTGTTGAAGATAACTTTGTAGCTTGATATCTATTTTTGATTAACTCTTTTATCAGTCTATTTTCATCTTCATTATGAATAATGACTATTATCAGCTTCATATTATCTCCCCCTTTATTTACACTCTTATATACTGTTCTACATCTACAACAAATACCGTAGCTCCTCCTATTTTTACCTGCATAGGATATGGAATATAGCTTTCTCCCGGCATAGACATCGTCAATAAAGAAGTGGTAATTTCTCTGGTCTTACAACTGTATTCGATAACTTTCAATACTTCTTGTGTCTTCTCGTTTTCTACTCCAATCAGAAGCGTGGTATTTCCCGATTTTAAAAATCCTCCCGTTGAAGACAACTTTGTAACCCTAAAATTTTTTTCAGTTAATTCATCTATAAGAGTAACAACATCCTGATCCTGAACTATGGCAATTATTAACTTCACTTTGTAATTCCCCCTCCTTTAAGAATATTTTTCATGCTCTCCTTGACTTCATAAAAAACTTCCTCCAATGTACTTGTAGCATCTATCACTTTAACATTTTTAGGGTATATCTTTAAAAGTTTCAGATACCCTTCATAAACCTTTTGGTGAAAGTTTTCTCCTTCTTTTTCCAGCCTATCCCCTCCATGTCTTATGGTTTTTCTTTTAAGAGAATACCTGGGATTTACATTGAAAAATAAAATTAAATCCGGCTCTATTCCCATTGTTGCAAAATCATTTATCTTTTTCACTTCATCTATTCCTAAATCTCTTCCAATTCCCTGATATGCAAGACTGGATAAAACAAACCTTTCACAAATAACTACCTTTCCTTCCTTTAATGCTGGAAGTATCTTCTCCGAAACATGCTGACTTCTGGCTGCCGCATAAAGAAGAGCTTCTGTTTGAGGAGACATTGAGTTGTTTTTTTTATCCAATATAATTTTTCTTATATCTTCTCCTATATTGGTTCCTCCTGGTTCTCTGGTTGTTATAAATTCTACATTTTTTTCTTTAAGCCATGTTGACAATAGTTTGATAACCGTACTCTTACCCGAACCATCAGGTCCTTCCAAAGTTATGAATAATCCCCTCATATTAAGTCTTCCTTTCTATTTAATTGTTCGTATCTTTTCTATATTATAATCTAATAACCCGATTATTTCCACTGAATTTTCTTTTAAAAATCTAATTTTTTCGTAGATTTCCGGTGTTATCTCTTCCCCAGGACATATCAAGGGGACACCCGGGGGATACGGTACTACAAATTCTCCTGAAATTTTTCCCACTGCATCTTTTAATTTACATTCCTCTTTATTCCCATAAAAGGCTTCCCAGGGACTAAGAATTTGATTAACAGGTGGGAAATCTACAGATAAGGTCGGAATATTCTTGTCAATTTTTTTTATATTTGTCAATGCAGATATTAATTTTTCAAAATCCTCCCTATCATTCATTAACGTAGTTAAAATCAGTCCATAATAATAATCAGCCATTTCCAATTGTATATTATATTTTTTGTTCAGTACTCTTTGGAGCTCCGTTCCCTTCATTCCGTTAATTCTTAAAATAATCTTTGTCTTATCAAAATCCCATATCGTATCATCTTCAGCATCCCCTTCGAAAACAAATACATTATTCATATGTCGTATCCTATTTAAAGTATAGTCAATATTTTCAAAAAGAGAGTTCAGTTTTTCCTCTCCCTTTGTCTCCATATATTCTCTTGCTATATCCAAAGAAGCCATAAATATATAAGAAGGACTTGTGGTTTGATACAAGGAGGACATGGTTTTTAATTTATCTATATTTACCCTGTCTGTTCCTACATGAATCATGGAAGTTTGAGTAAAACTTGGAAGAGTCTTATGAGTACTTTGAACTACAATATCCGCTCCCGCCTCCAAAGATGATATGGGAAGATGGGGAGAAAAAACGAAATGACTTCCATGGGCTTCATCCACTATCAAGATCTTGTTATATTTATGGACTATTCTTGAAATCTCTTCAACGTTTGAACATATCCCATAATAAGTAGGGTATGTGACAACTACTGCCTTTATATCGGAATCCTTACTTAATATTAATTCTATATCTTCCGGATTTATTCCTGTTATTAAGTTATATTTTTTATTATAATGAGGATAAATATATTCGGGAATAAGTCTGTTAAGTATTATTCCATTATATACGGATTTATGGCAGTTCCTTTGAATCAAAATCTTATCCCCAGGATCGGTCGCTGCTGCTAATGCTATATATATTCCTCCCGTAGTTCCGTTCACGGAAAAGAAAGTTTCTTTAGAATGGAATGCTTTTGCCGATAGTCTCTGACTTTCCTCTATTATACCGGTAGGATTATGCAGGTTATCCATTCCTTCAATTTCGGTTACATCTATATATGGAATATATTTTCCCCAATCTATGAGAGTATTTTTCCCTTTATGTCCGGGCATATGAAAAGATACTCCTTTTTTATCCATATATTCTGTCAGTGCATTAAATATGGGAGTATTCATAAGACATCTCCTTCTTTATACATTACCTAAATAAACATATTTTAGGTACTTATCTGCTTGTTCTTTCAGCTCCGTCAATATATCCAAAGATGTAGGGGGATTGTTCATCTTATATGCGGGGAAATACCTTGTAATATGAAGAGGAATATTCTTATCAATCTGAGAAATCCAATAAGCCATACTCCCAATTTTTTCAGGAGAATCATTTTCTCCTTCAACAATAAGAGTAGTTATTTCCACATGAGACTTTTCTGCGGACATTTTAATTGTTTCAAGTATCGGTCCTATATTCCCTCCGCATAGTTCTCTATAGTATTCGTCATCGTAGGATTTCAGGTCTATATTTAATGCATCTATAAACGGAAGAAGTTCTTTCAAGGGTTCTTGCTCAATATACCCGTTAGTTACCAATACGTTCTTTAACCCTATTTCCCTTATCTTCTTTGCTATATGGAAAACATATTCGTACCATATTGTAGGCTCATTATAAGTATAGGCAATTCCTATGGAATTTTCTCCTGCAAGAGCCAAAATATCCTTATCCGGAATTTCTATCGTAGGGGGAAGCTGTTGAGAAATCTGCCAGTTCTGACAAAATCGACATTTTAAATTGCATCCGAAGCTTCCTATGGAAAATATCCTTGTATTGGGATAAAAATTGCGTAATGGTTTCTTTTCAATAGGATCATAGGCATAGGACGATATTTTCCCATAATTTATTGTATTTAAAATCCCGTTTTTATTTTTCCTGACTCCGCATATCCCCGAATATCCGTCTTTTATTGTACATCGGTGAGGGCACAAAAAACATTTAACTCTGCCGTTATTCATTTTTTCATAATACATGGCTTCCTTAAAATCACGCATATATTTCATCTCCCACAACAAACTTCTTTCTACCTCTAACAATCTTAATTTTTCATCCCCTAAAAATGCCTTACTACTTGGAATCTCTCAAGAGTACAGCCTTTGATATCTTTTATGCCGGCTTTTTGCATAGCAATATTAACTTGATCTTCCGGAGTATCCACTCCTTCAATATCGGGCAGCAGCAATCCCATTTTAAACCCTTTGGATACTATTACTCCGTATTCTTTTATATCCAGTTCATCAATCGATTTTATAATCTCTGCTTTCCCGAGAACATCTACCGAATATACAATATCCTTTAATTCATCTTTACGAACAGGATTAAATCTGGGATCTTTTGTTCCCGCACTTACAGCATTCCTTATTATTTCTCCCGCTATTGAACTTTCTTCCGGATCTATGGTCCCTATGCATCCTCTGAGAAGATTATCCTTTTTAATCGTTACAAATACTCCTGCTCTTTCATTCAATAATTCTTTTGAAAGATCCTTCGGAATTTTCATGGTCTCTCCCGTTGATACGTAATATTCCAAACTCTGCCTTGCAAGTTTTACATAAGAGTCTTCCTTTGCTCTTATATCTTCAATTCTATCCTGTTGTTTTTTCAATATCTTTTCATATGTGGAGCCTTCGCCTTTCTCCCCTTCCACGGACCCTTTCATAGTACAGTATCCCACTCCGAAAGGCCCTTCATAGGATACAACTTCTGTCTTTAATTTTAAACCGTCCAAAAATCCTGACAGAACAATTAAACTTCTTAATGCACATTCTCCCGCTTTTTCTCCGAAATTTAAATCATAGGAAGCAATATCTTCAAAATTACCTTCTTTCAAAAATTCAACTATTTCTCTGTCAAATATCTTCCCTTCAGGGGCATAGTTATATGGTCCTTCGTCGGAAAGCCTGTGAGATAGATCCCCACTTGCTATAAACACTATATCTTCATTGGATTCCAATACTGCTTCTTTAATAAGAATTCCGAATTTATATAATTTTAAAGGAGAAATAAGCCCATATGTTATATGGACCAGCTTATAGTCCGAATATTTTTTATTAACAAAGTATAACGGGATTAATGTACCATGGTCAATATTTGGATCTACGTTATAAAGGGATCCAAACCTTTCATCTATTTTAGCCGTGGGTATTCCTTCCTTTTGAGCTTTTCCCACTATTTTGTCAACTAAATCCAGATTATTTTCAAAGTTAAATTCCAGATTATTATTTCCGAATTTTTTCAGATCCCCTTTAAGGTTCTTTTCTGTTGAAATAGAAACTGCGTTAGAAAACATGGGACCGTGAGGTGTTATTATAATAATAGTCTGAGGTTTTTTCTTTTCAATATCCTCCGACAGCTTCTCGACCCCCGTTATGGTTTGTTGAGCTTTAAGTCTCTCCTCTCCTCCTATTTCTTCAATAACAACGGGAGGATGAGGAAACAAATAAAATCCTAATATTCTACCCATTTTGTCCACTCCCTTTTAAATTTCTTTTTTAAAAAAATAAGCACCTAAAAAGGTACTTATTTCATTTTCATATATAAGTCGTTTCTCTGCAACCCATGAAATTTTTTAATATTGGTTTTTTTCTTATCTCTTTGAGAATAATAGTCCTTTATTAAATCTGTAAGAATATAGAATTCAAAAATAAATACAGGTATTATCACTAGTATAAGAAGTATAATCTTAGTCATCAATACCAACTCCCACCACAGGTATTTTGATATCCAACATTTTATTAAATTATACAACATTATACCAAGAATTAACACCTTTTTCTACATATTTTTTTATTCTTTTTCGTCCTCCGCTGTTTCTTCCGGAGTTTCTTCAGTAGTTTCTGCAGGTTCTTCTTCAGTATATCTTGAAGGTTCTACCAAAATGGCTACTGCATCATTTTCATTTTTAAGTATTGTAATCTTCTCGTTTCCAAAAATATTTAAATTCTTAACTAAAAGAGGAGTTTTGAAATCAATATTCGATACGTCTCCTTCTATTACTTCAGGAATATCTCCAGGAAGACATTCAATTTCTATTTCATCCAATTGTTGAACTACCATAGAAGGTTGAATTTTTATATTATCTTTCCCAATTAAATTTATAGGTATGTTCATCTTGATCTTCTCTGTCATAACTAATTTCTGAAAATCCACATGAACAACTTTATTATTTATAACATCACTTTGAATTTCCTTAATTATAACCGGAACTGTTTCGCCGTCAAGGTCTAAGTTGAGCATAGAAGAACGCCCAAATTTTCTTAAAGTTTTATAAAACTCATTTTCTTTTATTTTCACATGGTAAGTATTCTGGTCTTTTCCATATATAACTCCTGGAATATATTCAGCTTTTCTAATTTTATTGACTTTATTTTTTCCTATTTCTTCTCTGGTTTCGACTTTCAATTTTTCGGTTACCATATATATAGTTCCTCCTATCCTTGGTTTTTTATTTACTAATAATGTTATATCAAAAAAATCATGTAAATGCAAATAATAAAATATGACTTCCCCATGAGTAATAAAAAAGGCTTCTATTGAGACCTTATAAATTAAGGAAGCCTTTTTTGAAACCCATTTCAGGTCAAATATAAATTAAGATAAATGGGATTTTCCATGGATTATAAAATATATTGAAGGATTATTAACAGTATAACTCCCGGAATTCCCAGAAATCCCGTCAATATTGCCGTCAAAGGATTTATGGTTATATTTATCCCTATAAATCCTCCTATTAAGTTTACAATCAAAAGAAGTATTCCACCCAGTACTCCATTTATAACAAGTCTGATTATCATTTTTATAGGTATTACAAGAAGCATACCTATAAGATAAAGAAGAATCAGCCCAATTCCGTAAGCAAGTATTACCCCAAAATCAATTCCCATAATATTATCCTCCCTACTATATATTAATATTATTATATAATAAAAAAGACTTTTATATGAAATAGAAATTAAGGAAGTCTTTTTTGAAACCCATTTAACGGGAAATCTATATTAAGGAAATCTTAATTTCCCTATGGGTTATAAAAAAGGCTTTTATATGAAGTAGAATTTTAAGGAAGCTTTTTTTGAAACCCACTTTACGGAAAATTTATATTGAGGAAGAACATGATTTACCTATGGGCTATAACGGATGATTTTCTTTTATCTTTTTTAAAAAATAGAAATATTTTATCTTGGAAGCTTCTATTTCGTATATAGCGTGATCTATCAAGTCCGGGTCCGTGACATCATTAAAATGAGATTCCTTGTCTTTCCATTCCCTATGAGCTGCTTTTAAATCTTCAATAAGTTCCTTTTTTTCATATTCTGCCGTATATTTTTCTTCAATAGGTTTAAAAGATAATACATTTGCCAACTTAATTATTCTTTTTCCTCTTTCTTTATAATCCATAATATCCCCCCGTTCCTTTATTAGTAATTATTAACAAAAGATCAAGGGGATATACATGGATAAAAAGGTCTGTTCTACGAATATATTGACTCTTTATTTACAGTCATTATCGCTTCCGATAGTACTTCCGACAAAGTGGGGTGAGCATGAATTGTATGAGAAAATTCACTGCATTTCATTTTCTTATATACCGCGATCATTCCTTCGTGAATTAAATCAGAGGCATGGGCTCCCATAATATGAACTCCGAGGATTGTATCGTCTTCCGAATCGGCTATTATCTTTATCAATCCTTCTTCTTCTCCCATAGCGAGAGCTTTGCCGTTCCCCCCGAACATAAATTTACTCGTTTTGTATTTTATCCCTTTGTCCTTAGCCTCTTTTTCTGTAATGCCCACAGAAGAAATCTCGGGGAAGACAAAAATACAACTTGGAATAGGAGGCAAAATTAAAGTGTCTTCATTTCCCATTATTCTTTCTGCCACCTGTATACCCTGATATGAACCTGAATGAGCAAGCATTGATATGCCGTTTACATCTCCCACGGCATATATTCCGGGAATATTGGTCATATATCTTTCATCCACTTTTATCCCTTTTTTATCAAAATTTATTCCCATTTCTTCAATATTTAATCTCCGAAGATTCGGTGTCCTCCCTGCTGCCAAAAGTACGTCTTCCGATTTAAATATTACTTCGCCGTCTTTATTTTCTCCGGTTATTATAAACTCTTTTTCATCTTTTTCAATTTTATTTATTTTAACCGACGTATGAATGTGAATCCCTCTTTTTTTGGCAAGTATTTTATATCTCTTAATTAAATCTTCATCTACTTGTTGTAATATTGCAGGCATAAATTCCGCAACCGTTACTTCCGAACCCATTTCATTAAATATATTGGCAAATTCCATTCCTATAACTCCGCCGCCTATTATAAATAAGCTTTTGCTAACCTTGTTAAAATCCAGTAAAGTTTTATTGTTGAAAATCTGAGGATTATTGCTCCCCTCTATGGGTAATCGGGCAGAGGTTGACCCTGTTGCTATTACTATATTTTTAGTCCGAATATTTCTTATTTCCCCATTATTTAATATAACTTCAACCGTATTTTTATCTTGTATTTTCCCTATCCCATAAAGTACTTCAACTTTATTTTTCTTCAATAATTGTAAAATGCCATTTCTGAGCTTATCTATCACATTATTTTTTCTTTCCTGAATTTTTTCTATATCTATGGAATATCCGTCCACATGTATCCCAAAATTCTCTATATTCTTTAAGGTTTTTAAAATCTCTGCATTTCTGTATAACACTTTTGTGGGAATACATCCCTCATTAAGGCATGTACCTCCAAGATTATTCTTTTCTATAAGCAGGGAAGTCCCCCCCATTTGAGCTGTTCTTATAGCTGCAGCATATCCTGCAGGTCCTCCTCCTATTACCACAACATCTTTTTCCATAATATTCATCACCTCCCAGTTTATATCCCTTTAACAATTGGCCTTCTTGCGGCTTTGACTTCATCAACTCTCTTAATTATCGTATTGTAAGGCGCATTTTTCAGGATCTCAGGATCTTTTTCAGCCTCATTGGCAATCTCAATCATGGCATCAATGAATTCATCTAACGTTTCCTTGCTTTCGGTCTCTGTCGGTTCAATCATTATACTCTCCTTAACAATAAGAGGAAAATATATGGTTGGAGGATGGTAACCGTAGTCTAACAATCTTTTGGCCACATCTAATGTAGTAACTCCGTTTCCATTTTTAAGTCCTCCCAAAACGAACTCATGCTTGCATAGATGATCAAAAGGAATATTATAATATCCTTTCAGTTTCGATTTTATATAATTGGAATTCAATACAGCCATTTTGCTTGCTTGTTTGAGACCTTCTCCTCCCATTGAAAGAATATAAGCATATGCCCTGACCATAACTCCAAAGTTGCCATAGAAGCACTTTACTTTTCCTATCGATTCCGGTCTGTTATAGTCCAAACGATATTTATTATTCTTTTTTTCTATTATCGGCACAGGAAGAAATTTAACCAAATCCTTTTTTACTCCTACAGGACCGCTCCCCGGTCCACCTCCGCCATGAGGGGTTGAAAAGGTCTTGTGAAGATTAAAATGAACTACGTCAAATCCCATATCTCCCGGTCTTGCCATACCCATCACAGCATTCATATTTGCTCCGTCATAATACAGAAGGCCTCCTGATTCATGAATCAGACGGGATATTTCTAATATATCATCTTCAAATAGGCCTAAGGTATTGGGATTAGTAAGCATAAGTCCTGCCGTTTCATCATTAATGACCTCTTTCAGCTTTGCTATATCTATTCTCCCTTCGGAATTTGATTCCACTTGTATTACATTAAATCCTACGGTTGCGGCGGATGCCGGATTAGTTCCATGAGCAGAATCGGGGATTATTATATTCCTTCTTTTGTAATCATTCCTATATTCATGGTATGATTTTATAATCATGAGTCCTGTAACTTCTCCGTGAGCGCCGGCAGCAGGCTGAAGTGTAACTTCTTCCATTCCCCCTATTTCGGCAAGTTTCTTCGATAAATCATACATAAGCTCCAAAGCTCCCTGAACCTTCTCCTCATTTTCATAGGGATGAATATTTGTAAATCCCGAAAGAGCTGCAACTTCTTCATTTACCTTAGGATTATATTTCATTGTACAAGAACCGAGAGGATAAAATCCCGTATCCACTCCATAGTTTTTATTTCCTAATTGGGTATAATGTCTGACTATATCTACTTCACTTACTTCCGGCAGATTAATTTCATTTTTGCTTAACAAATTCTCCGGAATTATATCATCTGCTTTTAGATGGGGAACATCATTTTCTGGAAGAGAATACCCTTTTCTGCCTTTCCTTGAAATTTCAAATATAAGTTTATTGTATTCCTTCATTTTACTTTATTCCCTCCAATGCATCAGCAAGAATATCTATTTCATCTTTTGTTCTCTTTTCCGTTACACATAAAAGAACGGAATTTTTATATTCAGGATATTCCCTTTCCAATTCATATCCTCCTATAATATTTTTCTTCAAAAGTTCTTCGTTTATTTTTGTTCCGTCATATTTACTCTTTAGGCAGAACTCCATGAAAAATGGTTTGTCGAACAGCAACTGAAATTTTCCCGTGTCAATTATCTTTTTTAAGGCATAATGAGATTTACTTATACACTGCAGAGCTACTTCTCTTAAGCCCTCCTTGCCCATTGCAGTCATATACACTGTTGCAGCTAAGGCATTTAATTGTTCGTTGGAGCATATATTTGAACTTGCCTTTTCTCTTCTTATATGCTGCTCCCTTGCCTGAAGAGTTAAGACAAAAGCTCTCTTTCCGTCTTTGTCTTCCGTCTGCCCTACAATTCTTCCCGGAAGTTTCCTCATGAATTTTGATTTTGTTGCCATAAATCCCAAATAGGGGCCTCCAAAATTCAGACTGTTTCCCAAACTTTGTCCATCCCCTATAGCAATATCCGCTCCCCATTCCCCAGGGGTTTTAAGAATTCCCAAAGATATGGGATCAACGCTCATAATCATTAATCCCTTGTTTCTATGAATTATATTTTCGATTTCGGAAAAATCTTCTATTATTCCGAAGAAATTAGGATTTTGAACTATAATTCCTGCTGTATTCTCATTTATAATTTTTTGGAGCTTTTCAATATCCGTAACTCCGTCTTTTAGGTCCGCTTCCACAACTTCAATTTGTCTGAATTTCATATAAGTCTTAAGTACTTTACGTACTTCGGGATGAACCGATTTGGAAACAACCACAGACTTCCTTCTTGTAATTTCGCAAGCCATAAATCCAGCTTCCTGAGCGGCCGTACCTACATCATACATTGAAGCATTGGCTGCGTCCATTCCGGTCAGGCTGCATATCATGCTCTGATATTCAAATACAGATTGAAGAGTTCCCTGACTTATTTCTGCCTGGTAAGGCGTATAGGCAGTATAAAATTCCGGCTTTGAAATTACATATTTCACTACTGACGGAATATAGTGATCATAAGCTCCCGCTCCAAGAAAACATACCATATCTTCGGTACTGATATTTTTTTTGGAAAGAGCTTTTAAACGATTTAAAACTTCCATTTCAGACATGGGAAAATTTATGTTGAGTCTTCTCTTTAATTTCACTTCTTCCGGTATATCGTCAAAAAGATCATCGACAGAGGATAACCCTATAGAATCTAACATAATTTTTTCATCTTCCGGGGTATTTGGTATATAGGGATACATCAATTAATCCTCCTTTTTGCAATGAATTTCATATTCCTCGGAATTCATTAAATCATTCAATTGGGATTCATCTTTAATTTCAATTAATACAAGCCAATTTTCATAGGGATCTTGATTTATAAGAGCGGGATCATCGGATAAAGCTTCATTTATATTTAATATTTTCCCACTTATGGGAATATAAATATCGGAAGCTGCCTTTACCGACTCCACTGCGCTGAAATTATCTCCAGCCTCAAATTCCTGACCTATTTCGGGCAGATCTACAAAGACTATATCTCCAAGGGCATGCTGCGCATAATCTGTAATCCCGATGTACGCTTCATTGCCTTGAGCCTTCACCCATTCATGATCTTTCGTATAAAGCAAATCTTTCAATACTTTCATTTTTCATTCCTCCCGATAATTTTTTGTATAAAATTTTCTGCTGATTACTGCTGCTTTTATAGGTTTATTTCTTATCATTACATCTATTTCCGTATTTAAATCAGTATAATCGGTATATATCATTGCAAGACCTATGCTTTTCTTTAAAGTAGGAGAAAAATATCCGGTCGTTACAAACCCTATATTTTTGTTGTTCTTTTTAACTTCATATCCCTTTCTGGGTATTCCTCTTCCTGTCATTTTAAATCCCACTATTTTTCTTTTAATTCCATCTTTTTTCTGCCTTAGCAGGGCATCTTTTCCTACAAAATCTTCTTTATTAGTTTTTACAAAAAAGCCGTACCCTGCCTCAATAGGGCTTATATCTTCGGAAAGTTCATTGCCGTAAAGAGGAAGGTTTGCTTCAAATCTCAAAGTATCTCTCGCACCGAGACCTGCCGGAAGAATACCATATTCTTTTCCCGCCTCAATTGTACTTTTCCAAATAGAAATTATACTTTCATTGCCGGAATATATTTCGAATCCGTCTTCACCTGTATAGCCGGTTCTTGAAATCATACACTTATTACCGCCTATATATGCATCCCTTTTGAATTTGAAAAATTTGAGTTCATTAAGATCAAAGCCGGCAATTTTCTGAAGCACGTCTTGGGCTTTAGGCCCCTGAACAGCAACTTGAGCTATCCCAGCCGAAACATTGCAAATATTAACATAAAAATGTTCCTTATTGCTGACCAGCCATTGAAAATCCTTGTCAATATTTCCCGCATTTACGACAAGCATGAAATAATCTTCCTCAAACTTATATACAAGAAGGTCATCAACCACTCCGCCATGAGGATTGCACATAAAGGTATATATGACATCATTATTCTGAAGCTTGGAAATATCATTTGTAACAATGTACTGCAAATAATTAAAGGCATCTTGCCCCTTTACAGTAATTTCCCCCATATGAGAAACATCAAAAATTCCTGCATCATTTCTTACTTTTTCATGTTCCTGGATTATTCCTTTATATTGCAAAGGAAGATTCCATCCCGCAAAATCAACCATTTCTCCATTAAGGTTCAGATGGCATTCATATAATGGGGTCTTCTTTAAATTTTCCAAATACATTCACCTCCAAATTTTAATAATAAAAAACAAAAAAATACAGAGATATAATGACACTACAATATAGGTGTCATTATATCTCTGTATTTTTACCTGAGAGTTGCAGCATCGTAAATGATGCACTTGCTCCTACGGTGATTTCCATCTTTCCAGAGATCCATCGGATAACAATCCCTTTGCCTGAAAGCTTCTATAGTCATTCGACAAAATCACTATATTTCTTCTTCGGCCATTCCAAATGAATATCTCTCATTATCCTCATCTGAACATATTTAATTATCCAAACCCATATTAGCACCTACTCAAAAATATTTCAACTAATTTTTTAAGAATTTTAATCTTTATTTTCACTTAATGGAATTTCTACATAAAAAGAAACCCCATCTTCTTCGTTTTCCGCCCAGATTTTGGAATCATGAAGAGTCACTATACGGTAAACAATTGCAAGCCCCAATCCGAATTGCCCTTTGTATCCCTTGTTGAATTTATCAAAGAGTCTTTCCATGATCTTATCTTCAATGGGATCTCCGTCGTTCCACATTTTCAGCAATGCTTTCTCCTTATCATCTTCTATCGATTTAGTCAAGAAAACAGATATCTTTGTATCAGAATATCTGATTTGATTATCCAACAAATTTTCTAACACCACAATCCACTGTTCTATATCACCCTTTATTTTTATAGGTTCCAATTTTACAAACCAATCCAATTCATTTCTACGCCACCTGAGCCTTTCTACAACTTCTTTTATCAATTCGTCTAATGAAAATATCTCTTTAGAAGTATTGTGCAAAGACAGATAATCCAATTTAGTCAAATAAAGGAGATTTCCTATTCTCTTTTCCAATCGTTCCGATTCGTTATCAATAACCTGAAGAGTACAATCCAAATTTCCTTTTGGATATATGCCGTCTCTTATGGCTTGGGAATAGCTTCTGATAACCATGACAGGAGTCTTTAACTCGTGAGATACATGTTGTAAAAATGACTGCTGGGATTCGTCCTGCTTAAGAAGCTGATTTCTTAACTGTTCTATGGAGTCTCCCAGTTCCCCTATCTCATCCTTTCGGTCAAGCTGAAATGACTCATCCCACTCATGATTTGCCAATTTTTTGACTCTTCTTTCCAATGCCACTAAGGGTTTGGACAAATATCTTGACAGAAAAATAGCTGGGATCCAACTTAAAAGAAGAATAAAAGTCATAACTACAACTAATCTTCTGAATAAGGTATGAACTAAATCATCTCTATAGGAGTCCCACATATAAGATACAAGGTACACATCATGGTCCCATATCTTGCCCCTTGAGATTACATAAAACATTTTTCTGTTGTTGATTTGTCCGCTGTATCTTTGGCTGCTGGCGTTTTGCGTTTCTATCTTTTCTCTTACTTCACTTAGAAAGTCTATAGAAATTGTGGGGGAAGTAATAAATATAGTATTATTGCCATATATCATAAAATGATTTACTGTTCGAATATTTGCTATTTGTTTCTTTTCAGAGAAACTGTCGGAACTAAAATCATCTTCGGAATAATCTCTGTCAATTCTATTAATTAATAAATCCTGAGCACTTTCTATAGTTTCATAAATTTCTTTAGTAAAAAAATCTCTTAAAGTCAACGGTAAAACAAAGACCAATAGTATTGATATACATAATGTAATCAAAGCAAATACCATCCAAATCTGTATTGATAAAGGATAATTTTTCATGAGTCCATCACCCTATATCCATATCCGTATATAGTTTCTACGTTTAAAAGAGGAAGCTTCTTCCTGAGTCTTCTTATTAAATCATCCACAGCTCTATCCGTTCCAAAATAATTTTCTCCCCAAACATAATTGAGTACCTGTTCTCTTGAAAGGGCTCTGTCTTTATTCTTAGCGAAAAATACCAAAAGATCAAATTCCTTTGAGGTTAATTCAATAACTTCATCGTTTAATTTTACTGTTCTACTGGACTCATCTATACTGTAAGGAGAAATATTCAAGTTTCTGCTGCCGCTTCCATATACTCTTTCTAGAAGATTCCGGGTACGAATAACCAATTCCCGGGGGAGAAAAGGTTTAGGCAAATAATCGTCACTTCCCAATTCCAAACCGACAACCCTATCTATATCCGCATCTCTTGCAGATATAAATATAACAGGAATATTTAAAGAAGCCTCCCTGATTTCCTGAAGAAGATGATATCCGTCTATATCCGGAAGCATGATATCCAATATCCATAAATCCGGCGGATTTGAAATAGCTTTTTGAGCGTCTTTACCAGTTAAGAAAGGACTTACTTCCCATCCTTCTTTTTTTAAATAAGTAGTTAAGACCAAATTTAAATTGCTGTCATCTTCTACTAAATATATTTTAAAAGACATATAAATCAATCTCCCTATGTTCAAAATTATATAATATTAAATATATTATAGCAAAAAGGTATGGAATTTCACCATACCTTTTTTGGGGTTTAACTAAAATAATATCAGAGGGGGAAAGGAGGTATTCTATTTAATTTGTATATTTTCTATTTTGAATCCGACGGAATGATCTTTTCCATTTGTTCTTTAAATTCTTCCTTGGTTATTTTTCCATTTTTTAGCTTTTCTCGTAATTCTTTAATCTCGGTTTTTACTTCTTCTGGTAATTCTTTCCCATTTTTAATTCTCATTTTGAATTTGAAGCCTTCCGGCATTATCTTTTCCATTTGTTTTTCAAATTCTTCTTCTGTTATCTCACCTTTTTTTAACTTTTCCCGTAATTCTTTAACTTGGGTCTTTACTTCTTCCGGTAATTCTTTTCTCTCTTTGAATTCAAATCCTTCCGGCAATATTTCTTTCAATTTTTCTTTAAATTCTTCTTCTGTTATCTCGCCACTCTTTAATTTTTCTCGTAATTCTTTAATTTGTGCCTTCGTTTCTGCCGGCAAGTCTTCTTTAATATCTGATCTTATCTTCTTAGAATCTTCTTCTTGTGTATTTTGTTCAATCTTGGTGTTAGAATATTCTTCCGTATCTGCGAATACTAATGTAGACATAGAAAGAACCAATGCAACAGTAATAATCGAAATTTTTTTCAACAATTTAATTAAGAACACTCCTTTCTTTATACATTTTTGAATACCTCCTTGTTTATAGTATCTGAAAAAAATATGTAATTATTATCAAGACTTTGTGGGAAATCTTGAAAAAATTTTTTTATAAAAAAATTCACTTTTACCATATTTCTTCGATATTTGTTTTTTACTATATATGTATAGAATACGAAAAATGAATAAGGAGGTAATTTAAATGGATGAGAACAAACCGGATATCATCTATTATTCTCAGGATAATAGTAAAAAACCAAAAAAGAAAAATTTTCTTTCCTACTTTATTGTAGCTATAGTTGCAGCTATTATTGGAGGAATCGTAACATCATATATAGCCCCAAATTATTTATATGGAAAAATACTTCCCGTACCTGCCATTTATACGCAGGGAAAAAACGGAACAAATACAGCACAAAAAATAAATATAACTCCAAATAGTAATGTCAGCAGCGTAACGGCCGTCGCAGAAAAAACAATAAGTTCTGTCGTAGGAATTACAACAGTAGAAATACAAAATGATATGTTTTGGCAGAGAGAAGTGGAAGGTGTCGGTTCAGGAATCATAGTAGACAGCAACGGTTATATTCTTACCAATTCTCATGTAATCGGAGACGGAAATGCTAAAAAAATAACCGTTTTGTTTGAAGACGGCACCAAAAAATCGGGCAAGGTATTATGGTACGATACTGCTTTGGACTTAGCAATAGTTAAAGTAGATGCCACAGGATTAAATGCCGCAGAGCTTGGAGATTCCAACAACCTTGAAATAGGACAATTAGCTGTTGCAATAGGAAATCCATTAGGTTTGGATTTTCAGAGAAGCGTTACGTCAGGTATAATCAGCGGTCTTCATAGAACAATTCAGGTAGATGAATATAACGTAATTGAAGATCTGATACAGACAGATGCGGCGATTAACTCTGGAAACAGCGGAGGTCCTCTGTTAAATGAAAAAGGGCAGGTAATAGGTATAAATACTGCAAAGATTCAAACAGCAGAGGGATTGGGATTTTCCATACCAATTAATGTGGCAAAACCTATAATCGAACAAGTAATAAAAGATGGATCCTATAAAATTGTCTACATGGGAATAACCGGAGTGGAAGTAGAAAAATATGAAGCTCAGTTAGGAGTAAATTTAAATGTAGACAAGGGTGTAATAATTTTAGAAATAGATCCCAGTTCTCCTGCAAAAAAAGCAGGGCTTGAAAACGGAGACGTGTTAACAAAAATCGACAATCAGGAAGTAGAAAATATGAGTCAGCTGAAAAAAATACTTTATAAATACAATAAAGGCGACAAGGCAAGTTTAAATATTATAAGAAATGGGAAAAGTATGAATGTAGATATAGTTTTCACCGTTTTAAAATAGAATATCTCAAAAAAATAAAGGCAGATTAAATTCTGCCTTTATTTTTTTGAGCTGTAAGCATATGCTAGCCCTTATTCAAAAGCATTTATATACATTTGTTTTATTTCACTTATTAGAGGATATCTCGGATTGGAGCCCGTACATTGGTCATCGAAAGCTCTTTCCGACATTTCATCCAAAGTACTGTAAAAATTCTCTTTGGATATCCCAAATTCACAGATAAATTTAGGAATCCCTATTTTTTTCTTTAATTCGTCTATTGCTTTAATTAAAAGTTCTACTTTTTCTTCTTCAGTATTTCCTCCCAATTTTAAATAATCCGATATCTGAGCATACTTAGACTTAGCATGTGGATATTTATACTGAGGAAATGATGCCTGTTTTCTTGGAGCATCTGAACTATTAAATTTTATTGTCTCATTTATCAGCAGTGCATTGGCAATACCGTGAGGCACATGATGCATTGAACCTAACTTGTGAGCCATAGAATGACATACACCTAAGAAAGCATTGGCAAAGGCCATTCCTGCAATAGTTGATGCATGAGCCATTTTTTCCCTCGCTTCCACATTAGAAGGCCCTTCATTATAAGCAATGGGAAGATACTTAAATATCAAATCAATAGCCTGCAAACATAATCCATCGGTATATTCCGTAGATAAAACAGAAACATAGGCTTCAATAGCATGAGTTAATGCATCTATTCCCGAAGCCGCCGTCAAACCTCTCGGCATATTCATCATGAGTTTTGTATCTATTACTGCCATGTCCGGAGTCAATTCATAGTCTGCAAGAGGATATTTTATGTCTGTTTCTTCATCAGTTATTACAGCAAAAGGAGTTACTTCCGATCCTGTTCCGGAAGATGTGGGTATTGCCACCATAGTTGCCTTTTCTCCCATGTGGGGAAACTTATATACTCTCTTCCTTATATCCATAAATCTCATGGCCAGATCTTCAAATTCTGCTTCCGGATGCTCATACAGAACCCACATAATCTTTGCCGCATCCATGGGAGAACCCCCTCCCAATGCTATTATCACATCCGGTTTAAAATCTTTCATTCTTTCAGCACCTTTTTTTGCTGTTTCCAATGTAGGATCAGGGTTAACATCATAAAATATGTCATAACTGATTCCGCATTCCTCCAAAGTTTTTGTAATCTCAGAGGTATATCCAAGGTTATAAATAACTTTATCAGTAACAATAAATGCTCTTTTTTTATTCATGTCCTTTAATTCTTTTAATGCTACGGGAAGGCAGCCATATTTAAAATAAATTTTTTCCGGAACTTTGAACCAAAGCATATTCTCTCTCCTTTCTGCAACAGTCTTAATATTAAGCAGGTGTTTTACACCAACATTTTCAGATACGGAATTTCCTCCCCAAGATCCACATCCTAAGGTCAATGAAGGGGTAAGTTTGAAATTATATATATCTCCTATGGCTCCGAGGGCAGAAGGCATATTAACTATGACTCTCCCCGTTTTCATCAGCAGCCCGAATTTTTCTATCCTATCCTTGGACTTTATGGGATCTGTATATAATGAAGAAGTATGTCCGAATCCTCCGTGTTCCACCAGTATTTCAGCCTTTGATACAGCATCTTCAAAATCTTCAGCCCTATACATTGCCAATACAGGGGAAAGTTTCTCATGGGCAAATGGTTCTTCTATTCCTACAGATTCTACTTCTCCTATAAGTACTTTGGATTCTTCTGGTACTGTTATCCCTGCCATATTGGCAATCTTATATGCCGACTGCCCAACTATATCTGCATTTACCTGTCCGTTTTTTAAGATTATATTTCTTGCCTTGTCAATTTCTTCCTTATTTAATATATAAGCTCCTCTTCTTTTAAATTCTTCTTTAACCTCATCATATATTTTACCGACTACTATTACAGATTGTTCCGATGCGCATACAACGCCGTTATCAAAAGTTTTTGACATAAGAATTGAGCTCACGGCCATTTTAATGTCAGCAGTTTCGTCAATAACCGCAGGAGCGTTCCCAGGTCCTACTCCAATTGCAGGTTTTCCTGATGAATAAGCAGCTTTAACCATTGCAGGTCCTCCCGTTGCAAGAACAAAATCAGCTTCCTTCATTAATAACTGGGAAAGTTCAATGGAAGGTTCATCTATCCAGCCTATAATTCCTTCAGGCGCTCCTGCCTTAACTGCTGCATCAAGAACTAACTTAGCCGCGGCTATAGTAGATTTTTTAGCTCTCGGATGGGGAGAAAAAATTATTCCGTTTCGAGTTTTTAGGGCAATCAATGCTTTAAATATCGTTGTTGAAGTAGGATTAGTTGTAGGTATTATAGCTGCAATGACCCCAAGAGGTTCTGCTATTTTTGCAGTACCGAAAAATTTATCTTCCTCTATTATCCCACAGGTTTTTTCGTTTTTGTAAGTATTATAAATATATTCCGAAGCATAGTGGTTTTTAATAACCTTATCTTCAACTACCCCCATTCCTGTTTCTTCTACAGCCATCTTTGCCAATTCAATTCTTTTATTATTGGCAGCTATGGAAGCTTTAAAAAATATTTCATCCACCTGTTCCTGAGTAAAACGCGAAAATTGTTTTTGAGCTTTTTTCACTTCTTTTAATTTTTGTAATAATTCTTCCTTATTTTTAACTTCCATCTCATTCACCTCAACAATAAATTTTAGTATTAGATTGTTAAATAACAAACTATAAATCGGAAAAAATATATCCATATATGGACCGAATAAGTCCCATATGCTATAAGATAATCTTTCCAGACTACATCTGAATACCTGATATTAAAGAATAAGTTTTTTTCAAAATACCTTCTAATACTTAAGGTTGCTTTCTAAAAAAATAATAAACATAATCCTTCTTAACCATAATACTTTGATAAATAATAAACTATTTCTTATTGTTAATTATATCACAATATTTATATTTGTAAACAAAAATATTTATATTTTTATAAAAAAAACTTCTATTAAAAATTAATAATAAGGAGGCCTTTTTGGAAATTCGCTTATGGTGAAATTATATTAAGGAAAAAATAGGATTTGCTGGTGTATTATATTACAAATCCTCCGTTAGGGCTTATTACCTGGCCTGTTATAAAATCCGCTTTATCGGATGCCAAAAACAAAGCACATTCTGCAATATCATCAGCCGTTCCCAGTCTCATAAGGGGCGTATCATATTTTAATTCTTCCAAATCCTTATCATTTAGCCCTTTTAACATATCGGTCTGTATTACTCCCGGAGCTATGGAATTAACCTGAATATTAGAAGGGCCGAGTTCTTTAGCTAATGCTTTTGTAAATCCTATAATTCCTGCCTTTACTGTGGAATAGTGAACCTCACATGATCCTCCTACCATTCCCCATATGGAAGAAATATTAATGATCTTTCCTTTTTTCTCGGATATCATATATTTAGCCACACTTTGAGTACAATTAAAAACTCCGGTTAAATTGATATCAATCATCCTCTTCCAATCATCCTGAGTAATATCTGTAAAAAGTATAGATTGAGCAACACCTGCATTATTAATGAGTAAATCTATGTTTCTGAATCTTTTTATACAAAATTCAACCATGGAATCCACCTGTTTTCTATCTGAAACATCGGCTCTGTAAGCATAAGCTATTATTCCTTTTGAATTCAATTGCTGGCACAGTTCTTCCGCTTCTTTTTTAGAATTATTGTAATTTATTAATAAGTTATATCCGTTTTCAGCAAAAGTTTTCGCCATCTGTTTTCCGATTCCTTTAGATGCTCCTGTTATAATTGCTGTTTTATTCACAATTATTCCCCTTTCTGTAATAGAAAATGTTCAAATACATAATATTATTTAATTTCTATAATGTCAAAGAAAAAAATAGGAAAAGAGTTCCGTGGATGACCTCTTTTCCTAAATAAGAACAGCACAAAAGAACCGTCCCCTTGTGTTAATCCAATATTATATCCTTCAATTTTCTTTTTGGAACATGGTGAACTTGATTTTCGTCCCTCCAATATTTAACATCATTAGGCTCCCTCAGCTCCTCGAGAACAACCTTTTCCTTCGGCTTTCCTAAAGCAATCACAAGCAATACTTCATATTCCTCAGGTATACGGAGATCTTTTCTCAATCCTTGTTTATCTGCCGAACCAAACATACAGCCTCCAAGCCCTCTTTCAGCTGCTCCCAAAAGTATGCTCTGACAAGCAATTCCATGATCCCAAAGTTGATTATTACTGATTTTATTATCCCTCAGCATTATAATATATGCCGAAGGTCTTTCCCCTTCTTCCGGCCCTTCCCAATCTTTAAAATATGCCGCCCATTTTAAATGGGAAAATACGATTTTATTCTTATCATCGTCACAGGAAATAATATACTTTAAAGACTGGAGGTTTCCTCCTGAAGATGATAATCTGGCCAAATCGATTAGTTCTTCAATAGTTTTTCTTTCAATTTTTTCATCCTGATAAAATCTCCTATAAGAACGATTTTTTAATATCAAATCACGAATCATTTTTAACCCTCCCCTTTAATTTTATTCAAATTCATTTTAACTATAGTATGTCATACCTAACAACATTCTTCAATAAATAATATAAAAATTAAAGCAGTAAGCTTTTCCACATAAAACCTACTGCTCTTATTGCAATATTATTAAGAAACAGAAAATTAATTTATAATTTACTGTAAACTTCTCCTCGAGATGCAATTTGAATAATATTTATGATTAAATTTTTTTCATCTTTGCTAAATATAATTCTATATTTACCAACTCTCAATCTGTAATCTTCCATATTCCCATGCAATTTTTTAACATCTCCAAATGGAAGCTGATTTATAGATTTAATTATCCTTAACTGTGTATTTTTATCTAATTTTTTTAGATACTTGAGACAATTTTTCTCATATTTAATATTATATCTCATTTTTATTAACCTTTAATTCTTTTAAAATGTCATCTTGATCGATAAATTCACCTTTTAATTTAATCTTCTCTAACTGAAGACGTTCTTCTTCAGTTATATATTCATGCTCCTGTTCGTTTATTTCATTCCATTTATCCTGAGTCTCTTTAAATTTTAGAAATTCAGCCATGTCAATAATGGTTTTAATATTCTCCGGCCTCAATTCGTCTTTTAATATTTGTTCAATTTTTTTTTCAAGGGTCATGCCTTTTTCCCTCCCTTTTTAGTAATATTTTTCTAAAAAATATTACTAAAAAAATTATTCATAATTTATATATATTATAGCACAAAATATTTCATTTAAACTATCGGAATTCTATCCTTTCTGAAAAGAAGATATACTTTTAAAATTTACACTATAATATTTAACTACTATAAATAGTTTATTTCAGTATTTCCTTTATTACTCTTTCAAAATTTTTATGGGTAATCTTCTCTATCTGTTCTTGACCATATCCCCTATCTGATAATATCTTAATCAGTTGGGGTATCTTTGATGCATCTTCGATTCCCTTTGCCATTGTAGTTTCACTTTCTTGAAAACTATTGGTGGTATCTCCAGATAAGAAGTCACAAAAATCAAATCCGAATCCGACATAATCTATTCCTACCAAATTTACTATATAATCTATATGATCTGCCAATCTTTCTACCGTCGGATTTTTTTTATCTATAAAGTCCGGCCATGAATTCATTCCTATAACTCCATTACGTTCCGCAATAGCTTTTATCTGGTCATCTTTTAAGTTTCTTTTGGATTGGCATAAATTATAAACATTAGAATGAGAAGCGATAAAAGGTTTTCGTGTATGATTACATATATCCCAAAAAGTTTTCTCATTTCCATGGGATACATCAATTATCATTCCCAGTTCCTCCATCTTATGAAGTGCTTTAATTCCCAATTGGGTTATGCCCCTTTCAGGATTTCCGTTGCTTCCGGTAGCAAACTCATTTTCTTCATTCCAAGTAAGCATCCCGTGTCTTATTCCAAATTCATATAACATTGTTATTAAACTTGTATTTCCTCTAAGCCCGCTCATTCCTTCTATTCCAAGAATTATCGCAAATTTTCCTTGGTCTTGTATCCTCTTCATATCTTCATAATTATGGGCGATCTCTGCATAATCCTTCATATCTTTAATTTCCTCGGACAGTGCTCCTAAAATCTCCAGCATTCTCCAAGCGGGATTTTCGTCCGTATAAGGAGGATCTACCCAAACTACAAATATGCTTCCGTTCACTTCCCCTTTTTTTAATCTTTCAAGATGATGATTTCTAAAAACATTTTTTTCACCATTAAGCCTTTTAATAGCTACATCTGTTAGAATATCCGAATGTCCGTCAAATACCATAATATTACCTCCTAATTTTAATATTATATATTTAATATCAAAAATTTTTAAATCAGTTATATACTATTAATTTTTAATAATATCAAATTATATTATAATATAACTTAATTGTAATACTAAGCAGCAGTCCATCACTTTAAAACTTTTGTTGTTTTAAGTGACATTACTTCAGTAATATTATATAATAATTGTATAAATTATGCGACAAGTAAAGCAATATTGCGGAAAAGAATAGAGAATGACGAAAAAGGATGTGAAATAAATAGATGAAATTTGTATTATCTCCGGATTCTTTTAAAGAAAGCATGAGTGCTAAGGAAGTTGCCGAATCCATGGAACGAGGATTAAAGGTTGTTTTCCCTCAGGCCCAGTATATAAAAATCCCAATGGCTGACGGAGGAGAAGGCACAGTTGAATCTTTAGTTGAAGCAACATCGGGAAAAATTTATAATGTATCAGTTACGGATCCATTAGGAAATCCTGTTGTTGCAAACTTTGGAATCCTTGGAGACAAAAAGACAGCTGTAATAGAGATGGCATCAGCCAGCGGTATCCAATTGGTTCCCCAAGATAAAAGAAATCCATCTGTAACCACTACTTACGGTACCGGCGAATTAATTAAAGCCGCCCTTGAGAAAGGCGCAAATCATCTGATAATCGGAATCGGAGGAAGCGGAACTAATGACGGAGGCGCCGGAATGCTTCAGGCTCTCGGCGTAAGGTTTCTGACGAAAAATAATGAGGAAATTCCAAGAGGCGGGAAAAATTTGAATTTAATTCACAAAATTGATATAAGCAATTTAGATTCCAGATTATCAAAGGTCAAAGTAGAAGTTGCCTGCGATGTAACCAATCCTTTAACAGGAAAAGAAGGGGCTTCCTATATATTCGGTCCCCAAAAGGGGGCAACTGAAGAAATGGTGAAAGAATTGGATAATAATTTAAAACATTATGCTAAAGTGATAAGAGAACAAATCGGAAAGGATGTTGAAAATATTTCCGGAGCAGGGGCAGCAGGAGGATTAGGAGCAGGCCTTTTAGCTTTTCTCGATACAAAATTGGTCAGGGGAGTAGATCTCATTATTCATTACACCAATTTGGAATCTCATATAAAAGATGCAGATTTTGTATTTACGGGAGAAGGCAGCATAGATTCTCAGACTCTCTTTGGGAAAACCCCTTTTGGAGTAGCTTCCGTGGCAAAGAAATACAATGTTCCCGTCATAGTCCTTGCGGGCAGAATCGGAAAGGGATATGAAAAACTGTATGATCACGGCATAACGGCAATATTTAATATACTCTCCAAAGTCACCACATTAGAACATGCTCTTAAAGACGGTTCTCAAAATGTTGAAACAACAAGCCAAAACATCGGCAGGCTAATAAAGGCATCTCAAGATATCTAAAAAAAGAAGTATTAAGATACTTCTTTTTTATTGATAAGATTTATTTTATATTTGTGTCGTTATATCCCAGCAATTTCCTTATCTCATCCTGTTTCCCAAACAGTACACAACCTCCCTCATGCTCTTCATTCATCAATCCTTGGGTGTTCAGCTTTTGAAAAAGGGGAGATTGAAGTGCTTCTAACAAGGAACAATCTTTTAAATTCATATCAGAATAAGGAGAAAAAGGACAAGGTTCTGCTCTGCCTGCAGTATTTATATGGAAGAATCCCCTGCCTGCGGCCAAGCATCCTCCCATGTATTTTTCATCTCCCGGAAATGATAAGTAGATGATATCTTCGTACTGTTTTCTTAAAATATCCTGCCGTTCTTCTAAGATCTTTCTTCCTCCTTCGGTCAAAACAAGATTTTCAGTTGAAGGTTCAGCCGGAACATATTCAATATAAAATACAACGCCGCATCCTTCTTTATATAATGTGTCGATAAATTCCTTACTCGTTACAACATCCAAATTTTCCATAGTGACGGTAATAGAAGTACCATAAAATATTCCCCGAGTATTCATTTGCTTCATTTTCCCGACCAATGACGTATATACTCCTTCTCCCCGCCTTTTATCCGTTTCAATAAGGCCGCCTTCCATGCTGAAGACCGGAACAAGATTTCTATTCTTGTCAAATAAATCAATATACGATTCATCCATAATAGTTCCATTCGTGAATATAGGAAAAATAACATCGGGAAATTCAGCTGCTGTTTCTATAATACATCTGGACAAAAGGGGTTCTCCTCCTGCAAGAAGAATAAACGAGATCCCGAGCTGATTGGCTTCCTGAAAAATTCGTTTCCATTGATCACAAGTCAGCTTCTCTTGTTGAGGGTAAGTACTGCAGGATTGATTTGCCCTTGCATAACACCCCTTACAAAACATATTACATTGTGTCGTAATACTTGCAATCAGAAAAGACGGAATATGTGTACCTTGTGATTCCAACTGATTACGTTTTTTTACGGCATCTTTCTGCGCAATCATATATCTTAAGAGAAAAGCACTTTCACGAGGATTTTTTAAAGACGACTTTAATGCCTTCCGAACAATTCGTTCAATTCCACCATTCATATATTCCATCAAATTCATACTCATTTCCTCCAAAATTAAGTTATATGAGAACTTCATCAATAAGCAGTAATACTTCTCCCCTCATATCACCTGTTTAACCGGCGATATGCTCCCACAGCTTAACCTATTTACCTTAACTTAAAGTGAAGATAAAAAACATTAAAATCAATATATCCAATATACATCTCTAATTTTAGAGGTATACGGATTTCTTGTCAATAAAAAAACAATAAATATAAAAAAACTTTTATTGTTTATTATTATATGAATAATTTTCTATTGACTTATCTTTTTTTTACTGATATTATGTCATTGTAAGACAATTTTATATAATGTACGTTCATATAAATCTCACAATATGGCTGAGAAGTCTCTACCAAGTGACCGTAAATTACTTGACTATGAATGAAAATGCACTTAGGATTCCGAAGGTGCTTATTTGTATTGCTTATGTAATGCCTTCAGGATAAAACCCAGGGGGTAGGTTTCACTTGTAGTGATCTTACTCTGCCTGGGTTTATTATTTTTTAGGAGGTATAATTGTGAATAGTCCGGTAAGAAGAATATTTGTAGAAAAGAAAAGAAAGTTCAACATAGAAGCAGAACGGCTATATAATGATTTAAAACAAAATTTATCCATAAAAGGATTGGAAGAAGTAAGAATTTTAAACAGATATGATATCCAGGAAATTTCCGATGATGCATACCTAAAATCATTAAAAACCATATTCTCTGAACCAAATGTGGATACGGTATATGAAGAAAAAATAGAAACAAAAGATGAATGGAAAATATTTGGGATAGAATATCTGCCCGGTCAATACGACCAGAGAGCGGATTCTGCCGTCCAATGCATCGAAATACTGACGGAAAAAGAAAAACCGATTATAAATACGGCAAAAATAATAATTCTTAAGGGAAATATTACAAATGAAGAATTTAAAAAGATTAAACATTATTGTATAAATCCTGTAGACCGCAGAGAAGCAGAATTAACCAAACCTGATAATCTGGAAAATGAAATAATTTCTCCCGACAATGTAATAACATTAGACGGGTTCATCGAAAAATCCCCCAAAGAGTTGGAAGAATTTAAAAATACTTTGGGTCTTGCCATGAGCATCGAGGATATTAAGTTCTGCCAGGAATATTTTAAGCTCACGGAAAAGAGAAATCCCACTATAACTGAAATAAAAGTCATAGATACTTATTGGTCGGATCACTGCAGGCATACCACCTTCCAGACAAAAATAAATTCCGTAAATTTCGATAAGGGCTTTTATTGTGATTCTATCAAAAAAGCATATGAAGAATATCTCAGTACAAGGGAATATGTTTACGGCAACAGTAAAAAAAATGTCTGTCTGATGGATATTGCAGTTATCGGAATGAAAGAACTTAAAAAAAGAGGATTGTTAAATGATTTGGACGATTCCGACGAAATAAACGCCTGCAGTATAAATGTAGATGTGGATGTAGACGGTAAAATAGAAAAATGGCTTGTAATGTTTAAAAACGAAACTCACAATCATCCTACCGAAATAGAACCTTTCGGCGGCGCTGCAACATGTTTGGGAGGAGCTATAAGAGACCCCCTATCAGGGAGAGCCTATGTATATCAGGCAATGAGAGTTACAGGAAGCGGAGATCCGAGAAAAAGTATAGAAGACACTCTTCCCGGAAAACTTCCCCAAAGAAAAATAACTACGGAAGCCGCCAGAGGATACAGCTCCTACGGAAATCAAATCGGCATAGCTACAGGTCATGTATCTGAAATATACAACGAAGGATATGTAGCAAAGAGAATGGAAATAGGAGCGGTAATAGCAGCTGTCAAAAAAGAAAATGTAATAAGAAAAAAGCCAAAAACAGGAGATCTAATCATCTTAATAGGAGGAAGAACAGGGAGAGACGGTTGCGGCGGAGCTACCGGTTCGTCTAAATCCCATACGGACAAATCCATATTGACCTGCGGCTCAGAGGTACAAAAAGGAAATGCTCCAACAGAAAGGAAACTGTTAAGATTATTCAGAAATCCTCAATTCAGTAAAATAGTAAAAAGGTGTAATGACTTTGGAGCCGGAGGAGTTTCGGTGGCTGTAGGGGAACTGACTGACAGTATAGAAATCAATTTGGATAATGTATTGAAGAAATATGAAGGTCTTGACGGAACCGAACTTGCCATATCCGAATCTCAAGAAAGAATGGCAGTAGTAATAAACAAAGAAGATTTAGAATTGATGAAAAAATATGTGGAAGAAGAAAATCTCGAAGCAACAATAGTAGGAAAAGTAACGGACGACAACAGATTAAAGATGATGTGGAAAAACAAAAAAATATTGGATATAGACAGAAAATTTTTAGATACCAACGGCGCTCAGCAAAACACTGATGTCTATGTGGAAGAACCCGATTCTGAAAATTATTTTAATACAATCCCCGAATGTTTAAATAAAAATTCTTTAAAAACTGCTTTTATAGATAATTTAAAAAGCATCAATGTAGCAAGCCAAAAGGGATTAGTCGAAAGATTCGACTCCACCATAGGTGCCGGTACTATATTGATGCCTTTCGGAGGAAAATATCAGCTCACCCCTTCTTTGGGAATGACGGCTAAAATTCCCGTTCTAAGAGGATATACAGATACATGTACCCTCATGGCTTACGGATTCGATTCCGAACTTTCCACTTGGAGTCCATTCCATGGCGGAATGTATGCGGTAGTTGATTCAGTCGCAAAAATTGTGGCAATGGGAGGAAATCACAAAAATATAAAACTTACCTTTCAGGAATACTTTGAAAAATTAACTGATGATAAAAAATGGGGAAAGCCTCTGTCTGCTCTATTGGGAGCTTACGAAGCACAGAAAAATCTTAAAGTTGCAGCCATAGGAGGAAAGGACAGCATGTCGGGAAGTTTCAACGATTTAAATGTTCCTCCTACCTTAGTGAGCTTTGCCGTATGTGTAGGCAATGCGAAAAACATAATATCGCCGGAGTTTAAAAAAGTCGGAAGTCAAATTGTTATAATCAAATCTCCGCGAAAAGAAAATCAGTTGCCGGACTTTGAAACACTCAATAAAAATTTTTCGGCAATACATGAATTGATTATAAATAAAAAAATACTCTCGGCTTATACCATAGGGATCGGCGGAATAGCTGCATCAATAAGCAAAATGGCCTTCGGAAACAAGATAGGGATGGTATTTACCCGTGAAATGACAAGAAAAAAATTATTTTCTCCCGACTACGGCTCAATAATCTTGGAAATAGATGAAAAAGAAAATTTAAATGAACTATTGGGAAATTTAAAATATGAAATAATCGGACGTACAAATAAAAATTCGGTAATAAATATAAATAGCACCAAGATAGACTTGGAATGTGCCATAAAAAAATGGGAAGAACCTTTAAACAATGTATTTCCCATAAGAAGAAGCATAAATGATAGTGCTGAAAATATCAGCTATGAAAGGGAGAATACATTTAAGGCAAAATTTTCAACATCAAAGCCAAAAGTTTTCATCCCCGTATTCCCCGGAACAAATTGTGAATACGATATGAAAAGAGCTTTTGAAAAGGCGGGAGGCGATGTTGACATCTTCGTATTCAAAAATTTAGCTCCTCAGGATATAAAGGACTCTATAAAATCAATGGCAGAAAAGATCAAAAACAGCCAAATTATAGCTCTGCCTGGAGGATTCAGTGCAGGAGACGAGCCTGACGGTTCCGGAAAATTTATAGCAACTGTATTCAAAAATCCATATATAGCAGAAGAAGTAACTAATTTCTTAAATAATAGAGATGGCCTCATATTGGGAATATGTAACGGATTTCAGGCCCTTATAAAGTTAGGCCTCCTTCCTTACGGGGAAATAAGAGAAATGGATGAGGAATCTCCTACATTGACCTTTAACAAAATCGGAAGGCATATATCCCGTATGGTTCAAACAAAAGTGGTTTCCAATCTTTCTCCTTGGTTCAGCAATGTAAAAGTAGGAGATATATTTACCATTCCTATATCCCATGGAGAAGGACGATTGATCTCAAACGAAAAAATATTTAAAGAAATGACAAAAAATGGGCAAATAGCTACTCAGTACGTTGACTTCTACGGAAACGCCAATTATGACGGCAGCTTCAATCCCAACGGGTCTTTCCAATGTATAGAAGGAATAACCAGCCCTGATGGGAGAATATTAGGCAAGATGGGACATTCGGAAAGAATAGGAAAGCATCTATATAAAAACATCGCCGGCAAATCGGATCAAAGATTGTTTGAGGCCGGAATCAGCTATTTTAAATAAGGGAGGAAGTATTATGAAAGTCGCAATAATTATGGGAAGTGATTCTGATCTTCCCGTAGTGGAAAGAAGTTTTAGAATTTTAAAGGAATTCGGAGTCGGCACGGAAGTAAGAGTTATATCGGCTCACAGAACTCCGGATGAAGCAGTTGAATTCGGAAAAAATGCAGAAAAAAACGGCTTTGATGTAATAATAGCGGCTGCAGGAAAGGCTGCCCATCTTGGAGGAATAATAGCGGCAGTAAGTATTGTACCGGTTATCGGATTGCCGATAAAATCATCGACTTTGGACGGACTGGATTCTCTGTTATCTACGGTTCAAATGCCTAAAGGTATTCCCGTGGCTACCGTGGCAATAGACGGAGCGGAAAATGCTGCTCTCTTAGCAATTCAAATATTATCCGTAAAGGATGAAAATTTAAAAATAAAACTTAGAGAATACAGAAAAAAAATGGCGGAAGAAATCAACGAAAAAGATAAAGAAATTCAACAAAAATTAATTTAATGGAGGTAGTCGGGATGGAAAAACTTGAAATGTTATATGAAGGTAAAGCTAAAAAGGTATTTAAAACCGATGATGATAAAAAGTATATTGTAGAATATAAAGACGATGCTACTGCTTTCAACGGAGTAAAAAAAGGAACCATAGTAGGAAAAGGAGTAATAAACAATAAAATGTCGGCTCAATTATTTACACTCCTTGAAAAAGAAAATATCCCCACTCATTTTGAAAGACTTTTAAGCGACCGGGAAATGCTCGTGAAGGCCGTAAAAATACTTCCTTTGGAGGTTATAGTAAGAAACGTTGCGGCAGGTTCTCTGTCAAAAAGGCTCGGACTTAAGGAAGGGACCGAATTAAAAAGTACCGTTCTTGAATTCAGCTACAAAAACGACGAACTCGGAGATCCCCTTGTTAATGATTATCACATAAAAGCCATGGAACTTGCAACGGATGAACAGTTGAATATAATAAAAGATTACGCTTTTAAAATTAACGATATATTGATTAAATTTTTCAGAGAAAAAAAGATGAAGTTAATTGATTTTAAATTGGAATTCGGATTATATGACGGAAAAGTAATTCTTGCAGACGAAATATCTCCCGATACATGCAGACTTTGGGATGTTGAGACTAATGAAAAATTAGACAAAGACAGGTTCAGAAGAGATCTGGGAAATGTGGAGGAAGCCTATGAGGAAGTATTATCCAGGTTATCTAAATAGAAGCAGCAGTCAGGAGGAACATAAAATGGGTTTCGATTTGATGGATGAAGATAAGTTAAAAGAAGAATGCGGAGTTATGGGAGTATATTCAAAAGTGCAAAATGTTTCCCATATGATCTATTACGGTCTTTATGCCCTTCAACACAGAGGTCAGGAAAGTGCCGGAATTGCCGTAAGCAAAGATAGTAAAATAGACTGCTATAAAGATATGGGCCTTGTATCTCAGGTATTCAGCGATAAAAATAAATTGGAAAGATTAGAGGGAAATATAGGGGTAGGTCATGTAAGATATTCTACAACAGGAGAAAGTTTAGCGGTAAATGCTCAGCCTCTGATTGTCAAATGTAAAAACGGAGAAATGGCACTGGTTCACAACGGTAATATAGTAAATGCCGGAAGTATACGAAAGATCCTTGAATCAGAAGGAGTGTCTTTTCAAACCACAAACGACAGTGAAGTCATGGCTAATATGATAGCAAGGTATTATAAAGATGATATAGAAAAAGCCATAAAGGGAGTAATGGAAATAGTAAAAGGTTCTTACGCCCTTATAATAATGACGGAAGATAAACTCATAGGTGTAAGAGACAATCAGGGTATAAGGCCTCTCTGCCTTGGAAAAACAGATGACGGATACGTTCTCTCTTCGGAAAGCTGCGGGTTGGATGCTATAGGAGCGGAACTTGTAAGGGATATTGAACCCGGAGAAATAGTCATAATAGATAAAAACGGCATAAGAAGTATATTCAACGATAAATGGAACAGAAAAAAATTATGCATATTTGAAATTATCTATTTTGCCAGACCTGACAGTATAATAGACGGTATAAACGTTTATTCCGCAAGAAAAGAAGCCGGAAAAATACTTTCAAGTGAATATCCGGTAGACGCCGATGTGGTAATCTCCGTTCCGGACTCCGGTACTCCCGCTGCCATAGGATATGCGGAAGAATCAGGCATACCCTACAGCATAGGCTTAATAAAAAACAGATATATAGGAAGAACATTTATAAGTCCAAATCAAAAGGCAAGAGAAAAAGGAGTAGAAATAAAATTAAATGTTATAAAAGAAAATATTGAAGGAAAAAGGGTAGTTCTTGTAGATGATTCAATCGTAAGAGGGACAACGAGTAAAAGAATCGTAAATATGCTTAAAAAAGCAGGAGCTAAAGAAGTTCACTTAAGAGTAAGCTCTCCGTCGGTATCATACCCTTGTTATTTCGGCATTGATACTCCTTACAGAAAATATCTGATAGGTGCAAATAAGACCTCTGATGAAATATGTGAAATGATTAATGCGGACAGTTTAGGATTTCTATCTCAAGAAGGTCTTATTAAATCCACGGGGAAAAGCGACCAGTTCTGTTCTGCCTGCTTCAACGGAGATTATCCTATGGAAATACCAAGAGAGGGGTTGGAATTAGATGAATAATAAAGGACTGACTTATAAGGATTCGGGAGTAAATATAAATGCGGGATATGAAGCAGTTAAACGCATGAAAGCCCACGTACACAGCACATTTACGGAAGGAGTTTTGTCGGACATAGGCGGATTCAGCGGAATGTTTGCATTAAATAAAAATGAATTTGAAGAACCTGTATTGTTATCAGGCACCGACGGTGTGGGAACCAAACTGATGATTGCTTTCATGATGGATAAGCATGATACAATTGGACAGGATTGTGTGGCCATGTGTGTAAACGATATATTGTGTCAAGGAGCAAGGCCGCTATTTTTCTTGGATTATGTAGCCTCAGGAATATTAAATCCCGAAAAAATAGAAAAAATAGTATCAGGTATTTCCACCGGATGCATAAAGGCAAAATGTGCTCTTATAGGAGGAGAAACAGCGGAAATGCCCGGATTGTACAAAGAAGACGAATATGATTTGGCAGGATTTGCCGTAGGAATAGCGGACAAGAAAAAAATCATAACGGGAGAAAAAATTAAGAAAGGTGATGTTCTTATAGGCCTTCCCTCCAGCGGATTGCACAGTAACGGATTTTCTTTGGTAAGGAAGCTGTTCTTTGATATTAAAAAATATAAAATTGATCAATATATAGAGGATTTGGGTACCACCTTGGGAGAAGAACTCCTGAAGCCCACAAGAATATATTATGACCCTTTAACGGAACTGAATGATAAATTCGATATAAAGGGAATCAGCCATATAACCGGAGGAGGATTCTATGAAAATATACCGAGAATGTTCCCTGAAGGATTGACAGGCTTTATAGACAGAAACCATGTCAGTATCCCTCCTATCTTTCAACTCATCCAAGAACTTGGAAATATCGATATCGATGAGATGTATTCCACATTCAACATGGGAATAGGAATAGTAATGGCAGTTGACGAAAAAGACGCTGACAATATAATAAAATTTTTAAAATGTAAAAATGAAGAGGCCTATATAATAGGAAGCGTTATTGAAGGAAACGGGGGTCTGTCAATATGTCGCCGGTAAGTATGGGAGTACTCATATCCGGTAACGGAACGAATCTCCAGTCGTTAATCGACCATATAAATGCCGGAAACATAAACGCAAAAATCAAAGTAGTCATATCCAACAGAAAAAATGCTTACGGGCTTATAAGGGCTAAAAATAACGGAATAGATACCGCTTATATCGACAAAAAAATCTTTAAAGATGAAGAAGAATTCAACAGGGCGATTATGTATGAGCTTAAAAAAAGAGATGTGGACCTTGTTGTATTGGCAGGATATTTAAAAATTTTGAGCAGCAAATTTATTAATGAATACAAAAATAAGATAATAAATATCCATCCTTCTTTAATCCCAAGTTTCTGCGGAAAGGGCTACTATGGAGAAAAGGTCCATAAGGCTGTGTTGGATTACGGAGCAAAAGTTACAGGAGCTACTGTCCATTTTGTAAACGAAGAAGCAGATGCCGGCCCTATAATACTTCAAAGGCCGGTGATGATAGATGAAAGTGATACCGTAGGTTCTCTTCAAAATAAAGTATTAAAAATAGAACATACACTTCTTCCGGAAGCAGTAAAATTATATTGTGAAGGCAGAATAACCATAGACGGAAGAAAAGTATCGATAAAGGAGTGAAAATATGAAAAGGGCATTGATAAGTGTTTATGATAAGAAAGGAATAATAGAATTTGCTAAAAAGCTTTCCCATATGGGATGGGAGATTATTTCTACGGGAGGAACATCAAGGATTCTTTCCGATTCAGGACTAAAAGTCACTGATGTCTCAGATGTTACAGGCTTTCCTGAATGTTTTAACGGAAGGGTAAAAACTCTTCATCCTAAAATACATGGTGGTATCTTAGCATTAAGGGATGATGAAAACCATTTAAAGACTATGAAAGAATTGGACATAAAGCCTATAGATATGGTGGTGAATAATTTATATCCTTTTAAAGAAACCATTCTAAAGACAGAATCGACTCATGAAAATATAATAGAAAATATTGATATAGGCGGACCTTCCATGTTAAGAGCTGCTGCAAAAAATTATAAATTCGTAACGGTAATAGTAGATCCGAAGGATTATAATACAATAATAGATGAGCTTGAAAATAAAGGCGAAGTATCATATAAAACAAGAGAATATCTTGCCGCCAAAGTCTTTCAGCATACAAGTAACTATGATGCATTGATTTCTCACTATTTTAATGAAAAAACGAATATTAAATTCCCAGATACTATAACTCTAACCTTTGAAAAAAAACAGGATTTGAGATACGGAGAAAATCCTCATCAAGAGGCTGCATTTTATACTGAAGAACTGGAAACCACAGGTACACTTTCGGAAGCAGTTAAACTTCATGGGAAAGAATTATCCTACAATAATATCGGTGATGGAAACGGAGCATTGGAAATCCTTAAGGAATTTACCCTTCCAACCGTTGTAGCCGTAAAACATGCCAATCCATGCGGAGTAGGAAGCGGAAAAAATATAGCCGAAGCATTTAAAAAAGCCTACGAATCGGATAAACAGTCTATATTTGGAGGAATAATAGCCGCAAATGATGAAATAGATGTTGATACCGCAAAGATGATAAAAGATATTTTTATAGAAGTTGTTATAGCACCTTCTTATTCTGAATCTGCTTTGGAAATTTTAGAAGCTAAGAAAAATATCAGATTATTAAGATTGCCTCATATAAACTATAACAAATATTCAACTTATGATATGAAAAAAATATTGGGAGGAGTTCTCCTTCAAGACAGAAATCAGGGAAAAATGTATGAGGATTTAAAAATAGTTACTCAAAGAAAACCTTCCGATGAAGAATTGAAGGATTTATTGTTTGCATGGAAGGTAGTCAAAAATACCAAATCAAATGCCATAGTATTGGCTAAAAATCAAGGAACCGTAGCTGTAGGCCCCGGACAGGTCAGCAGAATATGGGCATTGGAAAACGCCATAAAGCAAGGTGAAGAAAGTGTTCGCGGAAGTGTAATGGCATCGGATGCCTTTTTCCCTTTTTCCGACTGTATTGAAGCAGCCGCAAAAGCCGGAATCACTGCAGTTATTCAGCCAGGCGGTTCAGTAAGGGATAAGGATTCAATAGATATGGCTGATAAGTATAAAATAGCAATGCTATTTACAGGCATGAGACATTTCAAACATTAAGATAGATGGAGGTAAAAACATGAAAGTTCTTGTTATAGGCGGAGGCGGAAGAGAACATGCCATCGTTTGGAAATTATCTCAAAGTCCCAATGTATCAAAAATATTTTGTGCTCCCGGAAATGAAGGTATCGCTCAACTTGCCCAATGCGTCAATATAAATCCCAATGACATTGATACTCTTTTATCCTTTGCAATCCAAGAAAAAATAGATCTGACGGTTGTCGGTCCGGAAGTACCTTTAGTATTGGGAATAACAGATAAATTTACTGAAAATGGTATGAAGATATTTGGTCCGAATAAAAAAGGTGCAATGCTCGAAGGAAGTAAAAAATATGCCAAAAAATTTATGGAAAAATATCAAATACCTACAGCAAGATATTCCACATACAATCAAGCAGAAGATGCAATAAATGGATTAAGTCAATTTGCCTTTCCTTTAGTAATAAAAGCCGACGGTCTGGCGGCAGGAAAAGGTGTCATTATATGCGAAAATATTGATGATGCTAAAAAAGCAATTGAAGATATCCTCAAAAATAAAAAATTCGGCGATTCGGGAAATGAAATTATAATTGAGGAATATCTTAAAGGAACTGAAGCATCTCTTATGTGCTTGGTTGATAACAAAAAGATTATACCTTTAGAGAGTGCCAAGGATTATAAGAAAGCATTGGACAATGACAAGGGCCTTAATACCGGAGGAATGGGTTCTATTTCCCCCAATAAAATATTAAACGAAGAGTTAATGAATAAAATAAAAACCGAGATATTAGACAGGATACTAATAGGTCTTCACGAAGAAAAAATTTATTATAAAGGAATATTATATGTGGGCCTTATGATTACATCGGATGATGTAAAAGTTTTAGAATTTAATGTGAGATTTGGGGACCCGGAAACGGAGGTTCTTCTCCCCCGATTGGAAAGTGATCTGTTCAGTATATTTTTAAAGACTATAGACGGAACCATCTCGGAAGAGGATTTAAAATGGACAGATAAAGTATGCATCTGTACTGTTCTGACTTCAGGCGGATATCCCGAATTCTACGAAAAGGGAAACGCCATATACGGACTGGATTCATTGGATAAGGACATATTGGTATTCCATGCGGGAACGAAAAAAACCGATAAAATAGTTACAAACGGAGGAAGAGTCCTCACTGTAGGCACTCTTGCAGGCAATTTCAATGAAGGACGGAATAAAGTATATAAAAATATAGACAAAATACATTTTGAAAACATGGCTTACAGAAAAGATATAGGAAAAGAACAGAGAAACTAATTAGTTTCTCTGTTTCCCTTATTTTCATCCTCTCAATTTAAATACGATAATCCCAATTATCATAATCAAAACTCCCAATAGCTTTGTAAAATCAAATTCTATCCGAGATGCTCCAAAAAGTCCGAAGGCATCAATAGCTGTTGCCACTATCAATTGAGCTATGAGCATCACCGAAGTCGAAAAAGCAGCTCCCAATAGGATTATTCCTACCATAGAACTGTATACTATAATTACTCCAAACATTCCGCCTATTAAGTACAGCTTTTTTACCTCACCTATCTTGCCTAAATTCCCGTCGCCAAAGACAGCCATAAGTATAATTCCGAAAATAAGTCCCACAGCATGAACAATTACGGTCGTTTCCCACAACCCTATTTTGTCACTTACGCGATTGTTAAATACTACCTGAAGGCTTACCAATATCCCCGTAAGGAGAGAAAATAAAATTCCTACCATTTCCACACCACTTTCATTTAATATTGTCCAATTTTTTACCGCATTTAGGACAGAATGAAAATTCTTTATCTATTTTAGCTCCGCAATAAGGACAATATAATATTTTCGATTTATTATCCACCCATTTTCCCATGGGATCTTCTTCTTCGGAAGAATCGGTTATATCGAATTCCGAAAATCGATTTTTTCCCGTAGCATTTTTGAAATGATAAACAGCTTGAATAATTCCCATTATTATAAACAATACTCCAAACATAGGAAATAAAATTGATTCGGTCATACTAAAAGCTATAGCAGTCCAAAATATTCCAAATATCACCGCAAATATGGACCCTATAAAGGACATCCCGGAAGGTCCACGGCCCGGCTTAACGCTTTTCATAATTTTACACCTCATTTAACTATAGAGTTAGTTCATATTATATTATAACTGTAAACAATATTCAATTATAAAAAAGGGTTCTTGTATTCTATTCATAATTCTAAAATTTATTATATAAAAACTTCAATATAAAAATTCTGAATAATATGATAAAATATATATAAAGAAATAACAATATGAATGGAGGATGATGTATTTGAAGATGTTAAACCCAATGCTTGATTTTGTCTTTAAGGCTTTATTCGGGAAAGAAGACAATATAAGCAAAAAATTATTGATATCCCTGTTAAATGACATATTCGTCAGTGCGGGAGAGGACAGAATAACGAGCATAACATATTTGAATCCATTCAACTATAGGGACTTTATGGATGATAAATTGTCTATATTGGACATAAAGGCAAAAACGGAAAAAGAAGAATTAATAAATGTAGAGGTGCAGGTCAAAAATGATTATAACTACAGAAAAAGGATATTATATTATTGGTCAAAAATTTATGGGGAAACAATAAAGAAATCGGAAGATTATTCTGCTTTAAAGAAAACAATATCCGTGAATATAACGGATTACAATGCGATTCCTGAAAGTAAAAAACTTCACAGCAGTTTTAAGATATTGGAAAAGGGCGAATATTTTCCGCTGACGGAAGACCTTCAGATTCACTTTTTGGAACTGCCGAAGTTAAAACAAAAGGAAATAAAAGAATTAAGCGGAATAGAATTGTGGGCGGAATTTTTAAAGGAAGCAGGCAAAGAAGGAAGCGAAAAGAAAATAAAAGAATTGATGGAAAGGAGTGATATTATGAAGGACGCAGTAGAAAATTTAGGGAAAATAAGTGAAGACGATAGAATGAGAGAAATAGCATGGGCAAGAGAGAAAGCAAGGTTGGACGAAATATCAAGAATTAAATATGCGGAAAGGAAAGCAACGGAACAAGGCATGAAACAAGGCATGAAACAAGGCATGAAACAAGGCATGAAACAAAAAGAAACAGAAATAGCAAAAAAACTGCTAAAAATGAATATTCCCTTAAAACAGATAATGGAAGCAACTGGTTTAAATGAGGAACAAATAAAAGAATTAGAAGAATAAGTAGTGTAAAATAATCTGTGCTTTTGTGAAAATAAATGCTCTTCTTTCTATAATCTATTGGTTGTTATTTATAACAATTATAGCTAAAGAAGAGCATTATTTTATTATACTGTTTACACAAATTTTCTTGCAGGCTCTTTTTCATACTCCATATAATAAAATTCATCTTTACCATTGAAAGTATTTTTTATATACTTATCTTTAATACGAAACCCTACGGTCTGGTAGCATTTAACTGCTCTTTTGTTGAAAATCCTAACTTCAAGGGCTATCGGATTATCCGGAAATCTTTTTTTACATTCTTCAATCAATAAGTTCATAATGTCCTTTCCGTATCCTTTTCCGCACCAGGATGGCTTTAATCCAACGCCGATAAATGTCTTTCCCCTATCTTCAATTATCCTTCCGTAAGCAATCAGCTCTCCATCAAGCAATATGGATAAAAATTCTTTTTCTCTTTTATCTCTTAAAGATAAGTCCCAACCGTTTTTAACTACAGTACCCCAATCCGAAAAATTATAAACGGAATAATCTCCTTCATATTTCCAATCACAAATCTCCTTAGCATAGTTCTCCGTCAGTATTCCCAAAACATAATTTTTCATTAAAGCCGCCTCCCATCTTTTTTTACTGCAACAATAAGCCCGTCTCCAATAGGCAAGAAAGTACTGTCAAGTTTTAAACAGTTAACGACTAATTCATTAAACTGTTCGATTGGTTCAATCAAACAATGCCATCTTTCATCCAAGTCCAATACGGGGAAAAGAGTATCTTCAGCTATTAAAAGTCCTCCTGTCTTTAGAATCCTTAGGCAATCATCAAATAATAATGGATATAGCCTCTTATCTACATCCTGAAATATCAAATCGAATTTTTCTTCCATATCGGGGATTATCTTTTCTGCATTTCCGATTTTCAATTCAATAAAATCTTCCACACCTGCACTAATAAAATTTAGTTTAGCTTGAGCCGCGACTTTTTCATCATATTCAATGGTAGTTATTTTCCCTCCGTATTCTTTCACTATTTGAGCCATTGATGTAGTTGAATATCCTATGCTCGTCCCTATTTCCAAGATGTTCTCCGGTTTCGTAATCTTAATTATCAATTTCAGAAATCTTGCGACATCATCATCAATAACGGGTACAAAATCCTTTAATTGGGTTTTATTGATAAATTCCCTTTTAGTCAGTTCTGTACTTTTCTTGTATATATCGTTAATGTATAAATTAATCTTATTGAAATCCATAATAATATTCTCCTTTATACAATTTTATTCAATGCCATTCATCTGCTCTATAAGATTTTCTAAACAGCTGAGCAAATTATTTATATCTTTGTCTTCCATTTTAGATATCGAATTAAATAAGAATTTGCTGTTTGCTTCCTTATCTATTGAATCAATTAAATTCCTTCCCTCTTCAGTTAAAACAATTCTGCTTATTCTTCTATCCTCACTATCCTTTATTCTCTTTACAAGCCCCCTATTTTCAAGCCTTGTTATCTTTTCCGACATTGTATTTTGTGAATTATTGATATTTTTTGCTATCTCTCCGACAGTAGGCCCTTTAAGCTCGTCATCAACGTCCAGCATAAGTTCATCCAATTCTATTAATAGATGGTACTGCCCTAAGCTCAATCCGTATTTATAGGCCAATTTATGATATTTCTCATGCATAAGAGTATCGATTTTATTTTTATATCGAATTATTTTTTGTATCTTTTCTTCTTTATCCATATTGACCTCCTTAAATATATCTTATATAGATATAATCGTTATACGATATATTATATTACTTATTGTTATAATGTCAAGGATGCAAAAAATAATATATCCCTACTTTTTTAAGGTAGGGATATATTATTTTTTAATATTATTTTTTAATATTATTTTTTATTTCCTCTATGCAATCCTCAAGGGCATATTCCCATTTTCTCAGCGTAGTGTTGTAAGTCATTTTATATGCAATACTTTCAAACATGGTATTTTTAGGCCTTCTTACAGCCTTTTCACTTTGTAACACAGGTATAATATTTTGTGTATTCAACCCCAATAATTCAGCACATTTTTTATAAAATTCATATCTTGATGCTTTGCCTTCATTGGCTATATGATATACTCCGTAGAATTCTGTATCAGCCATATCCAAAAGAGCTTTTGCCGCATCTGTCGTATAAGTCGGCGAACACATTTGATCGGTTGTATATTCCAATGTTTGTCCATTCAATATTTTATTTCGCATAATATAAATATAATTATTCTCCCTATGCCCCGATGCGCCAAAAAGTAGCGGTACTCTTACAATAAAATGTTTTTTATTATAACACCTTACTTCCTCTTCTGCCATAAGCTTACTATAACCATACACATTTACCGGATTTCTTTTATCGTATTCATTATAAGGAGTATTTTTTTCTCCATCAAAAACCGAATCACTGCTTATATATATAAGTTTTGCACCGCATCTCGAAGCTGCCAGCGCCACATTTTTAGTCCCCAAAGAATTTATCGCAATTGTCTTAGTCGGATTTTTTTCAGCTTCATCCACCATCCTAAATCCTGCACTGTGAATAACTAAATCGGGTTCTGCTTTTTCAATATAAGAAAACACTTCTTGGGCATTGGTAATATCTAATTCCTTTTTCCCCATTACCGCAATAACTTCATGCTTTTCGGCAAATACCCTTGTTATGTCCTCTCCGAAAAGTCCTGTTGCTCCCGTTATTAAAACCTTCATAATATCTCTCCTTCTATAAGCACTGCTCTGCACGGTGCCCCTTCGGCACCTTTTATATTTAGAGGAAAGGCATATAAATAATAAAATCCTTCATCTATATCATATAAATTGATTCCCTCTAAAGCAATCTTACCTGCACCTAATATCTTCTTGTGAACATATTTCTCTTTAGCACCGCTTCTGTCAATAGAAAAACTGTCTATTCCGATTAAATCCACATTTGTATCAGCTAAATAATCGGCGGCATCTTCAGAAAAATAGCTGAGAGATGCATCTTTGTTTTTATTGTTCAGATCCTTTGAATAAGGGGTTTTAAACAACAGCTTATCACATTTTATCCCTTTGGTTTTAATATCTTCTGCTTTTATTTCTTTTTCATTTATTTCTATAACTTGTACTTTTCCGCAAAATTTTTCCAAAGGTATTTCATCAATTCTTTTTCCTTCTTTAATATAGTGATATGGCGAATCTAAATGGGTACCCAAATGCATTTGCATAGAAATCGATGATAATGACATATTATCACCTTTCGAATAATCCCTTTCGAAAGTATGAATCACATCTCTCAAAGAATAATATTTCATCATGTTTTTTTCTATTTTTACCGATATATCATGTATTTTCATCTATATAGCCTCCATATTGAAAAATAGGCCTATATTTTTATTTATAGGCCTCGTATAATTAGTTTATAGCACGTTTAACTTAATCAGTTCTTTCTTGATAGCCTCTTTTTCTTTCTCTCCTGCAGGAATAAACGGTGCACGGGGATAAGCTTTAATTATTCCCCTAATCTCTAACATGGCATATATAGCCAGTTGTGTGGATCCCGCCAAATACATAATATCTCTCATCTTATTAATCTTAAACTGTGTATTCCTGCATTTATCAAACTCTCCGTTTATGCCTTCTTGGTACATCTGAACGTTTATTTCCGGAAATGCGTTAGCTAACCCGGGTATAAAGGCTTTGGTCCCTAAAGCGCAAGCCGAAAGCCACATTGCCTCGGTACCTAAAACTATATCAAAACCATCGGGCCCTAAAATTCTATGATATTGTGCATGGGTCATAATATCAAAAGTAGCATCTTTAATGCCGTGAACGCCTATATCTCTAAGTCTTTTTATAAGATTTAAGGACATGGGATAACCTTGAAACTGCGGATTGTTATATACATACACCGGTGTACCCTTTGAAGCTTTTATAATATCATCAAAGAAATATAAAATGCTATCGTCATTATACTTATAGTAATACGGACCGACCGCAGCTACAGCATCGACTCCTATACTGTTTGCATGAGATGCAAGCTCAGCCGAACTTCTGTTGGAAGTTGTTCCTACTTGTACAACAACCTGAACTTTATTGCCTGCTGTTTTCTTTGTAATCTCTGCTACTTCCTTTCTTTCTTCCAAAGTCATAAGAGCTCCCGCTCCATAAGAGCCGTTAATAAACAACCCCTGAACATTATCCGACAGAAAGCTTACTAATTTTTCTAAGGATTCCTTGTCCAAATCACCATTTTCCTTAAAAGGAGTTACCATAGGCGGAATACATCCCTTCATTTTATACATAATAATCATCCTCCCTATTTTACAGTATTTTTTTGCTATTTATTATTTGTTTCAGTTTTTCTATGATATCATCATTGACTTCAATTCCATTACGAAGTCTATCTTTTCTTCTATTTGCCTCAATTTCTCCCGGCATGTATATCTCATTAAATCCTACTGCCAATTTGCTTCCTTTAATTATCGATACAAATTCCTTGATTCTTTCCTTATACATTTTTTCTCCCATTAAAGGCTCTATGGGTATACCCATCAGAAACATTCCGACATTCTGTTGTTTACTTATATCTGAGTGCAGTGAAAATACATTTTTAGAAAATCCTCCGCCGGTAATAACTCCTGCCAATATCTCTACAAGAATAGATAATGCATAACCTTTATGACCTCCAAAGGGAAGCAATGTTCCATTTAAAGCTTCATTTGCATCTGTAGTAGCTTTGCCGTCTTTATCTAAGGCATATCCTTCGGGAATACTTATCCCTTTCATCGCATACTCATATATTTTCCCTTTGGCAATGGAAGTCGTAGCCATATCTATAACTATAGATTCCTTATCCCACGGTAATGCCACAGAAAAGGGATTAGTTCCTAAAACTTTCTCTGCCCCTCCAAATGCTGCGACATTTGGATTTGTATTGGTACACATAAAAGCTATAGAGTATTCTTTAGAAATATTTTCAGTATAATACGCCAGCATACCGCAATGGTTAGTATTTTTAACTCCTACCACTGATACTCTGTTTTTTTTAACTTCTTCAATAACCAGTTCCATAGCTTTTTTAGCCGCAAGCTGACCGCAGCATCCATTACCGTCAATTATATGGATATTGTCCCCACCAGTTGAAACAGTTGGTTCTGCCTTACCCTGAATTCCTCCTTCTAAGATTCTTTCTACATATACCGGTATCATCTGTAATCCATGTGAAGATATGCCTCTCAGCTCAGCTTGGCATGTTGTTTCAGCTACTGCTTCCGCAGCAGCTTTGCTAGTACCAACGGCTCTCAATGATTCTTTAACAATACTATATATTTCCTCTGAACTTAACGTTGCCATTTGCCGCCTCCCCAAAATTTCTCTTTATTGTCTTTCTCATAAATATTATTTGTAAAGCTGTTTTTTAAACTCGATTACCGATTTTGCAGAGTACTTACTCATTTTATTTATAGCATCATAGGTATAAGCTCCTATATGGGGTGTACAAATTAAATTGTTTAATTTAAGAAGAGGGCTGTCCTTATCAGGAGGTTCTTCTGCAAAAGTATCTATAGCTGCTCCGGCTAATTTACCGGACTGCAAAAATTTATATAACGCGGCTTCATCTACAAGCCCTCCTCTTGCAGCGTTTACTAAAAATACACCGTCTTTCATAAGACTAAACCTGCGTTCGTCTATAAGATTTTCTGTATCCTTCATAAGAGGTAAATGTAAAGTTATAAAGTCTGATTCCCTACATAAATCATCCAAGCTGACATATCTTCCGTTATGACTATCTATAAATTTATTGTCCTGATAAAGGTCATATGCTAATATATTCATGTGATATCCATACAAAAGTTCAATAACTTTCTTTCCTATAGCACCGGTTCCTACAACTCCTAAGGTTCTGCCGGACAATTCCGTTCCTTTTTTCCTGTTCCAAATTCCCTTCTTAATTTCATCAGTGGATTGAGTTATATTTCTGGCTAATGCAGTCATCATTGAAACCGCTAATTCTGCCACGGCTAAACTATTGGACCCTTTAGCTGCAGTAACCTTTATATCATTTTTCTTTGCAGCTTCCAAATCAATATTATCTAAACCTACTCCATGTTTTGATATGATTTTTAAATTTTTTGCCGCATCAATGACTTTCTCGGATATTATGTCCGCTCCAACAATTACAGCATCGTAATCGCCTATAACGTCAATCAAATCATTTTCTTTTAAAATTGTATTACTTTTTATTAAATTGTACGATATTCCTGCATTTTCTAATTCTGTAAACACCTCTTTCTCACAGCTACCAAAAGAATGAGATGTTATCAACAGTTTAAAATTCTTCATTAAGATTTCTCCTTTTATCTACAACATAAAAATATTTTATTAATTTACTAATTTAACACTTCAATGTCTTCTTCTCAAAGTCTTCAATATACTTATACAATTCCTCGCATGATTGACTTTTAATTATATTATTAACCACGTCATCATCACAAAGCATCATTGATAACTGTTTCATAGTTTCAAGATGACTTACATTGTCAACTGCCGAAAGACCTATTACCAAGTATACAGGATCATTTTTTTTGTTACCGAAGCAAACAGGTTCTTTTAAAGTTACTATAGAAAATCCTGTTTTTAATGCTCCGTCCTCCGGCCTTGCATGGGGCATAGCAACTTTTGGTATCAAAACTATATAAGCATTTAATTCTTCTGAAAGCTCTATCATACTCTCAATATAATTTTCTTTTATATAGCCGTCTTTTAACAGCAGTTTACCTGCTACCTTTATAGCTTCGTCCTTATTCTTGCAGGCAACATTCACTGCAATCCTATTTAAGCTGATCATATCTGTTAGCAATTGTTCTCCTCCATATCCTTATAAATTAATTTTTTTATTATCTTATATCTGATATAAGACAATAATCATTTCTCTAAATTTTTTAATAACTTATATTTCATCTTAATTATATATTCAGTTCAATAAGCAAGTAAACTTGATTTCGTTTCACTATAAATGTTGCAAAACAGGCATATATTTTCCTTATGTGTTAAAATAATTATTGCAGGGCAACAGATATAAAGCATCGGGTAATATATTAAATATCAAGAAAAGAAAAATAATAAATAATTTACTTGATAAAATTCAAGAGACTTGTATATATTTTTTACAAGTCTCTTATATTGCTTAAGTCAATTATTTAGCTATTAATTTTGCAATAAATTCAAATATTGTTCCTATAACTCCATAATCCGTATAATCAGGTAACAGCCCCGTCGTAGTACACCATCCTGACATCGGGTAAGCAACAGCCCAAAGGAATGTTATTACGAAACCTACTATTATATTTGATAATATTGCTCCTCTTCTACCTCCATATGCGTCACCAAAAACTCCAAGGACAGAGCCCATCCAGAAGTTTGTCCAAACCGAAGGTATAACAACAACCGGAGCTTTAAGGTAAACAAGTACTAACGTTCCTAATATTCCACCAATTAGGTTAGCTATAAATCCAACAAATACTGCATTGGGTGAAAATTGAAATATCGTCGGATAATCAAGTCCGGGAATAGCTCCCGGTACAACTTTAGTAGCTATACCTCTGAATGCCGGAACAATCTCTGCAAGCATCATTCTTACACCATAAAGCACAATGCTAAGTCCTACTGAAAATTTAATTCCTAATGTAACCAAGTATAATATCCAGTTTGTACTACCGGCACTCTTAGCAATGACATCTTTTCCAACTAAAATACCGAATAAAACCCATAAAATTGCTCCTAAAACTGCAATACCAACCACATTATCCCTTAACCATTCAAGTTTTTCAGGAACCTTTATATCATCACAACGATTTTCTTTATTTCCTACTTTTGATGAAAACCAACTTGTAAATGCAATACCCGTTGCTTCCGGAATATACAAAGCAAAATCTTTGGTAAGGTTCTCATTCTTTTTCATAAAATGGTGGGTTGCCGCCGTACATAACCAAAAATATATCCCACAAAATATTCCACCTATTAAAATAATTTTGGCAGGAGAAACATTTAATGCTACCAACGTTCCTACTACAAATGCACCCCAATTTAAAAACAAGTGACCTACTAAAGCTATATACTTCAATTTTGTAATCCTTGCCATAATGATATTAACTAAAAATCCCACAACAACTACTGCTCCCAAAATTGCCCCATATTTGGACATGACCATACTCATCATCATAAGTGCGTTAGGTAAAACTCCTTGAACTCCAAGAACGGATTTGATCCATTCACCTAAGGGAGTAACAGAAGCAGAAAGTACATCACATCCAGCAAAAAGTATCAGAACTCCCACTATAGTTTTGACAGTGCCTGTTATTACATCTTCAAATGATTTTTTGAGTAATAGTAAGCCTATCAAGGAAATAATTCCAAATAAAAAAGCTGCATTTCCAAAAATCTGTGTAGAAATAAAGTTTATAACTCCCATTCTCATTCCTCCTTAAATATTTTTTAAATATCATTTATTTATTTCTAATCTTCTAAATCACACCCTTAATTAGAAATACTCTTTATTCCTGGGATATTATTTCTTTGCAAGCGGGAATAAGTTTTTCTTCTAATTCTTTCATACTAACCGGATTATCAAGTACAACTATTTGCTTTGCATCTATTCCCTTAATAAGCTTACAAATATCCATTGATGTTGCTATTACTACATCAACTTTATTCCCCTTTGCACTTGTAACATCGGAATTAATTATTTTAGCTTTTATACCATGCTTGTTTAACACATCCTCCGCATTCATCTTAACCATTAATGATGAACCTATTCCTGCACCACAAACCGTAAGAACCGTAAGTCTTTTGTTAGCCATATTTTCACCTTCTTTCTTTAATAATTATAAATTCACTTACTGTAGATAAACCTTTTCAAATTGCTGAATATTCTTATAAAGTTCTTCTTTCGAAGTACTATTTATAACTTTTTCAATCGTTTCTTTCTCACAGAGCATAGATAATAACTCTCGCATGGCTTTAATATGCCCCGTATTGTTTATTGCCGAAAACCCTATCACCAAGCTAACAGGATCATTTTTCTTATGGCCAAAAACTATCGGTTCTTTTAATGTAATTATCGAAAACCCTGTTTTTTTTGCTCCGGATTCCGGTTTTGCATGAGGCATCGCCACCTTTGGTGCTATAACTATATATGAATTTAACTCTTCGCATAACTTTATCATGGCATCAATATAAGGTTCCTCTATATATCCTTCTTTCAGGAGCATACTACCTACTTTTCTTATTGCTTCATATTTATCGCTGCATTTTACTTTTACTTCGATTCTCTTTAAGTCAATCATTTCTGTTAACAATTTTTGTTCCTCGATATTTTTATAATAATTTGATTTTTCATCAAAGGATTTTTCTAATGCATTTTTCAGCTCATGTGTGTTTTCAACATTACAAAATTGATTAATAATAAACATGATTTCATCTACTGTTTGGTTTTCTGTTTTTATTTTTTCTCCTCTCAAAACTTTCATTAGGCTTTTTATTCTAGCAATATCCTCTTCCGGTAAAAGGGGGCTAACTGTTATAACAGGTTTTATAAGGACCTCATCTATCGGAACAGTTGATATTAAAAAATCAATGCTGCCATTTATATAACTGCTAATTTGACTAACCGGGATCTCATAAGATATTTCTAATTCTTCAAACTCACTATTCAGTCTGGAAGATAATAGTTTAGAGGTACCAATACTCCCGCCGCAGACAACCAAAATTCGAAACTTCTTTTTATTCATATTTTTTTGTACTCTTTCTACAGATGCACATATGTGCATTACTATGAAACCTATTTCATCATCATTTATTATTATCCCTTTCTCTTCAGATATTTCATTTGATATTTTTTTTACTAGTCCAAAAATTTTAGGATAGCATCTCTTAATTTCCTCTAAAATCGGATTTTCTATAGGCATTTTGTATTTTAACCTATTTAAAGTAGGTTTGATATGCATTAAAAGATTTTTTATAAGGATATTGTCTTTTCTTAAGTTTAGTGATAAAGCATCACTAATCTTTGAAATATATCTCTGAGTAATTTCCAATTCTTCTTTTGTATATAAAGAAGCATTGTTTTTATCCCTGTAGGTTTCAATAATCTTAGTGCAAATTACGTGAGTTGTTATATACCATATTTCTCCGATGGGTACTCTGAATCCGAGATACATTTCAATATCAGGAATATATTTCTTTACTGCAATAAATTCCTTAGTGTCTTTTAATACATCTATATCCTCTTTTTTCACATTTATTTTCTTTCCCTGTCTCAATCTCTTTATACATATACCTATATGAATTAATAACTTTGTTGAAAATTCGTCGGAATAAATTACTTTAAGTTCTTTGCTCACTTTATTTATATAATTGTATAATACGTTTATGGAAACATCAGAAAATAACCATTCGTCAAAAATCTTGAATTCCGCATCTTCCAAATTTCTATATTCCAGAACTTCGGATATTGCTTTTCTTACATTTGATTCATTTCCTGAAATGCAAATACCATGTTTTTTCTTTCTGATTATCTTTATTTCTCTTTGCTCAAACCACTTATCAGCTTCATTTAAATCCTTTCTAACTGTTGAATAGCTTACTTCAAGAATATTCGACAGCTCACTTATTGTAGTATAACCTTCGCACTTTAACAATGTTTCAATGATACCTTTTTTTCTGTCCTCTTTAGATACCACTTTCCATAAGGTTTTTTCTTCCCGAGGTGCCTCCAATAAAAACATTTTCTTTGCTTCTTTTGGGCTATCAATCCAAATACCTACCTTGTTTCTTTTTTGCAATTTAACTGTACTTCCCTTTAAGAAGTACTCTATGTCATCAAGATCATATCTAACAGTTCTTGTGCTAACCCCAAATTTTTTTGCTAAATTTTTTGCTGAGACAGGTTTTTCTTTATTAATAAGAAACGATAAAATTTCAAATTGCCTTTCAGTAAGTGTTTTCATGTTATCACCCTTGTAATTTAATATTTATATGGAGTAGCTTCTTAATTTCCAGTAAAACTTTTTCGTTCCATCTTAATATTATTTCACCTTTCACCTTAAATAAATTTATTATTTATTTTCAATTAACCGTTTTCTTTAAAAATTCTATAGGAATAACGTTTTGTATAATTTGTATAGTAGATATCATCAGAACTTAATTACATTATAATCGCTATAAAACAATATAGTAAATATTGAATCTATTCCTTCGATATGTTGCAATTTAAACATTATGGCTAAAACAGGAAAGTACATTTTATCAGCCGGGCTTAAACGAAGAAATTTATCAAATTACTACTTGAAACGTAGTACGTAAGGCGATATAATTAAATATGAGAAAATTGCTGATTTGAAATAGATATAAAAAGGAGACAAATGATGAAAAAATTAGAAACAAACAGTCCCTTAACCGAAGCTGCTTTTCTAATATTATTAGCTATGATTGAACCAAATCATGGTTATGGGGTAATGCAATTCGTAGAGGAAAAGACTAAAGGCAGGGTTATCTTGGGTCCGGGTACACTTTATGGTGCAATAAATAACCTCCATAGAAAAGGATGGATTGAACCTTATCCAACTGATCCGGAAGAACGAAAAAAGGATTATGTTATAACCGAAGATGGACTAAACCAAGTAAAACAAGAACTTTCAAGATTAAAAGAAGTCTATGATATAGGGGTCAAAGTTTTAGAGAAAAGGGGAATTAATTATGATTAGAAAATTTAAATTCTTTTTTAATCCAATTGATGGATTAACCAAGTGGTTAAATAAAATGTCGGATAAAGGTTACAGATTGATAAAAGTGGATAATACATTCTTTTACTTTGAAGAATGTGAAAGAGGCAAATACAGATATGCCGTGGATTATGTTGCAAATCGATCATATGAAAGTTTAAATGATTATGAGAGATTTTTAAAAGGCTCAAACATAAGGTATATAGAAAAACCGGGAAGCGTAGGAAAAATTTCTTTCGGAAACATAAGGTGGAGGCCTTATGCTGACAAGGGAGGAAAATTAGCAACCTCAAAGGGAATGATAAAAAAAGAATTTTTAATATTGGAAAAAGGAAATGACGGTCCTTTTGAAATCTATACAAATATTAAAGACCAAATTAATGCTTTGGAGATTATGAGAAAACCCACCATTTCTATGTTAATTTTTATAGGAGTAATGATGATTGTTGTAAATTTTGGTTCTCAATCAGGATCATCTTTTTTGAACGCCGAAACAAACAAATTAATTTCTTTAATAGTTCTCGGAATTGCTGAAATATTATTGGTTATAAATCTTTTAAGATTCAATCTGAAAATAAGAAAGCTGAAAAAGGATTCGAATATAAATGAATAAAATCAGTACTCTGCGCCGACTAAATATTAATTTATGAGGCATTTGCTAATATCATAAATGTAGAGAACTGTTTCTTTACCTTTTTGTCATATGCGATTTAAAAATATTGTATTTATTCTACGCAAAGTACTGACGGTATTCTAATTCATATATTTTTTATTTGGATTCATACTCCTTAATTTCAAAGGAATCCTTGACTATCTTTCTTCCCTGATCCAGATTCTCTATATAATTTAATGCTTTGAGCTGCATTAATATATTTCCTAATACAGAAGCCTCTGCCGGACCTGCCGCTACGGGTTTCCCAGTGACATTGGCTGTCAATTGACATAGGAATTCGTCTTGTATTCCCCCACCTACCATATTAATACAATCTATAGTTTTTCCGCAGGTCTTTTCAATAGCTTTCACAGCCTTTTTATATTCTGTTACAATTCCATTATAAGATGCTCTGGCTATTTCTCCTATAGTCTCCGGTCTTTTATTCAATTTTTCTTCACAATATTTTATAACCGCATCTTCCATATCAAAAGGTGACACAAAATATTCATGGTTTGGTTCGATCATATAATCACATGTTGACTCTTTGGCGATTCTGCTTATTTCTTTAAAATCTATATCCGGATTAAAATGCAGCCATTTCTTTCTAAGTTGTTGAATGATCCAAAGTCCTGTTATATTCTTTAAATATCTAATCTTTCCTTCAACTCCACCTTCATTGGTAAAATTATAACTATAGGAATCCTTATCAATTATCGGCTTATCCAATTCCATCCCTAATAAAGACCAAGTTCCGCAGCTTAAATAGGCGCTGTTTTTACTATTTAACGGCGTGGCGGCAACAGCAGATGCCGTATCGTGACTTCCTACGGCAATTACAGGTATAGAGGGCAGTCCCACTTCATCCTGAATCTCCTTTTTAAGATTTCCCCACACCCTTCCCGGTTCAATAATCGGCTGTAATAATCTTACCGGGAGATTAATTTTTTCAAGTAATTCCCTTGCCCAGTCCTTCTTTCTTGCATCTAACATTTGAGATGTGGATGCTATTGTATATTCACTGTATTTCTTCCCTGTGAGGGCATAGCTGAACAAATCCGGAATAAATAACAATGATTCTGCATTTTCAACTATATTGGGACGATATTTAATATCATAATAGAGCTGATACATCAGAAGTTTCGCACTTAAAAATTTTTTAGGACGATAGTCCGTTGATTTATAAGAATTTGTATCAGGTTTAGAAAAAGTGATTAATTCCGATTTTTACTGGAAATTATAGAGAAAAAATTTGCATAATAAAAGCATCCTTTCTATAATGGTTTTGCTACAAACTAAAAATAAAAGGATGCTTAAATATGGGAAGAAATTGTTTGAAACAAATTCTCACCTACATTAATAATGTATACGATGTTGGTGAAAAAATCAATAGCTTGAAAAATAAAAACAAATCGCCAGTGAAAATTTCTACTATTTCATTTATCGTATTGTTTGGATTTATGATTCAAATTAGAAGTTTTAATAGATTAGAACACTTGCTTAAAAGAAATAGATTTAAAAAGTTGCTGCCTAAGAAAACAAAAATGCCCTACATTGATGCAGTTAGACGATCACTTAGTGATTTCGAGTTGGATGGATTAAAGAATTTTCATAGTCATATAGTAAAAAATACTATTAAAAATAAAGTTTTCAGGAATGGAACTATTGATGGCCTAAAGGTAGTTGCAATAGACGGGACAGAACTATTTGAAAGTACTAAAAAATGTTGCGATAAATGCCTTACGCGTAATGATAAAAATGGAACCAAGCATTATTTTCATACATCCATTGTATGTGCTGCAGTAGGCTCCGATCCACATATTATTATGGGGCAAGAAATGCTGAACCCAAAGAAAGATAGTTCAGATAAAAACGAAGGTGAAATTACAGGTGCAAAAAGACTTATAAAAAAACTATATGGAGAGTTCCATCACTTTGCTGACATTATTGTTGCTGACGCTTTATATTGTAAATCTACTTGGATTAAAGAGGTCCTTTCAATAGGCATGGATGCAGTTATAAGAGTTAAGGAAGAAAGACTCCATATTATTAAAGATGCATTAGCCTTATTTAAATGCCGTGAGGCAGATAAAGAATTGCTTATAAAACAAGGTAATAAAAAATATACGATAATTAAAGTCTGGGATGAAGATAACTTTGAAATGTCAGATTCGAATATTAAAGCTAGATTTTTAAAGTTTGTAGAAGAAATCCATACCGGGGATAAAATAGAATTCAAAGAAACATGGATTATAACAACAGACAAATTTACACCATTAGAGACTCTATGGAAAATAATACATAATAGATGGCATATCGAAAATAATGCATTTCACCAATTGAAAACTGAATGGCATTTGGATTATTGCTTTCTTCATAGCTCTACAGGAGTTGAGACGGTATTAATGTTTATAATCATTGCTTTTAATTTAATGCAGTTATATTTTTTTAGATGTATAAGAAACTTTAGGAAGAAACATTTGCTTCAAATAGATTTTATTGAAGATATAAAAGATGAACTTGTCATAATAAATAATTGGATAAATCCCATATTTGAAACGGGATGACTATGATTTGAACTGGAAAAATAAATATGAATAAATTTTGGGGTAAGGGGAAGATATATTCATTATCATGACTTATTGGTCTGCGGCATTACCAGTCATTTAAATGAATGTAAGAATTGGCAATTCCAGTAAAAATGAAATTTTACTGGAATTTAGCTGCGAAACTTCTGATAAATTTATATATTACTTGCATTTTTTAATCACTTACTACATTGGTTGAATCTTGTTTAGCATAAGTTTTTCTTAAATCACGGATCATCAATATATATCCGAAAATATAGTATATTACACAGATTAACGGTAATAAATTACCTTTCGTAATCTTCCATATAAACGAGAACGCATAGCAAAAGACCGGTGCATCTAAAGCAGAGTTAGAAACAAGTGTCCCGGCAGCAATGAACCCATTTTGCACAGCAAGTTCGGAAATCATAGGAGCCATAGCAGTACCGCAAAGAAGGAATATCGGAGCGCCGACACCGCACATTATTATCAACATTCTGACAAGATTCCCGTCACAAACATAGAAAGCACATAATGCCAATGCTAAGTTAACTATCCCTGCAAAAGGAAGCATCCTGTTCTGAGGTAATGCTACTGCCCAGATTAAAAGAAACGGTATGGTAATCATACATGAGACCCAGATTTCGGGATTACCTAAGATTATAGGTGCATCAAGACCAATAAATACCTCTCTGCCTTTAACCTTCTTCTTCATAAAAGATGTGCAAGCGTCCGATATAGGAGCCAAGGCTTGCATAAATAACTTTGTGGCCATTGGCAATAAGGTCATAGCGGCGGCACAGGTGATCCCCAAAGTTAAAGACTTAACAACACTGTACTTAGCAACTAGTCCAAAAAGAACACCTAAAATAAATCCCATTACATGGTTTTCGGCAAATATCCCTATCTTTTCCTTTAAATATGCGGCATCAAACTTTCTCCTGCTTAAAGCCGGAATTTTTCTTAAAAGCATATCTATAGGATATATAACGCTGCCGAATAAAAATAAACTATGAGGACAAGTAACTCCGGGAACTCCTGACTTTTCAAGAACCCTAGGCTGTAATGCATCACCGAGTATCAATTCAAGAACTATTCTCAATGCAGCCACAACTAAACCTAACAATATGCTCCCTGTGATAGCTTTAATAACTATAGTTTGAAATACCTTTCCCCAGACATTCCACAGGTCAACATTTATAGTTTTTGTTTTACCCATGAAAAACATCAATAGGTTTATTACAATTTGAAATGGGAAAAGTAAAAATGCATACTTCCATGACCATGTTATTGAGGCTAATGTCACCCAGCCGCCATCTACCACATCAAACGTTTTACCTACAGTCTTTGACATAGCCTGGGCTGCAGGTGAAATTGCACCGGTCATATAACCTATAACCAAAGACATGGCAGCAAGAGCCACGCCAAAGGTAATAGCTGCTGAAAAGGCTTTCTTAACCTTCATTCCCATACACAATCCTAAAATCATCATTAAAGCCGGTAAGAACAAAGTTGAACCCAGATCGTTTACTATAAAATTAAAAATATTGATAATAGTACTCATTAAATACACTCCCTTCGTAATTTAATAATCATCAATCATATCTCATAAACGGTTTTTTATTTAACTATTTGCTATATCAATTAATTTCTGAAGTTCTTCTTCAGCTCCCACACCAGTTAAAAATGAAACTCCGTTAATTACAGGCAAATCATATTCCTTATCGGGAGCTATAACACAGATATAAGCATCTGCAGTAGATAAATAGGTATCAATTGATTTTATATCTACAGCTTCAACCCTTGCATTTTTCACTCCTCTCTCTTCCAGCAAGCTATTGACTTTACTGGCAATTGTCTGTGATGTAGCAACTCCATTATTACATGCAACAATAAATTTTTTCACAATTAACACCTCCTGAATTTATATATCTATATGGGCATTACTCCTAAGCTTGTTAAACAATTCCTGTACGGCCGTACTATTTATTATAATCAAGCATTAAAAGATGCTTATAATAGAGTCCTTTTTAATTTCCCTCGATTTTTATATTTTTTAATAATTCTAAAGCTTCATCTTCGTCATTAACCTTCATAAATTCTTCAGCCATGGTTCCCTGAATGAACAAGTCCACAAGGGTCTGCAAAATTTTTACTTGATATTTGCCTGTTTTAAAACCCAAAACAAAAACTATCCTTGTCTTAAGGTGTAAATCTCTGGTTCCCATTTGTACAAAGGGAATTCCTTCCTTTGTTCTTGCAACTGCTATAAACGGTTTAACAACATAATCGGGATCAGTATGGGGTACGGCAATATCATATATGGGACCTGGCAACCCCTTTTTTCAGTTTAAGCAATGCCATACCTACCCGGTTTCCTCCGGCACTTGGCTTAGAATGAACCAAAGCCATATCATATCCCCATATCACTGTGCGGCTATCCCAACTATATTGATCGAGCATTGCTTGTACATAACTTTGATTAATGTAACCTTCTTTTAACAACGGCATAGATGCAATTTCTATAGCCTGCTTCCAATCTATAACCTGTTCTGTTATTTGTATATGGTTATCTGTTATAAAACCTGATAAATTGGGGGTTTCGTTTTCCTCTGCAGAAACGTCCTCCGCACCTAATTCATCAAATAGATATTTCTTTATATCTGCTTTCAGTTTTTTTCTGTCCTTTATTTCAGAGCTTTCATCGATTATTTCTAATATTCTATCTACGTTCAGTACAACTGAACTGCTGCCATATACTTCTCTCGTAACCATATTTCTGAGCTTGTTTTTCCCGTTTTGCGTTAATGGAAGATTAACCACGAAAAGCTTTTTGCTGAGCAGCCTTGATATCATTTAATATTGTATTTTTGCTTACCTTTAAGGCACTAATAAAATGCTGGAGTGATAATTCCTCTTCTTTACTGATAATAAAAAGTATTATAAGCCTAATTCTTTCCTCTTTACTGAAATAATAATTTTTGACTTTGATACTGCTTATCTTTCCCATGAGCTCATTACATCTTTCATGATTAATTGCGAAAAATCCTTCACTATCATTTACTATCAAATTAAATCCTTCTGACATTAAATATTCATCTATCTTTTCTATACAATATCTGAGCTGTCTCTTTGTAAAATTATATTTTGATTCCAGTTCCAAGATGCTTAGGCTTCCATTAGTACAAATATCTTCAATGATACTTATCATTGTTGAATCTATTTGCATACAAATCACTCCTTTAGTTTTATTATAACTTAGACATTTAACAATGTCTTCTCCAATTCATCCCAATCTTTGTTGTTTTCAGAACATTCACTGTACTGAAACTTTATGCTAAATCAAGTAAATAGAATAATTATCAGATTAGTCCTATTGTATACGTAACAATACTGTTTAGTTAAAAAATTGCCATTTAGCTTCCTAACCGCTGTAGGCAGTAGCGCATAATTATAAAAAATTATAAGGCCAAGGAGGGAACAAGATATAGGATATACGAAAAATTTTAAAAGGAAAATATAGAATATAAAGTAAATACAGATAATGAATGGATAAAATTTGGATATTAAAATCATTTGATCTGAAGAATATGATACGGCTATTATAAAATAGCCGTAATGTTAGAGGAATACTAATAGAAAAACTATATAATGATAAGATAGTAACTCATAATTTATTAACCATGAATTCGAAGAAACCTGCAATGAACTAAATTAGGTCTTCAAACTATTGGTATATTTTCTTTGTTTGATTTTAAATAGAAGCATTTATTATACTTTGGAATTCCTATTATTTTAATTCATATGCAATAGTTGTCATTAAAGTCATCTCGGCCTGTGTTGTATCCATCCTGCTATGCTGCACTATTATGGGTTCGTCACTCTCTATTTTTATCGAATAAGGAATATTTACAGGAATTTTATTCCCTTTGTTGTCCATGATCTTATCCAATCTTATATGGTTAGTCCTTTTGGCACCACAGACAGCTTTAAAATTTTCCATAGGATTCCTGTCTTCAAAATAGATACTCAAATTTATATTTGCATCTTTCTCTCCTAAATTTAGCACACATACCGCCTCATGGCTTTTAAGGTTTCCACTGCTTTTTAAAGGTAAAAATCCATCTGGAATAATCCAAACTTTAGAACCTAAATTATTCATATAATTTTTCCTCCTTCTTAACTTATGTTAGCAGAATACCCTTTGATGTTTGCCCTTCTCTTGCCTAATGACGAGTTGAAAAAACTACAAGAAGAAGAGGATTTTACTAAGAGATTAGTCTTAATGGAGGAGCTTAAATCTTATCCTTTCGGAGATATCTGGAACTACCATTGCCATATAAATAATGTACCAATTCAAGATGAATGGTATGGTATAGTTAAAAAATATGAAAAAGAGGAATTATTAAAAAGAATCTAAAACGAATTCGGGAACAAATAAAAGGGCTTCCATCAAATAAGAGGCCCCTTTTGAAACTCACTTTAGATTATAAAAAAATTATTTTAAAGTTATTTTATCAGTAGATCTGTCAAACATAGTAATTAATATAATGGATAGGATAACAAAAAATACTCCTGTAAAAATTTTCATGTTCAACATTTCTTTAAAAACCAATACTCCTAAAATCATGCTGGTAATTGGTTCAAAAGTACTGAGAATAGAAGCTTGCTGATCTCCTATAATTTTTACTCCTATTTGAAATAAAGTAGTTGCACCTGTGGAAATAAGAATGGAAAAAACAATAGTTAGTATCCAGCCTGACGGTTTAATATTAAATGTTAATTTATTTGTAGCAAAAGAAAATAAAAATAGTTCGATTGATGAAATAAGCGACAAATAAAAAGCAAGTTTAAAGGCCGGTAGTTCTTCGATATTGCTTTTGTCAAGATAAACTATATAAAAAGCATATGTAATTCCTGAAGTAAGTGCAAAAATTATGCCGATAATATTTCCCGATTGATCCGGAGTATAAAACAGCATGATCCCTATGGTACAAAGGATAGCGCATATATATTTAACAGGCTTAATCTTTTCACGAAATATTATAACATCCATCAGTATAACAATAGTGGGATATATAAAGTGAATCGTTGTAGCCGTAAATGATGAAATATAGTTGTAAGAAGACATAAGCAAAATCGAAGTTCCCGAAAATCCGAGAGACAAAATAAAGACTTTTAAAATTTGTCTTGGATTTATGTATATATTGTCCGAAAATCTTTTCATTAATAAAAATAAAATTGGTAATGAAAATACAAACCGGTTAAACGCAAGGTTTACCGGATTTCCTCCACATAAATATATTTTTTTAGCCATTAACGGCATGCATCCAAACAAAATAGCCGAAATGGCTACACATACAATTCCTCGAAAACGCGTCATCAGATCAGCTCCTTAAGCTACACTCAGGCATTGCCCACCCTCCAATGTTAGCACTTATCTTACAGCACTGTCAAGGACAGAGTGTTTATAAAATTTTATACTTGCAAAATATAATCTTAATTATTTTTAATTACTTTTTTTAAGTCATAAATATCAGAACGCCTGTTTTTTAAACTTGGAACCTGCTTTCTTATGTTTTCAAGGTAATCAAGATCTATTTCTGACGTTACAACACATGGCTTATCCATAGCTTTTGCAATCACGTTTCCCCACGGGTCTACGATTAACGTTTTTCCGTATGCTTGATATGACGGTTTAATTCCTATTTGAGCAGGTGCTACTATATAACATGTGTTTTCTATTGCTCTTGCTCTTAATAGAGGTTCCCAATGATCCTTTCCGGTATTCATTAAAAAGCAGGCCGGTGCAAAGATTATTTGTGCTCCGTTTAATGCCATGATTCTGTACATTTCAGGAAACCTTATATCATAGCATATTGAAAATCCTAAATTGCCGTATTCCGTTTCAATGGTTACTATTTCACTCCCAGGTGTTTTGTTATCGGATTCTCTGAAAGAAGGTCCTTCTTTTATGTCAACATCAAACATGTGTAGTTTTCTGTACTTGCAAATTATTTCACCTTTCGGATTAATAAATACCGTTGTATTGTAAGGTCTGCCCGTTTTACTATCTTCACTAATACTGCCGCAGTGGATATATATATTGTACTTAACTGCTTGTTCAGCCAACAAATTTGTTGTATATCCCGGAATCGTTTCCGATTCTTTTTCGACTCCGACATAATTCATATTTTCAGGCATTGCTACTATTTTGGCTTTTCTTTCTGCCGCTTCTTCAATTAATGTTATTACGTTTCTCAAATTCTGTTTCTTATTATCATTCGAATTCAATTGAAGTGCGGCAATGATGAATTTTCTCATTTTGAATCACCTCATATTATATTTAAATAAATAGAAGACTCAAATAATTGATAAATATTTTAACATATGCTATATTTATTATACAATATTATAAAATACGGTTACAGAGTTAACTAAGAGAAAGGCATGATTAGTAATGTCACAAAAAGTCACCCTAAAAAGTATAGCTAAAAAGGCCAACGTTTCCATTAGTGCAGTTTCCTTAGTGTTAAATAATAAACCTTGCCGAATATCAAAAGAAAAAAGAGAAGAAATAATTAAAATAGCAAAGAAAAGTAATTACAGACCTAATTTAATTGCAAGAAGCCTTGTTACTAATATATCAAAAATTTTAGGATTAATTGTTCCCGACTTAGAAAATCTATTTTTTTCGTCTCTTACTAAAGGCATTGAAAGCAATTGTAAAAAGGATGGCTACTCTTTGATGATTATAAATACAAATGATAGTTATCATGAAGATTGTAAGGCGATATCTTTGCTTAGTTCAAGAAAGGTAGATGGCCTTTTTATAGTATTAGGTCAAGAAAGTTATAGGCATAAAAAAAAGATAAAAGAATTATTAGCAAATTTAAATATTCCTTTTGTATTAGTAGATAGAAATTTAGATAATTTTGAATGTAATCAAGTTTTTTATGATAATGAATTGGGTGCTTATAAGGCTGTTTCCTATTTAATACAAAATGGTCATTCTAAAATAGGCTGCATAAAAGGACCGGATAAAGTAAATAATTCTATTTTAAGATTTAAAGGATACTGTCATGCCCTAAAAGAAAACAACATAAAAATAAATAAAAAATACATTGTTGATGGTGATTTCAGATATTTAGGAGGATTCAATGCAACTAAAGCGCTCATGAATGAAGACATTACAGCTATCTTTGTAAGCAATGATATGATGGCACTTGGCTGTATGAATTATCTAATTCAGCATAAAATCAGTATTCCGAAGGAAATTTCAATCATTAGCTATGATAATGTATTATATCGTTATTTATTAGGAAATGAAATTACTTCAGTTGCCCAAGATATCCCTGTTTTAGCTAAGAAAGCTTATGATTTATTAAAAGAAAATTTGAATAACGTTACAAAAAATCAAATAATAAGTTTATCTCCTGTTTTAATTGAAAAAAACAGTGTACAAAAATTAAGATAAGAACAGCCTGCGGGCCTATATCCTGTAAACGGCCCTCTATAAACATTTCTTCTACCCATTTTGAACCATATATTTATTAATTTCATTTAGAGTTGGCATTCCTGTTTGGGCTCCAATATATTGAACAGATAATGATGCACCTGTTGTTGCAAATTTAACTGCATAGTCCAATTCCTTCTGCGATGCAATACAGCAGGCAAATAATCCGTTAAATGTATCTCCGGCCCCTGTGGTATCATTAACATTCACCTTTAAAGATTCCGATGTTGCTACAATTTCTTCCTTAACATAGGAAGCTCCGATTCTACCTCTTGTAACAATCAACCTGGTATTAGGATGGCTCATCTGCCAACAGACCATTGCTTTCTCCAGGGATTTATCATCATTAAATTCTGAACCATACATATATTCAAATTCCGTTTCATTAGGAGTGATATAATCAACTGAATCTATCAGCTCATTAGGTAAATTACGATAAGGAGCCGGATTCAAAATTACTTTAGTATTACTGCTTTTTGCTTCTTTTATAGCGTAAACAACAGTATCTATTGGAATTTCCAGCTGCAATAATAGCACTTTTGAATCTCGTATAAGATTTGTCTGTTCTTTAATTTTTTGAACATCGCAATAGCTATTGGCTCCGGCAACAGTAACAATTGCGTTATCATATCTGGTTTTAAAAATTGAAGCAACACCGGTTGAAATTCCTTCCATAATATTAACTCCGGAGATATCTAATCTTTCTTTTTTTAGCTGTTTTAACAATACAGTGCCAAAAAAATCATTTCCTACACATCCGATTAATGATACTCCATCTATCACTCTGGATGCACATACCCCTTGATTGGCTCCCTTTCCTCCTAAAAAATAAGAAATATTTTGCCCACAAATCGTCTCTCCGATTTTAGGTAAATGTTCGATATCAATTACTAAATCCATATTTAGGCTTCCTAAAATAACAATATTATTCATAGCATTCTCCTTGTATTATATAATGATAAAACGTTTTATCATTATATATGGTAACATATAAAGAAATCGTTGTCAAGCCAACAATAAGGGATTAATAATAAAGGATATTTAGATTCTAATAATAAACAAGTTAGGTTCTATATTTCCCTAACTTGTTTATAAGTTTGTACACAATATTAATTTAATTATATTTTACCCTTTATAAAACTTCTCCATTTGTTTCAATTACTTTTTTGTACCAGTCAAAACTGTTTTTCTTTATACGTCTCCCTGAGCCATTTCCATAATCATCTAAGTCGACATAAATAAACCCGTATCGTTTACTCATCTCGCTTGAAGAACAACTCACGATATCAAGGGGTGCCCATGCATAATAGCCTCTCAAATCTACTCCATCTTTTATTGCTTCCTTCATTTGTTCTATATGTTTTCGATAATAATCAGGGCGGTAGGTGTCTCGCACTTCTTCGTTTTCAAGTTTGTCATATAGCCCTATCCCATTTTCGGTAATATAAATGGGGCATTGGTACCTATCATAGAATTCATTTAATAAAATTCTTAATCCCAAAGGATCAATTGACCACCCCCATGGGTTGGCAGGTAAATCCGGATTTCTAAAAACTTCATTTCCATTTTCATAACTTTCTTTGCTGCATAACATCGTATAATAATATGAGAAAGAGAGGAAATCGCAATGATTTCTAAGAATCTCTTCATCCTCTTTTGTGATGACAATATTTATATTATTGTCGCTAAAATAATGATAGGCATATCCCGGAACAAACCCTTTCAATAAAACGTCTCCATACAAATACTCCATCTGATTATGCTTCATCGCAGCAAAAACATCTTCAGGTTTACCTGACGCCGGATAGGCCGGACCTCCGGAAAACATCATCCCGATCTTCACATCAGGATAATTATCATGGGAGTACTTTGTAATGTGAGCACAGGAAATCATTTCATTAAACACTGCTTGATATTTTGCTTCAATAACATTTTCAACTGCATCTTCGGCAACGCCGAGATGATTAAATGACTCATGCTTAATCAGATTAATCTGATTCACAATTATCCAATGTTTTACCCGGTCATGATACCTGTCTAAAAGGACCTTCCCATATTTTGAAAAAAAATCAATCACTTCTTTTGAATACCAACCTTTATATTTTAAAGTTAAGTTTAACGGCATTTCGTAGTGGGACATGGTAATCATGGGAATCATTCCGTTTTTAATAATTTCATCGATTAAATTGTCATAGAACTTCAGTCCTTTTTCATTCGGCTCCTTGTCATCTCCATTAGGAAAAATTCTAGCCCAATTGATAGATGTTCTATAGGATTTTAAGCCCAATCCGTCCTTCCCCAGTAATTTCAGATCCTCTTTATAGGTATGATAAAAATCAATGCCAGTACGTTTAGGAAATATTCTATTTTTGCTTTTTAATGCTTCTAAAACATATTTTCTTGTCATTTCTTTATTGTATTTCTTCTCAATTGATATATCATCCCTGAATTCATTGATATCCGATACACATAATCCCTTCCTATCTTCAAGGTAAGCACCCTCCATTTGATTGGCGGCAAATGCGCCTCCCCACAAGAATTCCTTTGGAAAACCTTCCGGTATTTTTTTCATTTTATCCTCCGTTTTCTCTAAATAATAATTTTAGAAATTCATATATTTTATTTTTCTAAAACTTTTAATCGTTGATCTAAACTTTTAGCAATGTTAATAAGTTGTTTAGCAATATTGATCTCACTGTAAATTGTCATCAAGGTATCCTGTGCATGTGTGAACAATAATGAACTTTCAGATGCCGTTCCACGAATTTCATCTTGAATTGCATCGGTTTGAACTTTGTGCGCTTCGGTAATCTTCACTTGAGCAAGTTCCATTTCTTTTTCCGCAGTTTCAAAATCAAATATAGAAACCGCAATAAGCGCTTTTTCTACTCTTGTCCTTGCATCTCCGGCATGAAGAATAATCTGCATTGCATTCTGAACCATTTCTTCATTCATTTTATCTGCTCCTATCTTGATTTATTCTTGTATACTTGCTTGTTCGTTTTTATATTCTTGTTTTTCATATACTTTAAAGAAAGGATACCAAATTAACGCTGACACAAAAACAGACAAAATTAAAAATAAAATTGCTTTAATTGACCTTGTCGAAATCCAGGTTCCAATTGGATACGGCATATACCATAGTTCAAATTGAATCCTTGGTATTGGAGCAAAAGCAATAACCTTACAAAAGAACCATGTGAGAAGAGATATAACTATTCCCTGCAACCACATAGGTAACATTAATAATGGATTCCATGCAATACATCCGAATACTACGGGTTCGTTGATATTAAAAATACTTGATCCGATACATACTCTCCCTAATGCTTTTAATTTTTTTACTTTTGAACGCATTAACATGATTACAAGAGGTAAGGTACACGCAACTCCGCCTACCCACATATAAGTAACATAAATAGTTCCTTCCGTATACAAATTCATATTAGCTACTGTAGCTGTCCCGGCAGCTACCATTGCAAGATTTGCCGCAATACTTGCCATTTTAACCGGTTGAGTCACAGGAGTAAGTGTCCAGCCTGAAATTCCCATGGAATAAATAAAACACTCAAAGAAATTTATGAACATAAAACCGTACCAAGTATTCAAAACATTTTGCAACGGCATAAACAGATTAGAAATCAAATTGTATAAATTAATATTTTTAACTTGTACAACAAGCCACCCCAAACATACGACTATAAAAATCGGAAGCATTTGATCAAACCATACTCTTACAAATTCTGGTATTGGCGAATCTTCTTTAAAAAACGAAAACTTGCCAAATGCACCAAATATTAATGATGTAATAATACCGGTAACAATTGCGACAAACATGCCTCCGGCGCCAAGGGCAGATGAATCAAAACCTACAGTCCCTTCTTTAACAATAACCGGCGTAGTACAGATCAAGAAAAATATTAATCCGGTCAAACCAGCGATTAATCTCTGCTTACGTAATTTCTTTTTCTCGCAATAATTGAACGGTACAAGAAATGCTACAAACAAAGATAATTTTCCCATAGTCCATCCGAAAGGCGTCCAAAAGCTGGGAAGATTCGGAAAATAATCATTAAGGATTGCCAATACGCAAAATACCGAACCAAGCAAAATAAAAGGCAATATCTGCATAATTGAATCTTTTAATATTGTAACCCAACTAAAATGGCTTATTTTATTCAACTTCGGTGCAAATGAATTTTCTAACCAATTTATTAACTTATTCATCCCTTTTCCTCCTTTATTTTTTAATTTTTATTAAATAACGATAAAATATGATCCAGTGCCTTATCTCCGTCTAAAGTCGAATAGTACTCCGGTTTCATTAAAGCAACTTTAACAGGGAATTCTTCTTCATATTCTTTGATTTCATCAATCATGCACTCTAAATGAGGACCGACAAAGATCAAATCACAATCGTCAATATAATTTCCTATTTCGGAATCACTTCTTGCATTAACTTGAATATCAATTCCTCTGACTTTTGCCGCTTTTCTGATATTTACTGCCATAAATCCGGAACTGGCTCCAGAACCGCATACCAACAAAACTCTTATTTTTTTCATGTTTTCCTCCTTCTGATCTTTAACCATCTATGTTATTTGTTCATATTAACTTCTCTTAATTTATAGAATATTCAATTGTATTTCCCATAACAAGTATTTCTATTTCCCAAGGGTAGGAAATAAATATATTTGTTATGTCAAATTATTTTATATATACTGAGATATAATAAAAAAATAGTAGGGGCTGTCGAATATGGAGGAAAATAAAAAAAGGTTATTAGCACATCTTCTTAAAACAAATGATTGGGTTACTTCTGACGAACTATCCATATTACTGTCTGTTTCTACAAGAACTGTAAGGAATTATATCAAACAACTAAATACAACTTACAAAGGGTACGAGCTAATATTCTCTTCCTCCAGAGGATATAAAATTAACAAAAAAAATTACTATTTAATATTAAATAACAATGATAAATACAACACTGTAGAAACGCCTCAGCAAAGGATAAATTTTATTAGAAATAAATTAATAACCCATCCTAAAGGTTATAACTTGTTTGTACTTAGTTCAGATCTTTTTGTCAGCGAAGAAACTATTTTAGCTGATATAAATAGTTTGCAGGCATTTTTTAAAAATTTTAGTATAGTAATTAAAAAAAATAATTCAATGGATTTTTATCTGTCTGGACTTGAAAGAGATAAAAGAAAGATGATAAGATACATTGTAAACAATGAAAGTTCGGAAAATTTCACTCCGACGAAAGCTCTTGCTATGTTTTCTATGGAATTAAACAGTACTGAATACAATAATATAAGAAACTCAATTCACAAGATTCTAAACAAAAATAATCTATTTGTCAACGATTATGCCTTAAACAATATAACACTCCATTTGATAGTTATGGTTCAAAGAATCAGGCAAGGATTAAATATTGCTGAAGATATTCAAATGGAAAAAATTCAAAACACTAAGGAAGCTAAAGTTGCAGATGAAATCAAAAAGTATTTAAATAATTCTTACGGTATTACAATGAATGAATCCGAATTTTATTATTTAACACTAACCATTTCAAGCTACACTTCGGAAATAAATTATTCTTTAGTGAATTCACACAATATACAGGATTTCATTGAAGGTAAATATATAGATATAGCAAAGCAAGCTATTGAAAAAGTAAAAGAGGTCTTTTCATTTGATATTTTTGACGATGAATTTCTGCCTAAATTTACAATACATATCCGTAATTTGATGATACGAACATATAACGGTATGTATACAAAAAATCCTTTAACTGCAAAGATTAAAGAGGCATACCCTTTAATATACGAAATTGCAGTCTTTATTGCATTGGAATTACAGCGATATGAAGATGTTTATATATCTGAAGATGAAATAGCCTTTATTGCAATACACATTGGTGCTGAAATAGAGAAAAATAACAGCTTTAATAAAAAAGTTACGGCTGTATTTGTATACTTAGATTATTATGATACTCATCTAAAGGCTTATAATAAAATTAGAAAAATCTTTGAAAATAGTTTAGAAATAATCAATATGGTTTCTATAAACAATTTCTGTTTAAAAGAAATTAAAACCGATATGATAATTTCATGTGTACCAATAATATCCGATGATGATAATGTAATAGTAGTTTCACCATTTATAAGTGATGAAGATGTAAGTAATATAAATTCTAAACTAACTATGATAAAAAGAGCAAAGAAGCAAAAAAAATTGAGGGGTATTTGAAATCTTTATTCGGCAGTACTTTATTTAAAAGAAATTATTATTTAAAGGATGAACATTTAATGATTAAAAATTTGACAAATGAAGTCATTGCCTTGAAATATGCAAATCCTGAGTTCTATGAAGAGGTAGAGCAAAGAGAAAAAATGTCACCTACATCCTTTAATAATTTAGTAGCTGTGCCGCACTCTTTAAAGCATAATGCTTATAAATCCTTTATATCCATGGTAATCAACGAAAAACCCATGAAGTGGGGAAATCAATATGTTAATATCATTGTACTTATAGGAATAAGTGAGACCGATCGTTCCACCTTTAGAGATGTCTTTGATATTTTAATTGAAGTATTATCAGAACCTAAAAATGTACAGAAATTAATAAATTGCAATGATTATGATGAATTCTTAGCTACAATTACAAATATGATAGAAATATAGAAGTTTGGTATCAAAATCCCATACGGCTCTGTTCCTTATATGAATACAAAAATAACTTTGCTATCTTATGAAAATCTTAGTAAATTCTTATGTTAAAATTCATAATTGTGGAAACTTATTCTGGTATAATATACTTAGCTATGGCAGAAAGGAGCGTTATTCCATGAACGATAAAATTCTTGTCGTTGATGACGAATATGAGATTGCGGACTTAATAGAAGTCTATTTGAAAAATGAAAATTATGTTGTTTACAAGTTCTATTCTGCTAAAGATGCTTTAACCTGCATTGAAACAGAAGAACTTGACCTTGCCATTCTGGATATTATGATGCCGAACATAAGTGGGTTTTCCCTTTGCCGGAAAATTCGCGAACAATATACTTTCCCGGTGATTATGTTGACTGCCAAAGATGAGGAAACAGATAAAATTACAGGCTTAACTTTAGGGGCTGACGATTATATTACAAAGCCCTTTCGCCCTCTTGAACTGGTTGCCAGAGTAAAGGCACAGTTGCGCCGGTACAAAAAATACAATTCCTTCAAAGAGGGAACTGATATAAGTCCGATTCTTTCCTATTTTGGCTTGGAAGTAAATATAAAGACCTATGAATGCCTGCTAAATGAAGAGCCTATTTCGTTGACCCCTACGGAATTTTCCATACTTCGTATTTTGCTTGAACGCAAAGGAACCGTAGTAAGCGCCGAAGAATTATTTCATGAGATATGGCATGATGAATATTACAGCAAAAGCAATAACACAATCACTGTTCATATCCGGCATTTGCGTGAAAAAATGGGGGATACCGTAGACGAACCCAAATATATTAAAACGATATGGGGAGTGGGGTATAAAATTGGTTAAGAAAAATCATCCGATAGAAAATAAATTACGGCTCCGGCTGTATATTACTCTGTTAGTCTATACTCTGGTTGGTTATGCCTTAGTCATGATAACCGACTATGGGTTTAATCAGTCTTCAAATCCGTTTTTTAGGTGGTTTCATTTGAGAATTGACTTGGTCTATTTTTTGTATCTGATTATTGGTTTTTGCTGCATCTTCTATTACTATTGGAAAAAGCCCTGGGGATATTTACAGGAAATTATAAATGCTACCCAAACTGTGTATCAGCAAAACGATAGTACCATAGAGCTATCCGAACCCCTTAAGAACATAGAAAAACAAATGAACCAAATTAAAATGTCTGTCCTGTTAAGTCAGCAGGCGGTAAAAGAAACAGAGAACAAAAAGAATGAATTAGTGATGTATCTGGCTCATGATATTAGGACACCGTTGACCTCCATTATCGGTTATTTAAGTTTACTTGATGAATCACCCGATATTCCGGTTGAACAAAAGGCAAAATATGTAGGTATTGCACTAAAAAAGGCACAACGGTTGGAAAAGCTCATCAATGAATTTTTTGAAATTACACGATACAATGCGCAACAAATCAAGATAACCAAAGAGAATGTAGACTTATACTATATGCTCGTACAGTTGATCGATGAATTTTATCCCATATTGTCTGCCAAGGGAAATTATGCTACTCTCCATGCAGATGAAAATTTGACAGTCTATGCAGACTCAGAAAAGTTAGCCAGAGTGTTCAACAACATTCTGAAAAACGCTGTTGTATATAGTTATCCTAATACGGAAATTATTATTTCCGCAAAAGTGAACAAAAATAAAATCGTTATTACATTTGAAAACCATGGACAGACGATCCCTTCTGATCAACTATCTGCTATTTTTGAGAAATTCAATCGTTTAGATGAAGCCCGCAAATCAGATACAGGGGGAGCGGGACTTGGCTTGTCTATTGCAGAAGAAATAGTCCATTTACACGGGGGAGAAATTTCCGCTCATAGTGAAAATGATACCGTCACGTTTACCGTGTCACTGCCAACTATGACTTAGGAAAACATTAATTCGATGTTAGGATTTTCTTAGGAATTTATTCGGTTCATCTTAAAGTTTCAAACGCTCTTGCTCAGTACAATATGTATTGAACAAGGGCGTTTGCTTTTGTAATAGAAGAAAAGGAGAAATGACATGGAACTGACGATTGAACACCTTAGCAAACAGTTTAAGGATAAAACCGCCGTTGATGATGTCTGCCTGAGCCTTACGCCGGGTGTATGGGGCCTGATTGGTGCCAACGGGGCCGGTAAAACTACGTTGATGCTGATGATTGCAGACATTATGAAACCGACCAGCGGTAGAGTCCTTTATGATGGAAAAAATATTCATACTATGGGGGAAGAATACAGAAATCTATTTGGATTTTTGCCGCAAGAATTTGGCTTCTTTCATGATTTTACTGTTAAAGATTATTTGGAATATGTTGCTGCCCTTAAGGACGTACCGACAAAAACAACAAGAAAAAAAATTGATAGTCTATTGGATACCCTCACCCTTTCTGATGCAAAAAACAAAAAAATCGTAAAACTATCCGGGGGAATGAGGCGCCGGGTTGGAATTGCACAAGCGGTGTTGAACGACCCCAAAATCCTTGTTATGGATGAACCGACTGCCGGCCTTGACCCAGGCGAGCGGGTTCGCTTCCGCAATTTCATTTCGGAATTTTCCCATAGCCGCATTGTTCTCATATCGACCCATATTGTATCTGACATTGAGTACATCGCCACCCAAAATGCTATTATGAAAGCCGGTAAAATTCTTGATGTCGGCACAACGGACGAATTAGTGAAGCAAGTCGTGGGAAAAGTCTGGACTTGCATAGTGCCTGCCGACAAACTGCCGATGTATGAAATGCAGTTGCGTATTATCAACCAGCGCGGCGAGGACAACAATCAAGTATCCATTCGCTATTTGGCCGATGAACCAAAAGTAAGCAACTCGGTTATGGCTTCCCCGCGCTTAGAAGATTTGTATTTGTGGTTATTCCCACAAGATGATATTGGAAAGGAGGAAAAATAACATATGCGTATCTATTGGCTGGAAATGAAACGTGTGTTGAAATCACGCCGCATTATGATTCTATTGCTTATTACTTTAGTAATGGCTGCGGCAATGGCTTGGCTTCCCGTAATGTTTGAATCCATCAATTATCAAGACGATAACGGGAAAATTGTTGAATTAAATGGTTTGAAGGCGATTGCCTATAAAAAATCGATTCGTTCCGTCCATAATGGTAAAGTCACGCCCGAAAAGCTCAAAGCTGCCTTAAAAACATATCAAAGCACTGTTTCCCAATATGGAGACGTTGACAGTGAAAATTTTCCGTTTGATGTCTATACGGAAAAGATTTCTCCAATCAGCGTACTTTTAGGAAGAGGAGTGCGAGAAGCGTTTGCTGACCCCAAAACCGGTATGGCGGCAGATTTAAAGGATATTTCTCCGGACGAATTTAATCGCTTTTATGAGCAAACTGTGCAGCACCTAAAAGATTACATGCAATTAGAGCAAAAGGGATCAGTTGCACAAGAGAAGGCCGTGAAAAAATACGCAGAGGTAAAAACACCTTTTCAGTTATATGCCGGATATTCAAGGGATGCCTTTGATTACATTGAATTTTTCATTTTTGTATGTGTCATTCTTTGTACCGCTATTGCCGCACCTACATTTTCAAGTGAATATCAGACAGGCTCTGACAGTATTTTGCGTTGCACAAAGCATGGGCGTTTCCGGTTGGCAATTATGAAAGTAGCGGCCGCTTTAACGATTTTTGTTGTAACTTTCGTTGTATGTATCCTTTTACATTTACTCATTTCCGATCTTGCCTTTGGGACGGAGTGCATGAAAACATCCATACAAATGTTATTCTCTACTATCAGCCTCCCGGCTCTTAATCTCGGACAACTGCAAGTTGTTATAGCGGTCGGCGGCTTACTTTCTTTACTTGCAACGGTCAGCTTCACATTATTTCTGTCAGCTAAATGCAAAGACTCGCTGACTGTAATCCTGATTGCCTTTGTATCGTGTTTGCTTCCCATATTTGCGTATTCAGCCGTGGGTGAAAACTGGATTAGTTCTATTTTGCCATCAGCAGGAGTTGGCATGAGGAATAATCTGTTATATCAGCTGACTGACCTTAACTACTTGCATATTGGCCAAATTAGCCTTTGGACGCCTGATGTCATACTGGTATCCGCAGCAGTTGAAATTCCAATTTTCCTTTTGATGGCTGTACACGCCTATTGCAAGCATCAAGCTTAAACGGCAGTTTTGAAACAAAATTTAAAGCTATCATTTGTTTTTTGCTTATACAACAGCAAACGGCGGCATAAAGAGGTTGCCGCCGTAACTTTTCCCATTAAGTTAAAAATATATTTAATTTTATTAGATGAGACATGATGATGCCATACTATATACTATTCTTACAAATCTTTCCATGCCTCGTCCTCCTCAGGTTTCAGCCAATCCTTTGCAAGGCTCTTTTCACTTACTAATGTAAATTCATCTATTTTTATAGGTTGATCATTTATTCCATATTTGTACTTTACATAGCTTATATAATCAGCTATTTCCTTTAATAACTTTGGAGGCAATGTATCAATTTCTTTCATATTGAACACTCTTTTCTGCTATTATTATATCATAAATTTTATATTTTCTATCAAAATCTCCATGTCTATGATGCCGTTCACCATATCATTGTACTGATAGTTTTTATACAATTTTATATATTGTCATATGCTTTCAACTATTTGCCTTACTCATCAATAGAATTCATCAGAGTAGCAAAATAATCATAATCTATATTTCCATCTGTAACTTTAAAATATTTTTCTGTCCTTACGTATTTCATCTCGGTTATGTTGTCTTTTTTATTTTCAGTTATGGAAAGTACATCCTCATGAATCCACAGCCAATTATCCTCCATTACGGAAACGGCTAAAGATTCACCGGTAGTACTGTTCTTTAAAAAGATGGTATAAAGGAACCAAGCATTGGGACCATCTTTGTATTCCGTTCCCTGAAGGCTGTTAAATTTATTCAGTATTTCATCAATCTTGTCAGCATCGTTTTCCGTTTTATGAAAATCATCAGCCCAAAAAACAATCTGATCAAAATCTTTAGCTTTAGAAGTCTCCAAATATTCCTTTAATACCAATTCCTCAAAAGTCCCTTTCCTTTTATAATTAATGCTAAATAAGATTACGACTAATAATATGATTGTTAAAGGAAATGATCGTTGCATATACGAATACTATTTTTGATAATGATATGGTTGAAATGACAAAAGAAGAAAGGGCTTTACGTATACAGGCTTTTATTTTCAACGTGGGAAGACTCCTTAGCGCTGAAAAAGGAAGTCTTACGGATATTATGCAGATGTTTGATAAAAAAAATGAAAACAGCAATAAATAATGGAAAAATTCTTTTAAAAATGGAACAAGCAAAAACTCCGCATTTTATGCAGATGCACTCAGGAGAAATTGATATTTCACAGCTTGGGGCCTTTGCAGAACAAAACGGCAATGTTGATGAATTCCAGGTACTTGAATTTCTCAACATTGATGGCGCACAGATTATAATTGGAAAAAACTCACTTGCAAATAGTGTTCAGGATAACGGCTTATGTACACAGAGTGAAAAATTCGATTATCTCCTTGACCTTGACGGGAAAGTTATAAAAGTATCCCCTGGAGAAATCTACATTCCCATATCCTACATGAAAGATGGCAGTGCAAAAGTGGGAGAGCAGGTTGTTATATGCGGAAAAGAATTTACTGTTGCAGGATTTCTCCGGGATTCACAGATGAATTCGTTACTTGCCTCATCAAAAAGGTTCCTCGTAAACAAAAATGCAAGAAATAGGAATATAATATATGGGGACAACAGGCTAAGTAGAAATGGATAAATTACCCTTAAAGACTGTACGGAAAGTCGGTTTAATGCATTATTATATAAATATGTTTCTGTACAGTCTCTCAGGGTTTAACAAGTTAGTTCATGGCACTAATATTTTATTTATATATTAAACTACCCTCTTTATTTCATCATATAAATTTTTAACTATATTTAAATCCGTAAGGCCAGTTTTCTTATCCACAGCAGAACTGTAGACATGAGGTATTATCTTTTCACACTTTGCTTCCACACACACTCTGACTATCTCATAAATATTTGACAGATCTATTCCTCCTGTCGGTTCAATCACAGGGATTCCATTTCTGACGCAAGCTTTCGCCACTTCTTTTAGTTCTTTAATATGTTTAAGCCCATGAATGTTATAAAATTTGACGGATTTTATTTTGCAGTCTTTCAACATCAGTAAAGCATCATCTATGTCTACAACAATGTTATTTTTACTGCTGAAAGGTCCAGTTGAAATTATTACTTTGCCAACTGTTCCTGTAGGACTGATAAGAGCATTTACTAAAGTATTATTTGCTCCGGAACCTTCTAACAATCCTTGAGTATACCCTGCCGTGGGGAAAACCTGATTAACATGACCGGAATCCGTTTCTTTGGCTATTTCTGCCGCCATTTCCCATTGATTGGGGTTTCCATTCCCCAATCCTACGGAAACAGCAGAAACATACTTAAGCATTTCATTTACATATTTAACTCCATCTTCTACCTTATCAAACCTATCGGAAAGTACTCCGATAATTTCATGTCCTTCTAAAGTATCATTGATATCGGAGGCATTTTTTACATCTCTTGCTAATAAATTTAATGCAATCTTGTCTTTATAAAATTTTATCTTACCTTTCATTTATTTCTTTCCTTCTTTCCCTATTTTACCGATTCCTATAAATCTGTTTAATATTATCTTTTCCTCTCCTTCATTAAGGGGCCGTGGGTCTATATAAATTATTCCTATATTTGAATAATGGTTTCTCGTAAATATGGAAGGGTCTCCGTTCTTTAAATATTTGATTACTTCTTCTGCACTCATATTTAATTTTTCTCGTATTACGGAAATTTTAAGTCTGTATATTTCCCTTCCTGATTCATCTTTTTCTATAACAGATGAAAAACCCTCTATTTTATTTATTTCATCCATTAACCATTCCATCTTTTCTTTTTGTTTTTGAGCTTTTGCCTTATGGTCGTCGGTGAAGTAAATTTCCACAGCCTTAATCAATCCTGCAATACATTCTTTACTTACTTTCATTACTCTGCCTATACCTTTATATTGAAGTTTGCAGTTTTCAATTAAATCTTCTCTCCCTGCAATGAACCCTGATGTAGGTCCGGCTAAAGCCTTTCCCCCACTGTAGATAACTAAATCTGCCCCCTTCTGTAAATAGATTTTCAAATTTTCTTCCGCGGCTCCGTCTACTATAACGGGTATATTATGTTTTTTACCTATATTTATCATATCTTCTAAGGACACCATCCCTTTTTGAACACAGTGATGAGATTTAATATACAAAAGGGCTTTTGTATTTTCATTAATATTATTCTCTATATTGTATTTCTCTACTTTATTGGCTTGTCCGACTTCTATCGGATTTCCTCCCCCTAATTTTATCATTTGGACTATAGGTGCCCCAAAATTTACAACATGACCTTTCTGTATAATTATATTTTTTTTATCACTTTCAAATATGGGTAATTTTTCTATCCTGTCCAAATCCCCTTCTGTTAATATTGCTGCCACAGATATGGCTATTCCTGCCGCTGCACCTACCGTTACGCATACGTCCTCCGCTCCTATATAGCGGGCAATTATTTCTCCTGCCTTATTAATCAGTTCTTCCATTTCAACAAAATTGTCGGAAGCTTCTCTCATATAATCGGATACCCTTCTGTCAAGAGTAGAACATCCCAAAACAGTCATCTTACCGCTTGCATTTATTATATCTTTTAGTCCCATATCTTTGTAAATACTCATATAATTTCTCCTCTCTTTTTTAGTCTATTAAACAGGTATCGGGAAGAAACTTGCCAATATCATTGCCCCTAATATTGCTCCTCCGGCAATGGGCTTGTCTATTTTATAAAAAATAGCCCCTCCTATAAAAGCCCCTATACCCGCAGGAATACTGTAAGATATTGAAGATATTATAATAAGAGGGCCTAAATATCTTCCCGTTGCATTTCCGGCTCCAATCATTATATCTGTCCCCGAAGAGGATATTCCTTTAGGCATCAATTTTCTTATACCAATCACTATTATTCCTATGGCTAATCCTATCAATCCTCCGGTAATCAAAGCCAGTCCAAAATTGTCAATAGGTCCTCTTATACCGGAAGCCAGCATTAGAGCTGGAATTCCTATACCAACACCTGTTAATAAGGAACCTCCAATATCCAATACTCCAACCAACGGACCCTCTAATATTCTTGCTATCAAAAATCCTGTTGAAAAGGCCGCCGCTGCTGCATAATCACCTTTTTGAAGGCCTTCATCAAGCATTTGGACTATATATATTTCATTAAAGGCCCCAACTCCATGAGTAACATACATATGAGTGCCGGCAAAAATAGCTGCGGCGGCTAAAGCCACTAACAACGGAAAAGTCGAATCTTTTAACAAAAAACTTCTGAATTTACTCATAAAACTATTATTAGCTTTTTCCATATCATTTCCCCTCCTTTAAAATATTCCTACCAGTTTATCAAAAAATCCTCTGAAATACGCTATTACAACAAAAAGAACCGTAACAACTCCTATCATAATCTTAACGGATTTATTATACCCGCCTGATTCCACTGATTGCCCTATCAATATCCCAAGGACCAATCCCGGTACCGCATTTCCCATAATCATATGGGAAAATCCCCCGAGAATTGTAGCCCATATTCCTGTAATCTTGCCTGAATCCAATGCAGCCAACCAAAATATTATAGGCATTATGGGATTAATCATCAGATCCGATGCTGGTCCGAGAATATTTTTCGCCGTTACTGCCGCTACTTTAGGTATAACCGAAGCTATGGTATTCATGAATAAAACCGTTACTGCTCCGATTACCGAACCGGAAATAAACATTTTAGCCGGATCTTCTAAAGTTTCTTTCACCGATTTATTTTTCAATAAAAGTACTCCTGCCGCCCAGTTCGGAATTATTCTGTGAAATACATCTTGAGTCAAGGCTCCTGCACCTACTGCCGAGGCCGCGGCATTAAAAAAGAAGCCGAGGCCGAAGGAAAAGTGGGTAACTGCATCTCCTTTACAAGCATTTAATTCCCCCAACGTTCTGAAAGCGCCCATAGATTGAATTTCCGGTGCATAGAACATTCTTGAAGCACCTGCAGCTATTGCTCCGCCGCCGACTGCTCCGATAATAATGGATTTAATTATTATTCCTATCATCTTTTAACCTCCTCAACATTGAATATATTTTATTTTTACAACTATTTCTGCCGTAACCTCACAGTTATTCTTTTCCCTCGGCATAAACAGTCCTAAAAACTTCTCGGTATAAGAATGTTTCTTAACTTCCAATTCATAGACATTTAAAGGTTCCATATAAATAATAAGGCCTTCCACTTCACTGTAAACTTTCTTCCTCAATATAGAAAATATATTTCCGTAAGCCGTTTTTATGGAATTTCCCTGAGCAGTTATGGTTAAATTTTTTTCAACCTCCTTCATACACTGTCTTTTCTCCATATTTATTACTCCTTTTTATTATGGATTTTGATATATTCTTCCGCTAATTTCTGTCCCAGCTCCTCCCTATCCATAAAACCAAAACCTAAAACTTCATATCCTTCCTTTATAGCCGTAACTCCCGCTTCTATACTTCTGAGATGGTGAATTGCCTTAAAGCCGTATTTATTTGAAGCCATCAAGGCTCCTGCTCCACCGCTTCCGCAAAAGCTGATACCGAAATCTGCATTATTTTCCTTCATTACGTCTCCGACTTTCATATCAGCACCCATTCCCGGAATACAGATAGCCTTTCCTCCTGAAGCTTCTACCCCTTTAGCTACTTTTTGTCCTTTTCCAAGTCTATCTCCGATTACAACCACTACTTGTTTCCCCATATTTTTAACCTCCTCCATAAATATCTTTAGTAATTTTTATCTGTAAAAATAAAGTTTAATCTTTACTTGCCGTTTGTATATAAATAGCTATCAATATTATTTCCTCTTTGTTATAATCAGCGCCGTATTTTTTAAACAGAGGCTTTATAAGGTCAGACGCTAAATCCATATTTTCTTTCTTTATTTGAGATAATACTGAACTTGAATCTGCGTCTGTAACCAATTCTTTGTTTTTCAACCGCCTTACAAAGCTGACCATATGAGAATAAAATCCTATTTTCAGTTGATCATTAAAGTAAATACCTTTGGTATTCAGAACTTTCTCCATACCTTTAATTATATTTTCCATTTCTTTGTATTCGTCGTCATTAATGTTTAGCTTTTCTCTTAGTTCGTCTAATATTTCCATAACAGCGGCCTCCTAATTTTTCCCTGATTCAATTAAAACTCCGTTTTTTAATACATAATCAATATCTATACCTTTTGAAGTCTTCAACAAATTTTTTTCCGAATCCACATAAGTCCTTTCTTTTTGTTCTATCCTAAATAAGGTTAAATCAGCTTTAAATCCGACTTTTAAACTTCCCACCTTATCTAATCCTAAATGTCTTGCAGGAACATAAGTAACTTTATAAATACAATCTTCTATAGTCATTCCCATGCCGATAAGTTTATTTATTGTCTGCTCCAAACTAAAAACCGGACCATTATAGTTATCTTTATAAATATCTGTACTTATTAAATCAGGATAAAATTTCTCATCAAAGGCTTTTCTGAAAACGTTGAAATTAAAACTTGAAGTGCCGTGGCCTACATCAAATAAAACGCCTCTGTCTCGTGCTCTTAAAAATGATGGCCTTATCTTATCGTTTTCCAATATTCCCTTTGGTTTGCCGTGGAAGGTATGAGTAACTATATCTCCTTTTTCCAGCAAATTTAAAACATCATCTATATCAGGAGGACGATTCCCTATATGGACTAAAAGAGGAATACCAAGCTCCTTTGACACCTTTTTTGCCAATTCTACAGGCTTTATTCCCAATTCTCCTACACAGCTGGCACTGGCTCTTACCTTTATTCCCTTTATAAAATCCTTATTTTTGTAATAAACGTCTTTCACCATATCTAAATCTATATTGGATAAATCCGCTATCTCATATCTTTCTTTTTCCAACCCGGTCTTTGCAATATTTAAGAAAGCGTATACGTCCGTTATATTTTTCAATATAACGTTTTGGCGAAAATCATCAAAATTGACCGGGCCCTGACTTCCCGCATCGAACAAAGAAGTAACCCCATTATATACTCCTACGGTATCGGCTTTTATTCCAAGGCTTGTCTTCTCAGGATATACATGAGTATGAATATCTATGAACCCGGGAGAAAGATTATATCCTTTTCCATCGATTAACTTCATATTTGAAAGATACGGTATATCATCTTCAATAGAATTAATTATACCGTTTTTTATGAGAACATCCTTTTTTACGTATCTGTATTTCTCCGATAAATCCAACAGCTTTGCTCCTTTTATTAAAACCTGTTTATAATCCAATTTCTTACCTCCTCTATTCAAAATATTTAACAATGGAAATAATTTCATTTTCCGGAATAAATATATTATATTTATCAGCTATTTTATTTATATAATGCGATACAACTTTATATATCTTTCCTTCCTTCTCTGTCATGATATCTTTGGAGAAATCATCATAGTTTTTCCCCTTTTTACTGTTCCAACGAGGTATAGCCATTATTAAGTGTATAGCCAAGCCCCAAATTTTCGAGTAACTTTCTTCACCTTTTAAATATTCCTTTAATTCTTCCAACATTTCTCCTATATCTGCCATAATCAAGGCTATATTTTCAGACGATTTATTTAAACTGAAATTATTGAAAACCTTATCTCCGGAGGAATGATTTATTATAAATTCCATTACATAACCTAATTCATCTCTTAACTTATATTGATCTTCACAATCAACATATTTATTCACTACGCTCATTAAAGAATCCAGCAGGTAATCGTCTTCCGTAAACATATAAGGCATGACTCTGTAGTCTTCCCCGTATATACGGCTTCTGATTCTCGAAATATCTTTCTCTGTAATAATTGGATTGACTTCTATTACAGGTACCTTTATATCCGATGCCGGGAAAGTACTTATAATAAAATCTATGTTTTCTAAAGGAACATTACCATCCTCCAAATCAAAAATAGAAACCGTATCTTTAACAACCAATTCTGGCATATCTCTTTTTAATTTAGCTTTTAATACTTTTGCTGTTCCCTTTCCCGTGGTACATACCAGCAGTACATTTCTCGTCATATTTTCTTTGTTGAATTCTCCGTGAGCAGCAATATGCAAAGTAATATATCCTATTTCATCATCTGTTAGAGTAATACCAGTACTTCTTTTAAATATAGGGGCAATCTCTTCAGTCAAAGTATAATATTTTCTGTAATTTTCTTTAATCTGTTCCAGCAGAGGATTTTCGTTAGGGATATTCAGTTCTATTTTTTTGAGGGTCAATTTTAAGTGGGACAATAAATCAACCTTTAAACTTTCCAAACTCTTTTGCGGAAGTACCAATTTATTTTTTAAATAATTTATCATATTATTGACCGCGTCGATTAAATCATCATTGGAGTCATAGATATTTTTATTATTAAAATAATTCATTTTAAGGTTAGCCGATATAAGGTGAAAAGTTATATTTGCTATTTCCGCTTCCGGAATTGAAATATTATACGTTTTCTCTAAATTTAATGATATTTCTTTTGCCAATTTATATTCCTTGTAACTTTGAAGCAGGTTTATTCTTTCGGCGGACAATTTAATTTCCTGATTGCTTAATAGTCTGTCCACCGCGATGGCAATATGAACTATCAGGGAAATATACGAACTGTCAGGTATATAAAAATCATAAATTTTTTTGCTTGAACTTATTGCATCTTTTATATCTTCGATATTAATATTATGAGCCAAATTCAAATCTTTCTTAATGTCATTAAGGTCTATCTGCCTCGAAGAACTTATCTCATTTAATATATCTATCAATTCAAATCTGTCAAAATCCGATAGCAAAATTTGGCTGATAAGTTTTCTGATATCTTTTTCATCTCCTTCAAGTACATATCCTATACCGGGTTTCCCTTCCACAAAAACTCCCTTTCTGCTTAACATCTCCCTGACTTCCCTCATGTCTTCCAGTAAAGTCGTCTTGCTCACTCCGGTTTTCTCACAAAGATATTCGCTATTAACAGGAGATAAACTTTTCAATAGTTCTTTAATAACTATCTTCTTTCTCTCATCCTTAGAAAAAAATTTAACATAAGGGTCTGTGCCGTGAAGTTTTATTCTTATATTTTCTCTTTCCTTATCGGTAACGTTTAACCACATACCTGTCCCATGTTTTCTCACAAAGTTAAACTTTCCTTCATAAAGCCATTTCTCGACAATTTCAATATCATAGCGGACAGTTCTGATACTTACGTTGTATTTAAAAGAAAGAGCTTTTGCCGTAACAGGATTCCTCGATTTGACTAAGTCCATTATTATAGCACTTTGCCTTTCATTTAAAACATACATAACCTTTTCTCCCTTTCTATGGTGCAATATGTTTACTATTTATAATTTTCATGCGTTACATGTATTTCTGTATATTATAATATATCAAAGCTATGTGTTTATAAAGATTGCTTTTCTTCACATCAGATGGTGCAATTTTGTTATAGCATTTATTGGTAACAATAAAAAAAGCCCGCACCTTCAAAATATGCGGACCTTATTGTTCTTATTTCTTCTCTATTTTTTATATTCCCTAAAAATTTCCTTTAAATATTTATTATCTCCTTTCATTACAATGTCATATACTGTTCTTCCGTCGGAAGTTGTAACATAGGGATCGGCTCCTGCTTCCAATAAAATCTTTGCCATATCACAGTTGCCCATTACAAGTACCGTTTCTATAGGATATTTGTCCTCCGAATCCTTTCCGTTAATATCTACGGATTTACTCTTTATTATTTTGTTTACAAGATTCACGTCATTTTCTTGTACTGCTTTTGTCAGTTGGTCTATAGTATACGAACCAATTTCTGTAACTGTACTATCTTGTCTCAAAGAAAAACCCTTACCACTAAAATCAAATAGCATAGCAGCCAATATAATTGCAGCAAAAGTAATATAAGCTCCTGTCTTTTTTTTCATTACAATACCTCCTTATAATATGATATACCCCCTGTATCTTTTTTGTTTTTCACGACTCTAAATATTTATTTTAATGTAATAAATCGTTTTCCTGATTTTATCTATTAAATTAATTACTCTTTATTAATATTATTAATTTCTTAGTCCAAGAATATATTAGAAGAGCAAAAATGTCAACGAAAATATAGCATATCTTTCCTTACTGACTTATTATAATTTTAGCTCTTTCTATAATTCTATTCGCTCTTATGAGAAATGCATTATCTGTGCCGTAAGGAAAAAATCCGAATCTGGATAAACTAAAAATGAGTATTAAAACGATAATCTATAATAATATTATTATCATACTTCTAATAGGTCTTATTTAATTTTACAGCCTTTAATTAAGCCCTTCTTTCATGAATTCTCTACTCCACAGCATTTATAGATTCGACTATTGATAATTTTTTTATCTTTCTTGATGGAATATAAGTAGATAACAATCCTATAAGTATATTTACACATACTACTAAAACATAAGTCTTCCACTGTAAAATAAATCTCGGGTTTTCAATTGACCATATATGATACTCATAAAGTCTATGCTCTATAGATATCCCTATTATTAGTGAAAATATACTTGAAACCATTCCATAGAATATCCCTTCCGTTCTTATCATCTGTCTGAATTCTTTATTTGTAAGCCCTACAGCTCTTATCATTCCGAATTCTCCTGTCCTTGATATCAGACTATAGCTTATGTTATTTATTATATTAAACATGCTTATTATAAACAGCACCAATGATATAACATATAAAAATGTCATTTTCGTTTCTCCATATTTATTCATTTCTTTTCTCTGAGTAGTAAAATCCCTTACCGTAACTCCTTTTCCTTGCCTTGCTATACTAATAATTTTCTTTTCAAGCCCTCTATTGTCATAACCTTTCTCCTTATTTACTGTTATTATTCTATAAGGTTTAAATCCGCTTAGCTTATCAAAAATATTCTCTGACACAATCATATCTGCTCCTAACCCATAAGCTGAATAATAGTCATCAGAAGTGGGAAAATCATCATAAGTAATTATCCCTCCTATTAAAAATTCTTGTTCCACATATTCTCCTTCATCTTCCATAGTCCAAAATCCTTTTACTGGCTCTCCGTCTTTTCTGAAAGAAACTCTTATGGTATCTCCAACATTTGCATCTATTATCTTTCTATTTCCCTTAAAAGGGGTACACAGTATGGCAACAGGTTTTTTCTTCATCCTGGTTAAATCAACATTTCCTTCCAATAATTTCGAGTCAAGATTTTTTAAAGACTCATCATTAAGTCCCCACAAAGTACTTACCATTACCATTTTGGAACTTTTTTCATCTTTTTTTATAAATATCATAGTACCTTCCTCTTTTCTGTTCATGTCCCTTAAAAACTCTATAAAATTCTGGTAAATAATATCTTTGTCTAAAAATATTCTTCCGTATAATGTCTTGTAGGAAACTACTTCTCTTACTCCCTCCAAATTTTTCAGCTTTTTTACCTCATCTTTGCTAAGTCCGGCATTCATATCAAGATTGCCATTTGTAACTAATTTATAATCATCATACATTTTCCCTATTTTTAATTTTTCATTTATTTGCTGTTGTTGTATATTTCCATAATAACTTGAAACCATAAAAAGAATGCTTCCCATTGTCATAGATAATACGGTTATTAAAGCGCCTTTTTTATCCCTTTCTATGTTTTTAAATGAAAGTATTTTATTAAATGATATAAATTTAGACAGTACATTCACAGAGAAAATTGATTTTGTGCTTTTCTTATTACTTTTAAAATTTTTAGATATGGCTTCTACTGGTGATATCTTTAATACTCTTGATGATATCCACGCAGATATAATAATTATTAAAATCAATACAAGTACTACTGCCAATAATATTATCTCTTTTGGTATAATTATTTTAAGGTTACTTATTTCAAATTCGGTAAACAACTTTCCAAATATCGAGCCGAGTCCCTTGGCACTTAAAATTCCTACCAATATACCAATTGGTATACTTGCTGAAGATATTATCAACAATTCTGACAGTATAAGCTTAAATATCTGAGCCTTACTTCCTCCGATTGCCCTTATTATTCCATAATCTTTTATTCTCTGATACATTGATATATTAAAAATGCTGTATATTACAATAGCAGATACAAAAGATACAAGTATAGAAAAAAATAACATATTTCTATCTATCTTTCCCGTCTGATTTAATACATCTATAAGCATTTTATTTTTATATATATGATCTTTATCTAAACCTATTTTCTTTGAAAGATTATTTGTAGAATTCATTATATTTACATTTTCATTAAATTCTACATAGGCTTTTAATCCATTTGTATTCGTTTCTTCAGAAGATCTACCTACTATGCCTTCAGTTACTCCTGCGGTTTTGTTTCGGACTATATCTTCAATTATCCCAACAAGTTTGTACTGTCTCCGTTCGTTTCTGTTTTCCAGTTTCACATCTATAGTTTGATTCAAATCTGGTTTAATTCCCAAATTACTTATAACTCATGTTTCTAAAGCTATTTCATTTTCATTTTTAGGAAGCCTGCCCTTTATAATTTTGGAATTATTTATAGGAAGATAATTTTCATCAACACAATTCAAACTAATAAATAGAATGTCATTATAATTAAATCCATCATAAAATGATTTAACAGCTATATTCTTTATACCTTCTGTGTTTCTTATTTCTTCTAACTGTTTTTTGTTTATTTCTGAATATACTACATGAAAATTTCCATTATCATATTTAAGATATTCAACTTCCAAAACTTTTGCACTCTGGGATAAAATCCCCACACCTACTATCAAAAGCATACTTAATATGATGCTTAATGATATCGCAAAGGTTCTTGTGGAAAATTTCTTTATATACTTTAAAGATAATTTCATACTCTCAACCATGTTTATTATTCACTCTCTTTCTTGAATACAAAATGCACTGTTGTATTTTCTGAACAGGCTGTAAGAATTATCGGGTTTGCAGTTCATATACGGGTTATTGTCCATGATGCACTGGATATCTTTATCTTTGCTGTACCAGAAAGAGTTTTCATCTTCCAATATAAAGCCCTTAACACCTATAACATTATCAAAGGAAGCAGGATAACTTTTTTCAAATCCGTTTGCAAGGGAACATACAATTATCTTGCCTTTTTCTTTCAGCTTCCCGCATATTCCGTACAAGTCTTCCACTTCTTCATTTTCTATAACCGACAAGCTCAAATTTATAAGCCTGAAATTCTTATCCAAGAAATACTTTAAGGCTTCTTCTAATATCTGTATGTTTGTCCTTCCCTTTTCATCAAGGACTTTCACCGCAAATATTTCCACATCCTTGAATTCTCTCTTTATAACGGAGGCACAGGAAGTCCCGTGGCCGTTTTTATCTTCATAATTATCATCCGCCGTTATATATTCATCATCACAGCTAAAAGACATTCCTCCTATTATATTATCTTTCAAATATTCGTGATTTTTATCAACTCCCGTATCCATCAGTACTGCCTTTACTTTATTTTTCATATGTATCACCTTTATCTACTATAAAACATCTATTGAATTTCTCCGTCTACTATGGAAATCACTCTCTCTGCTTTCTTCGCTATAATGGTATTGTGAGTTATAACTATCAGCGTTTGATTGAATTCTCTGCTGGACATTTCAAGAAGTTCCATTACTTCTTCAGTAGTTTTTGTATCCAAATTCCCCGTAGGTTCGTCTGCAAGTATTATACTTGGCTTTGCTGCCAACGCCCTTCCTATAGCTACTCTCTGCTGCTGCCCTCCTGAAAGCTGATTTGGAAAATGTTCTTGTCTTTCAGTGAGTCCCAAAAAATTTATCAGTTTATCTATATATTCTTTATCAGGTATTTTTTTATCAAGTCTTATTGGCAGCTCTATATTTTCTCTTGCATCTAATACGGATATTAAATTGTACTGCTGAAATACAAACCCTATATTTGTTCTTCTGTATTTAGCCAGCATATCCTCCGAAAATTTATATATATCATCTCCGTTTATTTCAACGGTACCTTCCGTTGGTCTGTCAAGACCTCCCAGAAGATGAAGAAGCGTCGATTTCCCGCTTCCGCTGGGTCCTATTATTGCTACAAACTCTCCTTTATCTACTCTCATATTTATATCCTTCAATGCATATACTCTATTTTCATCTTCTCCGTAAATCTTATTTAAGTTTACAGTTTTTAATATAGGCATAAATTAAATCTCCTCTCATTATTTTTCTATTTTATAATACTCAATTCAATTTATTTACAACTTTCCTTGCTTTTTTAATTTTTATTCATTATTTCTTATCATATTTACTACTGCCGTTTTTCTTATATTCACAGATGATAAATATGTTGTTAAAATTGTTATTATAAAATTTACAATAATAATAAAGAAATATTCCCTCCATTGTATCTTAAAAACAGGGTTTATATATATAGTTAAATATTTCTTATATAAGATATACTGAACAAGCACCCCGAATATAACTACCGCCATACTCGATATAGCGCCGTATAAGAAACCTTCCCTCAAAAACATACCCTTAAGGCCTTCATCTGTAGTGCCAACAGCTCTCAGCATCCCAAATTCCTTCATTCGAGATGCTATATTGTATTTAATGTTGTTTGCTATATTAAATACTCCCATAATAAACAGTACCATTACAATTGCATTCATAAATCTCTGCTTATTTTTATTCAGTATATTAAAGTTTTCTATTTCTTTGTCCAAATCTCTTAGAATAACTCCCGGTTTCTTCTCAATTACCGATTTGATTTTGTTGTTTAAAACATTGTGATTTATTCCTCTTTCTTTGTTGATACTTATAATTTTATATTGGATTATTCCTGTATCCCTTTTAAATATATCTGAAGATAAAACAACATCAACACTGTTGTCCGTGGTATAATAATTATCATAATCTAAAAGGTTGTTTACTATCCCTCCCACAGTGTATTCCTTATATTCATAGCTTTCATCATTATAATTGACTTTCCAATCTTCTTCCGAGTTCGTTCCTTTGGTTGAAAAGGCAATTCTTATTTTGTCTCCTATTTTAAAGTTTGCAACATAAGGATTTTTATTTGCTGTATTGATAGGATTTGGTATCCTTATAACAGCAATATTTTCTTTTTTCATCTTGTTAACGTCAATCTCACCTTTTACCAAGTATTTTTTCAGTTTGTCAAGGGATTTATCATCATATCCGTACATATTATTTTTCAAAATATATTCTTCTGATTTGTCCGTTGCTTTTAAATTTCTGACTAACATGCCGTTCATTATTTCTTTTATATAAGGCTTACTGTTTATGTCTTCAAAATACATTGGCTCCGATATATGTACCCTGCTTGTCAACAGTCTAGAATATATTGTCTGTATGGCTGATAAATTTTTTACTCCCTTTAAGGATTTTATTTTTTCTAATTCTTCACTGCTCAATCCATCCGTTTTTTTTGCACCGGGCACAAAATTTATCTTATAGTCCGAATTATACCCTATCATGTCTGCTATATTGTCTGCCTGTCTCCTTTCCATAAAGCTCAAATAGCTTGCGTTTACAAACAACACTCCCGCAATACTTATTGACAAAACAATCATCAAAAAGCTTTTGCTGTTGGAAAGAATATTCCTTATAATTATAACTGAATATACGGACAGATTACTCATTGGAGCTGCTTTTTTATGTATTTTCTTCCTTGTAACTTTTTCCCTGCCTAAATTTTTTCTTATGGCTTCTATGGGTGATATCTTTGATATGGTCATATATATTGCCAAAGTAATCATAAATATAACTGATACTATAACAACCACAGGTATAATGAAGGCTTCCTTTGGTATAACAAGCTTCCTTATAGTGACGGCTCCTTCTGTGAATACATTTCCGACTAAACCGCTTAATAATTTTGAGCCGATTAATCCCAACAAGTAACCTGCTGGAATACTTACGGCACTTAAAACAAACAGTTCACATAATGTTATTCCTATAAGCTGTTTCTTGTTACTCCCTACAGCCAATAAAATTCCGTATTCCGATATCCTCTGAAGGATGGATATACTGTATATTCCGTATATAACTATAAAAGAAACTGCTAATATTATAAAAAACGAAAAAACAGTATTTTTGTCAATATTATTTAAATTTTTGTAAACCTCTATTAATTCCATGTTTTTTATTATGTCATCACTCTTAATATTTAGTTTCTTGGACAGTAAGGCTGTTGATTTATTTATGCTGTTTTCATCCTTAAAAGTTACCATGGCCACATTCGTATTTCCCTCAAAATTATAATTATAAGGAATGGGTAAAAATACCTGAAGTGTCATTGTCCTTTTAAATTCAGGCCTGTCTCTTAATATACCGACTAACTTATACATCTTTTCTTCATTTCTGTCTTTCAGTTTAAGCTTTACATCACTGCCTGCCTTGGGTTCTTCTCCAAGTACGTTTAAAACCCACTCTTCAACAGCAATTTCATTATCATTTTTAGGATACCTTCCTTCTTTGATAAATGAACTCTCATCGAAAGAACTTCCTAATTTTATGTATTCTGTATTTGCTCTTATAACATATAAATAAAAATCATCACTTAAGGCAACGGAATCATAGTACCCTGCAAATCCTCTGTCTTTTATTGACTTGTCTTTTTTAATTTTTTTCATCCTTGTATTGTCTAAATTTTTAAAAACAGTATTATAACTCCCTCCATCGTATTTTACACGGTCAACATCTGCCTGATTGGCACTTTTATTTAATATTGTTATACTTACAATAACAGCAACACTTAAAATCATCCCAATCAAAATAGAAAAAGCCCTTTTTTTATAATACCTTATATATTTTAATGATAATTTAAACATATAATATGCCTCCTCATTAACAAAATACAAATTGAGTCCATGTACTTGTGAAACTTGGTGCTTCGCCCTGCTTATGGCAATCGTCTTGACAGTCTTGCCCTCTTTGGAAAACAACACTTTCTCCTGGCTTAGTACAATTATCTTGTGCAATAATATCGACTAATTTTTTATCATTAATTTTTTTAATCTTCAGCATATTCTCCCCTCCTTCCCGATTTGATTTATTTATTCCGGTAATTACAGCAAATTATTATTGCCGGAATTAATCTTTAAAAATATAGTTCATACATATTTATTTAAACTATATTTAAGATTTTCAACTGCACAATGTATTGCCGGGGGAGTAAAATAATCACCTGTAGTCAGTTTATTTACTATTCTGCATCTTGAGCCGTCACAATAATTATATATACTGCAGCCTCTGCATGCACATTCTCTTTCACATTCTGATTCATATATTATTTTATTTCTTCTATCTTCATCTAAACCAGAAAAAATATTCCCCATTTTAAACCCTTTCCTGCCGGAAGAAGCAATACATGGATATAAATCTCCGTTTGAATATATATTTATGCTTTTATTCCCCATATTACATTTTCCTTTATTAATATATTGAGGTTTTTCTAATAATGATATATGAACATTTGATGTTCCCCTTGCCTTTATATATTCTCTCAACTTAATTATTGTTATTTTCAAACATTCCACATCATCCTCATCCCAATTAATATCATAATTATTGCTGGCCGGTACAATATATTTAAAGCCTTCATCAATTAAAAACTTAATATCATCATAAAGATTATAAACAGTATTTGAATCATAGGTCATTCTAATTCTAATGTTACCGATTTCTCTTTCTAAAATTTCAGCATTTTTTAAAACTTTTTCAAAACTGCTATTGCCATCTTTAAAAGGCCTCATAGTATCCTGCGTTTTTTTGTTCCCATCTAAACTAACCGTTAAGTCGTATATTTCGTTCTTTAAAAATAAAATTATATCTTTATCTAATATCGTACCATTTGTAGTTATCGCAAATTTAAAATTTTTATCTTTCTTTCTATAATTTATTTTTTTTACTATATCTTCTATTAAATTAAACTCAATTAATGGTTCTCCTCCATGAAATCTTACCATAAGATAATCATTCACGTTATCTTTATATTTACCAAAATTTTTAAATATAAATTCAATCGACTTATCAATAATTAGTTTTGGCATAGAAAAATTACTTTTTTCATCACCTACATAACAATACTTGCAATTCATATTACATTTATTTGTGATCCATAACGTTATTGACATAAATATTCGCCCCACACTCTTTTAAATAAAATTGGTTTTAATTTATCACACCTATTAGAAAAATTTCTAATATTTTTAATATCTACCAAGCTTCCCGGACAAGTCCAACAAAATATATTAACTTTACAATCTCGGCATTCCGAAAATCTTTTATAAATAACATCCTCTAACAAATCATAATTTTTGGTAAATAATTTATCGGCAAAATCATCCGAACATAAATTCCCTAATAACATATTTTCGTTCATAAAACTAGGGCAAGGATAAACATCCCCATTATATCTTACGATAACTTCTTCACTCCCTGCACTGCATGTACATATATTAATCGGGCCGCTATAATCGTCGGAAAGATACTTTTTAGATATAAAAAATTTTCCTCCACTATCATCTAAAAAATACCCATCATTATATTTCCCTCTACCTATAGGGGAGAATCTCCTTAGCACAGGATGAGTCCCCAAACTTTTGTTTAATTCAATAAACTTTTCTTCCATGTCCTCATTTTTATCACCTACAACCATCGACAAAGTTATATTATTATAGTTCACCTTTTTCAATTTTTCTATATTCTTTATAACTTTTTTAAATACACCCTTACCCCTAATTTGTGAACAGCTTTTTTCATCAATGCCGTCGATACTAATATCTATTTTATCAACATTTTCTACTAAAAAGTTTATATTTTCATCATCGATTAATGTTGCATTAGTTGCTAATATTATTTCCCCGCTATACTTATTTCTTAAATATATTAATAATTCTATAAAATCTTTTCTAATCATGGGTTCTCCCCCACTCAACATTATTGAATCAGAGTTCCAAGGTAGTACCCTATCAAAAAGAGTTTTTATCTGTACTGTTGAGAGTTCATATCTATGATTAATATCCGCATCTACACAACAATGGATACATTTCAAATTACATCTATTAGTCAGTTCAAAACTGATGGATTTAATATTATTAGATTTAAAAGTATTATTAACAAGCTTTTTATTAAAAAGTCTGTTATAGACTTCTGTCATAAACTTTTTATCTTCATCATTTACTATGCAGTTATTTAATTCATTAATATTTAATTTATTATTTACGGCATATTTAAATATATCATATACTTCCTTCGACACCCTAATCCATTGTCCATTTTTTCTATTATATATTACAACTTTATTATCATATTCAATAGTGCGTGTATAATTACTAAAAGCAATCTTTGGAAGGTTCATTCTGTACACCCCATTTTAAAAATAATTCTTTAGATTCACTTATAAAAATGATCATCCATTATTTATTCACAGTCTGTTTATTATCCAAAACTATATTATTCTTTTTACTATTATGTCTGAATTATAATACAGTTAAAATACTGTTAATGTATTTAATTTAAAATATCATTAAATCATATATTTCATATTTTGTCAAGTATATATATAATGTTTTTTATAATTTAATAATATGCTGAAAATTGACATATTTTATTTTTATGTTTATAATGAAATTGAAAATGATTTTAATATTAATTTTATAAAAGGAGAGTTTTCAATGCCAAAACAAAATAATCGTTTTGAATTAACTGAGAGAGAATTAGATATCTTGAATATTTTATGGTCTGCTGAAAAACCGTTGCTGGCCTCAGACATCCCCCAAATAGATAATTCCATAAGTATAAATACGGCTCAGGCTGTTTTAAGAAATCTGCTGAAAAAAAAGCTTATTGAGGTTTCCGATATTGTTCATAGCGGAACTGTTCTTTCCCGCAGATATAAACCGACTATAAGTTCACACGATTTTTTTCTTAAACAATTTGTCAAACAGTTTCAAAATTTAAATAAAGATATTCCCACGCCCACTATTGTTGCTACCTTGCTGGAGCACGAAAAAAACGAGGAAGCTGTTATAGAAGAGCTTGAAAAAATGCTTGAAGAAAGAAAAAAACGTCTGAAAGGAGGGAATTAAAACGTCCTTCTCTTTTACTGCTTTTTTAACTATTCTTTTTTTTAGTAGTATATCGATTGTTTTAATGTACTTCTTTTTACGAAATAATAATTCAATCAAAAAACTTGGAATTGGTGCATTATTTTTCTGCATCTTTGTTATTGTTATCAGGCTGCTGATTCCTTTTGAATTTTCCTTTTCGAATAATTTAATTTTCAAACGTCTTCTTCCAAAAATTGTTTTTCCCTTTAGAAAACCAATATTAAAACTAAATAGTCATAATATCTGTCTTCTGCATATTATGGGTTTAATTTGGTTAATGGGATCAATCATCCAATTGAGTAAAGCAATAATCATTTATAAAAATTTTACAAAAGTGATAAATAAATTTCCTGTGGTAAGAAATCCAGAGATTCAAGGTGCTTTGCGGAAAGTACTTCAAAACTACAGTAAGCCGATGAGTTTTAAAATTATACAAGCTAATCTTGTCTCTACTCCCATGGTACTGGGTATACGGAAACCATGGATCGTTATTCCTCAAATAGAACTTTCGGAAAACGAATGGTACTACATTTTTAGCCACGAGGTAGCCCACTACTACCATGGCGATTTATTGATTAAAGTAATTGTTGAATTTTTATGTATTATATATTGGTGGAATCCTTTTATATATATGTTAAGGAGACAAGTATCCAAAGTACTTGAAATACATACGGATCTCACTGCCACAAAATCAATGTGTGAATCGAAACGAATTGAATATCTGGAATGTCTTCTAAAAATAGCAAAACATCATACTGGTAAATATGTGAATAAAGTGGTACTAAACTTTGACAGCGAAAACGTTTCTACTCTTTCTCAGCGATTTCACATAGTTTTGGAAAATTCCACACAAAAAGAAAAATTCAAATTGAAGAATGTCTTTTTTATGGTTATGCCGGTATTATTGTTGGTTGTTTTATCTTTTTGTTTTGTATTTGAACCTTATTCTATATCTCCTAAAGATGCTTCCGATACGGTTGAGCTTACAAAGGAAAATTCATATTTAGTTAAAAATCGAGACAATACTTATGATCTTTATGTCAATAATAAATTCTTTGTTACTGTCAATGATGTTAAAAATTTGCCTGCAGACTTACCCATATATAAAAATATAAAAGAGGTGCAAAAGGATGAAAGAAATTAGAAGGAAAATATCTGTGTGTGTTATTTCAATATGTATTGGCATAACTCTCTTACCCAGAGATGTCTTTGCTTCACCACAATCCGATCACTTAATAACTCCGTTTCCCTATATTATCGGCTGGAGGTACAAAAAAGTGAACGGAAAATTATACAGATGCCGATATAATTATTCAAAAGAAAAACGGATTGGCGAATTGGAACCTTACTATTAAAACAAGACTCCATTTTAGACAGTTGTGTAGATATTAAAACCTTTAAATTCTATGCATCAGCTTTTACAAGTTTATTATATATTCCATCATTTAATTTTAATTCTTCTTTATTACCAGACTCAACTATTTTTCCATTGTGCAATACATATATATTATCTGCATCTTTAATTGTCGAGAGTCTATGTGCAATAATTATTACTATTTTATCTTGCATATATTTCTTCATATTTTTTAATATATAGGCTTGTGATATATTATCAAGGGCGGATGTAGCTTCGTCAAAAACAAGTATATCGTTATCGTTTACAAGAGCCCTTGCTATTGAGATTCTTTGCCTTTGTCCACCTGATATTTTTACGCCTTTTTCTCCTATTACGGTATCTAAACCATCTTTTAAACCTTTCACAAAATCGGTTAAACCAACTACCTCGCAAATTCTAAGTATTTCTTCATCATTTATCGTGCTGGAAAGAATTATATTATTTCTAATACTATCATCAAGCATAAGAATATCTTGACTTACAACACTAATACTCTTTCTAAGAGTGAGAAGATTTATATCTTTAATATTTATTCCATCTATTAATATTTTTCCTTCATTAACATCCCAGAATCTATAGATTAAATTTACCAAGGTTGTTTTTCCGCATCCACTTTCACCAACAATCGCTGATGTAGCACCTTTTTTAAACATAAGATTTATATCTTTTAATACATAATTACTATCTGCCTTTTCTTTATTTAAATATTTAAAATAAACATCTTTAAATTCAATTTCGTTTATATTCCCTTTCAGCAATTTATATCCTTTATCGTTTATTTTAATATCAGATTCTTCATCAAGCAAAAAATAAACTCTATCAATCGATACTTTAGTTTGCTGAATTCTATTATTTGCCCTAATTATATTTATACAAGGGCCTATAAACATAGTAGTATATTCTTGAAAAGCAAGTAATGTACCTAATGTCATATTCCCCTTTATTACTATATATCCGCCATATCCATATATACAAACCATAATTAAAGCACTAAAAATTTTTGCAATTAACATGTTTCCTCCTATTGTCATATCTATATTTATATATTTTTTTATAAGATCTTTTTCTTTTCTTAAATAAGTTTTAAAAAACTTAAGCTTTGATTTTGACAATACTATATTCATAATATTAGATATATATTCTTGTATTAAGCTTGAATTTTCACCATATTTTTTTCTAATTATATTAGTTTGATTAGCAATTTTGTTAGTAAGTTTATTTTGAATAAGTACTAGAGTGTTTGCTGTAAAATAAAATTACCCAATATTGCAAAGTAGAATTCCCCACTTTTGCAGAGGTAATTTCCCCAATATTGCAAATGCCATTGCAGACATCTGACCAATATATTATCCTTGTAATTGATTAGATTGCAAGGAGGAAATGGAGATGCTAACAATGGCACAAATATATGATATCAGAAAACTTTACTTTGAGGAAGGGAAAAATATATCTCAAATATCCCGTGAAACCGGTTATGACAGAAAAACAATAAGGGAGTATATTAATAAAAATGATTGGAACAAGCCTGTTCCTGCAGTTAAAACAAATATGGAATTTTCTAAACTTGATCCTTACAAGTCAATTATTACCCAATGGCTGGAGAATGATAAGAAAGCAAAAAAGAAACAACGTCATACAGCCACCAGGGTCTATAACAGACTGAAAGAAGAAATCGAAGGTTTTGACTGTTCTTACCGGACAGTAGCGGCTTTTGTAACATTAAAGAAAAAGGAAATTTTTCATACCGAAAAAGAAGGATATTTGCCGTTGGAGCACCCTGCGGGTGAAGCACAGGTTGATTTCGGGGATGCACAGTTTTATGAAAATGGCGTACTTCATGACGGAAAATATCTGAATGTATCTTTCCCATACAGTAATCAGGGATATCTTCAGTTATTCTATGGAGAAAATATTGAATGTTTGTTGGAAGGATTGAAAGCAATATTCGAATATATAGGAGGTGTTCCAACCCGGTTATGGTTTGACAATACGAAGACGATTGTAACCAAAATACTGAAAGAAGGAAGCCGTAACCTGACTGAAAAATTCATGAGATTTCGGGAACATTACGGTTTTGATACTGTATTCTGTAATCCTGAGGCAGGGCATGAAAAGGGGAATGTTGAATCAAAAGTAGGATACCACAGGAGAAATATGTTAGTCCCCATTCCGAGATTTCAGGAATTAAGGAAATATAACGAGGAATTACTTGTCAAATGTAATGAAGACGGAAACAGGGAGCATTACAGGAAAGCAGATTTTATCAGTAAATTGTTTGAAGAAGATAAAAAGAATTTTTTACCGCTGCCTGCAACAGAGTTTGATACAGCAGGATATCATATAGTACATACAAACGGATATGGGCGATTTTATTTAAACAATGGATTACATGAATATTCCGTTTCACCAAAATACGCAAATACCCGTGTTGTAATCAAAATTACATCTTTATATGTGATACCTATGGATGAAAATCAAAACGAAATTGTTCGGCACAAAAGATTATACGGAGATCATAAACAGCAAAGCATGAAGTGGCTTCCCTATCTGAGGCAGCTTGCCAAACGTCCTGGGGCACTAAAATATAGTGGTATCTATAACATTATGCCGGAAGATATGAAGAAATACCTGGATAAATGTAAAAGAAGCGAGAGAGGGAAGATACTATCCGTAATAGCTTCATTAACAGAGAAAAATGGTTTTGAGAATGCAGCACAAACAGTAACCCAAGTACTATGTTATGATGCAGTGGATGTAGACAGCCTGATAAGCATGCACAGGCATTTATGCAGTGAGATAAGGGAATTACCTCCGATGAAAACAGAAAGCAGAATACCCCGACTGAAACCTACGAAAACAGATTTATCAAAGTATGATAAGGCATTGAAAAAATGGGGTAAAAGGACATGTTAGATAAAGAAATCAGAGAATGCTGTAAACGTCTCAGATTAAGTCAAAACCTGGCAGAACAGGCACAGACAACGGAAGGGGAAAATCATCAGGAATTTTTACTTAAACTACTGCAGGAAGAAATAGAACACAGAAAAACAGCAAGAATAGATAAACTAATAAGCAAGGCAGGATTCTATAGTATAAAAACATTTAACGGATTCAAGTTTGATGAAATAAGCCTGCCTCCAGGTGTTACACCGGAGTATTTAAAGGAGTTAAAGTTTTGTGAAAGCAAAACAAATATCATAATGTACGGAAATGTAGGTACAGGGAAAACTCACTTATCCATAGCATTAGGAGTAGAAGCTTGTAAAAAAGGGATGGAAACCCGTTTTTACCGTACGGCAGCATTAGTTAACAGACTGTCGGAAGCAAAGAAAGAAGGAACCTTAAGCAGTTTTATGAAAAAGATTATGAAAGCGGAACTGATTATATGTGATGAATGGGGATATGTACCCCTTGATGTAACAGGAGCCCGGCTGTTGTTTGAACTTATATCCGAATGCTATGAACAAAGAACACTGATTATAAACACTAATATTGAATTTTCAAGATGGATAAATGTTTTTTATGATAAAGATATGACAGCCGCAATACTGGATAGAGTTTTACACCACTGTCACCTGCTGCTTTTCCCCGGGGAGAGCAACAGGATGAGAGAATCAAGTATTTCGGCTTAGTAACCGCAGAATAAAAAGTTGAAAGATGGCTGCAATGATCAAAAATTCCCCACCTATGGGGTGAGGAAAAAAATTTGCAAAAGTGAGGAATTTCCTCTTGCAAAAAACATACTAGAGATACTTGAAGAACAAGAACCATTAAAAATAGATCCAATTTCATTCCAACTAATAAAACAATTGATACTGCGGATGTAAGCAAATTGGCAACAATAGAAAATATAAGACTTGAATCAAAATTTTCTATTATATTTATATCATCTTGGATTATTGATAGCATATTTCCAGTTTTTATATTTAAGTAATAATTACCTGATAATTTTGATAAATGATCTAAAATTTTTATTCTTAGGTCTATTGTAACTTTATTTTTCATTATTGAATATAAATATTCAAGCATAAAATTAAGTAATGCTGATAAAATAGATATTATAAAAGATAAAGATATAAATTTAAAAGTTAAAGTTATACTTTTTTTCATTATGCCATAATCAATTATATATTTAGTAAACTGAGGTAATATTAAATCCATTATACTTGTTAAAATTACTAATATAAATGCAATAATAAGTTGTATTTTATTTTTTTTAATTAAAAGTTTAGAAAATCTGATTATGTTTTTATACTTATCTTTTTCTCTTTTTCTCTTTTTTACTATCATACATTATCTTCCCATCATTATCTTAGTCTAAAACAAATATTTACTTGTTAACCAAATAACAAACGAAATTAAAATATTGATAATTATAACATTTATCTATACCATTTCTTTATTCCTCAAATCATCAATTATTTTCCCATCGATTATAGTTAATATTCTGTCGGCAGTTTTTGCTATATCCTCATTATGAGTTATCATAACTAAAGTTTGATTAAATTCACTTACACACATTTTCAATATTTCCATTACTTCTACGGTTGTCTTTGAATCCAAGTTTCCTGTAGGCTCATCTGCAAATATTACAGAAGGTTTATTTGCAAGAGCTCTTGCTATTGCCACTCTTTGCTGCTGTCCTCCCGAAAGTTCGTTTGGAAATTTCATTATCTGTGATTTCAAGCCAAGCTTTTCTATGAGATTATTTATATATTCCTTGTTTCCTTTCTTCTTATCTATTGAAACCGGCAATATTATGTTGTCATATACGTTTATTACCGGGATGAGGTTGAAATTTTGAAATATGAATCCAAATTTCTGCCTTCTTATTTGCGATAATTTATCATCATTTAAATTATATATATCCATATCGTCTAAATAGACTTTCCCTGATGTTGGCCTATCAAGGCTGGCAACACAATGTAAAAAAGTACTTTTGCCGGATCCGCTTGGCCCTACTATAGATATAAATTTATGCGGTTCAATTTCTATATTTACGCCTTTTAAAGCATAAACTTCATTTTCCCCTCCCCATAAATCTTGTTTAAATCAATTGTTTTTAACATTTTCACTTTTATTACCTCACTATTCATTTTCTGAAATTCCTTCAATTATGTTAAGCTTTTCAATTTTATCTTTAGAAACATATACTGCAATAAAACACATTACAGCAGAAACTATAAAAACTATCAGTATCTGTTTAAAAGGAATGCCGTATGAAAGAGTTTGATTATATCCATCTTCTAACATCGTATTATTTATTCTTACAATGCCTTTATTATAGTCATATATGCCAAAAATTGCAGCTAATACAGAAGCAATGATACCATATGTTTCAGATTCAACCAGTACTGCCTTTTTTAAATTTCTGATACTCATTCCAATTGCTCTTAAAACTGATAATTCTTTTGTCCTTAATATAATATTGCTCCTCACAATGGTAATAATATTAACAGATAATATGAGAATCATTAAAAACTGATATATGATATCCAACTTTTCTTCTGATGTTCGCGCTATATACTTCTTATTTTCATTTTTTCCCCCTACTGAAGAAAAGGAATAGTCTTTAACCATTTGCTCTATTTTTCCCTCAACAGATTCAAGTTCTCCATCTTCAACAGCCACAAAAAGTTTATTGTAGTTTTGCTGGCCGGTTAACTCCCTGTAATCGTCTTTCCTAAAGATTATCTGTCCTCCCGTAAACTCCGGGTCACCATCTTGGGTTGCGATATAAGTATTATCCATTATGCCTGAAACCTCTACTTTAAATTTTTCATATCTCTCTACTCCGTCTCTGTAAACAGGCAATTTTATTTCTAAAACATCTCCCACATTTACATCTTTTATAACTTTTGTTGAATATGAGTGAATACCTCTGGAATAAATGTTGTTAATCAATAGTACTTTTTTATAGTCTCCCGGTTTTTCCTCTATTATATTTTCTCCTTTGGCAATAAACCTGTTTATATTTTTTAACAAATTTTTATTATAGCCCTTTACAAGAAGAGGATATTCCTTATCATAATCAGAATAGTATTTTTGCTCTTGTCGTCTTAACTCTTTTATTAAATCATCAGATACTCTTTTCTTACTGATTGACAAAAAACTATCTTGGTTATAGAAGAAAGGCTCGACTTTTTTTACACCTTTTAATTTTTTTATTTTTTGTATAATGGGAGCATTTATATTATAAAATATATCTTCCGTATTTCGATAATTACCGCTTAAGGTTATATCAACATTTCCATAGGACATAGGCCTAAGTCCACTTGTTATATTGGTTGTTAACTTCATTCGATCGTTAATGACAGACGTCTGTATAAATATAGCGCTAACTAAAAACATCGCTGTAATTGTTAAAATTGTTTTAGATTTATTTCTCCAGATATTTCCGTTGGCAAATTTAATTAATATATTTCCCTTCATTTTCTTTCTTTCATCTATATTTGCTCTTGATCTCTTTTTAACCTTATCGCTTTTGTTTATGGACTCAATTATGGACATTCTCAATGTTTTTCTGACTATTATAAAGTTTGAAACGGATACTGCTATTATCGAAACTAAGAAAGAAAAAATTATGCTCTCTTTTTCTATTGATAGAACTGTACTATATCCATATATCATTCTTACGCCTATATATGAAAAAACTGTACCTGCTAATATGCCTATTAGCGTCCCAAATATTATATAAAATAAACTTGATACTCGAAACATTCTTTTAATATCTTTATTTGACATGCCTATAGCTCTCAACATTCCAATTTGTTTTATCCTGTCCGATAATATAATGTTGTAGATATTGTATATAACAAGGCATGATACAATAATTAAAATAATTGAGTTTTCAATATTTTTTATGCTATATTTGGTAACGATTTTATAAACTTCTCCTTGAAATACTTCGACATTATAGAATAAATTGTAATCCTCAAGATTTAATTTTTTATACATTTTATCTAAAAAAGCAGATTCGTCTTTCTTATTATGAAGATATATATTCCCTTTATATGTATCTTCAGTTTTCGTTATAGTCAGATTTGTTTCTTCTGAAATAAATGCTTGTCCCTTAAAACCATTTAATGATTTATAATATTTTTCCGGTTTCTGTATCAAACCTACAATTTTAAATCTTTTATTTCCGCTGTCTATTTGCGAAATATTGTCTTTATCCAAATACTTGTTTAATACCATTAAGTCAATCTCTTTATTTAAAGGATCTTTAATCCCCATTTGTTCTGTTGCTTCTTCTTCTATTACTATTTCTCCGTCTTTTATAGGCTTTCTCCCTATAAATTTATAATTGAGGGAATCAATATAATCTTTATTAAATGTATTTAAATCAAGTATAACTCCATTATTAGTGTTAACTACTTCGCATAAATATCTCACACTGATTAATTTTTTTACCTCTTTCTGTTTTTTCAGTTCTTCTACCGAATTCATATCAATGTCATCAAAAAACAGATTATAATCTCCATGTAAGTTTTTTGCTTCTCTTATCTGGCTGTCGTATCCCGAATCCCTGATTACAAACATTGAAAAGATTAACATAACCGCTAATCCTACGCTGGCTAAAAGTGCTATAGTTTTTCCTTTCTGCTTTTTTATATAGGAAAAAGCCAATTTAATTATCATCAAACTTTCCACCTCTCTATAAAGACAATATAAACAGATAATCAATTTAAAAATTAATTGTCTGTTTAATAATTTTAATGTATTTAATTTACAATATAATTAAAGCATATATTTAATGTTTTATCAAGTATGCATACAATATTTTTTATAATCTAATAATATATCTAAAATTAATATATTTTTTCTTTATATGTGTAAAGCCTATGCAATAGAATCTGCATCGGAATCCATACTTTGTTCCTTCAAGAATCTGTAATAATATCCCTTCTTTTCTACCAATTCCTCAAAGTTCCCTTTTTCCACTGCTTTCCCTTTATGTATTACATATATGATATCTGCATCTTTTATTGAGGATAATCTATGGGCTATTTCTATGACTGTCTTCTCTTTTAAGAATTCTTTCATGTTTTCGGATATTTTCTTTTGGGATATGCTGTCTAAGGCTGAGGTGGCTTCGTCAAATATTATTATCTTTGAATTGTTCAATATGGCTCTTACTATGGCTATTCTCTGTTTCTGTCCTCCTGACAGTTTTACTCCTCTTTCTCCTACTATTGTGTCAAATCCTTGGGGAAGATTTGAGATGAAGTTATAGATCCCCGCTTTTCTGCATAAATCTTCTACATAGCTCTTATCTTTATTTTTTTCTAAGGTTAAATTATTCATTATTGTATCGTCGAATAATAAAAGATCTTGGGTTACTATTGAGATCTCTTTTCTTATACTTTTCAGGTTGTATTCTTTTAATGGTATTCCGTCTATTGTTATGTTTCCTTCGTCCGCATCCCAAAGTCTGTACAGAAGTTTGATTATTGTTGTTTTTCCGCAGCCGCTTGATCCTACTAATGCTGTCGCTTTTCCGTTTTCAAATTTTAGGTTTATCTTGTCCAAGATTTTATTGTCTTTGTTATAGGAAAAGCTGACTTCGTTGAATGAGATGTTTCCTTTGAAGTCTTCGGTGCATCTTTTCCCTTTATTGTCTTGTTTTATGGTTATTGGTTCGTCTGTTATATTAAATACTCGGTTTATTGATACTGAAGATCTCTGTATTTTGGTGTTTGCGTTTATTATTTCCATGCAGGGCCCTATGAACATTCCTACATATTGCTGAAATGCAATGAGTTCACCGAAGGTCATTTCTTTGTTTATTATTTTGTATCCTCCGTATCCGTAGATTAATATTGTTATTAAGCTGCTTAAAAGTCTTCCCCAGGAGGAATTGCATGAAATGATAACGTCAAGTTTTACGAATTTCTTTATGATGTTTTTTTCTTTGTTTATATAGTTTTTAAAGAATTTAAAGATCGATTTTGTTATTACTACGTTCATTATGTTCGATATGTATTCTTCTATTATGTTTGATATGTTTCCTGCTTTGTTTCTTATTTCACTTATTCTTTCCGATATGATCTTATTGAATTTGAATTGGCTGAACATCAGAATGAATTGAAGTAATACAACTAAAATCAGCAGGCTTGATTCCATTTTTATTAGAAAGAATAAAGCCATGACGGCTGTGAAAATGTCTATTATTAATGAGAATAATACGTCAACTCCAAAACTTTCTATGGTGTATATGTCGTTTTCTATGGTGCTAAGTATATTCCCGGTTTTTATGTTTGTAAAATAATTCCCCGATAGTTTTGATATATGTTTTAGGATATTCATCTTCAAATTGATTGAGATTTTCTTCTGCATCTTGGAGTACATATACTGCAGTATTATATTAAGCATGGCTGTTATGAGGCTTATTAAACCGTATAATATTGCAAGTTTTATCAGTAATTTAATATTGCTCCCCTGTATGGCATCGTCGAGGATTCTCTTTATCAGCTGAGGCTGAAAAAGGCCCAATACTGATATGGAGAGCATTATGATAAAGTATATAAGCATAATGCCTTTACTGTTTTTTAACAATATTTTTAAAAACCTTTTTATGTTTTTCCTTTTGTTCATTTTTTCATCTCCATCATTATTTATGTTAATGGAAATTATATATTATCTTTTTGATATGATAAGGTCTTTGCTACAAGATCCGTTAGGGTTTCTATTGATATGAAATCATATCTTGATATATTGGGATAATCAAATTTAATATTAAATTCTCCTTCCAGTTTCTTTAATACTTCAAAGCAGTTATCATATGTTAATCCGATTTTCCTGCTGAAAAGGCCATATTCGTATATACCATCGGATTTATCTAATTTTAGTGCTTCTTTTACGGCATCCGCTGTCTTTAAAAGAATGGGACTGTTTTTGTCATATAAATTTTTCTTAAAGTCGGGGTACCTTTTGCTTGCTTGCAAATCCCTTTCTGTCCAGTTGTTTCTGCGAGCCATGATTTCGAGTTTGTCATTTAATGATTCAAATGTCATTTCCGGTTCTTCCGATAACATACGGGCAATCTTTCCCGTAAGTTTTCCTGCTGCCTGACTGTTGCATTTTCCGAACAGAGCATAAGAATTTCCTGGTTTGCAGTTCATATACGGGTTATTGTCCATGATGCACTGGATATCTTTATCTTTGCTGTACCAGAAAGAGTTTTCATCTTCCAATATAAAGCCCTTAACACCTATAACATTATCAAATGAAGCAGGATAACTTTTTTCAAATCCGTTTGCAAGGGAACATACAATTATCTTGCCTTTTTCTTTCAGCTTCCCGCATATTCCGTACAAGTCTTCCACTTCTTCATTTTCTATAACCGACAAGCTCAAATTTATAAGCCTGAAATTCTTATCCAAGAAATACTTTAAGGCTTCTTCTAATATCTGTATGTTTGTCCTTCCCATTTCATCAAGGACTTTCACCGCAAATATTTCCACATCCTTGAATTCTCTCTTTATAACGGAGGCACAGGAAGTCCCGTGGCCGTTCTCGTCTTCATAATTATCATCCGCCGTTATATATTCATCATCACAGCTAAAAGACATTCCTCCTATTATATTATCTTTCAGATATTCGTGATTTTTATCAACTCCCGTATCCATCAGTACTGCCTTTACTTTATTTTTCATATGTATCACCTTTGCTTACTATAAAACATCTATTGAATTTTTCCGTCTACTATAGAAATCACTCTCTCCGCTTTCTTAGCTATACTGGTATTGTGGGTTATAACTATCAGCGTTTGATTGAATTCTCTGCTGGACATTTCAAGAAGCTTCATTACTTCTTCAGTAGTTTTCGTATCCAAATTCCCCGTAGGTTCGTCTGCAAGTATTATACTTGGCTTTGCTGCCAACGCTCTTCCTATAGCCACTCTCTGCTGCTGCCCTCCTGAAAGCTGATTTGGAAAATGTTCTTGTCTTTCAGTGAGTCCCAAAAAATTTATCAGTTTATCTATATATTCTTTATCAGGTATTTTTTTATCAAGTCTTATTGGCAGCTCTATATTTTCTCTTGCATCTAATACGGATATTAAATTGTACTGCTGAAATACAAACCCTATATTTGTTCTTCTGTATTTAGCCAGCATATCCTCCGAAAATTTATATATATCATCACCGTTTATTTTAACGGTCCCTTCCGTTGGCCTGTCAAGGCCTCCCAAAAGATGAAGCAGAGTTGATTTCCCGCTTCCGCTGGGTCTGTTTATGCTAATCTAAAAATAGGTCAGCTGGCTCATTGAAAATTAGGTCACTTTCTTAAGAAAATATGGTATCCTTTCAGTATAAACTGGGAGGAGGAAGAGAAGGAAGTGATAAAATTGAATCAAAAACAAAAAATCATACTTAAACATATTGACGGTATGAGCAATCGAAGCATTGCCAGTGAGCTTCACATGAGCAAGGATACTGTAAATAAATATGTAAATGAGTATGAAAATCAAAAGCAAGAACTTTTAGCAAAAAATCCTGAAACAGATACAAAAGAATTAATTCAAGCAATTGTTGAAAAACCAAAATACAATTCTGAAAACAGAGGGCCAAACAAGGTAACATCTGAGATGATTGAAGTAATTGAAGAATGCTTAAAGGTTAATGAATGGAAGCGTGCTAACGGTATGTCAAAGCAGCAAATGAGAAAAATTGATATTCATGAATACTTGTTAAAGAAAAATTTTAATATTAGTTATTCATCAGTTAAAAGATTAGTTAAAACAATCGAGGATAGGCATCGTGAAGCTTTCATAAGACAAGAATATGTTCTTGGAGATGTATGTGAATTTGACTGGGGTACGGCAAAATTAGATATAGGGGGAGAAGGATATAAAGCTTATCAAATGGCAGTTTTTACTCCTGCTAAAAGCGGAATCAGATATTCAATGCTTTTTAAATCTCAAGATACTCCAGCATTTCAACAATCACATGCAGAATTTTTCTCATTTTGCAAAGGTAATTTTAGAACAATGGTCTATGATAATATGAGGGTTGCAGTTAAGAAATTTGTTGGATTGTTCGAAAAAGAGCCAACAAAAGCATTGACAGAATTATCAATATACTATGGATTCAACTTTAGGTTCACGAATATTGCAAAAGGCAATGAAAAGGGCCACGTTGAGAGAAGTGTAGAATATGTTAGAAGAAAAGTATTCAGTGAGCCGGGTAATGACAAATTCGACACTCTTGCAGAAGCAAACAAGTTTCTTTTTGAAGAATGTATGAAGCTTAATAATAAAGAAACATCTAACGGATTGGTGCCGATGGAAATCTTTAAAGAAGAGCAAAAACACTTGTTTCCTAACTTACCTAAGTTTGAAAGCAGTATTTATTCAGAAAACCGTGTTGACAAATATTCGACCGTAACGGTAAGTCAAAATCATTATTCTGTGCCGGATACATTAGTTGGTAAAATGGTAAAAGTGAAGATGTTTACAGATAAGATAATTATCTACTACGATAACAGCATTGTAGCTAAACATGACCGCAGTTTTAAACTGCATGACTGGAAAATTGAGATTCATCATTATCTTAGAACTCTACATAAAAAACCAGGTGCCCTCAAAGGAAGCACAGCACTGCTCCAAACGGACACCCAGATCAAATATATCTATGAACAGTATTATACCAAAGATGCCAAGACATTTCTACAAGTTTTAGAAATTATTTATGAAAAAGGAATCCATGCTGTGACAGAAGCTTTAAGGGAACTTGAAAAACTGTCACCAATGGATATGAGTGCTGATAAGGTTAAGGTGATTTGTGAAAGTAGAAAGGAAAAAGAAATTTGCGTTACTGTTCCATTAAATGATCATCTAACTGAAAAATCAAGGAGCACATTATCGATTTATGATAAACTTGCAGCACTCCAATCAAGAAAGCTTAACAAGGAGGCTGTATAGTATGAAGGTTAAATTAAATGAAGAGATTAAAGAATACTGTAATATATTGAAACTTAAAGGAATTAAAACTCACTATGAAGAAGTAATATCTGAAGCGGCTGATTATGAGGATTTTCTTCATAAGCTTTTAACTTATGAGATGGAAGAAAAGGATAAGCGTTCCATTGAATGTCGTATTCGAAATGCACATTTGCCTTACAGGCAATATATTGAAGATATTGAAATTGACTGTCTCCCAGTAGATATGCAGAAAAGACTTCCTGAGTTAGCAACACTTGATTTTATCGAAAAAGGCAAAAATATCATAATGACCGGTAACCCGGGAACCGGAAAAACTATGGTTAGTATTGCTTTAGCATTAAAGGCTTGCATGGCAGGTTATAAGGTTCTGTTCACGACAATTCCACTACTGGTTACTACATTGAAGGAAAGCAATAGCGCTAAGACCTTGAGATATTTTGAGAATAGATTTGAAAAATATGACCTTGTAGTGGCAGATGAACTTGGGTACACCTCGTTTGACCGGGAAGGGACAGATCTGCTGTTTAATAATCTTTCTTTAAGGGCAGCAAGGAAATCAACAATAATTACTTCTAACCTTTCATTTGAGCGTTGGATTGAGGTTTTCGGTGATCCGACAGTTACAAGTGCGATGATAGATAGACTTACTTACAAGGCAATTCTTGTCGACATGGAGGGTGATTCTTATCGGCTAAGAGAAACATTAAGAGAAAATGGTGCATCTATTAAATCTTTAACAGCTTAAAGTATTTGTGCCTTTGTACACAAATTTTAGAGGCACATTTATTTACAAGAAAGTGACCTAAAATTAAATGGTCTTTTGACCTAATTTTCGGTTGACAAATACAGGGTCCTATTATTGCTACAAATTCTCCTTTATCTACGCTCATATTTATATTTTTCAATGCATATACTCTATTTTCATCTTCTCCATAGATCTTATTTAAGTTTATAGTTTTTAGTACTTGCATAAATTAAATCCTCCTCATGATTTTCTACTTTATAATACTTAGGAAAGTACTTATGTAACCCCCAAGTCATCTAGAATATACTGATATCTGTGTGCTATTATACCTATCTCGTCTTTCTTATAACTCTTGAAGAAATGTGTGTAGACAAAATTCCAATAGACAAATTAATAACTATAATAACTATATACGCATTAAAATTAAAAATAAATTTGGGATTTACAAGAATCTGTCTTCCCTTAAGATAATTATAAATAAATATTTCCGCAATTACACTTGCAAGGCAAGTAATAATCGAACTTATCAAACCATAGAAAATTCCTTCATATCTTATCATGTTATTGAACTGTGTATTTGTAAGACCTACAGCTATCATCATATTAAATTCCTTCGCTCTTGATAAAAAATTGTGGTTTATCTCATTTATTACATTTATAAATGAGATAAGAAATACTACCAATACTATAGAATAAATAGAAATCTTTCTCTCTTCATTTAAAGTTTTTATATTCTCCCTTTCTTGACTATAGTCTAAGATATAGGAACCATTAATTTTGTTTATTTTTTCCAACAATTTTTCGTTAATTATTTCATGAGAAACATTTTTATATTTATTGATTTTTATCATTCTGTACTTATCACATTTTGTTAATTCGTAAAATTTATTAATTGGAATAATCACATCTATGCTATTATCCATAACATAATAAATATCTTTAGTAGGCAAAGTTGAAACTATTGCACCGACTTTTAATGTTTTATTGACATAGTCATTATGTTTTCCGGGTTCCCTAAAATTTTCTTCTCTCTGAGAAATCAAAACCCCATCTTTTTTAAATCTAATTTGGATTTCATCTCCTACCGATATATTACCTACATATCCATTTTTGCCTTTAGGCATATATATAATGACCTTATCTTCTTTTTCAAACATATTATCATCAAGTCTTCCCTCTACTAAATAGTCCTTAAGACTTTTAATCTGCTGATCTGTATATCCCCATAAATTATTTTCAAGAATATACTTATCTGAATATTTATCTTGTTTTATAATTCCCTTAAGCACCTCTTTATAATATCTGCTATTGTTTATATTATCAAAATACTCCATATCCGCTATGTCTTTTTTATCTAAAAGGAGCTGACCATACAGTTTCTGAATTGGTATTACCTCTTTTATTCCGTTGATATTCTCAATATCTTTTACATCTTTTTTGCTGAACCCTTGAAATAAGGGTATAACAGGATTAATAAATACTTCATAATCCGCGTTGAATTTTGAAGAGTTTTGTTTAATATCTATATTTCTGCTTATAGCATCATTATAAAAGTTTGCTGAAATAAATAATACTCCACCTAAACTCATTGATAAAACCATAGTCCAAAACTTTTTATTATTTTTAATAATATTACGGTTTATTATTTTATATGTAATATCCATATTATTTAAGCTTCTATGTTTTTTAATATTCCTTGTTTTTTTCTGCTCAAATCCTTCCGTTATTATATCTACTGCCGGTGTTTTCCATATAAAGCTTGATATCTTTGCAGTTGAAACAGTTATTGAAATCAGAGCTACCAATATGCTAACGACAAAGGACGAAATGGAAAAAACTATTTGTCCGCTGTTAATATAACTGTCAGTAAATAATCCCGTTGTAATCCTTTGTAATCCCCAAGCTCCCAAATATCCACCTATCGCACCTAATGGTATTGATATTATCAGAAGTCCAAACATCTCACAAAAAATAATTTTGAATATCTGACCTGACGTAGCTCCTACTGCTTTTATCATCCCATATTCTCTAATTCTTTTATACATGGAAATACTAAAAATGCTGTATATTATCATAGATGACAATACAACAACAAATAAAGAAACGATTACTATATCCCAATTTATATCATTAAGCTCACCCATAGCTTCCAGAAGTTCATAATTTATACTTATTTTATCTTTTTTAGCTTTTATAAGTTCGGTAAGTTCTTTAATCGATTTATTCAAATCAACTCCATCTTTAAATTCAATATAAACGTCCATAGGATGCTTTTTGTCAACCCTGTTAAGTCCATCTTGCTGCAGGTTCAATATTCCCACCGCATCCAATGCAGATTTCCCTCTGGGGCTATCACTCAAAATTCCTACCAGTTCAAATTCTTCTTCTCCTTTTGATTTCCCATTTATATTTTCTAAATTCATAGTTATCTTTTGATTCAATAAGGGTTTTAATCCAATATTGTATATAACCCACTTTTCCAACGCAATCTCCCCAGATTTTAAAGGGTATCTTCCTGAAATTATTTTTGAATTTCTGAAATTTATATATTCTTCATTAGCATTTAATAAATTCATATAAATTTTTTCTTTATAATTCCAAGATGCATAATATACATATACTCCCATAGATTTAATATTCTTGCTGTTCTTTTTTAACAGGTTTAACTGCTCTTTATCCAGCTCATCAAATCTTACATGGTATTTCCCCTCATATTTAACCTTTTCAACTTCTGCATTTTTAGCACTCAGCGAAAGAGTACTCATTCCTATAATTAAACTCATACTCAAAACTATGCTCAATATTATTGAAAACGACTCAGAAATGTTCTTCTTGATATACCTTAGTGCTAAAGATTTGTATGATTTCATTTGAAATCTCTCCTCCGCTTTCAGTATCTCTAAATAAATTTTTTATAAATATATTTTAGCTACTTACTACCAAAGAGATCAGCAAGTAATCATCTCTCATAAACTTATTTATACACAGCTAAAAGATATTCTCTTCTATTACATTATCTCTCAGATATTCGTGATTGTCATCAATTCTTATATCCATAAGTACACCTTTATTTTATTTTTCATATATGTCACTCTCGTAGTCGCTAAACATCTATTGAATTTCTCCGTCTACTATGGAAATCACTCTCTCTGCTTTCTTTGCTATACTGGTATTGTGGGTTATAACTATCAGCGTTTGATTGAATTCTCTGCTGGACATTTCAAGAAGTTCCATTACTTCTTCCGTAGTTTTCGTATCCAAATTCCCCGTAGGTTCGTCTGCAAGTATTATACTTGGCTTTGCCGCCAACGCCCTTCCTATAGCCACTCTCTGCTGCTGCCCTCCTGAAAGCTGATTTGGAAAATGTTCTTGTCTTTCAGTGAGTCCCAAAAAATTTATCAGTTTATCTATATATTCTTTATCAGGTATTTTTTTATCAAGTCTTATTGGCAGCTCTATATTTTCTCTTGCATCTAATACGGATATTAAATTGTACTGCTGAAATACAAACCCTATATTTGTTCTTCTGTATTTAGCCAGCATATCCTCCGAAAATTTATATATATCATCACCGTTTATTTTAACGGTCCCTTCCGTTGGCCTGTCAAGGCCTCCCAGAAGATGAAGCAGCGTTGATTTCCCGCTTCCGCTGGGTCCTATTATTGCTACAAATTCTCCTTTATCTACGCTCATATTTATATTTTTCAATGCATATACTCTATTTTCATCTTCTCCGTAAATCTTATTTAAGTTTACAGTTTTTAATATGGGCATAAATTAAACCCTCCTTTCATGAATTCTCTACTCCACAGCACTTATAGATTCGACTATCGATAATTTTTTTATCTTCCTTGACGGAATATAAGTAACTATATATCCTATGAATATATTCATACATACTGATAATATATAATTTCCCCACTGTATCGTAAACTGAGGATTTGTAAGTACAGGCTTTAAATGTTCAAATAATGTGACTTGTCCTATTAGTCCTCCCACAAACGACGTTATCCCCGATATTATCCCATACAGTATTCCCTCAAAGCCTATCATATTTTTAAATTCTCTGTCGGTCATTCCTATGGCTCTCATCATTCCAAATTCCTTTGATCTTGATGTCAGATTATAGCTTATGGTATTTAATATATTTATTACACTTATCAAAAACAAAATTGCAACTATAGCATATCTAAACGCGAATTCTCTATCCGTCGAAACTTGTTCTTCTTTTATCTCTTTATAAAAACTTCTTACAACCGTTCCCGGCGTTCTGCTTGATATTTTAACAATATCATCGTACAGTTTATTCTCATCTTCATTTTTTACCTTGTTTACATCTACTATTTGATAATTTTTAAATCCTGTCATCTCTTTAAATTTATCTTGAGATAATATAAGAGAACCGCATTCATCGGCATAAACATCCATATGCTGTGTGTTATCTTCTATTATTCCGCCTACGGTAAACTCCTTTTCTACATATTCTCCTTTATCTTCCATCTTAAAAAATTCCTCGCTTATTTCTCCATCTTTCCTAAATCTTATCTTTACTTTATCCCCCACTTTTATATTTAATGTTTTCATCCCTTTCATGCTCTCCATTCCCATTTCAATGCCGGGTTTGGGAATAAGTATTAATGCCGTGTCTCCTTTCTTCATCCTGTCAACGTCTATCTCACCTTCAGCAAGATAATCTTTAAGATCCTTCAAGCTGCTATCGTCATATCCAAATACAGTTTGTTTTAATGTATATCTTCCTTCTTTGTTTTTAGTCAGCAATCCTTTTAATACTGTTTTAATATAACCACTTTCATTTCGCCTTTTAAAATATTCGGGTATACCTATTTGATCTTTATCTATGGCCATTCGTGAATAAAGTACTTGAACCGATTTTCCTTCCTTTACTCCCTTTAATTTCTTTATCTCTTTTAGCTGTTCATCTGATATTCCTTCACTTAAATAATGGGGAAAATTAAGAGTTATCTTAAAATCACAGTTCATGCCGCTGTTTCGAAGGAATATCTCATCCTGTTTTTTGTATAAAACATTTTGGAAATTGCTTACTATAAATATAATACTTCCCAAGCTCATGCATATCACCGTGGTATAAAAGCCTTTTTTGTTTCTGAATATGTTTTTCAGCAATACAACTTTAGATATTCCAAACTGTTCAATTAACACTTTGTCATGAAATATGTTCTTATTTTTTATTTCTTCTTTATCTATATTTTTTCTTATTGCTTCTATGGATGATATCTTCTTTATGGTATAGAAAATCTTAAAGGATATGATAAGGATAACAGCAAAAATTACTGCAATAAACAGAAATATAGAACTTTTTGATATTATAATATGTTTTATATGAACCTGACCTTCTGTGAACAGTCCTCCGGACACTGAACTCAAAAGCCTTGCCGTAAGCAGACCTCCTGCCGTTCCAATCGGTATACTTATTAAAGATAGCAGGAAAAGCTCAAATAATACCAAATTAAATATCTGACGTGATGTGCCTCCCAATGCTTTTATTATTCCATAGTCCGATATTCTCTGAAGTATTGATATGTTGAATATGCTGTATATAACTATTCCGCCAACCAAAGCTAATATGAGTGCAAGTTTTATAACATCATAGTCTATATATTCACCTTTGCCTATAAGTTCTATAAGCATGGAATTCTTCCCGATTTTGTTTTTAGGTATACTAAGTTCTCCGGATAATCTATCTATATTTTTAAGTATGTTTGATTTTTCATCAAATTTTACATATGCATTAACTTCATTTAGGGACTCTTTGTCTAAAGCCAGATATCCTTCTGCTGCTCCCATAGATTTATTACTTGGTATGTCCTTCAATATTCCTACCACTGTATAAGTTTCTAATTCTTTTTTCTCACACAGCTTTATAGAAAATTTTTGACCGACAGTAGGCTTCATTTGAAGGTTTTTCATAACCCATTCTTCCAAAGCTATTTCCCCTACTTTAGACGGAAATCTTCCCTTTATTATCTTTGGGTCATACATGCTTATATAGTTTTGGTCTACTTTCTCTAAATTCATTGCTAATTTGAAATTCGGATCACTCCCACCGTAATAAGAAGACAAACCTATTTTCTCTACAGCTTTATTTTTTCGTATTATATCTAATTGATTCTTATTTATATCTTTATATGCTGCATGGAGGTCTCCAAGTTCTTTCCTTGTCTGGTTAATGTTTTCCTCCCTGGCACTTTTAGATAAAGTACCTACACCTATTATAAGAGATGCACTGAGGATCATGCTCAGTAATATTGCAACAGATCTGCTTCTGTATTTTTTTATGTAGGAAGGGGCTATTTTTAAATAACTTTTCATGCTCACCAACTCCTTTCTATATCCATGACCATTATAACAAATGAACATTTGATATTAAAATATATCAAATATTTTAATATCAGCTTTATTTATTCAAAAGATTTATCTTGTACTGTAAATTTTCTAAAGAACAGTTCATAGGTGGCGGTGAAAAATAATCCCCAGTTATTATCTTGTTTACAATTTTACATCTCGGGCCATCACAATAATTATATAATTTACATCCATAACAATCAGGATTTCTTATTTTAGAAAATCCTAATAAATAATCTCTTCTCAATTCATTTATCCCGTTATATATATCTCCTATACAAAATTCATCATTTCCAGCGGATAATATACACGGATATATTTTTCCGTCTGGATATATATGAAAACTCGTATCACCTCCCCTACAATAACCCTTCGGAAAATATAAATTCCCATCTATAATACTTATTAACAAATCTTTTCTCCCATTTGCATACTCTTTTATTTTCCGAATCTGATCTTCAAGAATAGCCACATGTTTATCATCCCAATTCGTGTCGAACAAATTCGGAGCGGGAACTATAACCTTAAATTTTCTGTCAATTAAGTATTTTATATCTTCAAACAGACTACACACAGTATCACTGTCAAATGTCATTCTTATTCTTATATTAGGTTTATATTTGATCAGTTTGTATACATTTTTTAAAACTATATCATGACTTCCCTCGCCACTTTTAAACGGCCTCATTTTATCATGAGTCTTTTTTGTCCCATCTATGCTTACTGTCACATCAATCATTTCTTTTACAATAAAATCAATCATTTCATCATTTAACAACGTTCCATTTGTAGTTGTACAGAATAGTAATTTTGTGCTTTTTTTATCGCATTGCTCTCTAAATTTTTTTACAACATACTTTATAGTCCCAAACTCTAAAAATGGTTCTCCTCCATGTATAGGAACAATCAATTCTTTTTTATCTGTTTCTCTATCTTTGAAATAATCTAATGTATATTCAATAGCTCTATCTACAACATCTTTTGACATTGATTTTTCATATTTATTTTTCCCTTCATAGCAATATTTGCAATTTAAATTACATCTCGTTGTAACCCAAAATATGGCTGGCATTATCTCCCACCTATCTCTCCCAGATCCTTTTATACAGTACTGGTTTAATTTTTTTACATTTATCTTCAATAGCTAACTTATTATTTTTTAATTCTTCTAATTGTCCAGGGCAAGTCCAGCAAAATAAATTTACCTTACAATTTATACATTCTTTATAATTTTCATAATTTAACATATATAATAAATTATAATTTTTTATATTATTATTTGTGAATATACTCAATTCTGATATCTTGTTTATATTAAATATATTACCAAGTAAATATTCTGATTTCATAAATTCAGGGCATGGGTATATATCCCCATTATAAGTTATAAATAGTTCTCTTTCCCCAGCACCACAATTACACATCCCAAATGGCTTATCATAATTATCATCCAAAAAATTTGATGGCACATATGTCTCATCCTCTCCGCCATTTAAAAAAGAACTTCTATTATTTAATCCTCTCCCAACAGCTGAAAATACCCTAATGAGCGGTATTGTATTTAACATTTTATTTAATTCATTAAATTTTCCTTCTAAATATTGATTTTTATCTCCTATAACCATAGATAAAGTTATATTTTTAAACCCTTTGTTTTGTAATAATTTTACACTATTTATAACTTTATCAAATATCCCAGTACCTCTTACTACTTTGCAAGTCTTTTCGTCTATACCATCTAAACTAATATCTATTTGATCAGCACATTTAGATAAAATTTCTGAATTAGATTCATTTATAAGAGTACCATTTGTAGAAACCACTATCTTACCTTTATAACTTTTTCTTAAATAAATTAGGAGTTTTGTAAAATCTTTTCTAACCAGTGGCTCTCCACCACTGAGCATTATTCGTGCAGGACCCCACTCTATGAGTTTATTTAACACTTCTTGTACTTTTTTAGTACTTAAATCCTTTTTATCGCTAACAATACTATCAGCATCTATACAACAATGTATACATTTTAAATTACATCTATGAGTTATTTCAAACGATGCCATTTTATTTTCTAATCTCTTTTTGGGATTTCTATCTTCTATGATTTCCATATAACATAATTTCTTATATAAACTATCTATATAATTTCTATCTTCTTCATCATATAAACAACACTTTAATTCATTTAATGAAAAATCATTATTTATTCCTAATTCTAAAATATCATATACTTCTTTCGAAATTCTTATCCATAATCCTGTATATCGATTCCCCAATACTACTTTATTTTCATTTATTATATACCTACTGCTATTACTAAATCTATATCCCATTGTATCTCCCCCAGTTCTATCTATTTCAAAGAATTTATGGATTCTACTATACTCATATTCTTTATCTTTCTCGACGGGAAATAAGTAGATAACAATCCTATAAGTATATTTACACATACCACTAGAATATAAGTCTTCCACTGTAAAATAAATCTCGGGTTTTCAATTGACCATATATAATACTCATAAAGTCTATGCTCTATAGATATCCCTATTATTAGTGAAAATATACTTGAAACCATTCCATATAATATCCCTTCCGTTCTTATCATCTGTCTGAATTCTTTATTTGTAAGCCCTACAGCTCTTATCATTCCGAATTCTCCTGTCCTTGATATCAGACTATAGCTTATGTTATTTATTATATTAAACATACTTATTATAAACAGCACCAACGATATAACATATAAAAATGTCATTTTCGTTTCTCCATATTTATTCATTTCTTTTCTCTGAGTAGTAAAATCCCTTACCGTAACTCCTTTTCCTTGCCTTGCTATACTAATAATTTTCTTTTCAAGCCTTCTATTGTCATAACCTTTCTCCTTATTTACTGTTATTATTCTATAAGGTTTAAATCCGCTTAGCTTATCAAAAATATTCTCTGACACAATCATATCTGCTCCTAACCCATAAGCTGAATAATAGTCATCAGAAGTGGGAAAATCATCATAAGTAATTATCCCTCCTATTAAAAATTCTTGTTCCACATATTCTCCTTCATCTTCCATAGTCCAAAATCCTTTTACTGGCTCTCCGTCTTTTCTGAAAGAAACTCTTATGGTATCTCCAACATTTGCATCTATTATCTTTCTATTTCCCTTAAAAGGGGTACACAGTATGGCAACAGGTTTTTTCTTCATCTTGGTTAAATCAACATTTCCTTCCAATAATTTCGAGTCGAGATTTTTTAAAGACTCATCATTAAGTCCCCACAAAGTACTTACCATTACCATTTTGGAACTTTTTTCATCTTTCTTTATAAATATCATAGCACCTTCCTCTTTTCTGTTCATGTCCCTTAAAAACTCTATAAAATTCTGGTAAATAATATCTTTGTCTAAAAATATTCTTCCGTATAATGTCTTGTAGGGAACTACTTCTCTCACTCCTTCCAAATTTTTCAGCTTTTTTACCTCATCTTTGCTAAGTCCGGCATTCATATCAAGATTGCCATTTGTAACTAATTTATAATCATCATACATTTTCCCTATTTTTAATTTTTCATTTATTTGCTGTTGTTGTATATTTCCATAATAACTTGAAACCATAAAAAGAATGCTTCCCATTGTCATAGATAATACGGTTATTAAAGCGCCTTTTTTATCCCTTTCTATGTTTTTAAATGAAAGTATTTTATTAAATGATATAAATTTAGACAGTACATTCACAGAGAAAATTGATTTTGTGCTTTTCTTATTACTTTTAAAATTTTTAGATATGGCTTCCACTGGTGATATCTTTAATACTCTTGATGATATCCACGCAGATATAATAATTATCAAAATCAATACAAGTACTACTGCCAATAATATTATCTCTTTTGGTATAATTATTTTAAGATTACTTATTTCAAATTCGGTAAACAACTTTCCAAATATAGAACTGAGTCCCTTGGCACTTAAAATTCCTACCAGTATACCAATTGGTATACTTGCTGAAGATATTATCAACAATTCTGACAGTATAAGCTTAAATATCTGAGCCTTGGTTCCTCCTATTGCCCTTATTATTCCATAATCTTTTATTCTCTGATACATTGATATATTAAAAATGCTGTATATTACAATAGCAGATACAAAAGATACAAGTACAGAAAAAAATAACATATTTCTATCTATCTTTCCCGTCTGATTTAATACATCTATAAGCATTTTATTTTTATATATATGATCTTTATCTAAACCTATTTTCTTTGAAAGATTATTTATAGAATTCATTATATTTACATTTTCATTAAATTCTACATAAGCTTTTAATCCATTTGTATTCGTTTCTTCAGAAGATCTACCTACTATGCCTTCAGTTACTCCTGCGGTTTTGTTTCGGACTATATCTTCAATTATCCCAACAAGTTTGTACTGTCTCCGTTCGTTTCTGTTTTCCAGTTTCACATCTATAGTTTGATTCAAATCTGGTTTTATTCCCAAATTACTTATAACCCATGTTTCCAAAGCTATTTCATTTTCATTTTTAGGAAGCCTGCCCTTTATAATTTTGGAATTATTTATAGGAAGATAATTTTCATCAACACAATTCAAACTAATAAATAGAATGTCATTATAATTAAATCCATCATAAAATGATTTAACAGCTATATTCTTTATACCTTCTGTGTTTCTTATTTCTTCTAACTGTTTTTTGTTTATTTCTGAATATACTACATGAAAATTTCCATTATCATATTTAAGATATTCAACTTCCAAAACTTTTGCACTCTGGGATAAAATCCCCACACCTACTATCAAAAGCATACTTAATATGATGCTTAATGATATCGCAAAGGTTCTTGTGGAAAATTTCTTTATATACTTTAAAGATAATTTCATACTCTCAACCATGTTTATTATTCACTCTCTTTCTTGAATACAAAATACTCTGAAAAAGTTTTATTGAATTTATCATTTTTTTATAAATAATCAACCATTTCTTTAATTTTAAAGAAATGGTTGATTATACTTAGTTAATTTTAAAGATCAGGAGATTTATAGTAACTAGGATGTGGTGGAGACAAACAATCAAAGAAACAACTGCTATCATTATCACCATATGACTTCGGTTTATGAAGAACTTGACAATCATATTGCGCCAATACCTCAACAAAATCTTTGTCCTCTATCTTTTTAATTTTCAACATATGATTTTTCCCCCCTCATTTATTTTATTTATTTAAAATTCTACAATTTAAATATAGAAATTTAAATATTGCTAATCTTTTAATTTACAGAACCCCAAATTCTTTTAAATAATACTGGTTTTACCTTTTTACACTTATTTTCTATCGCTTTACCATTATCTCTTACACTGTCAAGTTGCGCCAAACATGTCCAGCAAAACAAATTAACTTTACAACCTTTGCATATTTTATAATTATTGGGATCTATTTCTTTTAATAGTTTATAAACTTCCTTATTCCAATTAGATAATTTATCCAACTTTAAAATATTTCCCATCAAATATTTCGGTCTAAGAAATGAGGGACAAGGATATATATCACCATTATGCGCTATAAATATTTCTCTATTTCCACCCCCACAAGAAAGCATCACCATCGGATTATTATAATTATCACTTATAAATTTATTTGGTACATGTATTTCATTTTTCTCATAACTTGAAAAATATGATCTATTTTTTTCTCCTCTTCCAATCGGTGCAAATCCTCTAATGCAAGGTTTTGTCCCCAACAATCTATTCAATTCATTAAAATCATCTTCTAAATATTCATTTTTATCACCCGTTGTCATAGATAAAGTTATTCTTTTAAATCCTCTGCTTTGTAATAATTTCACACTATTTATAACCTTATCAAATACTCCATGTCCTCTCACTATAGAACACGTTTCTTCGTTTATTCCATCAACACTAATGGATATTTCATCAGAACATTCTACTAAATTATCTACATTATCACTGTTTATAAGAGTCCCATTTGTAGAAACAATTATAGTTCCATGATAATTATTTCTTAAATACTTTAGTAAATATTTAAAATCCTTTCTAATCATTGGTTCTCCACCACTTAAAAGTATTCTTTTAGGATTCCATTCTATTATTTTATATAATACACACTTGGTTTCCTCGGTAGATAAATCTTGATTATCACTAACAAGGTCATCAGCATCTATACAACAATGAATACATTTTAAGTTACATCTATGAGTCATTTCAAATACAGCTAATTTATTTGGCAAAACTTGCTTATTATTTTCATCTTCAATAATACCTATATTGCATAACTTGAGATATATTTGAGATATATAATTTTTGTCTTCTTCATCATACAAACTCATTTTTAGTTCACTTATTGAAAGATTATTATCTATTCCCAAATTTAAGATATCATATACCTCTTTTGAAATTCTCATCCACTGTCCGGTTTGCCTATTTCCTAAGACCACTTTGTTTTGATTTATTATTCTTCCACTATGTTCGCTAAATTTGTAAGTCATATTATTCCTCCCCATTAAACTCTCCTTGTTTTTTAATTCAACTATACCTTATTCCCTCGTATACTCAAATATTGCTTTGATCAATTTAGTAAATATTCTTGTTTTTCATTCTTAAATAACCGAATATACTCAGTATTACCGCAGAAATTTATAGTTTTTGTTATATTCATTAAACGTTTTCCTTTTAATCTTTATCGAACAATATATCCTTATTCTCCTTTTTAGTATGATTACCAAAAAGGAGAATATATTTTAGGGGTACTTGCAATATGAGCTTTCCATTCTTCTTAAATCTTTAACTTCCAGGTTGCTTATTTCTTACTTTTATATTATATAAAGTATATTTGATAATATTAATGTATTTAATTTACAATATAATTAAATCATATATTTCATATTTTGTCAAGTATATATATAATGTTTTTTATAATTTAACAATGCATTAAAAATTGACATATTTTATTTTTATGTTTATAATGAAATTGAAAATGATTTTGATATTAACTTTATAAAAGGAGAGTTTTCAATGCCAAAACAAAATAACCGTTTTGAATTAACTGAGAGAGAATTAGATATCTTGAATATTTTATGGTCTGCTGAAAAACCGTTGCTGGCCTCAGACATCCCCCAAATAGATAATTCCATAAGTATAAATACGGCTCAGGCTGTTTTAAGAAATCTGCTGAAAAAAAAGCTTATTGAGGTTTCCGATATTGTTCATAGCGGAACTGTTCTTTCCCGCAGATATAAACCGACTATAAGTTCACACGATTTTTTTCTTAAACAATTTGTCAAACAGTTTCAAAATTTAAATAAAGATATTCCCACGCCCACTATTGTTGCTACCTTGCTGGAGCACGAAAAAAACGAGGAAGCTGTTATAGAAGAACTTGAAAAAATGCTTGAAGAAAGAAAAAAGCGTCTGAAAGGAGGGAATTAAAACGTCCTTCTCTTTTACTGCTTTTTTAACTATTCTTTTTTTTAGTAGTATATCGATTGTTTTAATGTACTTCTTTTTACGAAATAATAATTCAATCAAAAAACTTGGAATTGGTGCATTATTTTTCTGCATCTTTGTTATTGTTATCAGGCTGCTGATTCCTTTTGAATTTTCCTTTTCGAATAATTTAATTTTCAAACGTCTTCTTCCAAAAATTGTTTTTCCCTTTAGAACACCAATATTAAAACTAAACGGTCATAATATTTGTCCTCTGCATATTATGGTTTTAATTTGGTTAACGGGATCAATCATCCAATTGAGTAAAGCAATAATCATTTATAAAAATTTTACAAAAGTGATAAATAAATTTCCTGTGGTAAGAAATCCAGAGATTCAAGGTGCTTTGCGGAAAGTACTTCAAAACTACAGTAAGCCGATGAGTTTTAAAATTATACAAGCTAATCTTGTCTCTACTCCCATGGTACTGGGTATACGGAAACCATGGATCGTTATTCCTCAAATAGAACTTTCGGAAAACGAATGGTACTACATTTTTAGCCACGAGGTAGCCCACTACTACCATGACGATTTATTGATTAAAATAATTGTTGAATTTTTATGTATTATATATTGGTGGAATCCTTTTATATATATGTTAAGGAGGCAAGTATCCAAAATACTCGAAATGCATACGGATCTCACTGCCACAAAATCAATGTGTGAATCGAAACGAATTGAATATCTGGAATGTCTTCTAAAAATAGCAAAACATCATACTGGTAAATATGTGAATAAAGTGGTACTAAACTTTGACAGCGAAAACGTTTCTACTCTTTCTCAGCGATTTCACATAGTTTTGGAAAATTCCACACAAAAAGAAAAATTCAAATTGAAGAATGTCTTTTTTATGGTTATGCCGGTATTATTGTTGGTTGTTTTATCTTTTTGTTTTGTATTTGAACCTTATTCTATATCTCCTAAAGATGCTTCCGATACGGTTGAGCTTACAAAGGAAAATTCATATTTAGTTAAAAATCGAGACAATACTTATGATCTTTATGTCAATAATAAATTCTTTGTTACTGTCAATGATGTTAAAAATTTGCCTGCAGACTTACCCATATATAAAAATATAAAGGAGGTGCGAAAGGATGAAAAAAAGTAAGAGAAAAATATCTGTATGTATTATTTCAATTTATATTGGATCAATACTTTTATCCAAAGATGTCTCTGCTTCGGGACCATATTTAGCAGAAACAAAGCCACTGCCTGTTAATGCTGTTCAGATTACGGAAAACGTACAATCCGATCACTTAATAACTCCATTTTCCGATGTCATCGGCTGGAGATACAAAAAAGTAAACGAAAAATTATACAGGCGCCTATATAATTACTCAAAAGAAAAATGGATTGGTGAATGGGAACCTTGCTAAAATAAAATTCACGAATATCATATGATATTCGTGGATTTTATTTTAGCAATTATAAAAGTAATTCTTTCCCTTAATATAAAAAAATAAACTTCTGTGCATCAAATACAAAAATTGTGCAGAATTTAAATAGATGGTATAATAAATATTAGTTGTAGAAAAATATTTTTCAAAGGAGGATTTTTTAAATGCCTGATTCTAAAAAAGCTATTCTTATGAATAAGAAAGACAATGTGGCAATGGCACTATTTCCCATCGAAAAAAATAACAGTATATCGGTATTTTACAATAATGAAAAAGCTGCTGAATTATGTGCTTTAGAGGATATAGAATTGTATCACAAAATTGCAATAAAGCCTATCCAAAAAGGAGATTTGGTTTTCAAATATGGGGAAATAATAGGAAAAGCTACTGATAACATAAAGGTCGGACAGCATGTCCATATTAATAATATAGAAAGCGTGATGACGAAAAATGAAAATTAATGCATATAAAAGACCGGATGGAAAATATGGAATAAGAAACAAAATTTTAATTCTGCCGACAGTGGGATGTGCAAACGAAACGGCAAGATTAATAGCAGAACAGGTAAAGGATGCTGTTTCTATAGTTAATCCCAAGGGCTGCGGTCAAATCGGAAAAGGTATTGAAATCATGAGAAGGACATTAATCGGACTCTCTTTAAATCCAAATATATACGGAACCATACTTGTAGGATTAGGCTGTGAAACAACAAAACCTTATGATCTGTTTGAGGAAATAAAGAAAAAAAGCAGCAAACCTATAGAAGTCCTGACAATACAGGATGAAGGCGGTACATTGAATACTATCCAAAAGGGAGTAAAATTGGCACGAAAAATGGCTGAAGAAATGTCAATGGTAAAAAGGGAAGAAACGGATCTCTCCAATATCATTTTAGCGACTAATTGCGGCGGTTCCGATGCCACTTCCGGACTTTCCGCCAATCCATCTCTGGGATACTGCAGCGATATTTTAATAAAAGAAGGAGGTACCGTATTTTTAGGGGAAACTACCGAACTTATCGGTACAGAGCATATATTGGCGAAAAGAGCAAAAAATGAAAAAGTGAAAAATGATATATTAAAGATAGTTAAAGATTTGGAGAAGGAATTTATAAGGCTTGGAATCGATGTTAGAGGGGCAAATCCCACTCCGGGAAATATTAAGGGCGGATTGAGTACTCTGGAAGAAAAAGCTTTGGGCGGAATCAGCAAGGGCGGAACGAGCAGTGTTAACGAAGTGGTACGATACGGAGAAGCGCCTGAAGAAAAAGGGCTTATAATAATGGATACACCGGGATATGATATTGAATCCGTTACCGGCATGGTATCTGGAGGGGCCCAAATCTGTATATTTACAACGGGACGAGGTACCCCAATAGGTAATCCCATTATTCCCGTAATCAAGATAACAGGCAATAAACAAACATATGAAAAAATGATTGATAATATGGATCTTGACATTTCTGACGTGGTATACGGCAGACAAAGCATTAAGGAATGCGGAGAAATGATTTTAAAAGAATTGATAGACGTATGTAACGGCAAATACACAAAAGCAGAATCCTACGGGTTCGCGGATTTATGCATATACAGGAATCAAGAAATTTGGTGTACTTTATAAGCTAATTTAAAAATCATATTTCTATTTTGAAATACTGTCTAAGGGGGATAGTTCTTTTAAAAAGAATTATCCCTAATATTATATATGCACTTGAACATATTAATATAATAAAGTATACTATTTACTAAAAACATTTAAAGATAAGGGTGAATTCTTAATGAAAGTTCGGGAAATATTTCATCTTAACCAAAACTTCAGTAATTTTGAAGTTATTTCCGGAAATGAATATTTAAATAACAGTATTAAAAATATTAAAATAATAAATGTTCCTCATGAAAACATTCAATTCAGCAAAGGAGATTTTGTTATTATTTCTCTTGATATTATAATCAAGGAAAAAATAAATTTTGTCAGTACTTTCAATACGCTAAAAGAACAAAATATTGCGCTATTAGGGCTTATATATAACAGCAATATAAATGATAAGATTATTAAACACTTTCAGCAGATGATTAAACTTTATGAGGCAAACTTCCCTATTATTAAAATACCGGCAGATACTACTTATGCGGATATAATTTCGCCTTTTAAATTTATCAAAAATGTAAACTGTTTCTTAGTTGAGCAATTTAAAAATAATCTAATTCATTTAAAAAACAGCAGCTATTTCTCTGCAAATAATATTCTGAATATGCTTACACATTATTTAAACGGGCTTGTGCTGTTATTATCGTCTCATGGGGAAATAGTCGATTTTGCTGATACCGGCTTCTTAATTGAGGGGAAAAAAATTGCTACAGATACTATAATTTCTCTGATTAAAAATAACAAGTCAAATACCTTATCTACCCTTAACCCAATTGTATATAATAGTAATAGCGAGGCATATACAATATATCCGTTGGAAACCTATGACAGAAAATTAGGATACCTTTGTATTGTAGAAAAATCTAAGGAAATTGATAGAGACAATTATAATATTAAAATTTCCAATGAAGCTATACCTTTTATGATTATATCTCTGACAACCTATCATGAAAAAGAATTAGCCTATAACAAATCCAAAGATGAGTTCATAAGAGGGTTGTTGTATGGATTATACTCCGATAAGAATACCATTGAGAAGGAAGCAAAGTTTTTCAATATAGAATACAATTTAAAAAGATTTGTATGGATAATAAATATAAGACCGCTGAAAAGAAGCCATTCTGATCCATTGACATCTGAAAAGATACCAGGAAATATTATTAATGAAGCTCTAAATTTTGTCAAAACTAATTTCTATGAAGATTATGCCATAACAAATAATTCATCTATTATATTTATCAGATTGAAGCATGATATTCCAAATGAAAAACTGCTTCAAAAATACAATGACCTTTTAAACACTTTGGAATTTCAAATACCCGAATACAAATTTTCTATCGGCGTAAGCAGAGCTTATGATACATTGGAGGAACTGAATTTAGCTTATGAAGATGCAATATTTAGTTTAAAAATAGGAGCCAAAATATTTAAAAACAGGAAAACCATTTATGCTTATGATGATTTGATAATATATCATTTCTTATATAAATATCCAAGTGAACCTATACTTGAAAGGCTATATAACAATGGAATAGGAAAAATATATTCCTATGACATAGAAAATAATACTCAATTGTTCCAAACTATTCAAGTTCTTATTAAGCATAATTTCAATTTTTCTGAAGCAGCAGATAAATTATTTATCCACAGAAATACATTGTACCAAAGGCTTAAAAAGATTGAAAAGATCATAGGATTAGATATCGACAGTTCCGAAACACGGCTTGTACTTCAATTAGGCCTGAAAATACATGACATATTTTCTTTAAATTTAAAATAAAGATACCAGAGTCAAATTGTTCTGGTATCTTTATTTTTTAAAACAACGGACCGACCTGGTCCCAAGGACTCAGTATTATAGGAGCTTTTTCATATTGTTTAAGTATTTCGTTACTTATATGTTTCTTGTTTATGATAACTTTAAACACATATTCATCAAACCATCTGTCGCTCATTATATAAAAACCTTTCTTTCCTTCAGCTTCGCCCCAGCTATTTTGTATCTTCCATCTGTTTGGTTTCCCGTCAACAAGATTTACCCCTGTAAATGTCATAACATGAGTTAAGCTTGTTCCTCTATACATAAGTCTGTCCTTTTTTGTCATGTTGAACTTAGTATTTAAAACTGCCTCATAGTTATATAGATTTATATCGAGTATTCCCAATCCTCTATGAGACATCTTACCCACATCACATCCAAATACAACTTGCTCTCCGTCTTTAATTTGTGCAATGGTAAGCTGCCTTAGAACCTCAATGTCAAGATTTAAATACTTAATCGGCTCATCATCAACTACATTTCCAAGATATTTTAATGAATAAGTATTTCCAAAAGGTTTGTCATCTGTCGGAAAGTTAATAATACTTATATAATCAATCGGTTTAACTTTAGAATATTTATGGTAAAATTCCAGTGGAGTTATATCCTTATCCCTATGGAATACTCCGTCCAAATCCCGGTATTCAAAATCAAATTTGTCAGGAGGTTCCCCAAGAAAATGGCATATAATATTATACATATCCATAAGAATATATTCTTTATGATCTTCGATTTCCTTTAATGGTTTCCCGCTTCTATGCATATCTCTGAGTTCTTTTGCCCCTTGTCTCAACTTTTCATTAACTATTTCGTTGATAATCTTTGAATCCGTGCAGCTTTGTGTTTCCGGCATTGCATATAACGGAGCTACTCCGTATTTCTCTATAAGCTTGGCAAACATATCCCATTGTCCGCAGTCACTTTGAGGTTCTTTTAATAATCCGGCCACTTCATGGTCAGACAATTCTCTGTCAATTGTTTCTATAATATTTTCTAAAAACAAATTGGATTTTTCAAATTTATCCCAGAAATATATATAGTTTTGGGACAGCTGAAAATCCACTTCTTTCATCTTCAAACTATGAGAAATACTATACCTTACTGTATTCAAAGCTGCAAACATCCAACATCTTGCAGTCTTTTTCTGGGCTGTAACTCTGCCTACTTCTATTTCATCTGAAAAGTCAAAATGCATATTTTTTATAGAATCATGATTTAGACTAACTTCTACAAGTCCGTTTCTCATAACCGCATCCGAATAAACCTTATTATTTTTATCGGACCTATAATACTCCGAACACTTGTCGATGATATCAGCAGTAATAGGTTTTTTCCCCATATATATCTCCTCCTCAGTTAATTTATGCTAATTCTTCTAAAAGCTTTGCCATAACGATTCGCGGCAGCAAAACCGGTTTCCCCGTTATTGCCTTAACCTTCTCCTTCATCTCTAAAGAATAACCCATGCAATCTAACACTATCAGAGGTAAGTTTTCTTTTTTTAGCTCTAATGTTTCTTTTTCTATCTCCTCATAAAAATTTTTATAGGGAGAAACCGCCCTTACAGAAACTTCATTTCCGCTTTCCCGCCAGTATTTAATTGATTGTTTAATTTGAGAACTGTCCGGGACAATAACCCCTATTCTATCGCTGACCACATTTTTTACTATCGAATGCAGCAGGGAAAAGGGTTCTATAAAAAGCCCTTTATGTTCAAACTCGGGAAATTTTCCTGTACATAACAAAAATATAGTGTTAATACCTTCTCCTTCAATCTTGTGTATACATTTCTGAATAAGATCCGGAACCAGCTCCTCTTTCATCCTTATCTCCCTGCCGTCTCTCATCCGGCTGACTAAAACATTATCCCCTCTACCGGGTTTTAGCATTTTTTCTGATTCTTCATAGGTATATGGATCTAAAATGCCATATTCCACGATTTCAATATTACCACTCATATATTTTGATATTTCCGGTACCAAATCAATTCTGGGTGACTGTCCTATAGTTATAGTTGCTACTCTTTTCATATCCACATCTCCTATAAGCAATTTTTCCATTGACTATAGTCATGAAAGTTCTGGTTTTAGCTTTAAATGGATCCCCGTCAAATACAGCAATATCCGCATCCTTTCCAACCTCTATACTTCCCACTCTATTATCTACACCCAGTGCCTCTGCGGGGTTTATAGTTATTGATTTAAGAGCATTTTCAAAACTCATTCCGTCTTTAATCGCTACAGCTGCGCAAACGGGTAAAAAATCTAAAGGAACATCCGGATGATTTGTGATAAGGCAAGTATTAAAACCCCTTTCGGAAAAAACAGCCGGAGATTTAGAATTCCTATTTTCCATCTCAAAATTCGATTTATCTGTTAAATAAGGTCCCAACATTAAAGGGATATTTTTATCTATCTGGGATTCAATTAAATATCCTTCCGTACAATAAGTCAGTATCAAATCCAAATCAAATTCCTTTTTCAGCCTCAGAGCAGTCTGTATATCTTGAGCTTTGTGAGCACAAATTTCTACCTTTTCCTCCTTCGTAAATATGGATTTGACACTTTCGTACTTTTCACAAAAATGGTTCCCGTCTACACCTTTATCTTTAGTTTCTTCATAATATTTTTTAGCCCGGATTAAGAAATTTCTTATCATATACGTTATAGCCATTCTTGATCTCGGCATTTCTGTTCTAACGTCATCAAGTCTTTTTACAAAATCCCCGATTGAAATATTTAAAGCGGAAGAAGACTTCACTATTCTTTCTTTTAATATATTCCCATAGGTTTTTATCACACAAGATTTGCCCCCTATAACATTGGATTCTCCCGGAGCAACGGAAACCGTAGTAATACCGGACCTGACTGCCGCTTCAAAAGCGGAATCTCTGATATTTATTCCGTCTTCCGCCAGCAATTGAGGATTTAAAGTATCACTCTTTTCATCCATATCGTTTCCCACAGCCCCAACACCGCTTTCAGTTATACCAGCATGGCAGTGACCGTCAATAAATCCCGGTACAACAATATGATTTCTTAAGTCCACAATTTCCGCACCTTCTTCATGTATAGAGCTATTTATATTAACAATTTTACCTTTATCTATCAATATATCACCATATATAACTTTATCATCTGCCATTGTGAAAATTTTCCCATTTTTAAGCAGTAACATCTTTAATCCCCCAATCAATCAAAATCTTTATATACAATGTCCCCATTAATAATTGTCAAAGTTACCTTTGTCATAGTTTCCAAGGGTTCTCCGTTAAATACTGCCAAATCCGCATCTTTTCCCTCTTCAATACTTCCAACCCTATTGTCTATCCTCAATGCTTTTGCGGGATTAATCGTAAGGGCCTTTAATCCGTCTATCATATCAAGGCCGTATCTTGACAACAGTCCTGCATATAAAGGTAAAAATTTGCAATTCATAAAGGGATGATCCGATATAAATGATATCAAAATTCCTTTATCGTTAAAAATTGCCGGTGCTTCCGCACAAGCATCTTTAGTTTCTACTTTAGTAGCAAAGGAAAACAATGGTCCTAACATAACCGGAATATTTTTCTCCTTTATATAATCTGCGGCCATATATCCTTCCGTACAGTGATCCAATGTATAGTCAAGCCCGAATTCTTCCGCGATTCTTATAGCCGTCATTATGTCATCCAATCTATGAGCATGTATTTTCAAAGGTATTTCTCCATTGAAAACAGGTATAAAAACTTCTAATTCTTCATCATATTCATGGTATGAACCATTTTTTTCTTCTTCATAATACCTCTCTGCCCTATTCAGCATTTCTCTTATAAGAAATGCCGTAGACATTCTACTGCTCGGAGATTTTTTTTGAGCCGAATAGACATTTTTCGGATTTTCCCCGAAAGCAATTTTCATAGCGGCAGGGCTCTTTACAGTCATCTCTTCAACACTGCTGCCGTATGTTTTGATAATAGCAGCTTGTCCTCCTATAACATTTCCGCTTCCGGGACATATCATAACTGTTGTTATTCCGGAAGAATAAGCATCTCTAAAAGCTTCATCATGAGGATTCAATCCATCTATGGCTCTCAGCGCCGGAGTCAAAGGTTTTACACATTCGTTGGCATCATTTCCTTTATCGTTTAATGTCCACATGCCTATATGGCTGTGCCCGTCTATAAAACCGGGACATACTGTATTCCCCTTTACATCAATAACATTAGTATCTAAATTGTTCACAATTATATTTTTTTTAACCTTTTTTATCTTGCCGTCTTCTATAAGAATATCGCTTAAAAAAAACTGCCCCTCTAAAGAATCGAAAACATTACAGTTTTTTAATAAGAGCATCTTTAACACCTCTTTTAAAATCAATTATTTAAGAAGGTCTAATATCATACCGGTATATACCTTAGCTGAACTTATTAAATCCTTTATATCCACTGTTTCATTATATGAATGGATACCCTCTGTATTGGCAGGTCCGTATTGTATTGTCGGAATGCCCTTGTATCTAAAATACCTGGCATCACTGGAAGCCCATTGATACGTCGCAGTTATGTCTATGCCTAATACATCCTTTGCATTAGCTTCGACTGACTTAACCAAGGGATTAGTTATCAAAACATAGTTAGGCTCAGACCTCCAACTGTAAGTGTATGTGATTCCTCCATCCAAATCTTCTATTATCTTATCAACCCTATCTAATATGTCTTTTGAATTTATTCCTATAGGTATCCTGATATCAACGTATGCTTCTGCATGGTCTGCGACCATATTGGTCTTTGTACCTCCATGAATTTCTCCGATATTTACTGTTATATGATCCAAAATGTTTTCTACCTGGGGAGCCTTCAGACATTCTTTTGCTACCCTTTTGGATTCCGACATAACCTCTTTGACTTCACCTTCATATTCTCCGTGGATTTCCGTTAGTTTTTGAATTTCATCTAAAAAATCCATCATCTTTCTTATAGCATTTTTTCCTACATAAGGTGACAAACTCCCATGAGCTGAAACACCCGTTGCAGTTAACTTCAACCACAAAGCACCTTTCTGCCCGACTTCACAGTTGTCATATCCCGTCGGTTCCGCTACTACACAATAGTCTCCGTCAACAATTCCTTCTTCTACCAGCCATTTTGTCCCCATGTCTCCGCTTATCTCTTCGTCAGGAACAATAGTCAATATAAGCTGCCCATTTAGGGATACATCTTCTTCTGCAAGAAGTCCCATAGCGAATAGTATACATGCTAAGCCTCCTTTCATATCAGAAGTTCCTCTTCCTAAAATCCTCCCATCTCTTACTTCTCCGGAAAAGGGTTCGAAATCCCATTTTTTCAAATCTCCGGCCGGTACTACATCTGAATGACCGTTAAATAAAAGCCTTGTTCCCTTTTCTTTTCCGTATTTAGCCACTATATTGGGCTTATTTTCCTTGGGTCTTAGGACTTCATATGAAATACCCTTACTCTTTAAATAGTTACAGATAAACGAAGTCACATCTTCCATATTGCCCGGAGGATTTTCTGTTGGAATTGCTATAAGCCGGCTACAGAGTTTTATCAAATCCTCGTTTCTTTCATCTATATATTTCCACAATCTATCTTTCAAAATATTATCTGTCATTTTGTTATCCTCTCCCTTACATTGATGTCCATCCATCTTCATATATATGGCAGGCAACCTTATGGTCTTTTTCAATTTCCGCTAATTCCGGTGACAATTCCTTACAAATACTCTTAGCATAAGGACATCTGTTGTGGAATTGACATCCCGAAGGCGGTTTCAGCGGACTTGGTACTTCGCCTTTCAGGATTATTCTGTCAACTTTGGCAGTCGGGTCTTCAGTAGGTATTGCGGAAAAAAGTGCCTGAGTATAAGGATGAAGGGGTTTTTTATATATTCCGTTGGAATCTCCTAATTCCACCATTTTGCCAAGATACATTACCGCAATATTATCGCTCAGATATTTAACTACATTTAAACTGTGAGAAATAAACAAATATGTCAGTTCAAACTTCTCCTGTAATTGTTTAAAAAGGTTTAAAACTTGAGCTTGTATAGATACGTCCAATGCTGATGTAGGTTCATCGCAAACTAACAGTTCCGGGTTTAAGGTTAATGCCCTGGCAATATTTATTCTCTGTCTTTGCCCTCCGCTAAACTCATGAGGATACCTATTCATATAATAGTAGCTGAGGCCTACCGTTTCTAACAGTTCTTTTGCCCTCTCAAGCCTTTCCTTAGGAGTTCCTATGTTGTGTATATATAATGGTTCCTGAACAGCATAGCTGATTCTCTTTTTCGGGTCCAGAGATGAATAAGGATCTTGAAAAATCATCTGAACATTTCTGCGGAATTTCTTTATCTCCTTTGAACTATAGGAGCTTATATCCTTATCCTGATATTTAATGCTGCCGGACGTTGCCTTGAAAAGCCCCATGACAGCTTTTCCTACAGTCGATTTTCCACAACCAGATTCACCAATCAGTCCTAAAGTCTTTCCCTTTTCTATTGAAAAAGTTACATCATTTACGGCCTTTAAATATGCTTTTTCTCCAAATAATTTCCCACTCTTTACGGGAAAATATTTTTTTAAATTCTCTACTTTTAGTATGGGACTGCTCACTATATATCACCCCTTCTTGTAAGAGCTTCTTTCTTTGTTTGAAAGTGGCAAGCAACAAAGTGATTTGTTTCCAATTCTATAAGAGGCGGCTGCTTTTTACTGCATATATCTTTTGCATATGGACATCTGCCGGCAAAATTACAGCCGACTCCTGTGTTCCTTAAGTCCGGAGGATTGCCCTCTATAGTATTTAAAGGCTCATTCTTTTCACTGTTTCTCTTTGGTATAGAATCCAAGAGCCCCCACGTATATGGATGTTTAGGGTTTTTATAAAGATTTATCATATCCGTATATTCAACAGTTTTCCCAGCATACATAACCATAACATAATCGGCCATTTCCCATATTACGCCTAAATCATGGGTGATTATAAGGATAGATGTATTTAATTCTTTTTGCAAATTTTTCATAAGTTCCAATACCTGGGCTTGAATAGTCACATCTAAGGCAGTCGTGGGTTCATCAGCTATCAAAAGTTTTGGGTTACATACAATTGCCATAGCTATCATGGCACGCTGCCTCATTCCGCCTGAAAACTCAAAAGGATAGTTTTTATATCTTGACTCCGCATCCGATATTCCCACAGTTTCCAAAGCTTGTATAGTCAGCTTCTTAGCATCATCTTTCGATATTTTCCTATGAACAAGTATTGCTTCACTTATCTGTTTTCCTATGGTAAACACCGGATTTAAAGCTGTCATCGGATCTTGAAAAATCATAGCTATATCTCTTCCTCTTACATTTAAAAGCTCTTTTCGTGACAATTTCAGTATATCTTTTCCATCAAAGATTATCTCTCCACCCGCTATTTTCCCAGGAGGCGAAGGTACAAGCCTCACGATAGACGAAGCAGTGACACTTTTTCCCGAACCGGATTCTCCGACTATTCCCAAAGTCTGTCCTTTCTTAAGTGAAAAGCTCACTCCGTCTACTGCCTTTACTACTCCCGAGGATGTATAAAAATATGTTTGCAAGTTATTAACTTCTAATAACCTTTCATTCATCTTTTTCACCACCATCTAATATTATTTAACACTATTTGTTCATCTTCGGATCTAATGCATCCCTTACGCCATCACCAAAAAGATTAAAACCAATAACTGTAATCAATATGGCCAGACCGGAAAATGTTGCTATATGAGGGGATGTCAGCAAGTAGTCTTTTCCTGACTTTAGAATATTCCCCCAGGATGCAGTTGGTGGTTGAATCCCTAAACCTAAAAAACTAAGTCCCGCTTCAGAAATAATAGTTCCGGCTATATTCAAAGTAGCATAAACAATTATAGGAGAAGCAATATTGGGCAATATGTGATCTTTTATTATTTTATAGTTAGAGGCTCCCAAGGCTCTAACTGCTTGACAATAATCTTCCTCTTTAACAATCAAAACTTGACCTCTTACGATTCTCGCATAGTACGGTATATTGGCAACGCCTATGGCAAATATTACATTGTTTACACCACTGCCGAGTACAGTCATAAGTATTATAGCCAAAAGTATAAACGGGAATGCAAACATGCCATCCATAATCCTCATGATTATCGTATCTATAATTCCGCCATTATATCCTGAAATCAGCCCAAGAACAATTCCCAAAAAAGCTCCCAAAAGTGTAGCTCCGACACCAACAACAATGGATATTCTCGAACCATATATAACCCTACTCAACAGGTCTCTTCCATATTCATCTGTTCCCAGAATATGCCCCCTTGTTCCCGGCTTCAAACATATTTCAGTTAAATTAACCGCAGTAGGATCATAAGGTGCCAACACCGGTGCAAGAATAGCCGAAAATGTTACAAATACAATGATTACAAGGCCTATAACTGCAGTTTTATTCCTTAACAGCTTTTTCATAAAGCTATTGGCCTTCTGCTCTCTTTTCATTGTTTCTAAATCTTTCTTCTCCTGTTCAACTAATCTGTTTTTATCTCCATCAGTCATTATCCTTCTCCACCTCCGTTGCCTTCAAAGGAAGCTTTAACCTTTGGATTTAAAAATGCATAGCAAATATCAACTGCCAAATTTACTATTATATATACAAAGGCCATGTATACAACACTTCCTTGGACAAGAGTATAGTCTCTGTTTTGTATTGCATCAACTATTAACTTCCCTAATCCGGGCCAACTAAATATGGTCTCTGTCAAAACCGCACCGGATAATAACGACGAAAATTGCATACCTGCTATAGTAATAATAGGAGGTAAAGCATTTTTAAATGCATGCCTCCATATAACCAATTTTTCCTTTAGTCCCTTCGCATGAGCTGTTTTTATATAATCCTGTTTAGTTATATCTAACATACTCGAACGGGTAAACCTGGCAAAGGTAGCTGTAGGTCCTGTTGCAAGGCAAAGTGAAGGTAAAATTAAATGTTTTATAATATCTATCAAACCCCCTTCGCCCATTCCTACAGACGGCAGCCATCCGAGGTTTACACTAAATAACAACACTGCCATCATAGCTAACCAAAATATAGGTACCGATATGCCAACTAAGGCTAAAATCATAGATATATAATCAAAAACTGAATATTGTTTAGTTGCCGATACTACTCCCACAGGTATACCTATCAAAAGTCCGATTATTATACTTATAACAGCCAATACCAAAGTATTGGGAAATCTTTCACTTATAAGTTTTGTAACAGGTTGGTTGTAATAATAGGATTTACCTAAATCCCCATGTACAACTCCTTTCAAATACCTGCCAAACTGTACTGCTATACTATCGTTTAAACCTAAGTTCTCTCTTAGTTCTTCTACAGCTTCTACACTGGCTTGAGGTCCTAACATAACAGCCGCAGGATCCCCAGGAATGACACGGGTTACGACAAATACTATAAACACTACTACAAATACAGTTGGTATTAATTCCAGTATTCTTTTTAATGAATATTTAATCAATCCAGCTCACCTCAACCTTCTCTGTTAAAGATTATTGAAAAGCCCTATATATCGCTATATAGGACTTTTCAATTTTACCTTTTAAGACTTATTCTTTCCATACATTTATTTCTGGATTCGTAATGAATATAGTACCGTCAGAACCTCTTTCAAAATCGTGTACCTTCTTATTTATTCCATCTATAATCTTTCCATTCGCAAAATTAATTCTTCCATTGTTTTCAGTAATTATTTTTAAAGCTTCTTTGTATAATTTTGCCCTTTCATTTTGATCGGCAGTCTCTGATACTGCCTTATCTAACAATTCATCTACTTTGGAGTCGTTAAATCCCTGACCATTCCCTAAAGAGCCGATTTGTTTGCTATGAAACATCTGATACAAGAAGAAATCAGGGTCAGGATACCATGTCCATGACATAGCATACATCGGAGCTTTTCCCTTGGAAACCACTTCACTGAACGTTCCCCATTCAAGTAAGTTTATCTTAACGTCGATATTTAGATTTTTCTTTAAATAATCCTGTATTATAACTGCAGCTTTATCACTTCCCGATACATATATTTCGGTTTTAAAACCATCGGGATATCCGGCTTCCTTCATAAGTTGTTTTGCTCTTTCAGGATCATATTTCGGCACTTCTTTTTCCAAAGATGCATCATATCCCCAGGATCCTGTAGGTAATGCTAAATACGCTCTTTGTGCTTCTCCCCACGGATATAAACCCTTAACCATCGCATCTACATCTATTGCTGAAATAATTGCCTCTCTTACCTTCGGGTCCTTCGTAGGTCCTTCCATCAAGTTCATCGACATATATATTATCTTTAGTGCCGGCTTTTCATTCAATACCAAATTTGAATCAGACTTTATAGCCTGTATACTTTCACCCGTTACATCTGTAGCTACATCAATTTCTCCGGTCCTTAGTGCGTTTGTCATCATATTTTGATCCGTTATAAATTTGAAAGTAACACCATCTAAATGCGGTTTTTCTCCCCAATAATTCTTCGATTTTTCAAGAACAATGCTGTCGCTGTTTTTCCATTCTTTAAATGCAAAGGGACCTGTACCAACTAAATGAGTACCAAAATCTTCTCCCCAACCTTCAACTTCTTCCTTTGGAACTATAACATTGCCTGCATCCGTTAGAACCGTTAAAAAGGCTGCATTTGGCTCTGTTAAATGACAAATAATTTCTGTATCGGATACAACTTCAACACTTTCTAACATTCTTAATCTTTTCATAACAGATTCTTTTGCTGATCTTTCAAGGCTGTATTTAATATCTTCAGCTGTCATTTTTCTTCCGTCTTGGAATTTACCTTTTTGAAAATATACATCATCTCTTAAAGTGAATTTATACGTTTTGAGATCGTCTGATATTTCCCACTTTGTTGCTAACCCCGGAATTATTTTGTTTAGTGCCTTGTTATAATAAACTAAAGTATCGGCTATGCTGTGAATAACATTTGACTCATATATACCGGTATATTTAACAGGATCTAATGTCTTAGGGATAGCAGCCAATGCAACAGTTAACATTCCGCCTTCTTTTGGACTATCGGAGGAATTATCATCTGTTGTATTTTTGTTACCGGTTGATGGATCGGCGGTTTCTTTATTGCCGCAACCAGTCAATGCTAATGATAATACCATGGTAAAAACTAAAAACAGTAATAATAGTTTCTTTTTCATTCCTTTTCCTCCTCATAATAAATCATTATTTTAACCTAAATATAGTTGTTCACTGAGTTATCAACATATTTAGTATTTAAAACTATATATTCCCTTTCCTTTGAAATCTTCTGTTTTCTCCATACAGTTTAATTAATAATTCAAATTCTTTTTCATCGTAGAAACTACACTTCCCTTGCCCGTATTCTTTAGCAATTTCTATGGCAAATCTACCTGCCGTCTCCACATCAGTAACTTGAGTTGAACCTGTGGCACAACCGGCTACAGATGTTTCAGTTGTTATGGCAACCCCCACTACCGGTGAACTGGTTGTAGTAGAAGGTTGAAGAATACTGTTTAAGTGATATAACTCATTGCCATAAGGAGTTACATCCTGCTGTGAAAGGGGGAATACTACAGGGGGTTTCCCCGTCACTCTTTTCATAATATTTATAATGTCATTACTAACCTTTAGAATATATCCGTCTTTCACTGTCGGTGATATTGAAAACCCTCTGTAGTTGAGTATTTCGTTTCCTTTAGTTGTGTCTATAGCCAATATTGCATCCATTTCATCTGAAACTTCCAACCTATTCATAGTATCCATATCTACAGGAGAATCCATAAAATAAACCGGATAATGCTTTAGTGTCGGAGCATCAGGGCATATATGAGTTGCAACTATCACATCACCCTCTAAAATATCTCCTTTTGTATTCATATCAACTAATTTTAATGCAGCCGAAAGTGCAGTCAACGCTCCATCTCCATCAGAAACAAATCCATTCATCTCCGGCCTTGCTCCTAATCCTCCCAATCTCCCGATTATGCCCAATGTCTTTGCGGAGCCATTATTACTTTTCCCATTTTTCCCTTTTATTAAAATTTTTATAAAATCCGTACTTCCTTGTTTTCCCTTTACAGTTTCCACATTTACTTTTAGGTTATCGTTTCCATAATTTTCGATATATTTTGCAACCTCGCCACCATTAGCACTCGGCTTATCCAACAACTCAAATATTTCTATAACTTGTTTTAAAATCATTACATGTTTCCTCCCTTGCCTTCTAATATAAATATTTCATCAATATAAATTTCATTTGTATAATGATTTAATTAATTCTGAATTCTTATTGTTATTTTTTCTATTCTATCACTTAAAACGCATTTGGCCTATGTAAAGATGAACAAAATTATATAATCGTTTATATGCAGTTTGCTGAATTAACGCATAAAAGATATTTGAGAAATAAAGAAAGCTGTTGATTTTACACAAATCGACAGCTTTCTTTATTTATAATACATAATCTTCTTAATATTTAATCAATCTTATTTCATAATAAACTTCTCTTAAGACTACTTTGAACCTGAAACTATTTGGGATATCACAATCGTATAATCCCAAAGGCTTACCCCTTCTTTTATAAAATTTATCCTTTTATTAAATCTGCCTGAGACTAACTGTCTTAATTCCATTAATTCCCGACTTGTCAATCCATCACTATTCGATTTTAATCCTATATCGATGCTTTCAAAAAGTTGCTTCATTTCTCCTTCAACGATTTTAATTTTTTCTTCATAACAATTTCTTGAATCGTCAGTGGCAATAGGAATTGCAACAGCATCTGCCTGAATATCCTTAAAACCTATTTTTTCGAATAGTTTAGGCAGTTCCACAGAATCCGGCCAGTATTTTCCTACATGATATCTTTCACCAACTTCATATGTTGTCTTAAACAGTTTGGATAAAAGTTCTTCCTCCCGTTCACTTGGGCTTAGCAACAAATTCGGTTCGGTTTTTATGTATTTATCAGGTCTTGCATACATTACGGATACTCTTCCCTTTAAACGGCACACCCTTTTTTGCTCGGATAAAAATTCTCGATTAGGCAAATGCTCAATTACAGTGTATGATATACATGCATCAACCGAATTATCTTCCAACGGTAAACTTAGCGCATCCCCTTCAATATAATTTATATTGTGAAGGTTTTGTTCCATTGCTTTATTCCTTGCATAATCAATAAATTTTGTGTCTCTGTCTATCCCTATTATTCTTGACTTTTCTCCAAGCCAGCAGGATAATTTTCTCGTAAGGGTTCCAGGCCCGCATCCGATGTCAACTACAGTCATTCCTTCTTTAAGGCCAAGCAAGTTCAAATATAAATTCTTTCTGTCATCTCTAAATCTCATTTCCCTGCTTAAATCGAGATTTAAAATTCCCTGAATATTTTCCGACCAAACTGTATTTGCCATAATACACCTCCCAAAATAAAATTTTAAACAACCATCTATTAAGCCAGCTTACAGCCCCTTCCATCATTCCTACAGTTCTATAATGGTTTAATAGGTCAATCCTACAATGTCAGTTTATATCCGTTCACTTTTAACCATTCTCTTCTTTCAGGATAATCAGGCATAACAGATTCCACAAGAGCCCAGAAATCCTTGGAATGATTCATAAATCTCAGATGACAAAGCTCATGTACAACTACATAATCAATTATAGGAAAAGGCGCCATAATTAATCTCCAATTGAGATTAATATTTTCCTTTGTACTGCAGCTTCCCCACAAAGTTTTTTGATCCTTTATTTTTATTTTCTTATATTTCACTTTTAGCAATAAAGAATATTTTTCAATTCTGTCTTTAACAATTTCAGCAAAATTCTGTCTGTACCATTTAATTAATATTTCCTTTATCACCTGTTTTGAGTTTTCTTTAAGCAGGTTTTCACTTATATACATTTCAATAATATTACCATTGATTATTACTTTAGGTACATTTAAATCTTCCTTTATTATTTTAAAGACATATTCCTTTCCAAGATAAAAGAGGCTTTCACCGTCAGTGAACTCTCTATGCACTGTATTTAAATTCATACTTCGAATTTCATTTATTTTTTTCTCAATCCAAGGAGCTTTTTGTTGTACTATTTCCCTGATTTTCTCTTCGTCAATATACAAAGGTACGGATACCTTGACTTCACCTTTTTCATCAATGGTTATCCCTACAGTTTTCCGCTTGGTTTTGATTAACCTATAAAATATTTTATTCCCCTTGATTCCTAAAAAATATTTATTATCTTTCATATTTATCCTCTAATTTTTTAATTTTGAATGGAGCAAAGGTATATATATATATTATAATATAAATACGGCCAACTAAAATAAAAAAACACGATCTGAGATCATGTTTTTTCATTTTACCGATTATGCGAACATCAAGCGGTCACTAATTATATCCCCTGATTCTTTCTCCGTAAATAAGCTTAAAAGTTTTTCCGGAGTAATAGATTTTTTTTCTTCCCCTTTTATATCCAAAATAATCCTTCCTCTGTGCATCATAACAAGTCTATTTCCCATGGCTACAGCCTGTTTAAGATTATGTGTAACCATAAGGGTTGTTATATTTCCCCTCTTAATTATCTTATCTGTGAGGTTTTCAATAATATTTGAAGTCTTAGGGTCTAATGCCGCCATGTGTTCATCTAAAAGCAGAAGATAGGGATTTGACAAAGAAGCCATTAAAAGAGATAAAGCCTGCCTCTGTCCTCCAGATAGAAGTCCTACTTTTATATTCAACTTATTTTCCAACTCCAAAGATAACTCCGAGAGGAGAATCTTTATATCCGGTATTTTCTTCTTTTCAATCCCCCAAGAAAAACCATATCTTTTATTTTTATTTAATGCCATAGATATATTTTCCAATACTGTCATAGAAGGCGATGTCCCAATTTTAGTGTCTTGAAATACTCTTCCTATAAATCTGCTGATCTTATATTCAGACATATTTGATATTTTTTGTTCTCCTAAAAATATTGAACCTCCGTCACAAGGCACACTTCCCGAAATGATATCTAAAAGAGTAGATTTTCCTGCTCCATTACTTCCTATTATTGTTATAAAATCTCCTTTTTCTACACTAAGGCATAATCCCTTAAAAAGTTTATTTTCATTGACTGTATTTTTATTGAAAGTTTTTTGCAGATTTTGTATTTTCAGCATTTTTTATCCCTCCGGCCACTAAATCCTTTAACCATTTCCTGACTTTTGCTCTCAGCTCGTTATTATAAAGTCCTAAGGCAACCACAACTACAGCAGAAGTGATAAGTTTCAAATCCGTGGCAGGCAGTCCTGCTTTCAAAGCCGCAGCTATACTCGCTTTATAAAGTATGGAACCTAAAATGGCACAAGCCGTTCCCAGCTTAAAGGGAAAAACTCTTAGAATTGTTTCCCCTATTATAATCGAAGCAAGTCCCATAACTACTATGCCGCTTCCCATTCCTACATCTGAAAAACGCTGGTACTGAGCCATGACAGAACCTGCCAAGGCAACCAACCCGTTAGACATCATTATCCCTATCACTTTCACCTTATCAATATCCACACCAAGGGAAGTCACCATTTTATAATTATCTCCCGCAGTTTTTAATATAAATCCAAATTTTGTCTTAAAAAATAAATCAAGAAATATCTTAACAACTAAGGCAAATACAAGTATGACAAATATCGGCGGCATATTCCCCGAAAAAATTGTTTTTACATTAAACAAGGGAGTATTGGATTTACCCATGATTCTCAAATTTACGGAATAAAGGCTTAACATAACCAATATACCCGAAAGTAGATTTGTTATTTTCAGCTTAACATTCAGTATTCCCGTAACAAATCCGGCTGCCATGCCTGCACAAAGAGAGACAAGGCATGACAGTAAAGGATTATATCCTCTAAGTAGAAGCATGGCAGTTACAGATGCTCCTAAAGGAAAGGTTCCGTCAACAGATAAATCCGGAAAATCAAGTACTTTATAAGTTATATAAACTCCTAAAACCATAATCGAAAATAAGAGACCTTGCTCTAATATTCCTATCCAAAAGCTACTCAATTTTCAACACCACCTTGTACTACTTCGGCTTTTTTCATTAATTCATCAGGTATTGATATTCCTAATTTCTTTGCAGCATCTGAATTTATTGTAAGAGAAGTATCCTTAAGAGTTTCTATTGGTATGTCTTTAGGTTTGGAACCATTTATAACTTTGACAGCCATAAGTCCCGTCTGAAACCCAAGTTTATAATAGTCTATCCCTTCCGCAGCAAGAGCTCCGTTTTCTGCTTGTCCCTTTTCAGACCCTATAATGGGTATGCCGGCCTCCGTACATTTTTGTGAAATAATGGCCATAGACGAAACTATTAAATTGTCTGTGGGAACATAAAGAACGTCAATCTTCTTTTTAATAGAATCAATAGCTTGAACGACTTCATTTGTACTTGTAATTCCGTTTTCCACTATTTCAAATCCATAATTATCGGACAATTTTTTGGCCATTTCTACTTGTATCTCAGAATTTCTTTCGCTTGTATTATACAAGATGCCTACCTTTCTGGCATTTGGAATTAATTTTTTAAGGAGTTCAAACTGTTTATCCATAGGAGTGGCGTCACTTGTTCCTGTAACATTTGTTCCCGATTTATCCAAAGATTCGGCTAAACCCGCATCTACAGGATCCGTAACGGCAGTTATAATTATGGGTATATCCTTTGTAGCATTATAAGCTGCTTGGGCCGTAGGTGTAGCTATTGCAAATATAATATCTTTTTTCGCCGATACAAAATTTTGAGCAATAGTTTGGGCTGTAGGAATATCCCCTTGGGCATTCTGAAAATCTATTTTAATATTTTCCCCATCCTTTAATCCTTTTGAACTCAAAGCATCTATAAAGCCTTGTCTTGATGAATCCAATGCGGGATGTTCGCTTATCTGCATTATACCTATTTCTACTACTTTGTTTTCCTTACTTTGATTTTGAGATTTGGAATTGCTGCAACCTGCAGCTAAAGAAGTGAACAACATAAGAACTGTTAAAAAAACTGACAATTTTTGCTTATTTACCATACTACCATCCTCCAATTATGTTTTTTATATAAAAAAAGCTGACAATAGTATTCAGCTTTTTTAAAAATATACTACCTACTACCCTTCCATCCTACAATAAACCGTTTAAAAATTTAAATAATTTTAAATTAGATTTTATTATATAAAACCTAAAATGTCAACATAAAAAATATGTTCCATTTGGAAAATTTATAATATTTGATAAACTATTATAGATCCGGTATAGCTCGATGAGCAAGACCTATAACTATATCGTTTAAATATAAAAGACCCATACTCATAAAAATACATACGCTCAAATGCTCTCCGGCTCGTGCTACTCCAATCTTTCCCCCTATATTGTACCCGTTGGCTTTCAGTCCTATTTGCATCAATGCTTCTCTTGTTGCTCCGATTACAGCACCTTCATGAACATGGCACTCCTTTATAACTCCGCTTCTCTTTGAAGCCACAACAGCCCTTTCTATTATCTTAGGAATAGAGGAATTAAAATCTCCTCCTATATCTACCGCTACGGAAAGTATGCCTCTTTTTTTCAGATCCTTTATTATCGATTCTTCAGAAGCTCTTGAAGATATGGCAAGAGTTATTGCGGCTTTAGCAACATCAAAACTATCAAATGCCATTATTATACCCCCAATTTATATTATTTTGTACTTTTATCGTAAATTCTCCTAATTTTATATTATTCTACTATTATCAAGTCCTTGGGATAATGATTCAACACTTCACACCCGTCTTCAGTAGCAATTACCAAATCCTCTATACGGACTCCCACTTCTCCCGGTATATAAATCCCGGGTTCAATAGAAAAAATTTGCCCCGGCTGAACTATATCAGTATTAGCCGAAGAAACATCCCCAAAATCATGAACATCTATTCCTATGGAATGTCCGAGTCTATGGGTGAAATATTTTCCATATCCTTTTTTCGTAATATAATCTCTTGCTGCTTCATCTATATCACAAAATCTTATTCCTGCTTTAACTTTTTCGATTCCTCTTTTATTTGCTTCAAGAACTACATTATAAACTTCTTTGCTGTGTTCCGATGCATATTTATAAAAAACGGTCCTTGTCATATCGGAACAATAGGAATCCTTTCTGCAGCCCATATCAATTACAACACAGTCCCCTTCTTTTACAGTTGAATTATCCATTGTATGATGTGGATCTGCTGCATTAGCGCCATATCCTACAATAGGGTCAAAGGAATGGCCTTCCGCTCCTAATTCATCCCATATGTCAGAAAGTATTTTCCCCATTTTCTTTTCCGAATATTTCTTTGGCACAAGTTTAACCATTTTATCCATGGCAGTGTCATTTAATTTTGAAGCACTTCTCATAAGTTGTTTTTCAGTTTCATCTTTGCACATCCTTACTCTATCTATAATCTCGGAAGCATTTACAAATACAGTGCCGCCTTTTAGTTCCATAAGCTTCAACAGAAAATGAGCAGGCCAATTCTTATCAATACCCATTGGCTTATCCTTTTCAATATATTTCACCAATACATCTACAGGATTCTGCACATCATTGTACCATACAATTTCCGGTCCCAAGTCTTCGCTTATTGGAAATAATTCATTTACAAACAGTTTATTATCCCCATTTAACGTTATATAAAGTGCAAGCATTCTTTCCCCGGGAAAAATCCATTTCCCTGTAAGATAAAATATAGCTGACGGATCGGAAACTATAATCTGAGGCAATTTCTTCTTTTCCATAATTTCTAAAACCTTTTTAAGTCTTTCCTGTATCATTAAATTCAACTCCTTAATATATTATTTATATCAATAATATAATTGATTCCTCAAAAAGTAAATAAGGACAAAATTTTAACCAATAACATTTTTAGGAATAAAATAAGGACAATTATTTACTTTATCATCATATATGTCCGCTTCTATTTTAAAAACTTCTCTTAATAATTTCTCATCCATTATCTTATCCGGCGGCCCTTGATTCCATAGCTTACCGTCTTTTATAACCAAAATTGTATCCGAATATCTTGCGGCTTGGTTTAAATCATGCAAAACCATCACTACCGTTAATCTCAGTGTTCTGTTTAATTCCCTTACCAATTCTAAAATTTCTACCTGATAGGATATATCAAGAAATGTAGTAGGCTCATCGAGCATAAGTATCTTAGGCCTTTGAGCCAAAGACATGGCTAACCACGCTCTCTGTTCTTCTCCTCCCGACAAGGTTGTAACAAATCTTTTTCTCAACGGAATAAGACCGGTTTTTTCCAACGCCCAATTTATTATATCCGTATCTTCTTTACTAAGCCTTTTCCCAAATTTTAAATGAGGGTACCTGCCGTATGATACCAATTCTTCCACAGATATATCGGATGCTATATTCTTTACCTGGGGCAGCATAGATAGTTTTTGAGCAATGACCTTAGTATTCATATCCTTGATATTGGTTCCGTCTAAGTAGATATTACCTCTTGCCGGCTTTAAGCATCTGCCCATAGCTTTAATTAAAGTTGATTTTCCTGAACCGTTAGGCCCTATAACGGTAACTATTTGTCCGGAATCTACATTAAAGCTTATATTTTTCACAACATTCTTGTCTCCATAATTCACATCTAAGTTTTCAACTTTTAATTCCATATTTAATACTCCTTCTTTCTTCTTAGTAAATATAAGAAAAACGGAGCTCCCAATGCTGACATTATAATTCCTACAGGTATTTCCATAGGTGCAAACATTACTCTTGCGAGGGTATCACATAGCATGACTACAGTAGCTCCCGTAAAAATAACTGCCGGCAGTAAATATCTATAATCAGAACCTATAAACAATCTCGTCATATGTGGTACTATAAATCCTACAAATCCTAAAAGCCCTACAACGCTTACAGCACTTCCTGCCAATAAGGACGAAATTATAATAAAGGCAAACCTTGTTCTTTCAACATTTAATCCAAGGCTTGTAGCTACTTCGTCTCCCATCATCAGTATATTCAGTTTGTTTGGTATCAATAAAATCAAAAAAATCCCTATAGCTGCATAAGGAAATATAATTTTTACCTGCTGCCACGTAGTAGATGAAAGGCCACCCACCATGAAGCCTATAACTCCTGCCACTTTGTTTGGATAAAACGTCATCAAAGCGTTTGTTCCCGCTCCCAATAAGGAAGAAACGGCAACTCCGGCCAGTATCAATCTCGTTGGTACAACACCTTCCTTCCACGCTAAAAAATATATAAAAAGTGTGGCCAGCAGTGCACCTATAAATGCACCTATAGGTGCCAAATAGTAGAAATCCGGAAAGAGTATCAGAATTAATAATGTCATAAGTCCGGCTCCAGAGGAAACTCCTATGATATTTGGCGCCGCTAATGGGTTTCTCATAACACCCTGCAATATGGCTCCCGATAATGCAAGGCATGTCCCAACGAGGGCTGCTACTATAGTTCTCGGCAATCTGACGTTCCATATTATTTGATAGTTCACTGTGGATTTTTCAAAGAATACCGCATTTATTATTTCCTTTGGATGTACCTTTACCGCTCCATTTCCTATGCTTATAAAAAAACTGATTACAGTCAAAGCTATAAAAATCAGTAAAATAACCTTCTTTTTAATTCTTTCTTTTTTTATATTGCTATCAGTCATATTTTATTCCCCTTAGTATTAAGCATTTCAATAGCTGTATAGTCTTTATATAAAGACTATACAGCCATGCCAATCTTTTTATTTGAATATATCCGGATAAAGTATTTTTGCTAAGCCTTCATAAGCATCGGGATATTTTGCATTTGGTTTATATAAGTACAAGTCCTTAGAAAGAATTATATATCTGTCATTCTTCACAGCAGTAAGAGAGCTCCAAGCCGGATTATCTTCCACATCCTGTTTCAATCTTGCCATTATTTCCTCTTTATCGCTTCCCATAGTTTGTACAAATATGAAATCCGGATCTTCCTGTATTATTTTTTCCATGCTGAAGACCTTTGCATCAGACGAATTTGCCGCAGTATCGGATATATTTATGGTGTTTAAATCCTTGAGCATTTCCCCCACCATTGATTCCGAATTCCTGACTGTAATATTTTTAGCAGTAGCAAATACTATTAGCACTTTATATTTTTTGTCCTTCGGTACTTTTGCTATTATTTCATCTACTTTCTTCTTTACTTCATTGGTGTGTTTTTCATACAGGTCTTCTCTTCCGGTAATCCCCGTGAAAAGCCTTACAGTCATATAATAATCCTTTAAATAGGTATTAGCTAAATCAATAACCTGAATGTTATTTTGTTCTAACGACGGAATCAGGGATGCTTGACCTTTAAAGTCATTAGTCAAAATGACTAAATCGGGTTTTAATGCTAATATCTTTTCAAGGCTCGGAGAACCGGGGCTTCCTACAACTTCAGCGGATTTAGCATTTTCAATAGGTTTTTCCTCGGCTTCTTCTACCTTTCCTATTACTTTTCCGCCACAGCTGTCCCAGATGTCAAGATAGGAATTGTATAAGCAGACAACCCTTTCAGGGTTCTTTTTTATGGTTACTTCTTTTCCCCTGGCATCTGTAAATACTACATTATCCTTATTAACAGTAACCCCGTATTCTGATACTGGTTTATTCTCTTCTTCTTTCTTCGTTTCTTCTTTAGCATCATCATTATCCGAACCGTTTACATCTTTAGTATTTTGACATCCGCTAAATATTGATACAGCCATCACAACTACCAAAAATAATAACAACATCTTTGTCTTTTTCATATTTCATTCCTCCTAAAATATTCTTTTCAATAATCAGTTATTTTCTATGATGGTTTTTAAGTGAGATATAAATATATCTTGAATTTTTTTATTCTGACCTAATCCAAGCATATTCACTTCAACCTCAAAACCGCCTTTGATTAACGTATTCTTCCATGAACTGCCTTTATCGCCAGCCATATCGTTGATTACGTGATCCCCCGTTACCAACATAAAGGGCATTAGTATAATTTTTTTTATCTTTCTCCGGAAGAGTTGAGGTATTATATTCCCTAACGTTATACTTCCTTCCATTGTTCCGATAAATATATTGTCTGAATATTCCTTTCTAAAATATTTTTCCAACAGACTATAACTGGTATCCGAGCTATGATCTGTACCATGTCCCATAAAAACCAATGCCTCATCAGGTTTAATTTGCGGAATTTCAATTGAATTTACTGTCCTTTCATAATCTGTATCATCGTATAACAGCGGTACTCCTATTTTTACAATGATATCCTGATTTTCTTTTTTAAACAATTCTGCCTGATTTACGAGCTTATTGTATTCATGACCTGGTATTATATGAAGGGATTGTATATATATTTGGGAAATACCTTCGTTTTTCATCTTCCCCAATGCTTCTGTTACATTATTTACTGATATTCCATCCCTTTTCTTAAGTTTATTAATCACCATCTGGGAAGTAAAAGCCCTTTCCGTATAATATCCGTTAAACTCCTTCTTCACCCTCTTTTCTATGCTTTTTATACATAATTTTTCGGCTTCCTCAAAGGTGGTGCCAAAACTTGCCACAATAATTCCTTTCTCCATTATTCCCTCCTTATCTCAAATAAAAAAACCATGGCCTTTTCTGCTATGGTTATATATAAATAAAACTTACATGTAAACAACCACTTCCCTCCGAAGGCTTATTTATAAAAGTTACAGGCAGGTCTCCTGGCTAATAGTTCATCCTACTCTCAATACCTTCCCAGAAAAGCTTCCAGTGGTAATTGTATGATTTCGTTCCTATTTACAGTAGCGGGGGCTGCAGCGGATTTTTCACCGCTTTCCCTTTTAATTTCAAAAAACCTGTAATTTTAAGCTATTTAATTATACAAGATTATTTCTTTAAATCTTTATCAATAACTTTAATTATATCATATATATTATCATATAAATTTATATAATTTATTTTAGGGCGTTTTATCAACACCACATTTACTCCTGTTTCTATAGCTCCTTTAATTTTTTCTTCGGTTCCTCCTTCATCTCCGCTATCCTTAGTTACCATATATTTTATATTATAATTATTATACATGGCCTTATTGAATTCCTTCGTAAAAGGTCCTTGGGCCGCTACTATCTGCTTTGGAAGAAGCCTCAGGTCCTCACATTTCTTTATCACAGAATAGGTAGGCAAAACCCTTGCATACAGTCTGTCAATCTCTAAAGATGAAGTAAAAAGCTGAAGGTTATTGCTGCCGACAGTCAAAAGTATATTTCCTTTAGTTCCCTTTAAGTATGATATAGCTTTATCATAATCGGGAAAACAAGATACTCCATCTGTTTTCTCATAGGAGTTTCCCTTTCTTTCATATCTCAAATATTTTATTCCCGTAGATTTACATGCTGCCATGGCATTAACCGAAACCTTTTCGGCATAGGGATGAGTAGCATCTACTATACATTCTATTTTTCTTTTCCGTATTAACTTTTCCATATCATCTTGTTCCATTTTCTCGGATATTACTTCCACATTACAATCGGATTCTATTAGTATTCCTCCATACTTCGTAGCTGTAGAAGCTATAACATCATATCCTTTTTGAAACAATAGTTCTATTATTTTTCTTCCGTCGGATGTTCCCGACAATACCAATATCATAGTGCATACCCTCTCGGTGTTATCATTTTTCCCTTTGCCATATAGGTATGTGAATTTCCGACAATAATTGTGGTAAACATATCTATATCATATTTAAGCATATCTTCAAGTGTAGTTATAACACATGATTCTCCCTTTCTTTTAGCGTTCCTGACTATCCCCACTAACGTATCATTTTTTTTATATTTAAGAAGTATTTCTCTTGCTTTTTCTATTTCCTTTTGTCTTCCCTTGCTCTTAGGATTATACAAACATACTACAAAATCCCCTTCTCCTGCGCAGTGAAGCCTTTTTTCAATTAAGCTCCAATCCGTAAGTAAATCACTTAAACTTATAGTAACATAGTCGTGCATAATAGGCGCTCCCAGAGAAGCCGCCGCTGCATTTGCAGCAGTAATCCCCGGTACTACTTCTACCTCTACGGAGCTTTTGCTTTTAAAAACTATTTCCAAAATTATTCCCGCCATTCCGTAAACACCGGCATCCCCACTGCTTATCAATGATACGGTATTCCCTTCTTCCGCATATTTTAAGGCTTCTTCACATCTTTCTTTCTCTTTTTTCATGCCCGTCGAAGCTACTTCTTTATCTCTTATTATATCTTCTATCAAGTCCACATAAGTTTTATATCCAACTATTACATCCGATTTTTCAATAGCATTTCTGGCTTCAAAGGTCATATGTTCAATATTGCCGGGACCTATTCCGACTACAAATATTTTTCCTGTCTTGTCCACCTATATTTCCTCCCATACAGATAAGGTTATTCCATTATAAGATTTTTTGGTCATAAGAAAATGTCCTCCCGAAGCGGTAAGCATTGCACAGGGTTCACAGACCCCGCCAACCCCTATAGTCTTTTTCACAAACTCGGAACAGCTAAAATTCTTTTCCACAGTTTTTATTTCTTCTCTGGAAACTATTTTAACTTCAGCATCATAATATCGGGCAGCTTCAAATATTCCTGCTTCATTTTTCTTAAGATCCACCGTTGCAAAATGCTTTATACTTCTTACGTCAATGTTTAAAGAATTCAATGCTTCTGCTACAGCCGATATTATAGCTTCCTTAGGAATTCCCCTTTTACAACCTATTCCTATGATTATATTTTTAGGTATAAGCTGTACTTCATTGGAAGAGGAGATGTCCAAAACTTTGTTTGTTATGTATATCATTCCCTTTCCCTTCGCAGATTCCACTATATTATCCGGAAGTTTTATATCTATTCTTATATCTGACTTTATCCCTACCAATTCATCATTTACTATAAGGGCAGTAACATCTTTGGCATTTAACATGTCGGATACCCGACAGTTTAATTTCTCCGCCAAAGTATCAACGGCTATCAATCCTCTGACATCGGAAGAAGTGGTTATCACGGCCTGCCCTCCTACTCTGTCTGCCAATAAACATGCCGCGTCATTAGCTCCTCCCAAATGGCCCGAAATTAAACTTATTACAAACTGTCCCTTCTCATCCATAACTATTATGCCGGGGTCCGTAGTTTTGCTTACCAAATACTTAGCTATACTCCTCACCACTATTCCCGCAGCCATGATAAACAGTATAATATCGTATTCATAAAATATGCTGCCCACGAATTCGCTCAATTTTTTATCTATAGTCAAAGTTTCCTTATCAGACCATTTTTTTAGGGTATATATATCTATCCTAATATTATCCAACGATTTTTTTACTCTCTTGGCCTGACGGGTACCTCCTTTTGTCAGAGTAACTATTGCCCAGTTCATTTTGCTCTCCTATACCCGTGACTAAAATTGCTGTCATACAGCTTGGACAGTTCATACTCATCCCCAAGAAAATCTCCTACAAGGATCTGTGCAGTTTTAGTTATTCCTTCTTTTTTAACCTTTTCCGCTATATTGCTGAGGTTGCCGATTATTATTTTTTCATCTTCCCAGCTGACCCTTTGTATTACCGCAACGGGTGTAGTTTCCTTATAGTGGCTTTTGAGCCTCTCTGCTACCTGATCTATCATCTGGACTGAAAGAAATATAGCCATAGACGCATTATGAGATGCTAAACTTTCCAAACTTTCTTTTTCAGGGACTTCTGTCCTTCCGCCTAATCTGGTACAAATTATCGTCTGCGAAACGCCGGGGAGAGTAAATTCCTTTTCAATAGCAGCAGCAGAAGCTACAAAAGAGCTGACTCCCGGAACTACTTCACTGTCTATTCCCAATTTTTCCAAGGCGTCTATTTGTTCTCTTATGGCCCCGTATATACTTGGATCTCCGCTGTGAATTCTGACGACCTTTTTCCCTTTAGTAAAATTTTCTTTTATCACGGATATTACTTCCTCCAATGTCATATAAGCGCTGTTATATACTAAACTTTCCTGTTTCCTATCCCTTAACATCTTTTCGTTTACCAAGGAACCGGCATATATTATTACATCCGATTCATCTATTAATCTTTTTCCTTTTAGAGTTATCAGCTCCGGATCCCCCGGTCCTGCCCCTATAAAATATACCTTGTTCATATTAATCCCTCTTTTTTTATTATAACTATTGACATATAAGGTACTTTCTCCAACTGCAAATCCTTTATATCATAGGAAATATACTCTTCCTTTGTACCGCATTTTGATATCAGCGCAAAATTTTTCTCTAAACCCATTTCTATCAGTTTTTGGGCTAAAATTTTGCTGTCGGAAGATGGTTTCATAATTACTATATTATCACAAAAATTTAATATCCCATCTATATTTTCAACATTGCCTTCTAAGGGAATTACAGCGAAAGTTTCCTTTCCCTTTGCCAAGGGATTGCTTATCCTCGCTGCCGAGGCACAAAAAGAAGTTATTCCCGGAATAGTTTCCACTTCGTTACCTAATTCCTTTATCAGCGGAACTAAATACATATATGTACTGTATACTGTAGGGTCCCCTATGGTTAAAAATCCGACATTCTTCCCCGAAAGAAGAATCTCATTTATTATATTTGCATTTTCTCCCCATTTTTCTTTAAGTTTTTCCTTATCGTAAACCATTGGAAAGGACAGATTTATTACTTCCGCATCTTCTTTTAAATATGCTTTGGCTATATCAAAAGCTATGCTTTTTTTATCTCCTCTGCTTTGAGGGCAAACAACCTTATCCAATCTTTTAAGCACTTCAACAGCTTTTAGTGTAACCAATTCCGGATCTCCGGGGCCTAATCCTATTCCATAAAGTTTTCCTCTCATAATTATCACCTTTTATCTGCATATATAATATATATTGGATTCCGCGACTCCATCATAGTTAAATTACCTACATTCTTTCCTTTGGACACTGACAAATTTATTACTTCTATATTATCAAAACTCCCCGACTTCATAAGCTCTAAGGATTTATACAAATTTTCTATTGTAATCATGTTGGCCGCTATCCTGCCTCCTGATTTCAGGTTGTTTTCCACCCACTCAAATATACCTTTTATATTTCCGCCTGTCCCTCCCAATATTACTCTGTCTACTTTTCCTATTTCGGACAGGGCTTCCGGGGCTTCCCCCTCTATTGTAAAAATATTTTTTACCTGAAAAAGGCTTGCATTTTCCTTAATTAATTGTATACCTTCCCTTTTTCTCTCCACCGCATATACTGTTCCTTCATTTGCTATCAGAGCGGCTTCTATGGATATAGAGCCTGTCCCTGCTCCTATATCAACTATTTTGTTATCCTTATTTAACCTCAATTTACTTATGGTAATCGTCCTTACTTCTTCCTTAGTCATAGGCACATTCCCGCGCTTAAATAAACAATCGGGTATTCCTGCCGTCCTATAGTTCCATCTACTCATTGCTGATTATCACCACACAAATATCGTATTTCCTTTTAGCAGTAAATTGTTCAATGCTCCCTCTTGTTATTCTTTCATTTTCATAGGATAAATTTTCTCCCACATACATTATTTTATCACTGATTTTGCTATTCAATAATGTTTGAGCAATTTTATCGGGAGTCCATTTATTATCCGTAAGAATAGCAACTTTATTATATTCTTTAACCTCTTTCGAGAAATCATTTTCCCTGCCGTGCAAACTTGTAAAATATCCGTCTTCCCAACTTTGGCCTATTCTTGCAAACATATACTGAACAGAGCTTAATCCTGCTGTTACATCTAACTCATCAGCAGAAAAATATTTTTTTAAATATCTGAGCATGCTGTAAAAACCCGTATCTCCCGAAACCGCTATGGCTATCTTTTTAATTCTTCTATTCTTTTTTATAAATTCTATCATCTGAGACAAATTATTACCTATAGCAAAAATTTCTTTTTTCTCGGCATCTATGCTTTCAAGATTTCTTCTTCCGGCAATTATTATATCCGACTGATTTATAATCTTCAAAGCTCTGGGCAGTATGTAATCGGGATGACCCGGCCCCAATCCGACTACGGATATCTTATTCATATTTTAAATTCCTCCAACATTTTTAATCCCTTGTCACATACACCAAGCATACCATGGTTTAAGGAAAATATCAATGTACCGAATTTAATCCGACCATAAGATCTTTCCTCACACTTTTTGCTTATTTTCTGTGCTATAAAATCAAACACCTTATCCATATTATCTGCCGAAATATAGTCCACAGCTTCCTCCGTAGTATTGCTTTCCATTATCTTCTTCACTAACTCTTGAGATGCTCCTAAGAGTGCACAGTTTGCCGCCAAAGTTTCCAGCCTTCCGTCTGCTATCTTGCTGTGAGTATTAAATATCCCTGCTGCCACCTTTACAAGTTTTCCTATATGACCTATAAAAAGAACTTCCTCCATATTATATTCGACAGCCTTATCTATCATAAAGCCTACATAATTGCTGATCTTAACTATTAATTTTTCATCTAAACCATAATCTATCCCAAAATCCCTGCCGTAATTTCCTGGTGAAAATATTATCCTTTTAACCCCTTGTTCTTTCAGCATAGACAGTTCCAGCTCCAAAGAACTTTTAAGAGCCTCTTCAGACATAGGTTCAACTATTCCCGATGTGCCTATTATCGATATTCCTCCTTCAATTCCCAGTTTCCCGTTAAAAGTTTTTTTTGCTGCTTCAACGCCTTCAGGAGCATATATCTTGACATCTACACCTTCCTTATCGGGAATAACTTTCCTTACTTCCTTTGTTATCATTTCTCTCGGCACCGGATTTATTGCATATTCTCCCACCGGAACCGATAGTCCCGGTTTAGTTACAACACCTATACCTATGCCTCCCGTTATATTTATTTTCCCCTCGGAGTTCTTAGCAATTCGGGCATATATTTTCAATCCGTTGGTGATATCCGGATCGTCTCCCCCATCCTTTACTATACAACAAACTGCCTTATCAGAATCAAAGGACGGTTCTTCCACTTTCAGATTAAGTTTCCATCCTTTCGGAGTATCTATCTCTATATTATCTACCGTTCTTTGAAAAAAGAGCATCTCAGCGGCGGCTTTAGCAGCTCCGGCAGCACAGGAGCCTGTAGTATAACCATATCGTAATTTTTTGCCGTCTTTTATTATATACTTTTCTAACATAATATCTCCTATATCATATATAAAAAGGCATTAATTATAGCTGCAGCAACTGTACTTCCGCCCTTTCTGCCTCTCGATATTATATATGGTATACCCGTATCCTTTATAGATTCTTTAGATTCTGCCGCACTGACAAATCCCACAGGCACTCCGATTATTAAATCTGGTTTTACCTTTTTTTCTTCGATAAGCCTCTCTAAAGTAAGTAAAGCTGTAGGTGCATTTCCTATTGCGTATACCCTTATGCCTTTATCCAAAGCTGCTTTTTCCAAAGCTATTATAGATCTTGTAACGCCGGTTTCTAAAGCCTTTTTTACCACATCTTCGTCATGAACAAAATTTACAATGCTTATTCCAAACTGAGAAAGTTTATTCTTATTTACTCCTCCTATGATCATTTGAGTGTCCGCATATATTTTACATCCTTCTTTTAATACTTTCTTCCCTGTCTCAATAGCTTTCGGATGAAATTCAAGCAAATCTGCATATTCAAAATCAGCCGTCGTATGAATTACCCTTTTGACTATTTTCCCCATGCTTTCTTCAAATGTTTTATCTCCCAACTCTTTTGTTATTATTTCAAAGCTTTTGCGCTCTATTTCTTTGGGATCTTTTATATATTCTTTCAACATATCTTTTCCCTCCAACTAAATCAATTTTCTATTCCCTTTCTGGCAGGTACTCCTTTTTTGTAATAATGCTTTATCTCTTTCATCTCCGTAACCAAATCCGCAAACTCTATAAGCTTTTCATCTGCATACCTGCCGGTTACTATAACCTCAACGTGAGGCACTCTGTTTTTGATAACTTCAATTGCTTCGTCAATTGTAAATAAATTATAGTATACGGCTATATTGAGTTCATCCAATACAACTATATCATATAAACCTCCGGATAAAATTTTTCTGCAGGTTTCCAATCCTTCTTTAGCCAATCTTATATCCTCTTCCGTAGGTTTATTAAATATAAAACAATTTCGTCCGAACTGATGTATTTCAAAATTGGGAAGGAATTTTTGACTTTCAAGCTCGCTGTATTTCATTCCCTTTATAAACTGTCCGAAATATACCTTCTTCCCGGCGCATACAGCCCTAAGAGACAGGCCTAAAGCCGCAGTGGTTTTTCCCTTACCGTTACCGGTATATACATGAACATAACCTTTTTCCATTTATCTCCCTCCGCCTAAAATTTTTTTCAACTTCACACATCTGTTTAAAAACTCCTTGAGGAAATCCAAGTTACTATAAAAATGAATGTGAGGATACCCTGCTATTACGTTATTTTTCATTAACCCGCCTTTCCAACAGTCTGTAAAATCTTCTCTATGTTTAGTTATATTATAGTAATAATCCAATTTCTCATTTTCTTTTACATATGATCTGTGGAATTCATGGCCTCTTATTTTGATCCCACTTTTAGTTTCAATATCAACATATCCGAAATGATTCAATTTATCAGTCATTACAGATTCGGCGTTAAAAAATCCGACCATATCATGATATTTGCCTTGTAAATCCACTATTCCTTTAGTAAGGTACATCAACCCTCCGCATTCTGCATAGGCAGGAAGCCCCTTATCAAGAAACGATTTTATATTTTCTCTCATAGAAACATTTTCCTCCAGTTCCTCTCCGAATACCTCAGGAAAACCGCCTCCTATATAAAGTCCGTCTATCTTATCCGGTACTTTGGAATCTGATATAGGACTAAAGGGTAAGAGTTTAACTCCCGTCTCTTCCATCAACTGTAAGTTATGATGGTAATAAAAACTAAAGGCTTTATCCATAGCAACTCCTATTTTAAGGCCTTTATATTCAGACATAATACTTTCGGCAGGATTATTTACGGGTTTAAGGTCCTCTGCATTTGCTATATCTTCTAAGGCATCCAAATCAACATAATCCTCTGTAAATTCTGCCAGTCTATCTACTTTTTTGTTTAATTCTTTTGCTTCCTGAGCAGGGATTAGGCCTAAATGCCTGCTTTTCAAGGATATGTCTTCTTTATTCGGAAGATATCCCAAGCATTTTATTTTTAGCTCTCTTTCAACAATTGACTTCAACATGTCATAATGCTTTTGACCTGAAACCTGATTAAAAATCACTCCTTTAATCTCTACATCTCTATCATACATCATATAACCCATTATAAGGGCTGCTACACTTGAAGACATTGCCTTAGCTTCAACTACCAGCACTACCGGCGCCTTAATAATTTTAGCCACATGGGCAGTACTCCCATTATCCTTTTCCGTTCCAAACCCGTCGTACATTCCCATTACGCCTTCAATAATACTTATATCAGTTCCGCATGTACTTTTGTTGAACAGATACCTTATAGTGTCACTGTCTAAAAGATAACTATCTAAATTATACGAAAAATTTCCCGTAACAAATTGATGAAAGCCAGGATCTATATAATCAGGTCCCACCTTAAAAGGCGAAACTTTTTTCCCTTTTTTCGTAAAAGCTGCCATTATTCCCAAGCTTACCGTAGTCTTCCCGCAACCGCTGTGAGTACCGGCTATAACTACTTTTTTCATCTAATTATCCACCTCATTATATATGTGGACAAAATGCCTGTACCCTTGTCCACAGTAAATTAACTTTAATCTCATGTTTATATTTAATCCCAGATTAATTTAAATGTACAGGTCCATTAATATTTCATCATAGAAAACTCCATTTATATTAAAGTAATCTTTATGTAAACCTACTTGCTGAAATCCAAATTTTTCATATAACTTTATGGCATTTTTGTTGTCCGCCCTGACTCCGAGGCTTATATTTCTCATTCCCTTTTCCTTTGCAAATTTTATTAATTCCTCCATCATTATACTTCCTATACCGTTTTTCCAATAATCCTTTCTTACTGAAATACCTATTTCGCTGTTATGAACAAACCTTTTCTTCTTCAAGCCAACAATATTGGCCATGCTCACAATGGTATTATCTACAATCCCCAATATCGTAAGGGAATTTTGATTGTTCTTTAAATTTCTTATATACTCTTCTTCCTGTTCAACGTTAAGATGAAATTCATTCTTGCCAAAGGTTAAATTGTCGCTTTCTCCTCCTACCGTGTTACAGTATTCCACCATCTCCTCTGCATCTTCAACTTCAGGTATTCTTACTGTTAACTTTTTTCCGTCCTTCAGCGCTGTTTCCCTCAGGATAAGATGGGATAAATCACTATTCATAGATAATCCTCCTTCAGTAATATAGGTATAATTCACCAAAATATGGTTCAATTCCTTAATTAGAAATATCATAACACAAAAAAACAGAAAAATAAATATCAAGCTAAGCGAACAAAAAATTAAGGCATTCTAATTTCTATTGCTATTAGAACGCCTTAATAATTATTTTTATCTTGGAATGTGAATTGCATTTCCGTGAACTGCATGAGCTGCTTCCTGAAGAGCTTCTCCTATTGTAGGATGGGCATGTATCGTTGATGTTATTTCATCAACAGTAGCTTCAAGTCTGATGGCAAGTGATCCTTCCACAATAAGGTCCGTAGCTCTCGGCCCTGCCATATGAAACCCAAGTATTTCTCCTGTTTGAGCATCGGCAATATATTTTACAATACCATCAGTTTCTCCCTCTATTATAGCCTTACCGTTTATATACATGGGAAACATTCCCGTTTTAATTTCATATCCCTTTGTCTTGGCTTGTTCTTCCGTAAGTCCCACCCCTGCCAGTTCAGGTTTTGTGTAAACACAGTAAGGTATGGTTCTAAAATCTATCTGTGGTTTTTTACCAATTATAGATTCAGCGGCAACGATTCCTTCCGCCGAAGCTGCATGAGCAAGCATGACGCCTCCTGTACAGTCTCCGATGGCATATATATTATCTGTATCCGTCCTCATATTTTTATTTACTACAATAGCCCCTCTTTCGGTTTTCACATTAAGATTTTCCAGTCCCATGCTATCTGTTGCGGGTTTTCTTCCTATGGACAGAAGCACCTTTTCACCTATAAAAGAAGCTTCTCCCTGATATGATACTGTATTTACGGACAATCCTTCATTTGATTCTGAAATAGAAACTACCTTCGTACCCGTATGGATTTCCACACCGTTTTTAATAAATTTATCTTTCAAAGGCTGAACTATATCTTTATCCATATTGGCAACTATGTTATCAAGCATTTCCACAATTATAACTTTACAGCCTAAGGCATTGTAAACAGCGGCAAATTCTGCTCCTATGACTCCTCCGCCAATTATTACCATACTCTTTGGTACTTTCGATAGCGAAAGGGCTTCGTCACTAGTTATAACTCCAGGAAGATTTACTCCCGGTAAAGGAATTATTACCGGTTTCGAACCTGTAGCTATTATAGCATAATCAAAGTCTGCTGATGTTTTTGTACCATCCTTCATCTTTACGGATATCTTATTTTTATTTACAAAACTTCCTTCTCCCTCTATTTTTACAATTTTGTTGTTACTCAGGAGTCCTTCTACTCCTCTTACAAGTCTTCCTACTATCTTTTCTTTTCTCTCTTGTAACCGTCTCCAATCCACCCCTATATCTGATACCCTTATACCCATTTCATTATAATCTTTTTTTATCATTTCAAGCTGTTCAGTAGTATGAAGCAGAACCTTGGTAGGTATACACCCTTTGTTCAAACAGGTCCCGCCAAAATGTTCTTTCTCGATTATTGTCACCTCGGCACCAAGCTGAGCAGCTCTTATAGCTGCCACATACCCTCCCGGTCCCCCGCCCATAATTACTATCTTCATTAAGCTACCTCCTTAAATTAAAAGAAGTCCCGGCTTCTCTATATATTCTTTTAGCTTTGCCATAAATGCTGCGGCTGCCGCTCCGTCTATAACCCTGTGATCTGCAGTCAAACTCAGGTTCATTATAGGTTTAATCACCAATTGGCCGTTTATCACTTTTGCTTCTTCATTAATCGTATTTACACCCAATATCGCCACCTCCGGCTGATTTATAATAGGTGTAAATAATTCAATTCCAAACATGCCAAGGTTGCTGATAGTAAATGTTCCTCCCGAAAGTTCGTCAGGAGTCAGTTCATTGTTTTTTGCCTTCTCTGCCAACTCTTTAAGTTCCCCCGAAATTTCCTTTAATCCTTTAACGTTGGCATATTTTATTACCGGAACAAGGAGTCCCTCATGAAGGGCAACTGCTACACCCATGTTCACGTAATTTCTTATAATAATCTCATTGCCGTCTATGGAGCTATTTAAAAGAGGAAATTTCAGCAAGGTTTTGGATACGATTTTAACCAAAATATCCGTATATGAAACCTTCAGCGTAGCTTTAAGTTCCTCTCTAATATGCTTTAATGCACTTGTATCTACTTTTATATTGTAATTTACCGTAGGAGAAGTCTGTACACTTTCCAACATTCTTTTTCCGATTACCTTTCTCATTGTGTTCATAGGCTTTCTTGATTCCTTGGGGTCTGCATATTTGGCAAGTTCCTCACTGAGTTTAAACTTAATGACATCGTCTTTCATAATTCTCGTATCTTTTTGAATCTTGTCTATGTCAACATTCAATTGTTCCGCAACTACCGTTGCCGTAGGCGATACCTTTTTATTAGTACTTTTTTTATTTTCCGAATAATTTCTGATGTCATCCTCAGTTATGCTGTTTTCAGGTCCTGTACCTTTTACTAATGAAATATCAACATTTAATTCCTTGGCTATTTTCTTAGCTCTCGGAGAAATTTTTACTCTCTCTCTATTGGAAACTACAGATTTTCCGCTTTCCTTTGATACTGTTTTCGGTTTAAGATTAGGAGTATCCGGCTGAGTATTTTCTCCTAATTTTTTCAATAAACCCGAGATATCTTCACCTGTTTCAGCTATTATCGCCACCGGTTCAAGCACCTTTACAGTACCTTCTTTAATAATTATTTTTCTTAATACTCCTGAAACTGTTGATTTATATTCATTTGTCAATTTATCTGTTTCTACTTCAAAGAGTGTATCTCCCTTTGTTACTATGTCTCCTTCAGATTTTTTCCAGTTAGTTAAAAATCCCTCTGTCATTGTTAATCCCATTTTGGGCATCAATACTAATTCTGCCATGTTGTTCCTCCTTAATATTAGTTATATGTTCCTTCAATTTTTCCTTCTCTGACAATAGAACAAATTGAAGAATTCCCTGCAAGAAAAAAGCCTTTATTTTGTGCTACTTCCAATGCTTTTACCGCATCTACATGCTGTGGACCTTTACGGGTGATTTTGAATATGAAATTCTGATTCTTTGAAAATTCTATTTCTCTTTCTCCATCTAAAGCAATAGTCCCTCTGCCTGACGAAATATATCTAAATTCATCATTTAATTTAAGAATAACAGGTTCTTCTGTAAAAATTAAATTTAATACTCCTGCTGCAACGGGAGCGACAATTTGAGAACCTTTAGAATTAATGTTTATAAATGCCCCGAAATCATCTTTAGGAAGTATTATCTTCCTGCAGCCCACAACAGATGAAAAACCTATTGAAGCAGGATGGCTTCTCGTCACAAATATTTTTTCAATATTTTCAATGTTCCATATGGCTTTTGAACCTACATAGACATCTTTTGATATAACTGCATCTATCAAAGCAATGTCCTTTAAGGCTTCATCTTCATATATTTCTATTCTTTTATCCTTAATTGTAAACAGCCTTTCATCAAATTTATGGGAAGCAACTACTGCTGCAGCCATTCCTGCTATAGTCCCTTCCATCATAACCGGATACACATTGTTTGTACCTGTCGAAATAGTTATTAAAGGTGTATTCTCAACTGCTTTCGCAACAGCCCTGTTAGTACCGTCACCTCCTAAAGTTACAATACATCCTACTTTGTTTTGTTCCATAAATTTTGTAGCACATATGGTGTCCTCTATGCTATCACAATTCAGCATATTTATTACATTAATATCACATTTCAGTTCGTTACACGTGTTGAGGCTATCCTCAACTCTATAACCTATATTGTAGGAATCAGGCATCATATAAACTCTTTCTACTCCGAAAGCTTGAGCTCCCAATATGATTCTTTCCACAATATTTATTTTTTCATTGTTATCTATTACGGTAGCATGGGATACAAGTCTCCTTATATCCTTTCCGGAAGCAGGATTTGCTATTATTCCGATGGTAGTAAGCATTTTCCACCTCCATATTGAACTGGAGCATTGATATAGAATTATATCAATGCCCCTAAACAACTTTGTTAAAACAATGATTTAACAGCAATTACTATGTCTCTATCATTTGGAAGAACATAATTTTCCAGATTGGAGGCAAATGGAATTGGAGTATTAAGGGAACCAACTCTTTTTATTGGAGCATCACATTCATAGAAACATTCTTCAGCAATAATTGAAGCAATTTCTCCGGTAAAAGCTCCCCTTTTTACCTCCTCACTTACTATTACAACCTTGTGGGTTTTGCCCACAGACTTAAATATTGTTTCAATGTCAAAGGGATAAAGAGACCTTAAATCGATAACCTCTGCATTTATTCCATCTTTAGCAAGGTCTTCAGACGCTTTTAAAGAATTGAAGACCTGTCGTCCATAAGTTATTATAGTTACATCTGTTCCCTCCTTTTTAACGGAAGCTTTTCCTAAGGGTACTATTTTCAGTTCATCTTCTACTTCACTTTTAGTTGCATATAATGTTTTGTTTTCAATATAGATTACAGGATTATCATCTTCTATTGCCGAAATCATCAGCCCATAGGCATCCCGGGCATTAGAGGGATATACAACTTTAAGCCCAGGGACATGAGTAAGCCATGCTTCTAAGGATTGGGAATGCTGTGCAGCAGCACTTACTCCTCCTCCTTCCGGAAGTCGTATAACTATAGGAAGAGTAATTTTTCCTCCTGTCATATATCTTAATTTCGCAGCTTGATTTACAATTTGGTCCATACCTACTGTAACGAAATCCATAAACATAAGTTCTGCTATAGGTCTCAGTCCGCATGCCGCAGACCCTACAGCAGTTCCAATGATTGCCCCTTCTGAAATAGGTGTATCTCTTACTCTTTTATCTCCAAATTCATCAAACATTCCCATCGTGACTCCAAAACATCCGCCGAATTTTCCCACATCTTCTCCGAAGATAAACACATTGGGATCTTCCAACATTTTCTTTCTCATTCCTTCTCTTATTCCTTCTGCATAGGTCATCTTTTTCATCTTACTCTTCCCTCCTCAACTATATCAGTATAAACATCTTCCAAAGCTGATTCCAAGGCAGGTATTTTGCTCTTATCTGCAAATTCGTTAGCATCATCTATCATCTTATCAACATCTGCGTTCAACGTTTTAATTTCATCTTCCGTCATTATGTCATTTTCCATAAGATATTTTTCTAATCTTGGTATAGGATCTTTCTTCTTCCAAGCTTCCAGTTCGCCTTCTGGTCTGTATACAGTTGGGTCCCCTTCAAAATGTCCTCTCCATCTGTAAGTTTTACATTCGATCAAACTTGGCCCCTGTCCTTTCCTTGCCCGTGCAACTGCTTCCCCTACAGCCTCATAAACTGCAAATACATCATTGCCGTCTACTGTTACTCCAGGCATATTGTATGCTGTTGCTCTTACGGAAACATCAGTAATTGCCTGATGTCTTTTCTGACTTACAGAAATTCCGTAACCGTTATTTTCACATACAAATATAACGGGAAGTTTCCAAATACTTGCTAAATTCATAGATTCATGGAATGTACTCTGGTTTGTAGAACCATCTCCAAAAAAGCAAACACAAACCTGATCAGTTCCTTTATACTGAGCAGCAAAACCCGCTCCCACTGCTATATTATGTCCTGCACCTACAATACCGTTTGCACCAAGTATACCTTTTGATGCATCGGCAATATGCATTGACCCGCCTTTTCCTCTTCCATATCCTGTTTCCTTCCCAAAAAGTTCTGCCATCATATAATTCAATTCTCCGCCCTTGGCTATAATATGGCCATGTCCTCTATGAGTACTTGTAATGTAATCGTCTTCTCTGAGATTAGCACAAGCTCCTGTTGCAACAGCCTCTTCTCCTATATAAAGATGAACAAATCCGGGAATCTTACCTTCAGCAAATTTATCCATTGCCCTTGTCTCAAATTTTCTAATCTTTAACATGGTCAAATACATACTTTTCAATTGAGCATCTGTTATTTTCAAAATACTACCTCCCATCATTATTTTATTTTTACTTCCACACATGCTATGGCGGCCTCAATTGAATCATCTTTATCTCCAAGCTTAGTGAAATAAAGGCCTTCCGTTTTCAGCCCTCCATTAACAGCATGTACTGTTACTTTCCCTATAGGAAAGTATTTTTCTATTTCTTCCGTTTTGACTTCATCAGGCCTTGTAACGGCAACAGTTGTTTTGATGAATACGCTATCATTTATATTATCCTGCGAAAATCCACTCCCGGCCCAAACTCAATAATAAATCTCTTCGTATAAATTCTCCTTTCTATTTATCATTGTCATCTTAAATACAAAGCACATTTTATGCCAGATTTTTAAACTTAAAAAATTTTTGTTAAATCCCTTAATTTTAATGTTTTGAAGCTCTGTTAGAATCGTTGCAATTTATTTTTTATTAATACATACAAAAAAGGAATCTCAAAATGAGACTAAAGTTTCATTTTGAGATTCCTTTTTGTATTAATATAATAAATTCCTATGAATTTGTCTGCAGGTGTAAATATGAAGTCTCATTTTGAGACATCCATAATATCTATTAAAAATATTGTTATATAGATTTGCCTATACTTCTCAAATCAATACTGTACATTTTTATTTTTCTGTAAATAGTAGCCTTACTTATATTTAAATCATTGGCAGCCCTTAAAACATTAAAATTATTAGCTGCAAGAGCCTGCTTTATACTGTCTTTTTCTATATCTTTCAAATTAAAAGAGGGTGATTTCTCAGAACTTTTAATAAATTCGGCATTGTCCTTATAAAATACTGTACTGTTGATCACTTGTCTGTCAGAGGTGTAGTATGCCCGCTGAATAATATTTTTCAATTCCCTCACATTTCCGCTCCAGAAATGATTTTTTAATGTTTCTTCAAAGGATTTGGAAAAATATTTCTGCATACTATTTTCTCTGTTAAGATCCTCTAAAAAATATCTTGCAAGAACTATTATGTCATTTTTTCTATTTCTTAAAGGCGGTATTTTTAAATTAATTACATTGAGCCTGAAATAAAGATCCTGCCTGAAAGAACCCTTTGAAATCTCATCTGCCAAATTTCTGTTGGTTGCAGATATAACTCTGACATCCAAATCCCTTTCATAAAAACTTCCAATTCTCATAATTTTATTGTTATCCAGAACTCTCAAAAGTTTCGGCTGGACCTCCAAAGGAATTTCTCCTATTTCATCCAGAAAAATTGTACCTCCGTTAGCTAATTCAAATTTTCCGGGTTTTCCTCCCCTTACTGCTCCCGTAAAAGAGCCGCTTTCATAGCCGAATAACTCGCTTTCAAACAGTTCCTTTGGAATAGCAGAACAATTAATCGCAATAAAAGGGCCATTTCTTCTATGGCTTTCATTGTGTATGGACTGAGCGTACAGCTCCTTTCCCGTACCACTCTCTCCCTCAATTAGAATGGGACAATTTGTCTTTGATACTTTTTTTGCTGTACTTATAAGCTCCTTCATTTTGCTATCCTCAGTAATTATACTGTTAAAGGTATAATTTGCATTAAAACCTGCTAATTTGCTTACCTCTTTTCTCACATGTTTTGCTTCTCTGATAAAAATTACTGCCGCCGCTACCTCGTCTCCTGCCAAAATAGGAGAAATATTCAAGGAACATTCAACTTTTTTATTTCCGATGGAAATTGTAAAGTCAAAAATACTCATCTTCTCCTTAGCTATAAATATATTATTCTTAATATCAATTAGTTTAAAGACTTTATCAAACTTGGTATTTAATATATCACTTTCCTCCATGTCAAATATATCTTTAACCTTATTGTTAATCCTTATAACTTTTAAATTGCTGTCAACCACCATTATTCCATCCATTATGGAATCAAAGGTAGTATCCACCAGATGATAAGATTCTGATATGGCAAGCTGTTTTTCTATACAATTGGCACTGGAAACCGCTATAGCAAAAGTGTGAGTTTGAACATCCTCTGCTCTGCCTGATATATCAAAGCATCCTATTATTTCTCCCTTGCTGTTATGTATGGGAGCCGCAGAACAGGTCCATCTATGGTGATATTCACAATAATGTTCTGCTCCTATAACCTGCATAGGTTTGTCAATTGCAAGACATGTGCCTATGGCATTAGTCCCTACGCTTTTTTCATCCCACAGAGAACCCTTTACAAAGTTTAAATTATCATGAATATCCTTTATATCATTGTTTATTATCAAATCTATAATAACTCCCTTTTCATCAGTTAAAACAACACTGTAACTTGTACTTTTCACCATTGAGTAAACGTTTTCCAAAATAGGCCGTGTAAGGTTTATCAATTCTGTTTTTCTGGATATACTTTCTTTAAGCCACGCATCCGAAACCCTTGTACCTCTTCCCCACATATAGTTTACTCCCATTTTTTCGCATCTTCTCCATGATTCCAATATAACATTTCTTACATTTTCCGATACTTTCTTTGTTTTTACGTATTCCCTCCAACTCTCCTTCATATTACTAAACATAATATCAACTCCTCTTTATAATTAATAATGTTTAGCATATGTCATTATGTTTTTAAAATTATATCATAATGTATAAGAATATTCAATTTTTAATTCATTATGTCTTCAATAAGTAATGAAGACTTATACCGCAAATATACATGAACTTTATAAAAATTTAATGTTAAAAATACTTTAAATCTGCATTATACAGTTGTAGATTTAATTATTATATCAGAGACAATTTTAAATTACTTATTGAACGTTATACCTAAAATTCTGATTTATTCTTTTAAATTGATGACCAGATGCCTATTCCTTCATTGTATTGGGCATTTATCAAGAAATTTTTTGAATTTTTTTCTTTTAAATCCAAATTAGCATTAATTTCTTTCGGGAATGGGTATAATTGAGATAAAGTACAACACATATTAATTTAGCAGATATCTGTGATTTAATCTAAAACGATTTGTTCCTGTATCACTTAAATCAAAAAAAGAATCGACAAGTCTGTTATAAAGAAAGAAATTAAGAATTAAAAAGGAGGATTTGAAATGTTTAAACAAATAGAATTAAGTTATGGGTTTGGAGCCCTTGAACCACATATTGACAAATTGACAATGATTACACATTATAGTAAGCATCATGCTACTTATACGGCAAATTTAAATGCTGCAGTTGAGAAGGTGCCGGAACTGTCTGGTAAAAGCATTGAAGAAATTTTAAAAAACCTTGATGTTATCGCTGATACCACACTAAGAACTGCAATAAGAAATAATGGCGGAGGGTTTTACAACCATAACCTGTATTTTAGTACAATATCTCCTAATGGCGGAGGAAACCCCAGGGGAGAGCTGGAAAAAAAGATCAAAGAGGACTTCGGCAGTGTAGAAGATATGCGTATGCATCTTTCTGCTGCTGCAATAAGCCGGTTCGGTTCAGGCTGGGCATGGCTTAGTACAGATAAGGATGGAAAGCTTAATGTCAGCTCTTCTCCTAACCAGGATAATCCACTCATAGAGGACAGTAGTTTTATACCGATTCTGGGAATAGATGTGTGGGAACATGCATATTATCTTAAATATAAAAATCTCCGTCCAGACTACGTAAAGGCCTTTTGGAATGTAGTTGATTGGAATGCAGTGAGTAGGCTTTATGACTATGTGATTGCAGGATAAAATACTTTTTAAAAAGAGCTTTCATTGAAACAATGATATATTAAGCCCATTTTACTGAAAGCATATTTTAAGGTAATTAGAGCTTTCCTCTCAGATTCTAAACAAAAACATTTCGAGTTTTTATTTAAATAAACTCGAAATGTTTTCGTTTTATATTATAGATTAAGAATTTTACAAATTCTATAATATTAAGTTTAAATTATATTTTAAGTTTATTTTCTCAGTCTGTAAAATTATAAACTATAAATTATCAATTATTAATTCAAAAAATATCACCTTGAATTTTTATTATTAAATAAAAACAATGTACTAATCCTTTAGCAAAGGAGATATTCTCTTATATAGCAAAAATGTTACCAAGGCATTTACAGTTCCTTTTAATAAATTAAATGGCACCACTGTATATATAATCATTGTTTTTAAATCCACAACCCGAGAGCTTATGGCACTGCCCATTTCAATTATCTTTTCTATAGGAATCATTACTTTGCCATACAACGGAAATATAATATAATAATTGCTTAATGAAGCCAATAGAGTCATAAACAAAATTCCGACAACCAAACTCAAGATAGCTCTATGAATTGTTTTGCTTTTACGGTATATAATTGATGATGCTAAAACAAAAGATGAACCGATAATAAAGTTGGTAAGCTCTCCAATACCTCCGGTAGTACTACCTTCTATTAGCATGTTCAACAAATTTTTTAATAGTGATACGATTACACCAGAAATTGGACCCATAGCAAATCCTGATATTAAAACAGGCACATCGCTTATATCAAGTTTCATAAAACCTGGAGCCATAAACACTACCGGAACCTTAAAAAACATTAAACCTACGGCTACTGCAGCCAACATGGCAATTCTGACAATATTCTTAGTATTTACATTCATCCTTGTTTTTTTATAACTTCTCATATAAATCCCTCCAAAATAATATTTTTGTCAGGGCATAAAAATACCCCAAATCTTTGGGGCATATAAAATAGCTCTTAATTTAAGCCATCTTCTTCCATTCAGACTATAACTGCCGGTTTCGGAATTTCACCGAATCAGCCGTAAAAACGGTTCGCGGACTGTCACCGCCGGTGAGGAATTTCACCCCGCCCTGAAGATTTCTTTACATATATATTATATTAAGTTAATAAAAAAAACAATAGAATAATTCTAATTTCCGGAGTGTTGCTAAAGTTTATACTTCCAGTATATCTAAAGCTTTAGATATAATATTTTCCTCCGTTAATCCATACTTTTCATACAATTCATCAGACTTTCCCGATTCTCCGAAGGTATCGTCTACGCTAACCGGCTTTATATTACACGGATATTTATCCACAACCACTTCCGATATAGCACTATACAGACCACCATATTTAAAATGGTCTTCTGCTACAACTATGCCTTTAATTTTCTTTGCGTCTGCAAAATTAGTTCTATATCTAAAGGTTTTATTGTCGGCATTTCTATGACTTTCGTGCTTATTCCCTTTATATTCAGCTTTTCTGATGCAAAGGGCTATTTTCTTTAACTGTGTTAATTTCTCTTTATTCATTGCAACCTCCTGTATTTAAATAAAAGGTAGAAAAATCTACCTTTTATTTTATAAACAACTTCACAATATTGCCTAATATAATACCTACTACTCCAAAATCAGCATCACTAAAAGTAGTGTTGGCAAATCCTAAATTTCCCAATACCGGCATCAACAATACCGGCAAGAATGTTATCAGAAGTCCATGAGCAAAAGAGCCCCAGAAAGCCCCTCTTTTACCTCCTGTTGCGTTACCGAATACTCCAGCCGTTGCGCCACAGAAAAAATGAGGAACGACTCCAGGCAATATTATTGTAGTTTTTAATCCAATCAATATTAACATTCCAACTATACCACCTAAAAAGCTCGATAGGAATCCGATTAATACCGCATTAGACGCATACGGGAATACTACAGGGCAATCCAATGCCGGTTTTGCATCAGGTACCAATTTTTCCGATATACCTCTAAATGCAGGTACTATCTCCGCCAATATTAGCCTTACACCCTGAAGTATTATATATACTCCTCCTGCAAAGGTTATAGCCTGTAGTACGGCAAATAAAATGTAGTTTTGTCCCCCGCTCAATGTATTTATAAATTTATGCCCAGAAGCAATAGCAACTATGATATACAGTACGCCCATTACTAAAGATATGGCTACGGAACTGTCACGCATGAAACCAAGCTTTTGAGAAAATTCCATTTCCTCTGTGGATTTGGAATTCTTACCTAACACCTTTCCTACCCAAGCAGATAGTACGTATCCAACGGTACCAAAATGTCCAAAGGCTACATCATCAGTACCGGTAATCTTTCGCATAGTCGGCTGAGCAATTGCAGGGAAAAACGCCATAACAAATCCAAGTATTATTGAACCTACTATTATAAGGGTAACTCCTTCTAAACCTCCGACTACAAGAATCACGGATATCATAGCTGCCATATATAATGTATGATGTCCGGTTAAAAATATATATTTAAGTTTTGTATATCTGGCTATAAGTATATTAGCTAACATCCCAAAGGCCATTATCAGAGCTGTACTGGTCCCATAGGTCTCTAAAGCCAAAGCTACTACAGCTTCATTGTGAGGCACTACCCCCTGTACATTAAAGGCCTCTTGAAATATAGTTCCAAAATAACCTAAGGATTTTTCGGCAATTCCTGCTCCTCCGCTTAGTACTAAGAATCCTAAGACCGTTTTAATTGTCCCCTTCAATGTATCAGAAGCTGATTTCTTCTGTAATATTAAACCAATAAGTGCTATTAGTCCAACCAAAATTGCAGGCACACTTAATATGTCCAAAATCAGTTTTAACATTAAATAACCCCCTTTGTTATATTTTTTACTAAATCATGCCTTTCCCTTTTAACATTAACGTCAATTTATCCCTCAGTTCATTCATATCAATCATATTATTTAATAAGATGGTATCTCCGAGAGGTTTCAAATTGTTGGCTATATCCCTTGTACCAACAAATATATCTGCACCGGATGCAGAAGCAGATGACAAATCAGAATGGCTCACTTCTATACCCTTTATCCCTAATTCATTTAGTACTTTTTTGATATTCATCTCTATCATAAAGCTGCTGCCAAGACCTGTACTGCAACATACTAAAATCTTCTTCATGTTTTCACCTCCTTCCGAATTTCTTATAAATCTGTTACTTTGAATATTTGTAGATTATATCCAATACATCATCCTTCGTTGTTGAAGATATAATTTTATTAATGTCATTATCATTCATGAATAATTCCATCAATTGAGATAAAGCCTCCAAGTGGCTTTTATTATCTATTGCGCCGAAAGTAATTATGAGTTTTACCGGGTCATTAGTTTTATTGCCGAAATTTATTCCTTCTTTTAAAGTAGTCAAACTCATACATAGCTGATTAACTCCGTCCTCCGGTCGAGCATGAGCTAAGACGATTCCGGGGCCTATTACCATATAAGGTCCATTTTCTTTAAAGCTTTCAAATATCGCTTCAGTATAACTTTCTTCAATAAATCCTTTATCAATCAAATTTTGAGTTCCCTTTCTTATAGCCTCCTTCCAATCTTTACATTCAACCTTTAGTTCGATTACATCCCTTTTAAGCAGATCTTTTAACATAAAAGTTCCCCTTTCATAAAGTATAGATTTTCTATATTACTTTATCTCGTACAAAAGTTCATATTAGATGAAGAACAATATATTCCATATCTTTTTCAGATACAGTTATGATGAACTTTTTCTCAATTCTCTCTACAACTTTCCTGGATATTTTATATTCCTCTGTATTCTGAATATATTCATAATTTATATTGAAAATGTATATTTCCCCCTTTAACTGCATTCTTTTTATCATTATTGAGATATGTATCATTAAACCGGTATATGCCTTGCCACTAACTTTTCTGTTTAAATTATTTTCTGTATAATTTTTTAGTCTGATTTTTATGATAATAAGCATTACCTGTACAAACTAATGTACATATACCAGTACCAATTAAAACGATTAAATAGTTAATTGATAAAAAAATAAACAGAGAGCACTGAAAAAATATTTTTTCAGTGCTCTCTATTTATCCCTTACATATAAAGTTTTGATTTCAGTTCTGCATTTTTATGTATTCATCATAATTATGCAGCAGCTTGACTTTTAATCTTTTTCACAAAATGTCTGTAATAAAATATAAATAAAACAGATGTCACAATCCAACTAAGAGGATAACTAAAAACAACGGTCTTAATATCCGGCTTGATCGGAACTGCACAAAATATCCAAACAATCCTCAGCCCGCAAACTCCAAGACAAGTAATGAGCATCGGAACTAATGAATTCCCCATTCCACGCAAGGCACCGGACAATATTTCTATAAATACAAATGTAAAATAAGTCGGCACCAAAAATCTTAAAATTTCCATCCCCTTTTCAATGACTGCTGTATCTGCCGTAAACATCAAATATATATATTGCCCGGCAAAATACAGCACCATACTTAAAATAACGGCTGAAAGCATACACATACTCAAACATTGGCGGACTCCTTTTTTAACACGGTCCATCTTTTCAGCCCCGTAATTCTGTCCCACAAAGGTTGTTATTGATACTCCAAATGCACCCATCATCATCCAAAATAATCCGTCAATTTTACTGAATGCCGTCCATGCAGCCACAGTATCAGTACCAAATGAATTTATGCATACTTGAATAGCCATATTTGCTATACTGTACATAACTGACTGCAATCCTGCCGGTAAACCTATTTTAAAAATTTGATCAAGTTTATCTCCATGTATCTTTATATTGTTAAATTGAATTTGATAGGATTCATCTGTTTTTGACAAGGCCAAAAGTATCAGCACAGCACTTACGCACTGTGACAAAACAGTAGCTATTGCAACACCATGAACTCCCCATCCAAATACTATAACAAACAATAAATCCAGTACTATATTTACAAAGCAGCTTACGATCAAAAAATATAAAGGACGCTTAGAATCTCCCACTGCACGGAGAATTCCGGAACCCATATTATATATCAAGTTTGCTATCATACCCGTAAAATATATTCGTATATAAATTATTGAATATTCAATGACATCGGACGGTGTATTCATAGCCCTTAATGCAATTGGGGATGCTAAAAACCCCACTACCATGATAAAAGCTCCTCCTATTACTGCCATGCCTATAGCGGTATGAACGGCAGTGTTTAAATCTTCACGTTTTTTGGCACCGTAATACTGTGAGATAATGACTGTCGCTCCGGAAGATATCCCAACAAAAAAATTAACCAATAAATTTATAAGTGTGCCGGTTGTTCCCCCCACTGCCGATAATGCTTCTTTGCCGACAAATCTTCCCACAACTATAGCATCGACTGTATTATACAGTTGCTGAAAGAAAGTCCCGAATAAAATCGGAAAAAAGAAAATCAGTATTTGTTGCCAAATTACACCTTCCGCAAGATTATATTTATTTACTGTGTCATGCTTCATCTTATCTGCTCCAAATTTAAATTTCTCACTATTTTCTGATAGTATATCAATTATTCGCTTTTGTCAATATCATTGACATACCATATAATATCTATTAACAAGGGGCAGGTGGAACCACTGAAAATTAGCCTTTTTCAATGGTTTCACCTGCCCCTTTATCAAAACATTCATATCATGTAGCTCTTATTTTGTATAATAATACATAAATAAGAGCTATATTATATTTATGAGGGTATGCTATTAATAATAGAGTACGAAGTTTTATACTAAATAGCACGCAACATAATGATCTCTTCCTACCTCTTTCAATTCAGGCGCCTTTTCTCTGCAAATATCTTTTACATACCTGCATCTGCTTGCAAATTTACAGCCCGGCTTAGTATTTATCGGACTTGGAACTTCTCCTTCCAATTTAATTCTCTTCCTCTTTTCTTCAATGCCCGGATCCGGTATGTTTATGGCTGATATTAAAGCCTGAGTATAGGGATGTAAAGGTTTCTTGTACAAATTTGTATTTTCAGATATTTCAACTATGGACCCCAAATACATAACGCCTACTCTGTCCGAAATATGTTTTACCATGGCTAAATCATGTGATATAAACAAGTATGTTAATCCTAAATTCTCCTGTAAGTGTATAAGCAAGTTTACTATTTGAGCTTGAATGGAAACATCCAGCGCCGAAATAGGCTCATCACATACAATAAATTCCGGTTCTACCGCAAGAGCACGTGCTATCCCTATTCTTTGTTTTTGCCCTCCCGAAAGTTCGTGGGGATACCTCAGGGCATGCTCGTTGTTTAATCCTACTAATCCCAATAGTTCATGTATTTTTTCGGTACGCTCTTTTTCACTATAGGATTGATGGACATCCATTCCTTCCCCTATAATATCTCCTATTGTCATCCTTGGATCCAATGAAGCATAGGGGTCCTGAAATATAATTTGCGCCCTTTTCTTAAATTTTAATTTTTCATCCTTCTTTAGTTGGTGGACATTTTCACCATCGTATATTACGGAACCGGCGGTAATATTATACAATCCTATAATGCTTCTGCCGCAGGTGGTCTTCCCGCATCCCGATTCCCCTACTAAACCTAAGGTTTCTCCCCTCTTTATGGAAAAGCTGACATCATCAACCGCTTTTAATACCGATTTCTTGCCAACATTAAAATATTTTTTTAAATTGCTGACTTGGATTAATTCTTCATGCATGTTAACCATTATTGAGCCCTCCTTAAAAGATCCGGTTTCTCAATCCTTGGCGCGGAAGGATGCTTCAACCAGCATGTTACACTGTGGTTTTCACTTATCTCGGTTTTCGGAGGCATTTTCTCTCTGCATATCCCCATGCAATACCTGCATCGGGAAGCAAAAGGACAGCCTTCCAACGGTAACAATAAATCAGGCGGAGTTCCTCCCAGTGAATACAACTCCTTTTTACTCTCTATATCCAATCTCGGAACCGAACTCAAAAGAGCCCATGTATACGGATGTTCTCCTTCATAAAAAATTTCCTCCGTCGTACCTTCCTCAATTATTTGTCCTGCATAGATAACATTTATTCTGTCAGCAAAGTTTGCCACAACACCTAAGTCATGGGTTACCAAGATTATGGCCGTATTCATGGTACTCTGAAGATTTTTCAATAATTCCAAAATCTGAGCCTGTATCGTTACATCAAGGGCAGTGGTAGGCTCGTCTGCTATAAGTATCTTCGGATTGCATGCAAGGGCCATGGCTATCATTACCCTCTGCCTCATTCCTCCCGAAAATTCATGAGGGTAATTATTGATTCTTTCCTTAGGCTCAGGTATATTGACCGTTTCCAGCATTTTAGCGGCTCTGTCCAAAGATTCTTTTTTATTAAGTTTGTTATGAATTTTCAAACTTTCCGCTATCTGATCTCCGATTTTCATAGTAGGATTCAAGGATGTCATGGGATCCTGAAATATCATACTGATTTCTGCCCCTCTTAACTTCTTCAATCTTTCTTTAGACATATTCAGTACTTCTTCTCCATCGAATTTAACGGAGGAACCCTCCTTTATATCTCCCGGAGGCTCCGGATTCAATCTCATCAATGCCTTTGCAGTTACGGTTTTTCCGCATCCCGATTCCCCGACGAGAGCTAATGTTTCTCCTTTATCCAAGGAGAAATTTATCCCCCGAACAGCTTTTACTTCCCCCGCATAAGTATGAAACGAAACGCTTAAATTACTTACTTCCAATATTCTTTCCATCTTCTCATTCTCCTTACTGTCTTAATCTCGGATCCAGAGCATCTCTCAATCCGTCACCCAACAAAGTAAACGACAACATCGTTAAAGCTATCATCAATGCGGGAAAAAATAATTGATATGGATAAAACATTAAATTTTGTTGTGCTGCGGAAGCCATAGCGCCCCAACTGGTATTCGGAGATTGAACACCCAATCCTATATAACTTAGAAATGATTCCGAAAATATAAATCCCGGAATATCAAAAGTAATAGATACGATAATTGTACCTATTGTATTGGGGATTAAATGCTTTGTAATTATTTTCCACGGGCTTACTCCGAGAGCACGGGCTGCCATTATAAATTCCTGCTGTTTTATCTGAAGTATTTGACCTCTTACAAGTCTTGCCGTTCCACACCATCCGGTGATAGTAAGAGCAATAAGTATTGAACCCACACCTTTGCTTTCCGTTATCAATGAAATCAAAATAACTACTATCAGATACGGCACACTTACCAATATTTCTACTATTCTCATCATTATATTGTCTACATTGCCTCCAAGGTAAGCACAAACCCCGCCATAAATACATCCTATAAACGATACGACCAAAGCTCCCAACACACCGATGAGCATCGAAACCCTTCCGCCTTTCCACACTCTGGTAAATATATCCCTTCCGAGTTCATCAGTTCCAAACCAATGTTCGGCACTGGGTGCTTTATTTCTGTCTTCGACAATCATCTGATCACTGGAATATGGAGTCAGGGTTGGACCTATTACTGTCATCATAATCAAAACTATAAGTACTATCATTGCCGCCATTGCCGTCTTATTTGTTTTCAGCCTTCTCCAAGCATCCTGCCAATAAGTTATAGTAGGCCTTGCTATCTTCTCGCTGTTAGCATCTTCACAGCCAATGATTTTAAATCTTTCATCTATCATTTCTGTCATTGAGTTTCCCTCCAATCATTTATATGGTATATAATTAACCACAAATTTACTTATTATCAGCATCAGCAGAAACCCTCATTCTCGGATCGGCAACACCATATAAAATATCTACCACCAGCAAGGATACTATATACAGCGCACAATAAAAAATGGTTAAACCCATTATCATACTAAAATCCCTGTTATTGATTGAACCTACCAACTCCGAACCTATACCCGGAATAGCAAAAATACTTTCTATAACAAAAGAACCTCCAAATACCCCTGCTATCTGAGGTGCCAAAATGGTTATAGCCGGAATAATTGCATTTCTTATAATATGTTTCCATATCAAGCTTCCCGTGGAAACTCCTTTTGCCTGAGCCGTCAAAATATAATCCTGTCCTATTACATCAAGAACACTGGACCTCATATACCTGGCATAAGTTGCTATCGAACCAAAGCATAACGCAATGGTAGGAAGCACCGTAAACTTTGTACCTCCCCATCCGGCGGTAGGCAGCAATTCAAACCTGACGGTAAAAACATATTGGAGTAATGCTGCTAAAACAAAGCTCGGAAGACAGACTCCCAATATTGCTATAAACATAACCAAATGATCAGGCCATTTATTTCTCTTAAATGCGGCAACGATTCCAAGTATTATACCTATGGCAACTCCGATAATCAAAGCCTGAATTCCCAACCTGCCGGATATGGGAGCATGTTTTATTATAGTACCGGTAACACTTCGTCCGGGATATGTCAGAGATTCTCCGAAATCCCCATGGAATACGTTCTTCAAAAATCTCACATATTGCTGGGGAACACTTTTATCCAATCCGTATTTGGCATAATAGTTAATCCTTATTTGTTCCGGTAATTTCCGAGCCAATGATGCTAACGGATCTCCCGGCATTGCATGCATCAAAAAAAATGTTATGGTAATTACAACCCACAATGTAAATATCATGTATAAAACTCTCTTTAAAATATATCTGAGCATATTATTTCCTCCATTTATACATCAAAATACAATTCAAGTAGTTTATGCGGCTGAATAGCCGCATAAACTACCGAAAAATTATTTTCCTCTGCCTTGAGTATATGCATATTTAAATTCCATTCCAGATCCAAACAACGGACTCATGGTGCCTTTTACGTAATTATACTTAAAGGTACTGGTTTTCATATATACCGTAGGTGAAATGACAGCATCATCACATAACAGAATCTCTTCGGCGCGCTTGAAACATTCGAGTCTTTCTTTATCATCCAAACTATTTTGTGCTTTTTTGATTAATTCATCATATTCTTTATTCGACCACGATACCTGTGACATACCACTGCCTGTTACCCACATATCCAAAAATGTCATAGGATCGTTATAATCACCTGTCCACGCCATACCTGCGACCTGATATTCTTTTTTGTTTGTTCTGTCCAAGAATACGGGCCAATCTACATACTCCGCTTCAACGTTTATCCCAAGTTTCTTTTCATATACTTGCTGGTCATATTCCGCAAATCTTCGGGTGTTAGCATCTGTCCCCGACTGTAACATGGTAATCGTTACTTTACTCGGATCAGGGTCCATTCCAAGCTCTTTTAATCCCTTTACCAATAGTGCCTTTGGATCCGGATTTTCTTCCGCCAATTTTTTCAGGGGTTCTTCAACTACTTCTCTGTATTGTTTGTCCCCTATAGTCATATCAGGCGGTACAAAACCGTAAGCAGGAGCTGCTACACCATAGTACAAAACATCAACCATTTCTTCTCTGTCCATGGCTAAAGAAAATGCTTTTCTTACATTGGCATTCTTGAAAAGTTTATCCTCCTGATTATAAAATTGATATGCGGTAGTCGCACGGAACCGACTTGTATAATTCAAGTTTTCATCTTTTTTAAATTTTTCAACCCATTCCGACTGTGTTATTCCAGCCATATCCAACTGGCCACTGGAAAGCATATTGGCTCTCGTAGTAGGATCTGTTGCGACTTTGTACGTTAATTTATCTAACTTAACATTATCTTTATCCCAATAATTTTCATTTTTCTCCAGAACAAGTTGGTTTTTATGGGTCCATTCGGTTAGTTTGAAAGGCCCGCATGATATTGTATACTCAGCTTCGGTTCCGCTTTTGTCTCCCCATTTTTCCACAAGGTCCTGTCTCTGAGGATACATGGTTTTAAACGCAAGCAATTTTTCAAAATATGCGCATGGTCCTTCCAAAGTTATTTCCAAGGTCTTATCGTCTACCGCTTTAACTCCCAATTCATCCAAAGGCTTCTCTCCGGTATTACATACTTGGGCGTTTTTTATAGGATATAATAAAAATGCATAGGTAGAAGCTACCTTCGGGTCAACAGTTCTTTTAATCCCATATTCGAAATCCTTTGCCGTAACCGTTTTCCCGTCAGACCATTTATAATCTCTCAGATGAAATGTCCATACAAGCCCGTCATCGCTTACATCCCACTTTTCGGCACCTGCCGGCTTATAAACATCTGTTCCGTTTTCATCCACTTCTACCCTTGCTAATCCTTCCGTTATCTCATTTAAAATCTGTGATGAATATACATCACTGCTCTTTGACGGATCAATCGCCTGAGGTTCGTCTGTAGTCGTTGTTATGTATTGTTCGTCGTCTATTTTGTTTTCCGTTTCAGTTTTTTCGCCTTCAGGGTTATTTGCTTTTTTTGTTTCTTCTCCGCAACCCGTCAAGGTCACAGCCAATAAGGCAACCACCATTACTACTGCCCATATTCTCTTACTTTTCAATTCAACTCCCCCTTTAATAATTTTTCTGATATTTCGTAAATTCTGAATTTATATACAAAATTATTCGTTTCAGAATAATTTTCGTATCGGTTTTAAAACAAAGTCTGCATATTATTCATTCATAATTACAAAGATTCTTTCTAATTAAAATTATATATACATATTTTTATTAATTCTATACCATATACCTTCCTTAACGATAAGTAACTTATGTTCAGTAAAGCGAGGAAATGTGTAATATTACAGGGACCTATTTAGTCCAGAATTACTATATGATAAATATTTTCTGCTCATTTCAGAATAATTTTTGTATCAGTTTTAAAGCTTTAATCTGATTTCTGCAGGTATTTTTGAATTCATATTTTGCTATAATTTATAACATAAAAACTGTTACAATATTTAACACATAAGTAAATTTCAACATGATAACATTAATTTCGACTTCTTTAATTTTCTGTTTAAGTAATATGATAATAATCAAGTGCAAAAAATACAACCCACTTCAAAGTGGTATTCCCATAGTTTGGTAACTACGGTTTTGCAACTAATATGCATTTAAATTAACTATTCCTTTTAATATTAAAAATATCTTCTATCGGTATTTCCAAAACCCGAACTAATTTGACTAAATTTTCATAGGAAGGTCTGCTTCTGTTAGTTTCTATATCGCCAATAAATCCAACAGATATATTGGTTGCTTTTGATAATTCTCTAATAGTAAGCCCCTTTTTAAGCCTATGTTCTTTTATAATATATCCAAGTTGTATTTTATTCACCGGACATCCCCTTTACTTAAATGTATGTTATATATTTACAGATTGCAATAATGTTGTAAGTTAATATAGTCCGTTTTTTTACCTTTATCAACATATTTCTTTTATTTACTCACTGTTACATAAATTTCCGTAATATATAAACGTACATGCATAATGTATGATGATATTTTTTTTATGATATTATTATAGATGTACGTTATTAACGAAAATAGAAGGGTGAGCCTGATGATAGATAATTTAGGTATAAAAGTTAAATATTTAAGAAAGGAAAACGGATATAGCCTAAGAAAGTTTGGTAAAATATGTAATTTATCTCATTCTTATATCAACGATATAGAAAGCGGAAGAACCAATCCGTCTATTCAAACTTTGCAAATTATTGCTGATAAGTTAAACACAAATATGTCATATCTATTAGGAGAATCTAACAATCAATGTCAGCTTATAAAGGAGAGCAGCGATAAAAAAGAATATTGCTATAATACAGAAGATTATGAAATAATAAAAATTCTAAACAATAATCCTAAAATTAAACACATTATTTATGAACTTAAAAATAGTTCTGCTAAAAGGATCGATATTTTTTTAAAAACCTAGGATTTCGTTAGATCCATATCTAAAAACATTGATAAGTAGGAGCAGAAAAAATAGGAGAGGCTACTAAAAAAGTATTTTTTTAGTAGCCTCATTGTTCAATGATGAATTACCGGGGTATTTTTAATTAAGGCTCTGGCTATGGTAAGCTTCCGTCTTTCTCCTACCCTTGTATCCAATTCACTATTTAAAAAATTAACAAATAAGCTCAATCCTGTTTAGATAATCGTATCTGGCATAGCTGAGTTCTTGGTGATCATGTATCTGAACAAATCATGGAGGTCCAATGTTGCACTTGGTGTTTAAGTGTATTTTGCCATGACTTTAATCTCCGAGATACTGCTTCATCGAATGTATACATTGTGAACTGCAATAGTTGGCTGTCCACACCCGACAGGAACACACTGGCCTTCTTTTTTACAGAAACCAGATTCGATTACCAAATTATTGGCAATCGAAAATATATTCTCTAAAAAATGCAAACTATTATCAATAACCATAAGATCGTTTAAGTGGTGAATCACCTTACCGCCCTCTATTTTTTCTGCTTCTGTAACATAGAAACAGAATTCCCCAGTACTAATATTGACACTACCGCCACCTAAATTTTTTACATAAATCCCATTATCTATATTACTAATTATATCCTCTCTTGTACAAATACCATTAGGGAAAATAAAAGTATTTGTCATGCGCGGAAGTGTTTTTGATGAATACTTTTCCTTTCGACCATGTCCGTTGTTCTCAGTTGAAAGAGTATTCGCCCCTTTTTCATCAGTTATGAAAGAAGCCAAGTATCCATTCTTTATTAGTTCTATTGGCATAGATTTGTTTCCTTCGTCATCAATGTCTAAGTATCCTCCATATCTTTTAGTCGGGTCATCCACTAAGGTCAATTCTGGGATTGAGACTTTTCTGCCCAGATCTTTCTTACCAAAAATGGAAGTACCCCGAACAATGTTGTCACTCTCAAGACAGTGTCCACAAGCTTCATGAAAAATCAGTCCAGGCCATCCAGCTTCAAAAACTATATCAAAAAAACCAGGTTCTATCATGTGTTTTTCAACATTTAAATCGATGTTAAGTAGAATATGCTCAACATATTTCTGAATTTCTTCCAATTGTAATAGATAAGGAAATATACTACTTTTTGATAATTTTGTTCTTCCATTTATATTTATGTAAATATAAGTATAAAACCTTCGAATTTGTTCAGCATTTTTAGAATCAAAGCCAATTATTTCATAGGAAAAGTCACAGCTCAATCGTATATTTGAAAGGAGTTTCTTACTCCATTCTTCTGTTGTTAATCTAAGAAATGATATTATCTCATGTTGCTCAGAAAAAGTCATTAATACAGAACACGGATATGCAGTAGAAATTGCAGTTTGTTTAATATATGCTGCAAAGGAGGTAGATATTAGGGAGTAAGCTGGATTTCTTTGCCAGTATCTACAATCTCTTAGACACCAAAGTCAAAATATTCAATAGCGATTCCCCTTATCTCCGCCGAATCCTGTAACTGTACTGTGGACTATTCCAGAACCGACCAAGCTGATGCCAATGACATATCATCCATGTCGTCAATTTCTGGCACCACATAAGCTTCATCCAGATCGTACATTATTCTCACCCCCTTCCTTGCAGTTAAATAAAGAGTCCAATAGTTGATTTTACTTTCTTCCGTCCTTTACCAATTACTTTTGTATAAAAAAATCTCTTGTTACAACATTTATTTTGAATTTCAATAAAAGTGCAGATGGTTAACTGCTGGCACTACGATAATGCCTTACTGAAAACTTCCATGCAAAATATGTGATTGCCGAAAACACAAAAACAATTATTAACACCAAAATTACTGAATTCCAATCAACTGTATGAAAAAACATATAACTTGGCACTGTTGAAATCAATCCGTATGGGATTATTATGCAAAAAAGCAATTTAAAAAACGATTTAAAGGCTGTCCCCGGAATTTTCATTGTAAGCTCAGTCAAAGACCATTCTACGTTCTCCAGTCCGGAAATATCTATTGTAAAAAATGCGACACAACGAACTAAAACCAGAAGATCATAATATAAAATACACATCAAAATCAGGAAACACAGATATAGAATGATATTCTGTGCAGTTAGCGTAATGTTCTCCATCAGTGCAGCATATATAATTATAACTATGCTAAACATTACCATAGGAAACGAACTAAAATCAAAATTTTCAAAACTAATATATAGCAATGAATTGCAAGGCTTTAAAAGGTAGAAGTCCATTTTACCACTTCTGATTAGGCGTGGTATTTTATTGATCCCAAAGTAAAACAACATCATAGCAATATTATTTATAAGATTGTATGTACCAATAAAAAAAATTATCTGATACTGAGTCCAGCCGTCAATAACGTTTATATTACTATATATAATTTTGAAAAATAACAATTGCACAATAAAGAGAGAGAGATTAACAAAAAATCCTCCAAAAAACACTTCCTTATGCATCATTTGCCTTATCAGCTTTTGTCTTATTAACATTAAAATTATTCGAAAGTTCTTCTTCATCATAATCCAATTCCTTCATAACTCATGATATATTTCTTAAACAATCTAGTAGCGGCTAAATGCAATACAAACAACCAAACAGTAAGAATACAAGCAGCCATAAAGATGGATTCCACGTCCCCGGTAATTAATAAGTTTACAGGGTAATAGCCAATATAGTAAAATGGGAAAAAGTGCATGATATTCAATATACCTTTTGGAAATAATGACAAAGGAAGAAGACTGCCTGTAATCAGTGATAAAATATTGTCCTTAACCATCATAAATACAGTAATATCATAATACTTAATTGCCAGTGTACCTATTATAAAATTAATATTAGCCATTATTAAAATACCTAATACTATTACAACTAACAAACCCAAAAAATGTGCAGCCGTAATTGTAAAGGATAACCGAAGACCAAAAAATATAATAAAACCAATGCAACAAATAAAGGAAAATAAAAAGTTCAAAAAAGAATCCCCCAAGGAATAAAACAGAAAATAATTTTTTACATTGATCGGCATTATTATATACTTGGCAAATCTTCCGTTTTGTACTTCTTCAGCCATAGAATTCGCAATAATATCTGTTTTATCTAATTGCAAAATAAAACTAGAAAGGATATAGTACAAAAGCATCTGGTTATATGTATATCCCCCTATTAAGCTATTTGATTCATACGCTACGCCCCAAAGAATAAATGCTAACAATATCCTTGTAAACATAGAAATTATGTTAAAAAAAATATTTGCTTTATAAACACTATGTATTTTAACAGATGTAGTTAACACCTTCAGCATCTTACTCATTTAGACTGATTTCCTCCTGTTTGTATACTCTGCTAATGATACTAGCTATATCCTCGTCTTCAATAGAAATATCCAGTGTGGGTTGTTGTGAAAAAAGCTGATTGTAAATATATCCAACTTTATCCGGCGGAAGTGCAAATACCAATTTGTCGTCGCTATTTTCTATAATTTTACAGAAATCCGGAAGAACAAATGAACGCATTTTTCTATCATTGTATATTGTAATTATTTTTTTAGTGTTAAATCGTTTAATCAGTTTCTCTATATTTTCATCATAAATCTTATAACCATGGCTTAAAACAATACATCTTTGACACACATCAATAATATCAGAAAAATCATGGCTTGTTAAAATAATCGTTGTATTCCTTTTTTTGTTTATTTCTTTCAAATATTGCCTCAGTTTGCCTTGGCTTATACAGTCAAGCCCAATAGTAGGTTCATCTAAAAAGAGAATTTGAGGATCATGGAGTAATGCACCAATGATTTCCATCTTCATTCTTTCTCCAAGGGAAAGATTTCGTATAGGTCTATCAAGCAAATCATCAACTTCGAGTATATGAGTCAATTCACTTAAAGATGCTTTAAAGGCTTTTTTTTGAACACAATAAATCTCTTGCAAAAGATTAAATGAATCCAGTGCAGTTAGATCAAAAAAGAGTTGATTTCTCTGTCCTGAAACAAAAGCAATTTTCTTTTTAAACTCAATGTCCAATTCAAAAGGTGTATATCCTAATACTTTTATGCTTCCACTGGTAGGCATAATAATTCCTGACATTAATTTAATTAAAGTTGTTTTACCAGCTCCATTGGCACCAACTATTCCTAAACACTCACCATGCATAACTTGCAAATCAAGGCTATTAATTGCCTCAGTCAATTTCTTTTGGCTGTGAAAAAGGTAGAGAATACTGTTCCGAAATCCACTTTGCTTAATAACATTCTCATATACTTTGCTAAGGTTCTGAATTTCAATATCAATCATACTACTATACTCCTTTCAAAAACTCCCCATAAGAATTAAGTGGCATATTCTTTATACTATGAGTATATAAACTTGTCCCTATATATCTGCCAGAAATAAGCGGCTTTTTATCATACGTGGCACATAAAACAATCATATCGCTTAAACCGTCCCAGCTTTTTGCACCAATATACGAATTAAATTTGGAAATAATCTCAGTGATATATAGCTTAGAATCAACAACCATTTTCTGTATTCGATATCGCATTTTATCGGTTCCATGACCAAAAGAAACGAACAGATTCGCCTGTGGCTTTACATACTGAACTGCTCTGGATAAAAATAAGCACAATCCATCATCCGTATATGGCGGATCAAGAAATGCACAATCAAATAAATTGTTATATTCTTTTAACGGTGCATCTCTGAAATCTTGTCTGATGCATTTTGTAATATGTGAGTTTGTCTGTATGTATTCTAGTATCCGTTCATCAATATCCATGACAGTAATTTGTGGTATTCCAGTTGTTCCATTTTTAAACATTTTCTTGGACATTATAGTTATTGCAAGACTTGTAAGATCATCATCTCCTATTAACAATATTTGGGATCCAACAAATCGGTTATATTGAATTAGTAACAACGCTCGTTTAATTCCGATATAGGCAATATTACGTGTTTGGTCGATATTTATATTAGTGTTAGAAGCATCTTTAAGTAACTGATCAAATTCTTGAATTTCCTCATAGAACTGGGCTAATACATTATTATCTATTGAATGTGATAATATAAATTTTAGAAGATCAAGATCTAAACTGCTAGTCCCAAATCAGTGAGACTAATTATATCATCATCGCAACAAACAAACCCGTTTCTTAAAAAATCCCTTTTAATGTATGAAACCAAAGCTATCGGCAAACTTAAATTTGCTGCTATCTCATTTATAGAAATTCTGCCCTTGACAAAGGTTTTCATGAGAAATGCTTTCTTCTGTACTCGTATTGTTTCAATCATTTCATCAAGAACAGAATCAGTTTTACACAAATCTGTATGTTCACCTGCCATAACGATTGATCCTCCCATAATTTATTCGACAAATGCTAATCATGATCACAGGAATATAATACTTACAATCCGCCATTTTTCTTATGACTCAATTATTAAAACGGTATAAGAGGGTAAATTATCAAGTAAACAGGATTTTCGCATCTAATTCCCAAGTAATTTATAATTGACAATATAACAAATAATAAATTATTTTACTATTCTTAATTATATTATTATCATTTTTAAAACACATTGTCAATTACTTATCGCTATTTATTTTTCAAAAAATTTCGACATTTCCGTTAAATTTAAATTCATTTTATTACATCCCTTTTATCTACATTAAATTTTTTTAAAAGTTTCCATGTAAAAGAATTTATCAGACAAATAATATTCAACAATTTCAAGCTTGAATTCAATAGAACATTTACCCATAAAAAATGCACTTCCAAGCATTAGATTTTTTGTCTAACATTTTGGGTGCATTTCACTTTCTCATAACGGTCAACACTCCGGCACAGTAAGATAATTTTGTATACTTGCATAAGTATTGATTTTGTAAAATTCTTAATATTTCTTCCGCAATAAAATAAAATTCTTCATCATCCCAACATTTATTATATATCCTTTTACACTTTTCCAATTCACTTTTATTTTCAAAAGAAACGTCCCCCAAGATTATCTTTCCTGTTTCAGTTAACATAGGAGAAAGTAAATTTATAAAATTTATTTTCTCTTTATCTGTTATATGATGAATTGCATAAGTGCTAATAATATAATCAAATTGGCGGTTTTTAACCTCATCAGGTATTCCATTTTTAAAATCCCAATTTATTAATATTGCCCGGGGCATTTTCTGTTTTGCGATGTCTATCATATTACTTGAAAAATCAATGCCAGTAATATTATATCCTTCATTATAAAGTTTGGAAGTTAATATTCCCGTTCCAAAGCCTATATCTAAAATATCCGCGCTATTTTTTCCTCTGACTTGTTTGTATATATAGTTGAGTACATCTTTATATCCCGCAAAGGGATATTCGTTACTTTCTTCACTCATATTTACGCTTTTGTCATAACCATCGGCCCATAAATCAAAGCCCTTACTGTCCAGCATTTTAATTTCTCCCTCTCATGCAATCAATAATTATATTCATATTTTCCGATACTTATTTTTTGAGCTGGTATCTCATTCTCCCATGGTTTCCTTATTTCTATAAGATTTAAAACGTTATAACCCCTTTTCAATAAAAACGGTATGATCTTATCATTATTTGGATGAATCCAATTATAAACCGTATTTTCTCCTAATTTCTTTGCTATTTCCTCTGCTTTTGCATATAATTTTGAACCTATTCCTTTTCTTCTTGAAGTATCAGAAACAAACAGGGATTCTGCCCATACTACATCACCGTCAATTCTGCAAACCAAATAACCTAACAATTCATTATTACTATCTTCGGCAACAAATATAGGAAATTTGGCTTCCATGTATTCTCTAAATTCTTCTTTTGCCTGCTCTATGTTAGCATAGGATTTAATACCTTTAAGTTCTTTTAATTCTACTCTAAACTGTGCTATTAATCCCGATATCCTTTCTTCATCTTCAAATTCTGCTGCTCTTATAATCATACGCTCACCTTCTCCCAGCCTAATTACCTTTTTTATCATAAAGTTTAACTTAAAACATCAAAAAATTATTTTTCAAATAGTTAATATCTTCTCTCTTCATTACGTTAAACAACTCAATTGTAAAAATAAATTATACCTTTTTAAATTGATTCTTATAATACCAATATACTACTTCTTTTTTAAAAAACGTTTCTTCTTTACGTTGTCAAGAACTTTAGGACAGCTTTCCCAATCTATGTGTTTTACCTTCTTAAATATCATATACATTATAATAATATTAGAAAATAATTTTTATGTCATTATCATAAGGTGCTGTCCCGTCAAAAATATTTTTATATGAGCACATCCACGTTGGAGTAAATCCACTTCTATATGCAACAGATTGTGATGCTATATTGGATGAAGCAGTTCCATAATAAGGTATAGTTCCTCGTTCCATAATCATTATTGCAAGATTACTTACTAAACTTGTAACAAGCCCTTTATTCCTGAATTGTGGTAATACATCAATACCTATTTGCCACATCAAATTACTATCGGCTGATGCTCCTGCTATTGCCAATTGTTTTCTTACAATTTCTAATATTTTAGATTTAGTGAACTTCATAATTCCCACCCCTATAATTAACTTTTTGTAAGCCTGCTTGTTGTAAACTTTGTTTCGTTTAATAATATTACTTATTATATTTTGCTTTTATGGTTTTTAATCATAACTTTTTTAATTAACGATTCCAGAATCTCATTAGATATAACTTCCATTAGCTTTCTACTTTTAATATTATTAGTCAACAAGAACCATCTGTTATATGCCTAAATATCTTTTCCAACCATTTCTCTCAAATCTTATTAAAGCCTTGTTATATTGGTCTTCAAAGGTGTCTTCGGTTGGATGATCTAATTTATCATTAATTTTATTAAAAATATCTTCTGCTTCACTTTTTGTAATCTCCCTAAAATATACGCATAAGGCCAAAATATTATTGTGTGTTAGAGTGATAAATTCGTTTAACCATTTAAATTCAGTATAATTATCTGATATTATTATTGGGATTCTCAATGCCTGGGCATATCCTGAACATTCACTTTCTCCCGGCCCGATTACCTTTTTCTTATCTTCAATAATGTCTCTTGCAAGTATATTTACAGATATATCTTTCTTCCTATCCACTACCTTAAATATGCTTCCGTCTTTATAAACGGCTTGGTTAATTGTACTATAGTATATTCTTGCATTTTTCTTTATTTCAATCTCATATACAAATTGCGGAATAATAATTTTTTTAAATAAAAGTTCTAAAATATCCAACCTGTTAGCCTCAGCTAAATTAATTAAGATATCCGCATCAGAAACTGCACCCACATACCTCATTTTAATAGTCCTCTTCCAAGGGATACTCATACCCAAATTGTTTTGGTGTCAGCCCAATAAATTCAAGGCTGTTTTTCATATTCTTATATGAAATATTCCCTCTTTCGTAATTACTTTTTACAAATTCTATATATTCTTTGGGTACATACGTTTCTTTTGATGGAATTATCAAGTCAATATCATAACCTTCCCGTACGGTTAAAAGTTGAAGTTGTTTTGTATTTTTTAGTGAACAGATATCTGCGAGTTCTTCATATTTATCGATAGAACATAAATCAATCTGAACAAGCCTTTTTAACATTGCCTTATAACTTACTTTAAAATAATTGTGAATTCTAACAATATGCCTTGGTAAAATGCTGTCTTTATCTACATTAACAATTTTATAAAATATTTCTTTTACATAATCTTCGGGCATTAAAAATTCGGAAGCAAATACATCCGCTTTAGTATCTTCCTCTTTATGCTTTTCATCATCTAAAAAAATTTTTTCTCTTTTCAAAGTATCAGCATTATAAATAAGGTGGTATAATTCGTGAGCACCGGTATAGCGTTCATGCCCCAGAGTAAAATTACTGTTTAAATAAACAATAAACTGTCTCTCAAAATAGGTGCTAAATCCTGATAATTCGTCTGTATCCAATGGCTTTCTTATTAAAAATGCAGCCTCCGATAAAATATCAAATATATCAGAAAGCCCTTTTCTGGCAAATTTTATTCTCACATCTTCTGCCAAATCTTTGATTTGCAGTCTGAAGGATGCTTCCGGGAGATTCAAATTAATCTTTGACATTTTAACACTCCTTCCATAGCAGCTTTCTCTCTTGTGGTTTAAACTCTCCATTATATATTTTCTTTTGATAAATAAACATCTTTATCATATCCTGAAGTTTTTCCACTTCTTCAATTGTTTTCTCTGAGAAATGTTTCTTTCTGAATAGTGTAACTAAATCATCGCCTTTATCTTCTTCAAAAAGATCGTTTAGATCTATATTCAGAATTTTGCATATAGCATTTAATTCCACAGCAGATATAGTCCTGTTGCCGTTTTCTATTTTGCTTAATGTTTCCCTGCTCATGTCAATATCTTTTTCGGCAAGTTTTTCTACTACTTCTATTTGGCTTAATTCTTTTGCCTCTCTACTAGCTTTTATTTTTAATCCGATAGGAATATTCTTCACCATTTTCAAACCCTCCTTGTAATATTATATTACATCAGTATTTGTTTATTGTCAATATTTTGTGTATTTATGTAATAATTTATTACTAAAATATCAGATTAACGAGAATATCCAGTTAAAATACTACCTAAACATTTGAAAAAATTGTTCTTCATACCGAATTAGCTTCTTTGCCAGTTCCTCATTTTAAAGAAAAAAAGCATGCCATAGGATTAGAAAATTTTCCTTTTGACCATGCTTTTTTATTGTGTTCATCAAACAAACTCCTCTCCTTTTTCAAATAAAGTTCTCTCACCAACACCCCTCAAACCCTTGATACCACTGGCTTGTTTTTTTACCCCTAATTTTCCATTTAAACCCTTTTCCCTTGAACCTGTCTTTCAAAGTACTTGTATTTCTTGATTTTTACCTCAAAAAATGAAAATAAAGTTCTATTAGGATTGAGGGTTAAGGGAGAAGGTTTAAGGAGAGTTTTTATCCATTTCTCCTCTCCATTTTCTTTTCCATTCAGTCTTCCAATCCCTTGATTTACCTGACTTTTGCCTTGTATCCTTTTCTCTATCCCTCGCAAACCTCTAATAAAAAAACATGGCTTACCCGAGATTCCTAATCCCTAATAAACCATGTTTCCTGAAACAACTTTATTTGCATTTTAAAATGAATTTGCAAAATGATAGGACTTTATTTGATGGAGACATAGATACAGGAACAAGGGGTAAGGAGCAAGGGAATAGGGATACCATTATATATAAATTTATTGCTGATTTCAGATTATCGTTTATTTATATAGATTTTTATACCAGCATTCTTTTCCTTCCCGTTTTATTTGAATTCTATCATACTCAATTGATTCTCCGACTAAATATCTCCATACTTCAACATCATCAAGTATTCCATCATATCTTCTTATAAAAGTTTCTACTAGACTTTCTCCTTTTTTATTAAAATCATCTTGGAAAACTATAACTTTTCTTTCAGCAATTATTCTAGAAAGATAAAAGACTGCTTCTATTGCAGTTGATATTTTAGCAGAAGGAAAATTATCATCCTTTGTCCAAGTATAACTTTTACATTCCGCCACAATGGAGTTATCCAATGAAACCAAATCAAACTTATGAACTTTATTAACACCTACAATTAATGGCTTTTCATAGAAACTATCCTTAAGTTTTCTATTTAAATATAATCCCACTCTGTTTTCAAATTCATCAAAAGGGAGCCTTGAAAAAACGCCATTATTATTTGTGTTTTGTAGATTCGGGCAATGATTCTGACTGTTTACTTCATGATTTACCACTTCGTTATTATACGTATGACCAACACCATTTACTATTTTAATCTTTTTACAGTATGAACATTCGCCTTTACAACGGTTTATCATATCTTGCTTAAATAATTTATTACAAACAGCATTAATAGTTTGACGTGGTTCGATGCTCAACAATTTTGATAAACAGTCATCACATAAATTTTTATCTGTGCTACCTAAATAATTTGTAATTACTTCACTGTACTTATCCATTCTATATCTCCTCTTATAGGATAATCTCTATTTTTTGAAATCTTAGTATATAAAAAAGTCTATTTATCAATAAGATAATGGAACAATAAAAAATATGTCTAACTAATAAGTAGGCTTACCAATGGTACTTTTTGCACTATCGCATAAATTATCATAATGCAGTAAAAGAATTTTATGCTTATCTAAATATCTTCGTTTTTCTTTATATGTTTTTAGATTGAAAGCATCTCTTCTTCCAGCAACAACTGCATAGTGTATTCTTGTTTTATCAAGGCTAAAAAATTCATTAGGCAACTGTTCATTTGGGTTCTTATATTTTTGAAAAGTTTCTCTGAGTGACACATAATTTGACTCAAGCCATTCATCCCAATCAAATACCTGTTTTATACCTTTTCTAAAAGTATCTCCTAAATTTCCATCTTTTAAGGTGATTTTTCCATATGGATTTTCTAACTCAACAAAGACGAACTCATATCCACCTGAGTTTTTTCCTATGAGTAGGTAATCTACTTTGTATGAATTTCCCAACATAAACTCTGGTATAATAAATGCATCATGATGCCCAAAGTTATAATTTGATTTTAAAATAGAACCAATTATAAAATATGCTTTATTATTCTTAATAAACTTTGCAATATCACTCTCAATAATGTTTTCATTACTTAAAAAATCGTAGAAATTAGAAATACTATATAAATTTTATTAACAAATAGCTGTAAATACTGCTTAAAAATCTCCAAAATGAGTATACTAAAGAAAATACAGTTTTGGAGATGATATCATGAGAAAAAAACTTGAGGTTAATCCTAAATATGCTTCATATGATATGTTGAAGCAATTATATCAAACTGAAAAAGATGTAAGGCTTAAAATCAGGTTACTTGCAATTTTACACTTCTTTGAAGGATATACCAGCCTTGAAGTAGCTAAGTTGTTACATCAATCTGATTCTACAGTCAGAAGATATCTTCATAGATATAATAAAGCCGGATTGGCGGGCCTGAAAGACATACCCCATCCGCCTAAAAAAAACATACTAACTAATGATGAATTGAAAGAAATTGATAAAGCATTATCATCAAGCCCAAGAAATGCGGGTTTAAATTTTAGTAACTGGACGGGGCAGCTTATTGTTTCATTTGTTAAAAACAAATTTAATAAAACTATAGCCCTTGGAACTGCCTACAACATTCTTCACCGGTTAAACTACTCCAAGACTCGTCCAAAGAAAACAGATAAAAGAGTAAATAAAGAAACCTTAGAAAATTTTCGGAGTGAACTTAACGGCTTACTTGAATCTAAAGATGAAGATACCGTAATTGTATACGAAGATGAAGCAATAATTACATCTGAACCTACAATTTCTTCGGTTTGGTCTAAAAAAGGTACTCAAACAGTAGTTAAAACAAATACCAGCGGCTCAAGAAAAAGAAACGTAATATTTGGGGCAGTAAATCCTGAAACCGGCGAATTATCACAGCAATTTAGTGATAAGGGAAATACTGAAAACTTCAAGTCTTTTTTAAAATAAGGTATCTAAAAATTACAGCGGTAAAAAAGTAATAATAATTGCAGATAACGTAAAATATCATCACTTTAAAGGTATAAACGAATACTTGAAAGAATTAAAGAATATAGAGTTTCTATACTTGCCTTCATATTGCTCGGAACTTAATGCAATAGAACACTTGTGGAAAAACATACGTGCTGCTGTTACACACAATACACTTTTTGATCAATTTACAGAATTATTAAACGAAGTTCAATCTTATCTTTGTTCTATAAATAAAAACAAGAGTAAGTTAAAAAAACTATGTGCATATATATGTTAAGCCTTTCACTAAGAGGATTTAGCCATTTGTCATTGTGATTTATATAGGCAAATTATCAGATAGAATACCTGAATTATCATCTAATATGTTCACACAATGCTATCCAAATATCAGTGAGATGATAAAATGTCTTGAGGAATGGCTATCTGATTAATAATCTTAAGGCTTTTCAGTAAAAACTGAAAAGCCTTTTTACATAATATCACACTGTTTTTTTGCAATAAAAAACCTGCATTCTGCACACTTTTTATTGTTAAAATGTGGTTCTGGATTATGATTTTTTTACTGAATTTTTAACCGCAATTAAATATATAACTCCCAAAATCGCTAATGCTGCAAAGATAATTGTAACCAAGTGCGAAGAAATTTGACCTGACAAATAAATTGCTGTTGGTCCGTCTGCACCACCTATAATTCCTACTGAACCCGCATCTCTTATATCCTTATTAAGTTTATATGATAAGTATAATGGCAATAAGTAACTGGAAAATGCACTGATAACGGCTATTAAAGTGCATGTAACGGTAACTGCTGTAATTGCCTTCGTTAATTTCCTATTTTTCATATCTTACTCACTCCATATATATTCGTTTTTTATTAAGGCATCATCTTTTGCTGCTTACTTGTTTTTATGATATTTCTTTCATCTGCTTTATCAATGTCAAATAGAGAGTCATCGTTTATAACAGGACTATTAATCTGTGTAAAATCCACATCATTCCTGTCGAGAGTAATATCTAGAACTACTTTATTATCTTTTACAAAAATTAGTTTATGAAATATATCATCATCCAATGGATGCTCTCCGAACCAAGTTTTATCACATATTAGATAACCGATATAAGTGTCCGCTGTAGTCCATTTTATGCCTATTACCTTCTGCATTTCTGTTCTGCTAATATAAGGTCGTATAACATACATCCTGTCCCATTCAAAAGGAGTTATATTATTCATATCAAAAGATGAGTTTTGCTGGACAGTTGTCATCAGTTCACTTTTGAAACTTTCTAAGTGCTTATTATCGATTCTTTGACTACGATAGTTTATATAACTTAATATAAACAGTATCAAAGGTATTATTAAAAATGCTGTTATCATGATAGTCTTCTTTTTGATTTTCATATCTTTTCACCTCATAAAGGTTATATGTGCCATTACGCTACATCTTTTCAGGATTATATTTACTATTATATTGTATAACCAAAGTTATTGATAGAATCTTTTTATATAGATATATAGATTTTTAATAAGATAATGGGTAAGAAATTTTAATACCTTCAGTAACTACTGCCATATTATGTATTTCCTCATTCCAAATTCCCTATCTCCCTTTAACCCATAACTCTTATTCACCATTCTAATTATGTTTTAGAATCGCTTTTTATCCCCTAATCCTTAAAAACCATTTCTAACCCTTATTCCTTAGCCAAAGCATATAATACCTATCAAATTGCTCCGTTTCCTATATAAAAAGGCTGCTTTCTAATAATTCATTCTTACTTATCTTCTTATTAAGAAAAGCAATTCTAAAATCGAGTTTCGCCCCTTAAAATGCAAAATATTTTAAAATAAAAACAAAACAGAGGAAATAAATTGCTGCAGAGCAACCATTTCCTCCATTTTGTCCGCTTACTAACACTCCCTAGAATGTCTGCATTAAAAGTAACATATTAGATGTTGATTGTAAAGAGTTTTATCCCTTTATTCCCTAGAGATAGAGTCCTGGTTCCTTTTAGTTCCTAACTTTTTATTCTAGTTCATTTAGGAACCCCATAGTAAGGATATAGGGGACAGGAGGTAAGAAAAAAGCAGGAAGTTCTAAACTTCACTGCTCATAATGGCTATAGATTATCAAACATATTAAATATACCCTCAGGTAATTCAGGCTGAGCATAATCATCATTATCTTTTTTACTGTTCCCTATAGTAATTCCTCCACATTCCGCTATTGCTTCCTTTAAAGCCTCCTTTATTTTCTCCTTATCAAAATCCTTATCATTTTTCCCCGTAAAACTTAATACTGCCTTAATAACGTAATCCGTTTTATATTTCTGTGCAGAAAGTATGTTATATACCTTAACATCTTCCTCTCTATCCATAGAAAAAGACAGGTTTATTCGTTTTGTTACCATAGCATCACCTTCTTAATTCCTGCTCTAATAGGATTTTATAGCCCTTTGCATTAGCAAACTGGTCAAGAAAATCCGCATACCTTACTTTTGTGGATTCTTCAATATATTTCCGAAGCAACATACTTCCACCACCTGTGAAAACAGTAGGGTTACGGAATTCGAACCCATATTCCTCAATTTTGGCCAATATGTTTTCTACATACTCATTCGTCATTATTTTAATTATCTCTTTAACATCTGCTTCAAAAATAACAGGTTCTCTTCCTAATATAATATCTTGTATTTGAGTTTCAGTCAGCCTAATATTTGTTTTTAAGAGTTCCTGCTGTATATTCGCAATTAGCGTAATAATTCCGTCAGGGAGTGAGTAACACGATGCAGTGTCAATTATCCCGTTCTCCACTCTAAAAATATCTACAGTATAACCGCCAATATCTATAACATTACATAATATATCCTTATAACTGTTAAATACCGTAATAAGCGAAGCATACCCCTGTGGATACACCCTGCAATCAATAATATTAATTGCATAACCTTTTTTGTTAAAATTAAATTTAACATCCTGTCTTAAAAAATATTCCCGAAATTTTTTCTTAAGAGTTCCATAATTGACAATTGGAAGTCCTACTCCTAGAATTACATCAGATTTATCTTCTATCCTCGCTATATTTACAGCATCTGCAATTGCAGGTAAAGACATAATGAAAGTATCCTGATTAACTGTCTTATCCATCTGGACACTCAATCTATTACCTCCGATGCTATAAAACTTACCTTCATAAATTAACAAGTTGCTCGCTGAGATTGGCTCACTATTAGATTTAGTAAATCCTGACTCAACAATATAGCCCTCACTTGTTTTTGTACATTTGTTTCCATTATCAAGTCCCAATAAAATCCTGTTTCCCATAGTAATTCCTCCATTTCTTTAATAAAATTTAAGTTCCTTATCGTTCTTTATAGCCGATGATTTTTTATAATTTCAAGTATTTCTGCAAAAAAAATTGCTCACCCAGCAAACTAGGTAAGCATACAAAATAAAATAATACGGAGGTTATTTCATTAACATTGTAAAATGCCTTCATAAACGTAAACATATATTTTATAATAAATCATTCTCCACAAAGTCAAGTCTAATTTCTACTTTTTTAACTTTTTCCTTATTTCCTTTTACCTAAATCCCTTTTATATATTATGTATTTAGTAAATTTCTTCAAGCCCTTTAATTTACGGCATTCGTAGAAGTTTTTAAGCGACAAAAACTAGTTTAGGGTATATTAGGAAAAAGGTTTATTGGGTTAAGGAACAAATATATGCATTATATTAACTTTTAATGCAACGCCTTAACTCTTATACCTTTTTAGTGATTTCCTTACGAAAATTTCTCTATCAGAATTTGACTTATCCCTGCTCTTCCGTATAATGTTAAAAATCAATTTGAAAGGATGAATTCTATGAGTGAAAATTTGTATATAAAAGATTTTAAAAGCCTGAAAGTATGGCAGAAGGCGAATGTTCTTGAGCAGGATATAAGGGAATTGGTTAAAGGATTTCCAAGTTGTGAGCAATATAGGCTTACAGACCAGTTAGTACGGGCTGTTAGGAGTATAGGGGCAAATCTTGCAGAAGGAAATACACAGTTGTTTATAAAAAAAGAAATAGTTCACGCAAATATTGCATTAGGAAGTGCGGGAGAATGCAGGAGCCATCTCATTACTGCATATCAAAATGGTTATATAAATAGTACACAATATGATGCCCTAGATAAAAGGTTAATTGAGATTATCAAAATGCTATATGGCTATATAAAAAGGCTAAAATCCGCACCGCGCGACACCTCAAATACTAATGACACTTAATATTAATTCAATAGGTTATAGGATTGTTCCCCTTGCGGGCTTTACTAAAAATGTTGTAGTCTAATTTAGAAATTGTTCTAGGGATAGAACTATCTCTTTAGTTTAAACTCTTATAAGTTGGGGAAAGTTTCGAGGGATAAGGGGCGAGGTCTAGGCATTCTTTCTGTACTTTTCTTGATTGCTATAAAAAATAAGAAAAAATGCCTTGGAAGGCCACTAATCCTCCAAAGCATTCTAAAAAATCCTAATAGTCCTATTATAAAAAATGTTTCTAAAGTTAAGGTATTGACCCACATTGGCTTTCACATTCCTTTATATATTATACTACATTTTACTCTTAATTTTCATAACTGTATAATAAATTCCCTAGCGAATTAAATATTTGTTTTCTTTGATGGTCTCGGTTATTTTTCCAATAACCACTGAATTTCCTGATAAATCAATGTTACATTAAATATCATATACTAGTAATTTGGATGAGTTGATATAATATTTACCTTATCGATACTTGAAAATAGCATTATCGTAAACCTTCTGAAACCCACCCTATTATTATATCTTGATACAAAGTCTAGCATTTATTATTCAGGTTTTTTATTTTTCTCAATCGACTCAAAAAACCTCCGCAAATTTTCTGGTAATTGATATGCTTCTTTATCAACCCTATCATTCAACCGTGCTTTCTTATCACTATATACTTTACGAAGGATGGCATCAATAATCATTGCTTTTGGTGGAACATTATATTCTTTTCCCTTATACACCCATACTCGGCAATCAACTTCATCGCCACATAAATCTCCACAAGATTCACATAGAGATTCCTTGACATCCATTTGTATGTCTTCTCCATTTACTCGTATAGTAGGCGAACTAATAAATCTATGTTGTTTTGCCTTTTCTTTACTATCAATATGGATTTTGTTCACAACTACTTCTATCCCTGTCAATTGAAGTATCTTTGCCACATCTGCAATGGCCTCTTCAAGCCCTGCATCTGTTCCCTGACATCGTGTGCAAATGTTTAGGTCTAAATATAAAAAATCAATTATTATTTCATTTTTTTCTTCAGTTTGACTCTGTCTTAAATCTTCACAGCATTTCGTATTACATATACAGTTATTATTTTGTGACTGACAACAATCCATGAATGTTACCTCCTTCAAAATCACTAATTGGGTTGAATCCCTACTAGGTTTTCCTTATAAATACTTCTTTATTTCTTCCACTGTTGGAATTTTTCCTGCAATTTTAACCTGTTCATCTACCACCAAAGCGGGTGTTCTCATCACACCATATGCTGCAATGTCCTTAAAATTTTGCACTTTTTCAATTGTGGCTTCAATTCCCAATTCTTTAACAGCCTCGTTAACATTAGCCTCTAATTTTTTACAATTCGCACATCCTGAACCTAAAACTTTAATTACCATAATTATCCTCCTCAATTGATTAATTTAATTTATTTATATGAAAATATACGAAAAAGCATTAAATAGATATCCAATAATTATAATTCCTACTGATACAATGGATACAAAGATTGCTAGAAGTTTAGGTTTTACTACTTTACTAAGCATTATCATAGAAGGAAGTGACAAGGCAGTTACTGCCATCATAAAGGATAATATTGTCCCTATTCCTACTCCTTTTGTAAATAAAGCCTCTGCTATTGGTAGTGTACCAAATATATCAGCATACATAGGAATACCAACTACTGTAGCCATTAAAACTGCAAATGGATTATTTTCTCCAATCACATTTTCTATAACTGATTGAGGAATCCAATTGTGAATTGCTGCTCCTATCCCTACCCCAATTAATACATATAACCATACCTTATGGATAATATCCTTAACTTGTTCTTTTGAATAAGAAATTCTTTCATCACGACTCATTTCTATAAAATCAGTATCTACATTCTCTATCTCTCTAACATATCCCTCTACATATTTTTCAAGTCCCAACTTTTCAATTAAAGTACCTCCGACAACAGCAAGAATAAGACCTACAACCACATAGGCTATGGCAATTTTGGCACCGAAAAATGACATTAAAAGCATTAATGATGCTAAATCTACCATCGGTGAAGAAATCAGGAAAGAGAAAGTTACACCTAAAGGTAATCCAGCCGAAGTAAATCCTATAAAAATCGGTATACTGGAACAACTACAAAATGGTGTGATAGTTCCAAGTAGTGCGCCAAGTATATTTCCTTTTATACCCTTTATTCTACCGAGTATCTTTTTAGTCCTTTCTGGTGGAAAATAACTTTGGATATAAGATACAATAAAAATTAATACCGATAATAAAATAAAAATTTTAATAGTATCATAGATAAAGAAGTGAATACTTCCACCTATTCTATCATTAATCGACAAGCCAAATACTTTCTCCATAAGAAGCCTTATAAGTTCTGAAAGCCATTTCATTTTTAATAATTGGTCATTTAACCAGCCAAATAACATTGTTAGTATATTCATATAATTCCCCCCTATTTTCTGCAACTACAAGATAACTTTCAACATTCATACACTTTTCAACATCTCTTTTAAGTTTCAAATAATCGTCTATATTGTCTTTTATCTCCTCCAGCATCTTCTTGTACACTTCTTCTTTAAGACTTAAAAGAAAAAGTGCTTGGATTTTTCTCTCCACTAACATCTTCTTTTATATTCATTAAATTTGTTTGTTTTTTTACCCTCTGTATCAAATCCATTACTTTTTCTTTAATAATATTCCTTGTTTTTCTGTAATCCTCTATTGGTCCACCTGATGGGTCCTCAAGTCCCCAATCTTCTCTGTACCTGCATGGCACATAAGGGCATACTACGTTACAACCCATAGTTATTAAAATATCTACTTCTTCTGGAATATCACTTAATAATTTTGGATGATATCCGCCCATATCTACCCCTTCTTCTTCCATTACCTGTACTGCCAGTGGTTTTACTTCAGGATAATTTTCTGTTCCCGCCGAATATGCTTCCAATACATCACTTCCCAATTTCTTTGCCCAACCTTCTGCCATTTGAGAACGACAGGAATTGTGAACACATACAAATGCCACCTTCTTTTTCATGTGTTTTATTTTCCCCTTTCACCAGTTTGTTTAAACCAATACCTTGTGTTGTTGGCTATTCTAACAAGTACAAGCATGACAGGAACTTCAACCAGTACTCCCACAACTGTTGCAAGAGCGGCTCCAGAATCCAACCCAAAAAGTGAAATGGCCACTGCAACAGCAAGTTCAAAGAAGTTACTTGCTCCAATCATTCCCGCAGGTGCTGCAATATCATGGGGAAGTTTCCATATCTTTGCCCATCCATAGGCGATGAAGAATATTAAAAATGTCTGAATAATTAATGGTACAGCAATTAATAAAATGTGCAGAGGATTATTTAAAATAATTTCACCCTGAAACGAGAAAATGATTATTAAAGTAAGAAGCAAACCTACAATAGTTACATTATCAAACTTCTTTAGAAAAACATCTTCAAAATATTCTACGCTCCTATGCTTTATAATAAATTTTCTTGATAAGTATCCGCCAAGTAAAGGTATCACAACAAACAAGACAACGGATAAAAATAGTGTATCATAAGGAACAATTACATTACTTACTCCTAATAAAAATGCTACTATAGGAGTAAATGCGAGTAATAAAATCAGGTCATTTACCGCTACCTGAACTAATGTATAAGCAGGGTCGCCTTTTGTCAGATAACTCCATACGAACACCATAGCGGTACATGGTGCGGCTCCCAGTAATACTGCACCCGCAAGATAGTCTGTCGCTAAATCTTGACCAATCCATCTTATGAATACTATCTTTAAGAAAAATGCTGCTATGAGATACATGGTAAAAGGCTTGATGAACCAGTTTGTCGCACAGGTAACTATAAGTCCCTTCGGTTTTTTTGTTGCCTTGATAATGCTTGAAAAATCAATCTTCAGCATCATAGGGTATATCATGAGCCATATCAGAATAGCAACAGGAATGGATACATTGGCATATTCAAACTTACTTAATGTTTCAGGAATTGCAGGAATTAATTGTCCTATGGCAACTCCCGCTATGATGCATGCAATTACCCATAATGTTAAGTATTTTTCGAAAAAGCCCAGTCCCCTTTTTTTCTCTATTACTTCTTCGCTATCCAAATTTAATGCCTCCAATCTATCTAATCTGTTTTTACATATATGATTATATTCGATTATAATCATATAATATGAAATAAAAGTATCTAAAATGTATTTAACAATACCATACTACTTTTCATCTTCCATCTTCTTACGCTACTTTCGAAGAAACTTTAGAACTTGCTTTTTATCTTCTCTTAATTGCTCACAAGTAAAGTTACTGCTTTTATATTTTTTAAGCCTTTCAACATCTTTTAGGTATTGTACATTTTCGTTAATCTTGTTTTTAAGAAATTCATACAGCAAATTATTTTCCTTAATAAATTCGTTATTTACTCCATAATAAACCCATTGTGACTTCTTATCACTAGTTATAATACCTGCGCTTTTTAATTTGTTTAAATGTCTTGAAGCGTTGGACTGAGTCATTCCTAGCATCGTCTCTATTTCACATACACAAAGTTCTTCTCTTATTAACAGATTTAATATTCTAATCCTATTTTCATCTCCCAATGCCTTAAATATTTCTATGAAATCCAATTCATCGCCTCCTATATGATTATATTCGATTATACTCATATAATAGTGTAGATTTATTTTTTTGTCAATAAGAATATTATCCTTTGTACTTGCAACTTACACCTTAATTATCAGCCTCTTAAAAATAAAAATCCCGGAATAAATCAGGAATTATCCTGCATCTACTACGGGATTTTAGAACAAACTTATTTTTTTCAGGGCAACGTTTATTATTTTTTCTATCTTTTCTCCTCATACTTTTCACTTACCTAAAATACTATGATTACTTATTTCTTGAATTTGTTTTTCAAATCCGTTATAACCAATGGGTTACATAGTATTTCACCAACCATTAATCAAACACTTTTCATAATTATTATGGGTCCATAATAGTCATCTGTAGCAATCCCTATCTTCTGCACCTTCCATTCCAATATTTCTTGTTTATCACATTCTTTTTCTACTAAATCTATTGCTTCTATTTCAGAAGCAGAAATAACTATAAACCTAATTGACGCTTCTGAAGTCTTTTCTTCGACCTGATATATGTATAACCTTGGATTTACATATTTTTTAGTGCCTATTATTCTATCTATCTTCTCTTCAAATGCGGTCAAATTATCATCTATCAAAATGTGTCCATAGTAATGGTCAATTTCTTTAGTTTGCCCATCAGAATATTTAACTGTAGTAATACAAGAAGGCTGGTCTGTAATGAACTCCTCCCCTGGTTCATATGTGAAAGACTTAAACCCAAAATCCTCAATCAAGTTATTTAATTGTTCTACCTTTTTCTTTGATATCTTCCAATGCTGCTCTCCGCTCTTATATACAAACATTTCTCCATGATAATTTACATTGCCCTCGTTATCTACTGTTACACTATAAACAGGGCAAGTTCCATAGCACATTGTTCTTTGCAATTTTATGTATTCGAACATGATAATCCCCCTATTAGCCTGCATATTCATATGCTTATATACAAAACACTATATTCCGTAGTGAATTAAGTATTTATTTTCACTAATTGCATTAGATACCTTTTCAACAAGCGATTGAAGTTCCTGCGATTGATAATAACTATTTGCCTTGATAATAATCTCTCTAAATTGTTTAAGGGATTCTGGTGGGATGAGGGTTACCCCGCAATAATCCAATCCATTTCCTGGCTGAGTTGTAACCTGAAGGTATGTTTTTATTGCCATTAGTTCTTCATTATACTTTATAATCATCTCTTCTAATAAGTCATCATGTACCGAAATACAATTGTATTTTTCAGGTTCATAATCGCTATACCACTTATTTTCTTCAAAAGAATCTATTATTCCAAAATCATGCTTAGCCAAACAATCGCCCCTTGCAAATTTATATAACCTCACTTAATACATATTTTATGAATAATGTACATTTCCTTAATCCTTATTATCCTTGGTAATTTTCTTATGGTAATCATAAGCACCTGCAAAAAAACAAATACTTGCAATTGCCTCTAAAATTGGTACGAGAATAAATTGAGTACTTACTAATGCCAAAATAGTATTTATTATAAAAAGAAATCCAGCAAGTAACGATAGGTTTCGAGAACGTTTAAAATTCTTCATAAATTCCCCCCTAAATTTTGTTGCATAATATTCTATCAATATGTACTATCTATCCCTCTTTTACATCATCAAGATTAGCATAATCTATGATAATCTTTTTACACTGCTTGCAAATATAAGAATCTACTCTGATAGAACTAACCGCTTTTTCTCCTAGTAAGACTTCGCCTGCTTTAGGATGATAGGATACTTTATGTGGCTGTTTCGCCCATAAAAGATACCTTCCTCCTTCTAATATACCTATCTCCATTTCACCATTACAATAGGGACATTTCATAGGTTTCATCTCCATTCGAATCTCTTTGTAATTAATTCGACATGATGCATTTAATTGCATCATTACTTAAAATCCATAATTTACTTATAAGTCAAAACATCAAAAACCCTACTTTTAATCTTTCTTTCTGAATCAATGATAATATGATATTCATTTTTTTGAATTTTAATCTTCCTGAAATTATTAAACAACTCATTTAATTCAATAACATCAGTATAATGGTGAGGTATATTTTCTTCTCCTTCTCTTGAACCTACAAATGTATTTTTTTCTATCTCTTCTCCAATTCCAAAAGAGTCATCTTCTACTGATAGAAAGTCAAATAAAAAGTATCCTCTTCGTCTTAACACCCTATAGATTTCAGAAATGCTATTTTCAATTTGTTTAAAATCCTGATGATGAAGTACGGATGTGCAAATCACTGTATCAAAATAATTATCTTGAAACGGAAGACTATTCATATCTGCTTGTATTAAAGTAATATTACTTATAGATTTTCTATCTATATATCTCTTTAACCATTCTATTGCCTGTGCATTTATATCTATTGAAGTTACATTAAAATTATTTTCTGCAAGATAAATGCTATGTTTACCGTAGCCACATCCTATGTCTAAAATTCTTTCATATCCAATCTCTTTAAATAACTGAATATTCTCTTTGAAAAAGGGTGTAAAACTAATATCCAATTTATCATATATATTTTCAACTGGTAACTGAACTATATTCCAATCCATTTATAATCACCTACTTTAAATTTATATACATTATCTTAATGTACATCATTCAACTTTTACGCCTCTAAATGTTTATTTAATATTATTTTTCTTTATATAAGCCATGATAAATCCACCCATTGTTGCAATCGATAATATTGGCCCTAATTCAGCAGCATTCATTCCGTAACCAATGCTGGAACCTATCACGCCAATAACAATACTCACGATAATCCCAAGTATAATCATTTTCATACCCTCCTTTAAATATAATGTTCTTAATTCACAAAATTCAACCACTGCGACGTAAAATATAAATATTCCAACCTAAAGATTAATAGTTATACTCATGATTTCCAACACATATTTTTTGAGTTAATATTTCATTTTTCGAAGGTTTTCTTATTTCAATAAGGTTCAAAACATCATATCCTATTTTAGATAAAAATGTTATCATCTTATCGTTATTAGGATGTACCCAGTTAAAAACTGTATCCCCACCCAATTCATTCGCAATTTTTTCTGCCTCTTTATATAGTTTTGAGGCTATACCTTTTCTCCTTGCACTATCAGAAACAAATAGAGATTCTGCCCAAACTACATTACCATCAATTCTACAAACTATATACCCCAATAGTTCTTTACTATTATCTTCAGCGACAAAAATAGGATACTTCGCCTCTATATATTCTTTAAATTCTTCCTTTGCTTGGTCTATTTTAGGTGTTGAAGTAATTCCTTTAAATTGTTTTAGTTCAACTCTAAACTGTGCTATCAGGCTTGATATTTTTTCTTCATCATCAATTTTGGCTAAACGTATAATCACTATTTTCATCTCCCTCGATAATTCGTTTTATTCTACTAATTCGTTCCTTATACCTTTATTTTACACCATATAACCTATAAAAGCACCCGTTTTCTTACACCTTACTACTTTTTAAGCAACTCTCCTAATACCCTATTAACCTCTTCCACAACCTGTTTCCTATATTCATATAAATAATATAACTTTATTTTCACTTTAATAGAACTTTACCATCACTAAAATTGTCTTTTCTTTTTCCAAAATTTCTTCTTCATCATTTCTGAAACAGAAAAAATATGCTAAGTTCTTATAAAATGTAAATAATGTCCTAATTCCTTTTCCCTTTTATCCACATTTCCCTTATATTTTATATACTTTATCCCCATTCTTGTATCAAGAAATGTGGGTAAAACACCATCTAAGAACTTTATTTTCTTTTTGTAACTACTTTTCTGCAATGCAAGGACTTTTCTATTTCTAATATTTTTCACCACATCATTTTTAGAAACAGAAAAAAAGGCCTATGTTGTATAGTAAAAGTAAATAAAGTCCTTTCACAAATTCCCTTTAATATCCATATTCTTTTAACCTTAAAACTGAACTAAACCCTGTATTACCAATGCCTTCCCTTATTCCTTATCCCTTCTAATACCACTACTTTATTTTCTTTTTACAACAACTAATTAACCCCTATATCCTGCCTAATTTATTTCCTATATTCCTTACCCCTTTTTCCTTGTTCCTAACTATGTGTTCATCAAACAAACTCCTCTCCTTTTTCAAATAAAGTTCTCTCACCAACACCCCTCAAACCCTTGAAAACACCGGCTTGTTTTTTTATCCCTAATTCCCCATTTATGCCCTTTTCCCCTTAATTTATCTTTTAAAGTCCTTGTATTTCTTAAAAATTAGGGCAAAAAATGAAAATAAAGTTCTATTAGGATTGAGGGTTAAGGGAGAAGGTTTAAGGAGAATTCTATCCATTTCTCCTCTCCATTTTCTTTTCCATTCAATCTTTCAATCCCTTGATTTACCTGACTTTTGCCTTGTATCCTTTTCTCTATCCCTCGCAAACCTCTAATAAAAAAACATGGCTTACCCGAGATTCCTAATCCCTAATAAACCATGTTTCCTGAAACAACTTTATTTGCATTTTAAAATGAATTTGCAAAATGATAGGACTTTATTTGATGGAGACATTATATGTGCAATCAAAATAAAGTTCTGTCAAAAAGCAAATATAGTTCTGTCACGCACAACCCGCTAACCATTGGTATCTCTACCTTTGTATTTTTCTTCCTTTTTACCTCTTTTTTACTTCCTATTATTTTTTGCCCTCAAATGCCCCTTAATGCTCTCTGAAAAAGTAAATAAAGTTCTGTTGTAAAGGCAGGATCAAGGTATATGAAAAAAGGGAAAAGGACTATTCTTATCATAATCCGTTTTCCCTCTTAAATCTTTACTATCAATGGTTTTAGTCTATTGTGATTGTCTCTAAATCCTTCTTAAAAATATCCTTATTCATTGATTCTTGAGCCTTGCTCCCTAATAAACATGACAAAACTTTATTTTCCGTCACAAGACTTTATTTTGGTTATACATAGTTACAGTTTTAAGGGGTAAGGATTAATGTCTTAAGATGTTACTTTATACCTGAATTTGTTATATGAATTTAAACATTATTATTCTTGATATAATTAAATAAATTTCATATAATAAATATTACTGGTCAATAATAATCGTTTGCAACAACTTCTGTGCCCGCCATTCTAAAAACTCTCAATTATTACACTCTTTTTATTAAAGCTACTGGCTTTTTCTTGTAAAGCAGAAATAACCAATACTATCAAATTACCAACTTGCTGGATTTTTTACGGGATATACACGTACTTTATAAATGTTTTCTCCACTAGCAACGCGCAGACTTTGAGAAAATGAATAAATACCGCCAAAATCTGCTGCATCAATTTTTTCATTAAAATCAGCACCAATAATTTGTCCATCTTCATTATGTACTGTTATTATTATTAATATGTTTTCAGTTAAATTTTCAGCTAGAATTTCTCCTATAACTTTTACCCCTGAATCCCCGTCATACCAAGAATCTTGAAAAACACTTACATTCATATCTTCTATTCCAAATTTTCTTTCAAAAACATCCAATCGTTCAACAATATTTTTTGGATACTTAAAATCTTTTTCCACGAGTATCCTCCTTACATATACTAATTTATGGGGTAAATACGTATTTTATCAATCTTGTTCCCATTTGGTATATTTACTTGTATCTCAAATGGAAATATTCCTTCAAAACATTGTGGTTCTATATAACTTGTTACCAATCCACTTGAATAACTACTATTTTCTCCTGATGCTATTATATCTCCTTCATTATCATATACACTACACATCATCTTAATGCTATTAGTTAACCTTTCACCATAAATTTCTCCATAAATAATTAGCTCTTTAGAATTTGGCATATATGCGAATAGATTCATATCATCTATCCCATATTTCTTTTCAATGCTAATTAATCGCTGTATTTTGCTCACTTCAATTCTATTTTTGTTTGCCATAATATCCCCCTATTATTTAAAATGAATAGTTTAAAAAAGTACCACTATAATCATCACAAATCCATTCCCATCTAGTTACTCTTTTAATTAAATTTAGATGATTTATTGGATTCTCAATATAGCATACTTCCATACATAAATCTGTTTGCTCCACTATGGCTAATAAATATTCTTCTTTTAATTCATTTGCAGTTGAATACTCATTATTTGTCAACGAAATGGGTGCTCCCAACCTTTCAACGCTTTTAACCTCTATATATCGAACTCTATCATCATTATAATGAACTTCTATATCATAACCCAAATTACTTTTACTAACATCAATAACTTTTTTAACTGCCGAATCTCTTTCTAGAAAAGCAGCAAGATTTTGTTCTACACTTCTCCATTTGTTTATAGGTGGCAAAGTTGCTTTACTAGTATACCTACTAACCTCAAGCTTTAAAAGTTGTGTATCATTACCTTTTACTTGCTTATGTTCCTCCTGTAATATGTTGTTTGCTTTTAAAACTTGAATACTCAAATCTTCAAAATATAATTTTATAAACCATTTTAAATCATTATCATCGTTTATCCTCATATTTAAAGCATCATAAAAATCAGGGTCAAAGTTAAAATCATTTATTTTTGAATTTGATGAATATATACCTGACTTAAAATATATTAAATTAGCATTTTTAATTTTTACTTTGATTTTTGAATTGCAATTAAATCTATACTGACGAATAATTTCGCATATAACATCCACACTACCATTAATTGTAGGTTTAAGATTATTTAACAAATCCAAGACTTGATCCAAATCTAAAGTTTTCAACTCAAACAAATTTGAAAATTTTAATATCCCTGGATAATCTTTTTCTAGTTCTTTACATAGCGGTGTATACTTTAACTGTCTGCAAAATTTTTTAAAATCATATGAATTTAGCCATTCAGGATTTACTCGAAGATTCTCCGTTTCAACCCCGTTATACCACTTAATATTATTTAGTTCACTTTTAATACAATCAAAAAAATATTCCTTAATCTTAACACCTAATGTAAAACCACTAACTCTATCTTTCTTGAAATTTGCAAAAACGCTAAAAAGGCCTAAACCATCATATTGCTCTTTATTAGATATACAATCTTTTAAAGAATTAATTACTAATCTACTACATGACAATAATGTCTGTTTTGATATTTCATCATATACAACTCTTGTTCTAGAAGGGTCTGTAGAAAAATCACCATTAATTTTTATTGGCAAACCAACTTTGTCTTTTGTCGGCATAAACGAATGAATTACAGCCCTATCCTCCCCTAATTCTATAATTTCATTACAATCATTTAACAGAAAAGCTAAAGCATTACATTTTTCATCCCTAATAACCAACCATCTTTCTTGCTCGTTATCATTATCATTAATAACTATAATTTCTTTATAATCTAATTCTTTTCTTGAAACACTTATTTTTTTTGATACGACCGAATGTATTTCCAATTCACAAATATTTTTTAAAAAAAGTAATATGCTCGAATCTAATAAACCTAAATCCTCATTCAAGTTATTTAATTTAGGATGCTCGAAAATAAATATGGAGTTAAAATTCTTCTCAATTAACTTATTAATAGTTCCTTCATGATTTGATATAGGTGTATATATATGCGGTATTCTTATCAGCGGCACTTTATTGCTAACTTCAAGATAATTTTTCGTCAATTCTCTTGAAAACGTCATCCTGATTGTACCACTTATTATATGTACTCTTTCTGCCAGATTAACTACGGACTTAAAACCAATTCCTCTATATCCAATGGTTTTTCCATCTCTCTTTTTTGTAGATACTCCACTTCTACAAATAGACATAGCGTCATCTTTATTAAATTTTCTTCCATCATTGGCTACTATAATACAATCGTTATTAGACCTAATAAAAAATCTTTTTGCATTTGCATCATCAGCATTTTGAAGCAATTCTACAACAGAACGTGATTGATAACTTTCGGCAATATATTTTTCCATATTTGCTAAATCAGCTAAAAGCATAGGAGACATTTTTGCTTCTCTGGCAAATATAGCTTGTATATCATTTACTACACTCAATATATCCCTCCTTGTACAATATAGTTATAATCAAATTACAGTTTTCCACTGTAATAATTATCAATTTCTTAAATAATAATATAGTCTTCTTTTCTAATCATTAAATACATTTCTTTGGCTTCTCACCCTAGCCATAAAGCCAGTTTAATTTGGCCTGAACCATGAACAATATTGTATAATTAATTTATGGATTTGGAGGTTGATGCAATTCCTCCTAGGACGCCTTTATGCGACTACCTGTAAAAAAGAGTATCTATCCATTCTCATAAGATTACATTATTTGGCTGGTTGAGGCCAGTTAACACTGGTTCCTCGTGTCACATGCAAGGTTGTGTACTTATTTGAGAAGGAATGGATTTCTAAATCCAAATACTTTATTTAGGAGGTTTCTTATGGATTATCCACCTGTAGCTGGAATTGATGTTGGTAAAAATTTTAGTGAGATGTGTATTTTGTCCCCTAATAATGAGATTTATCATCGTATTAAGATCTATCATGATTCAATTGACAGTATTAAAGAGGCTATAGGTCTATTGCAAAAAGCAGAAAAGGATTTTGCAATTAGGCCTGTCGTAGTCTTAGAATCCACTGGGCACTATCACAAAATCCTCTTCCACTATCTTTCTGATTCTGGATTTGAGGTCTCTATCATAAACCCCATCCAATCTGATTCTATCAAAAATATTGGAATAAGGAAAGTAAAAAATGATAAATTTGATGCCCATAAGATTGCATTGCTTTATAGGTTTTCTTTTATTAAGACTACTGTTGTTCCTGATGATGTTATTGACTGCCTTAAAAGCCTTTGTCGCCAATATTACAAGTTAGGTGATGAACTTACTACTTACAAGAATAGGCTTATTGGCATTATTGATCAAGTAATGCTAAACTTTACAGATGTCTTCCAAAATGTATATTCAAACACTGCCTTAGCAGTACTTGATAGGTATCCTTCACCTAAGCAAATTCTAAAGGCTAACAAACAAACATTAATATCACTTATTGAAAAAACTTCTAAAAAAGGTTTAGCGTGGTCCACTGAAAAATATGAACTTTTGGTTTTAAAAGCTAAGGAATTTAAAGATTTAAGCATCAATAACCCTGGAAATCTAGCCATTCTCAAAGTTAATATTTCCATGGTAAGAACCTTACAAGATGCCCAAAAAGACATACTTGACGCAATTAATGAAATTATTTTAGCAGATTCTTTAGAAGATAATCCTGTATTGGCACCTATTATTAATCTGCTATGCAGTATTCCTGGTATCGGGATACTAACTGCTGCCACGATACTTGCTGAGGTTGGTGATTTTTCTGCATTTTCTAGCCCCAATAAACTTGTAGCTTTCTTTGGAATTGACCCCTCTGTTAATCAATCGGGTGAATTCACCGGAACCCGTAACAAAATGTCTAAAAGGGGCTCTAGATTGCTTCGTAGGGTCATCTTTACAACTGCTTTAGCCAATATTCGAAGTAAGAGAAATGGTGACAAAACTAATCCAGTGCTCTATGAGTTCTACCAAAAAAAGTGTACAAACAAGCCCAAAAAGGTTGCATTAGGTGCTGTAATGAGAAAATTAGTAAATATTATATTCGCCGTCATGAGAGACAAAAAGCCTTTTGAGCTAAGAACCCCAGAAGAGCATGAGGAACTACTTCTTACTAGGTCTTCAGTAGCCTAATGATCTGTATTTAATGTTTAGTTTTCAAAGAACAATTTTAAATAACAGCTTCGTTTTTTAAACCAATAATCATTGGTTTATTAGGTGTGCATTTTTTTATTATTAATTTTTCAAAAAATATTTAATATTATTTTGCTAAAATCTATTGACTTTAATTAGCTGGTCTTATTTATTTTACATTATATCTGCTATACAGAATTAAATAAATATTCTTCTTACTGTATGTTGATGATATTTATACAAAATAAAATAACTGTATTTTGACCAAACCCATGGTTATACTTTAATAAAACAAGATTTACCTATTTATTGTAACTTTCCTTTATAAATTCTTTATGCTTTTTCTCCATTTTCTTAAGATTGCTCAAATTCCACATATGAGAAAGCCCAAAAAACTCAAGTGCCATTTCAAACGTCGTAACTTTATATCCTTTTTCCTTAAGACTGCTTACATTTGAATATGTTCTAGCTATGTAATCAAAAATAATTGCAAAATTAGCAGTTTTAGCCTGTGTCTTAAAATATCTGCCACTATTTTCTTCACATATTTTTGCTATTTGTTCTTCCACTTTTCTAAATTGTTCCCATGTCCCTATAGCATCGCACATTCCAGCTTTATTTGAGATAAAACATTTATATATATCTTTATCTATGGAATCATATTCACAAGGAGTATTCATATCAATTTTAATTATCTCATCACGTTTCTTCCTATTTTCAATGAGTATATCATGGCGATGATTGGCTATCACCATGAAGCGCTTATAGTCTTTAGGCAGAATCCAAAACTTAAAATCAGGAGTCGCTATCCTATTATATAGGTTATCGCTACTCTTTCCTTCGTCCCTAATATAGTAAGCATCAAAATATGTTTTTTCACCATTAATTATTATGTATTGATTTTTGGCAGGAAACACAACTTCTGCATTTTTAATTGTCTCATTATTTTCCCTAATGCTAATAAAATCAACTGTAAATATTTCGTCCTTTATTTCATCAATTGCCTTACCAACTTCTTGTTCTAAAGCATTTTTACCTTCTTCCTTCGGGTTACTTCTTAAAGAGTCTTTTCTCTTATTTATACCAAATACTCCCAGGATTTTTTTAAACATAATATCTAACCCCCTTTCAGTAATTATCTGTTTGTTTTTTAACATTATTTAAAGGCAAATGAATTAGTTGCATTGTAGACCTACTACTACTTTATCCTTTATATGTGAATCTATCTCCTATCAATTTCCAACTACTATATTGAACAAGTTTTTACCTGTTTCTTCTATTATACCATTATAATTATCAATACTTTAAAAGCCCGTATTATAGCCTTTTTATCCTAGCACTTTTTTTAAAAAGCAATAAAGTCATATCGTGAGAGCAGAGCAAGGCATATAGAAAAAGGGAAAAAGGACTATTCTTATCATCCGTTTTCCCTCTTAAGTCTGTTATATCAACGTTTTTTCCATGAAAAACTCTAATTTTGATAACAAAAGTTACCGATATAATATCTTAATCCCAACTATTAACCCTATCTATTTATTATTTTTTACTCATTAATTTTATGCTGTAAATGGCCGTTAATGTCATCAAAATAATTCCGATTACTGCACTCCAAAATACAAGCATTTCTATCTCCCCCTTTTTTGTTTATACTTAAAAATCTTTATAGGTTTTCTGGAGGAAAATACTAATTCATTCATTTATTAATTCATTGCCAAAAAATAAGTATCTTTCTTTATTTAGTCACATATTCTCGTATCTATAAACGACTAATCTTAATCTATCTATATTATACTCTAAAAAAGCAAATTTTTGGACATAATGGTTCGAATAATAGAATTGAGTAAAATCACAATTCTACCACTCGTTCCCTTATCAAGGCACTACCAAAAAATCTAGATACTTTTATAGTGTCTTCTTTATATCGAATCAAATTCATATCTACCTTATTTTAAGTTAGATAAAAAATCTGTATCATAGCCTTTTTCTTCTAATATTTTTTTTATTTCTTTACTAATATTCTTCATATATCTAGGCTTAACTCCTGCCGTTTCTACTAAATTCCACAACTTGATTTCTTTTCCTTCCCCCTCTAATTGACTCATACCCCATTGTATCTTTCTTATTTGAAATTCTTGCAGATTTTCTACTACGGAATCTACATACTTTTTAGTAAATGGCAGCTTATTTTTGCTCTTTGCAAACCATCCGCTAATCCCTAATTTTCTTCCTATACCACCCCACGTTATCCTTTCAGGCTTACCTTGTTTCATTTCTTTAACCACTTCTTTTACTTTTGGAAGCAATTCAGCATCTCTTTTATCCCAATCAACAGTATTAACTACTGTTTTTATTCTGCGATAGTTTTCTTCCATCCATTCACTATCATATTTTTTTAACCAAGCATAGACTCCATCGTTATTTTTACGAATTTGACTGCTGCTTTTATCAGGATATTGAGCATGGAGTTCAAGCCACTCTTCCCTTAACCTTTCTCTTTTCATTCTGAATTCTTCTGTATCAGTAAACTTGCTATGAAGATATTTTCCACCGCCATTAAATTTCCAAAACTCTTCTATTCCTAATCTATCAATAGCCTTCCTAATTGTTTTTGTAGATGACTTTAATATATCTGATATTTCTCGGATTGATAGCCCTGATTGAGCAAGTTCTATCAACCTCTGGTCCCACAGTTCCTGATAAGCATCAATATTGTTTTCATCTTCATCATTCGAGCCAAGTTTTGTATTAAATAAATCAACGATTGGAATTCCGAGAAACCTCGCTAATAATAGATACCTTATTGAATAGGTTGTCCTATCATTATTTCTAACCATATCAGGTAGCCAACCTCCACTATTAACTGATACAGGGGATTGAACAAGTGCCAAGTATTCTTGACCATAAAAATCCACAAAGTCTTGTTTTAACTTCTTTTGATGAATATAATTGTTCATCCTAGCATAGCCTTTTTCAATCAACTTAACCCGAAACTGACTTTTAAACCATTGACCTTCCCTAAACCCAAATTGATTATTTAGAAGTATTTCTGTATCCTCTGCTATCCAAAGCATCTTTTCCATCAAATCATTTGAATAACTTATTTCTTTTTCTACTATACAGTTCTCATGGGATGCACTAATAAATCTCTGTCTGTTGCCTGCCCTTATGAGTTCTGTGCTGTCACAAAGAGGCATCTTATGCTTTAAACATACAAATACCCCTGTAACCTGGTGAATTCTATGCCAATATGGTTCTCCAAATGTTTCTATATCTTTTTTAAAACATTCAGGACAAAATCTAAAAAACCTGTTTAATATTACGGTGTTTGACACTAACCCAATTTTTATATAGATTGTTTTCCCTTCTCCGTTTTTCATTGCTTGTACAATTTCTTTAGCTCGCTTGGAAGGAATAAAAGCAGCATAAAAAGGAAACAAAGTATGCTTATATATAAATTGTTCCGCCGTATATTTTGTATTTACGGGCATATTTGCAATTAATGCTTCCAGTTGTGTTGGCAATTCCATAGATGCAATCACATTTCGTGACCCAAACATATCTTGAATATTATGTATTTCTCTTATGTTTCCACTTCTAATACAGTAACGCCCCAATACACTGTATAATAGCTCATCTGGATATGGTGTTGGAAAAAAGTTCACTGCACCATCTCCTCTGAAAAGAAAAGACATCATTTTGAAATGTCTTAATGTAACCTTTCTCTAATAGCGATTCATATGCACTTTTATTATATTTTTTACCCTGTTCAACTATATACCGAATATCAGATGCATCATATTTAACCTTCCCTTCACCACTTGCTTTGTTTTTCTTTTCTCCATCTGTAAGAAGTTTTATTGCATCTAATACTATACTATTTATACTTACATTCTCGTTACCTTGCTCATAATCCATCTTATCGATAGTTTTTTGAGCCTTTTTAGCATCAAATCCCAGATCTATAAGCTTCAAAACTGCCTCCTTTTTCTTATCCATCATATCTTCTTTCTTTTGTTCTTTTTCCTGCTTTTTAATTGCTTTAGCTTTTAAATCTAAAGTAATAGACTGTTTTGTTCTAGTCAAAAAACCATTGAAATTTATATTTAACATACATATATCTTCAAATTTAGCAATTTCTCTGACATTGCCAGTTTTTAAGGCAGTAAGCATTGGCTGCACCAGTTTTAAGTTTTGTTTAGCCACTTTTTTAATAATATAAGGAGTTATTTCTTCTTTGCCTGTAGAAATTGTATAGGCCTGTGCAATACCATAAACTTTTTTTAATAAATCTGGAATGCCCTGTGTTTCTTCATATAACACATTATTTATTTCAGGAGTAAGAGGAGTTTCTTTCCTCGTCCACTGATAACGCCAAATAGAGTTAACTAATAAATCCCATACCCCATCCTTCTGAATCCTATCACAGATCATATCGCCTGCTGGACCCGCTCCTCTTCTTGCTTGTCTAAAATCTCCCTGAAACACAGCAATTGCTTTGGGAGTTCCCACTAAAATCACTGGAACACCTACATTATTTACAAGGTTTACAAAAAAGTTTAACATCTTTTCACTACCACCCGATTTTGCCATACTTAAATGCTGAATTTCATCTATTACAAGCAATCCCAATGAACAATTCCTTACCACTTGATTCATTACCGTCATCATAGCATCCGTTGTCGCTCTTATTTTCATCATTTTCTGGTAATAGTTGGTCCCGAGCAATCTATCTGTTTCGGAAAAAAATTCATATAGTAAACCTTTTATAGAACCATCGTGTGGGCACTCCAGTTTCATCCAGACGACTTGATACACCGAAAAATGCATATTTTTATACTCCGAATGGACAAGAATTTGAGGATACAAATTAAGTATCCTCTGAAGTGAAGAAGTTTTCCCCAGGCCCGATATACCTATTAAGGTAAAACCTAAAGATGAAGAATAAAATCCGCTATCAGCGCTTAAATTAATATTATTTTTTCTATAATAATCCTGACGAAATCCCCAAACTAGCTCTCTCCCAAAGGGATTTCTGGATAGATATCCCTGACGAACAGCACGGGCAATCTTGCTTTCCAATTCTATACTCATAGGTAGGGGCTGAAACACTTGGAACATCCTATCTATCATGTGTATTCTATAGTGGCTCTCTAACTGTCTTTCACTGGAATTATATTGAGGATAAAAAGCCAGTTTTTCTATTACTTCATCTGGAGCCATAAGGCTCGGAAGGGCTTCTATAAAAGGATTGTCTTTATAATCTGGTATTATCTGCTCTTTATATTCTGCTTCTACGGCCATACTACCACTTGGAATCCAAACCTCCCCCATTTGCCAAGCCCTCCTTTTGTTTTCTAAAGAACAAATCTAAAGTGCTTTTTTCTTCCTCAAAACCCTTCTTACTAGAAATAATACTGCTATAATGATTTTCATCTTCATGTCCTAATTCAAAAACTTCTTCCGTCCTTCTCACTGTTTTTTCGGCTTTACGATTTTCTCTTATATTTTTTACCCTTTGTTTATCACTTTTTATAGGATTTGTCTCTCTCTTGTAATCATCATTTGCTTCTTCAACAATATCCTCTATCTCTACAATCAGCTGTGTCTTTGCTTGTGCCACTGCATCTTCACTTTTTTCTTTCTGCATTCTCTCCACGGCAAGCAAATATTCAATCTCCTCTATCGCCTTATCCTTATACCTGCTGTTTCCATCTATTAGATAGCATTTTTCATAATCATTAATCCCTTTACCATGTACATAAATATAGTTCATATCCCTAGGGTCGAAACTTATCTTTACCTTCCAAGTCCCTTTTGTTCTGGCATTAACAAAAGCTTGTCCCTTTAGCATTGAAGTAGATGCATAATACATATCCTTATATTTTACCCCTTTTGCTGTAACGGTTGCTGTATCAGAAGGCATCAGAGCCAACTTTACTACATCTTCAGGAACGGTGCGCAGTGTTCCACCTCTATTTGCAATCCCCCAACTCCAAAGCTTAATGGGAATACAGGGAACATCATCTGCGATCATCATTTCATCCCTTTTATAGTAGTTCAAGTTATAATAGTTGTTGTGATATAAAATACACTTAATCATAATTTGGGTAAACTGATATAAATCAAGCTTTGCCTTTAGTCGGTAATCCTTATCTCCTCTTTCTCGCCCGTCCAAATCTACTACTCCTGGCAAAAATGGTTTCACTCTCTCATTTGTAAGCCCGAAGAACCTTTCCACTGCTGATTTTAAGTCTGCACGGTAGGGAGGGGTATTCTGTACTTTAACATTTAATATATTGATTAAGTCCTCGATGTTTCCGCCCTCTAATTCTCCTCGATCTGCAATAATAGTTTCTGGTAAATAATGAATGGGCCAATCCTCTTCATGTATTTCAATGCCATACTGTTTACAAAATCTAACCTTATCCATAGTTGCATTTAAAAGTGCCATCATTGCACCAACATAAGAACCTGTTTCAAGGCCAATATATATTCCACATATGACACGGCTAAATTTATCAATAACCGCATAGATAGCAGGTCTACCAATAACCCAATTTTTATTAAACCTTGATACTAAATAGACATCCCCCACCTGGCAATCTATTTCAAAAGTCCCAGGTTGCAGAACGTCACTAGCAGTGTTTCCTATAATAGGTCGATATTGCTTTTGATATTTTTTATTACTATATCGGCTGGTAATCTCTCTTTTGATGTTTCTTTCTTTCTCAAACCAATATCGAAACTGCCCAAAACTCGGAATCTGCGATTGAGGCTTTATAATAGGTATTTTCACTCCATTTGCCTCTATAAAACCATCTACAAAATATTCTTTCCTCATCAGTTCATAGGTTAAAACCAAAGAGTTTTTTGCCGTGGTGTAATAATATTTATTTATAGCAATACGGAAGGTTTTTTTTATATCTTCCGTAATATTTATTCCTTCTCCAGTTATGTTCTGGTGTTTTCGAGGTCTACCCCTTTTTACTTTTCCAGCCGTTCTCTCTTTTCCTGGACCTCCACAATATCTATAATCTGGAACTAAAGCATTAGGGGTTTTCCCTCTTTTCCAATATCTTTTTAGATAGCTGGCAACAGTATTTTCACTAACATCAAACTGTTCAACAGTTTTCTTAATAAGTTTTCTGCGATATGTTGGTTCAAATATTTCGGGCTCATTTCTTACAAAATTTTTAATTATCTTCCATGCTTTATCCCTTTTTTCTTTATGTTTTGGTGGCAGCTCTTCATCTGATATTAGTAATAAATAAGGATCTTCGTTAACAATTTGTGCTCGTTCGTCGAATAGTGCTTCATTTATATCGGAAATTTTTCTTGGAAAGGGTAGCGAGTTATCATTTATATTTATTACATACAATAAATCCTGATCAAGAAAAAGAATTCGTTCTAAACTCTGTTTTTCATCTTCAACTTCCCACTTTATTATTGTATTAACTGTAAATCTCATTTGCTAACCTCCCTTCCATCATTTTTAAGGTAACCAAAGGGATTGGCCTGGTATATTAAACTTTATGGGCTCATTCATGTTGATAAATATTTTCCTCTTTAATAATAAATATTTAAAAAGTAAAATACCTGTTCCAGCATCAAGACAATAGTCCTTCTCATATTTCCTTATTATTTTGCGAACAGACTCTGAACTTTTTAATCTATATAATAACCCTTCCGCCAGTTCATCCAATTGTTCCTCCTTAATCCCGTTATAACTTTCTGTGTTCATAGTCGAATGTAACCATTCAACATTTTTTGACATTACAGTATTAATATCTTTATTTGTTACAATGCCCCAATCTATCCCTTTGGCACTCCAATATCGCCGTTCCGCTTCTAATCTTTCTATAGTTATTTTTTTCTGCAAATCTGAAGCTATTTTTATACTCCTAGCCACAAATTCTACCTTATTTCCTGGCTTAAATAACGTAATAAGAAATGTAGTAGACAAGACGTATGGCACCTTGGTTTTTCTATCTATAAATTTATCAAGTCTTAAATCCATTTTATCCTCAATTACCTCATCAAAATCTAAAAGAGGATAGTGTTCTCTAATATCTACAACACTTTCTTCCCACTCTAAAAGGTAGAAATACTTCAGTTGCAAATCAGAGAAAAAATGATGAATACGCTTTGTTTTCCATCCCATTATCCTCGTGGCCCTACCCATAGAGGGAAAATCTTGTATTGTGAGCCAAGGTTTGTAACTCTCTCCTTCTCCTAGCCCACGCCCTTCCTTTATAAATCGCTCATATTTTTCTTTAGTCCATTCGGTATTGTATTTCCCAATGTTATCAACCACCTTAATCAAATTAATTTAAAGGGGCTATATAAAATATAAGCCCCTTAATAAGCATTTATAGAGTTTTCTCTTCACAAACTTGAAGCGTTTTATGCAGCCAAAAAAGCTTCTCCGACATCATCAATTGTAAAATTTTGTTTCCCTTTGAATGAACAAGCTAGCATCATTATAGTGTAAGCTTGGAAAGTAGTTAAAGCTTGAAGCTTTTCTTTTAGCGTTTTAGCAATTTCAATATCTTCTTCTGTAAACGCAGTAGGTTCATATTTCAAACTATCCTCAAGTTTCATGATAATAAGGAGTTTAGGATTAATCCTCTTAACATGAAATAGACCATTATAACAAATACGAACCAAAAGAAAGGCCTCTCTTGCACTAAAATATCCCTCAAGTTCCTTCCTTGTCATATTAAATAGTCCTGTAAGCGCAAAAATCATATTGCGCATTTTGTTTTTAATATACATACTTTTATCTTCTATAGAAGCCATTTTCTCTATTTCTTCTGAACTCTCCAAAGGATATAAATTAGAGGAACAGTATTGCCTAACAGTCTCATATAGTAGTGAATCCACCTTTATCTGAATGCCTTTTTCGTTTTGCTCAATTTTATTTTTCATAGCTATCATCCTTTCTAATTTTGTTTTATATAATTATTTAATTGTCTATATTAACTGATATGTTTTCTTCTCACCTTATCAGTAATTCAGCGGACTTGACAAAAAAAATCTTCATAATTTTTTCCTAAAGCTGCTGCGATTTTCCCGATTGTTTGTGGTCTTGGTATTACCTTTTGTTTTTCTATTCGGGATACTGTTTTAGGATCCAGCTTTGCCAAGTCGGCAAGTTCTCGGATATTTTTGCCTTGTTTTGCCCTTTCCAATCTTATTTTTTTGACATTATATAGTTTGTCTACTGACTTTTCCATACTATCATCACCTTTCTTACACCTTTAGTGTAATTTAATTATATTATACTAAAGGTGTAATTGCAACTTTTACTCCCTACTTTTTTTACTTTTTATGTGATATTTTTTATGTTATACTTTTAGTGTAACAAGGAGGGATGGTTATGATTGGAGAACGCATTAAAATGCTCCGAAGTGAAAAAGGGTTGACAATGAAAGACATGGCTGAAATGTTTGATCTTTCTATTTCGGCTTGGAACAAGTATGAAAAAAATGAAGCTGAACCAAAACTAGATAACATTGTTAAGATGGCTGACTTTTTTAATGTTTCTTTAGACTTTCTAATGGGGAGGACTAATATAAGAGACAAGAAGATAGTGGAAAAATCTAATATACTAAATAGCTTATTAAAAGGTTTTGAATCAATTAATATGGGTGATCCTTCAAATATGCAATTTGTAATCGAAAATCTTACATCTTCTTTAGAAGCATACAATAAGGAAAAGGTAAATGAAGAGTCTCTACAAATGCTATTAAAAGTCATTAATGAAATAATTATTTACTTCAACGATTTAGCCTATTCGAATATTACAGTTTCTAATTCAGACTTTCATTCAAAGATATTAACTCTTCATAATGAAACATTATCGGAAGTCATAAAAACTATGAACAATATATTATATGATTTTATGAAACTGAATTTAAACAGAGCTAAATAATTATGTAGCCAGTTTTTTAAGTCTTAATTCGATTTTAATAACGAATTATCCGCATAAGTTCGTTTTCAAAAACGTAAAACTCGCTACATAATATATCATTATGAAGCCAAATTATGTGATGAGCTTGGATATTTTCTAACAAGCAAACAGCGGAAGGAGATGCTGTAGATGGACTGGATAGAAGAGTTTAGGGTTGCTTTACAAAAAGATGGCAAAAGCCATAATACCGTTATAAATTATTGTTCCGATATTAGAGAGTATTTGATTTGGTTTATGGATACATATGCAAAAAATTTCGATGGCAAAATTCTTGAACAGGACGCTCGTGAATACCGAAACTACTTGCACAATGTCATAAAGCTAAAACCATCCTCCGTAAACAGAAAAATGACCGCTCTGAAAAGTTATAACCAATTCCTAATTAATTTAGGAACTGGCACAGAAACGGCCATTTACGGTATTTCTATAGCTGATACTCATGATAGGGAAATACAAACTATAGAAAGAAACGAACTAAATAGATTCAGGCGTGCAGTATACTCAAATGGTAATAAAAGGGATATTGCAATAATAGAGCTTTTAATAAATACAGGCATACGAGTTTCAGAACTTGTTTCATTAACATTGGATGATATACATATTACCCAGCGAAATGGCAGCCAAAATTATTCTTACATCATTATCAGAAACGGAAAAGGCGGTAAATACAGGGAAGTTCCCTTGAATGCACAAGCAAAAAAAGCTATAGAGGAATACACTTCCAATAGAAATTACCATCATAAAAAATTGTTTCTAGGTCAAAGAGGTCCCCTACGTCGTGAAACAATAGATAAGATCATTAAAAAATATTGCCGTATTGCCGAAATAGAAAGCTTTTCTGCACATACCCTCCGTCATACATTTTGTACCCGCCTAATGTCCAAAAACGTCCCAATTTCTATAATATCTAAACTTGCAGGTCACAGCAGTATACAAACAACGGTAAATTTCTATGTAAATGTTTCCCGCAAAAACAAAATGGACGCTGTAAATAAACTCAATATGCTTTAAATATTGGTAATACCATATAATAAAATAGCACTAAAGAAGAAAGACATCATTGGCATATATATCTTTCTTATAGACTCTTTTTCTTTTCAATATTAACTATAGCAGAACTTTCTTTTAGAAAAACTAGTTCAACTATACAATTTATACATAACAAATTTTTAGCTACAATAACTTCGAGAATGTTTTTCTTCTCTGAATCCACTTCATAAACTTCATCTCTATATAATAACTTAATTATGTCTGGAAATGTTCTCATACTATCATATTCTAAGTCAGAAAGACATGGTCTATGATCTACTCTAGACCTCATTTTTTCTGATGGAATTCCTGATATTAAAATCAATGGAGTCTTTAGATCTGTTGTAAGACTCTTTAGTTTTTGCATAATCTCAAGTGTTTTATCTTTAATATAAATATCCTTGTCATTAATAATGGATTGGAGATCATCAATGATTATCAAATCATAAGAACTAGATTTTATTACATTAATAATTTTATCTATAGTTTTATTTTCATAATCTAGGTTAGTAAATTGTATATTGCTTTTGGATAATTCATTTACAGCATTATAATATGCCTGAAACTCATGCTCAAGAAGTTGATATCTCCTAATTTTATCTAAAGGCAATTTTGATTTAGTGGCAATCAGCTTCTCTGTTAAAATTTCACCGTCTTCTTTTAAATTAACATATAATACCTTCTTATTTAATTTACTTGCCACAAAAGCACAAATATTTAGTGCATATGCCGTTTTCCCAATTGTAGTATCACCTGCAAGTAAAATAAGATCTGTTGAACCAATTGGTATAAGTTCATCAAATGCAATAAAACCTGTCTTTAATGTGTCATCATTTTCGTCCCAATTTTCTATATGATTAGATAGAAAATCCTGTATATCTTGAGTTTTGTCTTTTCTGCCCTTTAAATATTCCAAGTAATGGTCATGTGGTAATTTGAAATCTAACCACTGGAATTCTGGTAACTCAACATCAAAACATCCATCATCTTTAAATTGAACATTATACTGTGGCTTTAATTTGTTAATTAAAATGGCTTCGTATGCCACTTGTTCCGATTCGTTTTTTAGCTCTGCATATTGGATCTTTTCTATAGATTTATAACAGTTAAATGGAAGATGCCCTAGAGCAGTAAAGTGTTCCTTTAATATTCTTCTACTAATATCATTAGTTCTACCAATATAAAGTATGTTACCATCTTCATCTAAAAATTTATAAATATAGAATCTGTCATCCATTATTTTACCCTCACCTCTAATATGTTTTTCCCTTATAAAAAACGGTAAAAAGTGAATATTCCCTTTTAACTCATCATATCAAATTTTCATTAATATTACAGCTTAAGGATAACTCTACTTTTCATATAAGAAATAAATAGTATGAATATAACAGACTTCAATCCTCCATAATTACACTATTATCTTAATTCTTCTTGAAAATAGGGAATACTTTATGAAATCATCTTCTTAAGGTATATAATAAATTTTCAAGAAGATGAAGGGGGCTATCCTATGGTCAAAAACCTATACCAGCTTCTTACCGAAATTGCAAATGAAAGAGCTGTGGAGGTCGTAAACGATATTGCTGTAAGTAATAAAACATATAAGCAACTTACTCAAGAAATAAAAAAATCATATGATAATATTAGAAATAACCTACCAATAGAACACAAAAAATTTCTTGATAAATATGAAGATGTAATTGGAATGCGACAAACATTAACATTTGAAACCTTATATAAGCTTGGACTAATCAATGGTATTAAAATTTGTAATTTGTGTGACAAATTGAAAAATAATGATCTAAAGCAATTAAAGCATCTTCTAAAAATCTACACCAACCATACAAATTGCTTATCTGATTAAAACCCTTTTTAAATTTTCTTAAATATAACTCCTGTGCAAAACAAATGCCATACCATCTAATACGGGGTATGGCATTATGTATTACTTTTAATAAATGATTTTTTACTACCCCAGTAACGTATGATAGACCGCCTCATCTATACAGCCAAACTCAAACAAAACTCCCGCTACATTGATTCCAAATTCCGCCATATCACGTTCATGTTGCACAAGATAAATTATCTCCTCTATTACTTCATCCGAATTCCATTTTTTTTGACCATATTTATCAGCTAACATATTCCGTCCCTCCTAAAGTTTAATTTAGATTCCATTATAGCGCAAAAAACTGTATAAGTGTCGATATTTTTAACCTTATTTTTCCTGATGAAATAAAAGGAAGGGAAAGCCCCTTCCTCTATTTAAGATATTCATAATATAAATCCATGAAAAAAGAGTTTTTGTCAAATCGCTTCGCATCCTCGATTCCTTTTTGAGAAAAAACTAAAAGTTATATTAAAACTTATCTTTACATTCCATTTATAGCCCAAAACCGATTCCAAAACTTTCTCATCTTATTTGTTGAGTAAGATAAAAATATAGTGCAGGAATACGCCTTTCATACATTTGCCTAAATTCAGCTTCTGGAATTTCATCAGGATCCTGAAAGCCTGTTAACTGAATTACTCTTATATTATCAAGGTCAAAACCCGCCTTGGAAAACTGATTAATCATCCGCAGCATTCCTTCCTTTCCAGGGTCATCTGCCTTTACCACGCTATCACAATCAAGACATAAAACTATTTCCTTTGGAAGTAATCTATTTAGAATTTTAATTTGGTATTTTGTTAAAGAATCTCCCAGAACTGCAACAGCAGAAAACCCTATTCTCTGTAACGCAATAGCATCGAAGGCGCCCTCCACTAAAATTAATTTGCTTATATCAAAACCCTTATTGAATAATTCTTTTAGGCCATACAGGCATTCGCTTTTAGTACCAAAAACCCTATATTTTCCACCAATTTCGGCTTTTTCTTCTGATAAAGTTCTTTTTATGACGGATTTGATTTTTCCCTCGGTTGAATACACGGGAAAGATTATTTCTTTTCCATTTGAGTCAAAGCCTAAATAAAAATCCTCTATGTCCCCTTCCGTGAGCCCACGCTCTTTAGTAAGATAGTTCATAGCATACCTACATTGCAACAATTCTTTATGCCAAGTTCTAGCTTGTCTCTCTTTAAAATAAGCGTTTCCTTTTTCTTTTATAGAGTTCAATTCCCTTATATATTGCAGGGTATTTTCCTTAAAGGCCAAACCTTTTTTAGTATTATTTACTTCCTTTACATTTCGACCCAAATAATCAATACTAATTCCCGCAAGATTTGCCATATACCTAATAACTGTATCTCTTTCATTACATCTTTTAAGACGCATCACTAGATCTACCAAGTTATAGCCATTTTGCTCACAGCTATTGCTGAAACATTTAAAAACCTTTTTATTTATATTTATAGATAAATTATATCCATCAGCCCCAACATGAAAAGGACATACTATGCGTATCTCATTACCAAAATATTTAAAGCAAATATCTAAATCCTCCATAAGTTCAATCGTATCTATTTTTCTGATTACTTCTCGTTCTATTTTTTTATTTATCACTTTATATCACCTCCAATACATCCCAGTCTTCATCTGTAATAACTAGTTCCTTCGGGCATATTCGTCTTATTAAGAAGCAAATAGATTTTTCCCTTTCAACCTCTTTGGTTCCATTACAAAAAGTATATATAAAGCCTAATCGATGTAATGTTTTAATATGATTGCTTACTGTCTTCCAAGATTTTATGCCGAGAAACTTTTTAAGTTCTTTTTTTGGTAATACTACCATATAACCATTTTTAACCTTTGCCAAAAGAAAAACATATAACATTTTTGCTCTGATATTTAAGCCCTTTGCAAAGACTATATTTAAAGGTACGTAAGTCTTATATTGGGATCCTGTTTTATCAAAAGTATAAATGTTATTAAGGTATCGTTTATCATCTGGCCGCTTTCGCCTTCGAGCGGCCGAAATACATTCCTTTTTTGTTAGCCCATCTATTGCCTCCACTAAAGTAGTGTGTGAGTGCCCTGACGTTTTCGATAAATACTCAATAGATGGAAATGCAGTCTTTTGAGTATTGCAAAAAGATTTTACTAGAATATAAGTTAATTTTTCTGTAAGACTTAATTCCTCCGAGAAAATAACCGAATCCTCAATATATACTGCCGTATAAAATCCTCTTCTGTTTATGTTGTATTGTTCGTTAATGGTAAAGTTTAATAAACCATAGTGAAGTTTATATGAATCAACCACTTTTTCTTTATTTTGATGGAAAATGCGATATCCATCACTTTCTTGTTCAATTTTTATTATTTTTGCCTGGAACTTGTTTCCCATCATACCACCTCCGATAAAAAATAATTCGGCGGCCAAATAATTTGTAATTCCTTTTTGATAAAAATAACAAAAGTTATATTAAAACTTATCTTTACTTTCCATTTTTCTAGTCTATCCGATTCCAAAATACCGCCTGATTTAATCGTATATTTCTCAATAGATTAATTTAATTTTTACTGTTGGTGTTATTTGTTTATGATATAATTGATAAAAAGTTTTCTAATTGGGAGTTGTCAAATTATGTTGGATACTCTTAATTCCATTGATCTTTTTGAAAGTAATGATTTAAATGATAGGTTATGGAACCTAAAATACAAAATGTCTTATCCTATATTTAAGCCGAGAGCCAACTATATGGCATCCTTCGAGGCAAATACACTAAATAAAACATATTTTTGGGGATATATTTTATCACGAGTCATACCAAAATGTATTGGCACTAGAACACCCGCTCAAGTTATATATAAAAATATCAAAGTAACTACATACACCTTTGATGATCTTGAGTTTCTTGATACTTTTTCAAGTTTCGCCCTGTTAAAAATTAAACGAATTATACGTTTTGCTGAAGAGGCTTGGGTACAAAATAAAAAATTTAGCTATCGTGAACTTGCTTTTCTCACCTGTGCCACTACAAATTCTGTTTTCCGATGGGTAAAAGACTGTAAGGATACAGGTTTTAATCCCATCCCATATGCCAAAGCCAGTTTACCATCGAGAAAAACCCACATATTAGAAAAATTGCTAACAAAAAATTTTTTATTAAAACCAGTCAACCCCTCCTCTATAATAAATTTATGTTGGATCACATATTCTACTTGGAGTGAAATACAATGGATGTTATTAGAAATGATGGTCTGCATATTAGCCATAATTTTTAAAAATAAAGCTTCTAAAGTACTAATCGAAGGATTATCTATCCCTAATATGCAGCAGCTTGAATACACAGATTTATATAAAAAACACCAGGATATAGTTAATGCTTATTTTAGATACTTTTTTAACCAATGTCTTATAACTGTTTCTCCATTAGAAATCATGTGTAAGGCCATTGCTTTCTTACATCCAAGCTATGGCGACTTTAAAAAAGTATCTAAAAAAATCGGTAAAAGTATCACAGATTACGAAAGTAACCACAATGCAGTACATTTAGATGATGATACTATTTTGTTTCGTTTAAAAAGCAAATCTCTAAAAAAACATAAAACGATTGAACAAAATGCTATGAAAGCAATTCCATTAAACCTTTTTAATGACGATAACTTTAAGACATTTAAAGGATCTTCAAATAAGGAACTAATACAAAAAAGAGTTAAGTCCCTATTAAAACAAGCTAAATTAAATAATTGCCATATATCACAAACTGATATTTGTTTTCTTTTGTCTTTATCGCGAGAGGTATATCGTGGTATTGATATTTAACCAAAACTGAAAAACCTAAAGTAAAATCACTGTGTACATCTAAAAAACACAGTGATTTTTTCATTTCATAATCATCTACAATAAACGCCAACAGTAGAAATGGGATTTTGACTTATAAAATTTTATGATGATATTAGAAAGCTCACAAGGAATAAAAAAATAACTTGTGAGAGTTAAAATAAAAATTTTAAGGAGTGGTGCTTTATGAAAAAAATTATAAATAAAAAAATGTATGATACCGATAAGGCAATTCTGGTTGATGAATACTGGAATGGTCTTGGCAGTTCAGATTTCCGTTACTTTTCTGAAGAACTCTACATCACAAAAAGGGGAGAATTTTTCCTTTACGGTAGTGGAGGTGCAATGACAAATTACGCTAAAAGTAACGGAAAAAGCACATGGGGTTCTAGTGAAATAATTCCTTTAAGCCCCGATGAAGCTTATGAGTGGTTAGAAGAGTATAACAAAACCGAAGCCATTGAAGAATACTTTTCCGATAGGATTCAAGAAGCTTAAGTTGTTTTTAGGACGGAAAGATAAATAATTTCCGTCCCCCCTTTCTACTATGCTAATTTAAATGTAAGCGTAATCCTTGTAGATTACACATATACTTTAGTTTCCAGGAAGAGGTGGATGGAATGAGTAATATAATTGACTTAAAAAGTTATAAGAGAAAGAGAAATACGGTGAATTCAAAAAAACCTAATTTTACACCTGAAGAAATCCAAAAAAAGACCCAGCCGTATATTGATTACCTAAATAAGCCTAATAAAGTTTTTGTAAGTAAAAAAGGCGATAGATGGACAACCGAGGAAAATGAACAATTCAAACGACTTGTTTTTAAATACACCGTTGAGTGTTATAGTTGCACTGCTATGGACGAAGAAATAAAGAAGTTTTTCTCTTGGCGGACTAAATCTGCTATTTTAAGAAAAATTTAGGAAGGAAATGTATGTATCTATAGCATAAAATAGGCCATAATTAGCTATATAAAGAACCCTCATAAGGGTTCTTTTTTATAACTCAATATGAAGTCGAGTAATTTTTTACCCAAAAGTAAAAAAGCTGATATGATTTTTTAATATGGAAATATAAAGAAGTAAATGCTACAATGTAGTAAAAAATATAGTGTAGCAATGTAGTATTTTAATAAATAATACAGTGTAGTAAATACTACAAAAATACTGGAGCTTTTTGCTTCTTTATAATGACAATTAGAAGAGGAGAAAGACAGATGAACCTTGATACACTGGTTAAGTTTCTGACTACCTGTATATTCCACACCGACACTATCTTATATAGGGTAAAACCCTAAAAATGACATAGAAAAAAGCAGGACTAATACCCTGCTCAATAAGTGCTCAAAAAATGAACTGTCGCTTATAGAAAATATAATCAAACTGATTCTTTCTCATAGGGAAAATAAAAATTAAGAAGCTATTTTTAGGTAATATTATTTTTGTATCGAATATTCAAAATCAATTAGATATAAAAATTATATTTGATTTTCAAGGCGGGAAAATAGGGTTTCTCGCCTCTTTTACTACCAATTTATGCGGCTTTTGTTTCATTGATGGCTGAAATTATTCTAATCATCTCATCTGTCATAAGAATTAATTTAAGTGCATATTCCTTTTTGTCATAATCTGATGTATATCCATGTTCTATTTTATTTCTATTAAAATCAGGTATTTTATCAACATCTTTTGGAGCAAAAGATTTGTAATACTCCGCAAATTGTTTAAATACATAGTCTGTGAGAAAAAGCTCCAATTCCTCGCTTTCTTTTTGCAGTAGGTTGATATATTTCCATATGCTGCGTTCAAATATACCGTATCTATCGTTTAAAAAAAATCTAATAATTCCCTCCATAATACTGGTAAAAGCATTAACTCCAGGCCAATACTTCCCTGCTTTATAAAACTCAACTGAATCTTTTGCTTTATCTTTAAAACTATTAAAGTAAGATAGTTCATTCCAATCCTGTAACATGTCATCCAAAGCTTTATAGTCATTTGCCTCATAATAATCGCAAATCATTATATTTACTTCTTCTTCCGTTAAAGTATCTCTATTGTTATATATTTTGTTAATCAGAGAAATAGGTAAAGGTAATATTGCACACCAACCAAATTTATATAGAACTTCAGCTTTTTCCTTTAAATCTTCCCTAATATTAAATCTTTCAAATGCTATAGTGTTTATATCATAGAGAAAAGGTTTGATTCTTTGCGATAATTCAAATGCTAAATTTGTAAATTGATTAATTTTATTTTTATATTCAAATATACTTCTAAAGCCCATAAATGCTTCTTTGAATATTTTTTGTTGCTGTTCAATTGCCTTTGTTATTCCCGCATTATATTCAATAGATTTTCTTGTTAACTCTATAACAGAAGGCTGTAGTAATTCATTAAAGTTATTGATATTATTCAGTGCATTTTGAACCCCTAAAGTAATAGATTGGCTAGTAGCGGTAATATCTGGTGCAATACCTAAATTTAGTTTACTTAAAGCGGAATTTCTTAAAATCTTCATAGCTTCATTATCGTAAAGTTCCGCAGCTTTGCTAATCATTTCCGAATGTTGGTTTATACGACCTATATTGTCATAAAACCGCACTATTTCTGGAATTCCCTTTGGAATTAGGCTCTTTTCCATCACAAGCATTTTATTTGCAATAGCTTTTGCGTATTTTTGGTATTCCCCCCATTCTTTTTTATGAAGCATATAAAATTCTTCGAAACAGGATTCTGTTTCAAAGTCAATATCCTTCTCATACCTTCGGAAATACTTATTGCCTTTTGTTATCGCTTTGAAAATTTTGCACAGTTCCTCATCCGATAGCTGTTCTATCTCCTCTAATGAAATATTAAATTCTTGTTCTTCATAAATGAGTTTCCAGTTTGATTCGCAAATATGATAGACCATTGCACAGAATGCTTTTCGATAATCCTGATACTCTTTATAGCGATACTCATATTCTTTACAAGCACTTAAACTGTAATATATCGGGAGTTTATACTCAATACCGTTTATCAAAACAGGTACTTGTATCACAGCTTTTTTTAAAGCATTTAGAAAACTATCTTTATCAAAATTGCTTTCCATTATAGCATCAACCCCCATTGTAACCTATCTATATATTCTTTATGTTAAATAATAATCTTCATTAATAATTCCTGATATCAATTACTGCATTTTATATTTAATTTATTCATTCTTTCACTTTTCTTTTTATTCATTTTTGGTACTGCAATACACAAAAAATCTTCTGCTCTGCTAAAAGCCACATAATATAATCTGCTGTTATCTTCTTCATGATTGATGTCTGGATCAAATAAGTATTCTATGTCATTTATGTTTTCTATAAAAACTAAAACCGATTGAAATTCAGCCCCTTTTGCTTTATGAATTGTTCTAATAGTAGCTTTCTTTTCTTCTTTAAGCTTTAAATTATCTACAAGTTCTTTGACCTGTAATGTTTCTGCAAAGTCTTTAAATGCTCCCCTAGATGCTTTAGTTAACTTAAGATCAAACTGATTAAAAAATTCATCATTTAAATCATTATAAAAATTTAATACTGATTTTTCCATGTTAGTTTCCATATTATTAATCATATATTCTAAAAGGGCTACTGCCAAACTTCTTTTTAACAACTTACTTGTTATCGCACAATTTCTAAAACAGCCTTTTAAGTTACCATCTTTATCTGTTTTGAATACTTTTAACATCTCTTTAATGGCAACTTCATACCTCAATTCCTTGGCTATTTCTTGTGCAGAAAAAATATGCTCAAGTAATCTTCCTCTATCTAAATCTTTTTTATATATTTCATCCCAAATAACACTATTACATTGATTCGTTTTAGATTTTAATTTAGAAACAGCCTTATTAGATGGTGTTATAACACAATAATCTTTGTTTAAACAAAATTCTTCTCTTATTTCATGAAAAATATTTTCCACTTCTTTAATATTTTCATATTCTATATAATAAATTGGTTTACCTTGTTCCTTTCTATAGCAACTTTGTTTGATTATATCTTCGCCTCTCATATGAGAGAGTAAGTTTATTATTTCTTTTGTACTTCTTCTATTCTGCGTCATAATATAATCCTTTTGATTATGTAAATTAAATTTTATAAAATCGTCCCTCGATGCACCTTGAAATTTATAAATTGATTGAGCTGGATCCCCAATTACCCCAATAATAGAACCTTGTTCACCTATCCACTTTATTATTTGGGTCTGAATTGGATTGGTATCTTGAAATTCATCAATGAAGATATACGGGTATTTTGCAGAAATGAAATTCCTTATAATTGAATATTTTTTTAAAATATTATATGAAAAATATAAAACGTCTTCATGGTGTATTATTCCTTCATCCCAAAATAATCGTTTATATTTAGTAAAGAATTCCGTATCTATCAGCTTACCACATGCTCTTTTAGTCCAATCATGTCTTGGTTCGAGTACTATTTTACCAGATTCAAATGACCAATCTAAATCACCTAATATTTGTATAAGTGATGTTTCTAGTCTTTTCCTTTTTTTGACCTCTGCACAAAGCTCTTTATTAAGCATAACTTTGCCCTTACTAGGAACATGCTCATCATGCCCACCCAATTCTTGATAATTAACTATACATTCTCCGTTATCATCCTTTAATAGATATATGTATGGTTTAACAACATTCTTATATAAAAAGCTATGAATTGTAGATACCTCTACTCTATCATCATTAATTTCTAATCGATCCTGAATTTCTTCAACAGCAACATTGGTATAAGTAATACATGCTATTTTTGCCACAATATGTAGCTTTTTAGAGTTCTTTAAAACATTTTTAATATGGTTAATTAACCAGTATGTTTTCCCAGCTCCTGGCCCAGCAATAATTTTGAAGTTGCAATCAACATCTTCCATCACATAATCAGAAGTTATTTCTATTACATTTTCCCTATTCATTTAAGTTCATCCTCACTCTCCGCACCACATACCCATGTAAATGCGTCCTTAATATGAGAAGGGATAATGAACTTTTCTTTGGTTTTATCGTTATCTAATTTCTGGATGTTATCTTTTAATTTATCGGCCAAATCGAAAGCTACCTCTCCCTTACCTTTTTCGGCATAAAGCAAAAACGAAACTGCTTTTAAAGCTTTTTGTTTTTCCTTTTTACCCCAATTAGATTGGGCAAGCCCTTCGATATCTCCAGGTTTTTTTATCTTTACTTCTTTATTAAACAATATAGCAGAATCACTATTTTCAAAAGCTAAATCATATTCCAGGGTTTTACCTTTACCAGAAGTATTATAAAAGACCCTAACATTGTTAGTTTTTTCTGTTACTTTTTTAAGATTTAGAGCAGCATCGGATATGGGTTTAAATTCGTATTTGTCTGTTTCGAATTCTAATTGGAATGGATAGCATTTTACCCACCTTCTCTTTTTTTTAGATTTGTCTGTATCAATTTCCCGTCTACAAGGATCTGTATCTATTACACAAGCTACTCTTCTTTTTAATGCGAATTTCTTGTTCTCTTTTTTAATTCCTGCCCCAAACATCTTAATAAAATGTTTAAAAGTCAAAGCATCCACTCTGACCATTGCCACGTGGCTTTTTTCAAAACTTTTATTATCATACTCTGCTAAAATAGGGAAAATAAGCTGCTCGGCTATTCCTTCTCCCATAATTACCGATTTAGCAAATAGCATCTCTGATTTTGTAGCATCCAGATACCTTTCTACATACTTTTTTGATTTTATATCTTCTTTATCTGTTTTGGAGAAAACTCTCCCAGGATAGGAAGGAACAATCTCTCCAGACTCATTATAATTCATACATATTATTGGGTCTAATCCTACTGCGGCAGTAATATGAGTAGAATGAGTAGTAATAAATATCTGTCTGCTTATTTGTTGATTATCTATTTCTTCTTTTAAAAACTTTAAAAAGTTATATTGTAGCGCTGGATGTAAATGCGCTTCAGGCTCCTCAATTAAAAGCATCGGAAAGGCTTTCGCATTTTCCCCTAAATCACTAGACATCAACATTTTAAAATTTGATAGAATTAGTGATATATACACTAAATTGTTGTAGCCCATTCCATTATTAATAATAGGTATTTCAATTCCCGTTTTTTTCTTTATCATTAATTTTAAAACGGATATGACATCTTTTTTTGCCAGATTACCACCAAAAATGGGTTTACCTCCAACTGTTGCTCCTGTCTTTTCTGCAAGTTCAAATATGTTACTGGTTTGCACCCTTTTTATCATATTGGATACAACTATGTCTGCCCCTTTATTAAACTCTTTTTCTCTTTTTTCTAACAATAAAGCTTTTTCTTCTTCTTTTTTGTGTTTTATATCTGAATCAATAAAATGAGTTAGGACTTGCTTTAGCATTGCATTTTTCCCCATAAACATTTTACTTTCAACATCTCTTAATGCATCTAAATACTCGCAATGAAACTTTTTTATGTATTCTGGTTCAGCTCTATTTTTGCTATCTTCATTTCCTGCATATATTCTCGAAACATACTTTTTTAAATGCTTTTCTAATACATCCCAACAGTCTTTTTTACCTCTTTTTGCCTTTTCTAAATCCTCTTGATATTCATTTAAGTTGTTTTCGGGAAGAAAAAATTTATACGTTAACGTTGCTTCCCATGGACTTTCCAGCTTGGTTAACCAACTTGAAACAATAGCTTTATCTTCAATTTTTTCTTTTTTTGAAGATCTTAATGTTAATACAATTCTTATAAATGGTGGTTCAAATTCAATTGGTATTGATTTATTAAAATCATCAACAGTCGGATTGTTTATATGAGAATTGTTAAATATATACTGAATAGCCTTCATTATCGTTGTTTTCCCGCTGTTGTTTTCCCCGATAATTACATTTAGACCTTCATTAAACTCTATTTCTATATCCTGAAAACATCTAAAGTTTTGAACTCTTATTTTGGCGATATACACGGATTTCCCCCCATTTTAAATCATTTCTCAATAATATTAATTCAAAGTTAAGACAAGCCTTCAATATAAGGCCTGCCTTAACATCTCTGCTTTAAGGATTAATACTACTCGCTAAAATAGTATCTATCATTTTCCCAATATATTTATCCCTGTCATCTTGTTGGAACAACACATTCTTCTCTTCTAGAAATTCTTTAGTTATGCTGCCCCGCCAAGTATTCCTTATATCTGTAAATGTTGTAAATGACAGTATGAATGAATTTAAGATTATCCTGCTATTTCCTATCCTTTTCTCAATATCTTTTATCTTTTTATAAAATTTGATTTTAGGGTTTTCCTCTCCGCCTTCAAGATATCGAATACCCTTTGGATCAACAAAAGTAATATACTGTTTATCCTTATAAAGTATCCACATAATAAAATCTGGATAAAAATTCCCCGCTTCAAAGAAACCAATTCCTGCTTTGCTTTTATTCCTTAATAAATAAAGATCCTTATCCTCAAAGAATGAGGAATTGCTGTCATAATAATTTTTTAAATCAGTTACAAAATTCTTTTCTCCTTCGTTAAGGTTAACAGGACTGACTTCCACCTGGGTTTCGCCTTTAGCTATAAAAATAAGTGGTGTATAAAAATGACGTCTAAAATCAAAAGGTTCAAATCCACCATGCTTAAATCTACTCATATCTATATCCTTCAAAGAACCCTTTTCTATTTCCTTTGATAACTGGTTAATTTTATATTTCAATGACTCTGTCTCGTCATCATCATAAACAGTCACTTTATATTCCTTTATAAAGTTAGGATCATCTTCTTGTAAACCTTTGTATTCTAATCTTGGCAATTCCCAAGCTGACTTCTTGTAATGATAATAAGCTTCACAATACTTTTTAAGAAGTACTGTAGCAATTTCCTGCCAGCGTCTATAATTTTTAAAATTAGTAAATTCCAGCTCTTCCTCGGGTAACTCCAGCTTGTACCAGGTAGGGCTTGCGAGCAACTCTTTTAACATATCTTTAGAAATATTGAAATTGTACCAAGACTTTTCATTCTTATATCTTTGAATCTCAAAATAAATTTCATCAAAATCAATAAACGCAATATGCTTTTCAGATAATTTTCCTGTATTCTTGTAACCTTGCTCTTTGGCTTTCTCCCTGTTTCCACTTTTTATTAATTGCAATTTAGGATACCAATCCACGACTATTGGTCTTTTTTCCATTAAGCCCTCGGGAAAACCTAATATTGGTTTAGGACCATTTTTCTTAAAATCTAAATTGCTTTTTACCTTAAGTGTTTTAAGTTTGTTTGTAATTTCACCCTTTATATTTCTAATAACAGGCAAGGTAATTTCCTTTTTACCTTCATTATTTGGCAAACCTTCTTCTTCCAGATACTCTTTAAATTGTTGCATATAATCTGCTCTTACGCCAAAGATATTAAGGGTCTCAACTGGTTTAATGATTTTGGGAATTTGTTTTTCATTTATATCTTCTAACCTACTGCTTCTTTTTAAAGAAAACTGATAGCCTTTCAGTCTTACCCCTCTGCCAAATAGCTGAATTACCTCTGAACCTTCACTTCTCCCAATATTGAGTAGCCCCATTGTACTTACACGCCAACTGTTCCAGCCTTCTGTGAATTTCTTGGAACCAATTAATACATTTACACTCGAACTTTCTTCATTAAGATGTCTAAAAAGAGAGTTGGAAAATTCCCTAGTCTCCGTTAGCAAGCCATTATTATCGCACAGTTTAATAAGTTTAGTATCATCACCAACATTTATAACACCAAAATACTCTTCTTCTCCCACTCTTAATCCGATTTCGCCTTCGATTCCCTTTAAATTATCGATATGAAGTTGTGCTCCTGGAACATCAGCATTAAAAACTGTTTTTAGCATATCCATATATACTGCTTCATGGGTCATGTTTTTGCTTATAATGTAAGAAAAACTATCTTTAAATATTTCCCTTCCTTTTTGATCCAGTAGCCCTGGGCTTCCGCTTAAAAGCCTCTCTATGTTGCCTATACTCTGATCAATATCTTGTATAAAGTCAGAAAAAAGTAACAGCACATCTACTACGTCCGAGACATCCTTTTTGTTCCTTCTATATACCGCATTAACTGTTCCACCGACAAAAACAAGTAGAGGTTTTTCTAATAAGAATGGTATTAGCTCTCTTTTGTTTTCCTCATAAATCTTAAGCTGTTGATAGTAAGACATCAAGCAGGCAGTAAGGTAAAGCTTTCTTCTATCCTCATCCGTATCATCAGCTAAATTTAAAATGCTATAATCTTTTCCATAGCCATCTCCATAGAAGTACCTATAAGAATAATCAAAAAGGATAGATTTTGCATATTCCTGCTCCAGTTCTTTCTTTTTCGCAGATTTTATAGCTTGACCAAAGGTCGCAGAATACTCGAAGGAAAAACCGTTTTCACATATTCTATCTCTTTTATCCTTCCATTCTACTCCGCTCGAACCCCTGTGCCCTTCATCAACCAAGACTAGATTGTTGCTTTCAAAAGACTCTACAGCTACAGTTTTGTCCCCTGATTCATCCCTTAACTTGTGAATATCTATAATATCGATTTGCTTATCGTAGCTGGTAAACAATCCTCCAGCCTTTTTATCAAATAGTGACCCTTTTAAATTTGATAAATCTAGTTCTTCTTTATGTTGGGCTGACAATCCCTCATTGGGAGTGAGTAATATAATGCGATTAATTTCTCGCATCTTTTCATATTGCTTTAAATAGTGCAGAAATTGCAGAATGTTTACATGCATAATTAAAGTCTTTCCAGAGCCCTATCGTGTCAAGGGTATGATACAATAATACTGGCTACAATAACTTTAAACTTCATCTATTTCTATCCATTCATGCTCAAAATCTTCCAGACCTAAGAAATAAGGTATTGGCTTTTTTCTTTTATCATATTCAATAACTATAACTGGTAAGTTAAAATTATAAGCTACATAAAGTGAAAAAATTTGTCCAAAACATAAAATACATTTTTGGTATTCATTTAATTTTTTCTCAGAGAAAATTAGATTGTAATTTCCATCATGCACAATATTATGTCTTGTTTTTATAACTTCATTCAAGTTTTCAAGCCAATTTGGTAATGATTTATCTAAAGAAAATTTTTTTATTATTTTATCAGAACTATCATATTTATTAACAACAAAACTACCTATTTCTTCAAAAAATGTTTCACTTTCAAAAAGAACTTTAAAAGCTCTCTCAATATCTTTAATGTTTTGAAAATTGAATATTTCTGCAAGCAAATATTTATTTCCTTTATCCAACTCACCACTTATTGTTAAACTATATTCTTTAGTCACTAGATCATAATATCCTGGTCTTTCTTTTAAGATAAATATAAATATATCTCTTAATAAAGTTTCTATATAGCTAATCAGAGATACAATGCACTGTTTCATTGAATATTCTATATATTCCTTTTTTACAAAATTCTCTTTGCTTAATTTTAATACCTCATAAGAAATCCCAAAATTTATTAGAAATCGCATAGCAAATTGGTTAATATCTCCTCTAGAATCAATTTTACTCTGAACTTTGTCTATAATATGTTCATTAACTTTAATCTTTTTCCTCATTTATCCTCCAATATTCCACAGATTTTATTAGTTTTATATCTAAAAACATTCTACTTAAATAATTCTTTTCCCTGATAATACTAGTTCTACTAATATTGTTTATATCATTTATATAAGTTTTTTTAATCTTTTTTAGAGACTTAAAGTTTAGTATTTTTTATCCATGCCTATATACTAACATCAAATATCATCTTTTTCCTTTTTTGCAACTTCTTTTGATAATTCTAATAGAGATTTTTTAGTGGTTTTTTCAATATAGTTAATTACTTCTGCATCAGATAATCCCTCCTCTGTTATATATCTTACGTTCTCATCCTCTAATCCTATATCCCTAAATACTTTATAATAAGCATTCAAAATATCATTTTCCCCAATTTTTCTAGTATAGTTATTTTTTATACTTATTGAGTTTGCATCTTTATCTATTTGCCTTTTCTCTATATTAATACTTTTTGTAACTTTAGCATAAATTTTAGGAATTTTAAATCGTTTTGCAATACATACTCTATGTTTACCTTCATGTGGAAAGTAATGTCCTTTGTATTCTATTAATTCTATTTGATCATATAATTCTTCTGAAGTACAATAACTATCACTTTTAAATTTTTCAAGCAAATACCCGCACGTTCCATAATTAGAACATAGTTCTAAAATTCCTTCATTATAACTAGAACCCTCTAGCATAGTTTCAACATCAAAAACTTTATAATCTTCTTTGAATGTATTCATTAAGTCTAATGTCTGGAATATATCCCAAACCACACATCGACCAGCCCCTCCACCCATTGTTGTAGGATAAAATACTTTTTTTGTGTCAACATACATACCTCTCGGATCAGATCCTCTATAACAACTTTCATTCTTATCATTTTCTATTTTTTCATATAGACTTTCATCTTTATTTTTGAATCTTGAAGTAGTATTTTTAAAGACTCCCTCTAATATTTCTATATTATCCCTTTTGTTTCTTACCTCTAAAATTATTTCTACACTTTGATTATTGAATCTATATTTAATTATTAATATAGAAAGAGTAATAAATAACTTCTTAATAAAATTATTTGTATCTTTATATTCATTATAATATCTTGTGAAAATGTCGTCATCCCATCTTTTCTTTATAGTACAATATATTGAAGGCAATAATTCAAAAGATTTATTTAACACACTATCATCTGATTGAAAACTACTTGTACTAACATAAGAAAATTCTGAATCATTGAATCTTATTGTAACTTTTGGTTCCTGCTTTTGTATGCCTTTAAATATGATTACATTTCCTTTAATTAAACACCCACTCATTAAATACACCCTCCTAGCCATCAAAAATATCAGTTGATTGTAAAACTTGGATAGAATATACAAAATTCCTAAAATTCTGTAGAAAAGGAGACCCTAACAGTGGATCTCCTTCTATTGTACTATTGATATTCTATTCTTTCTATACCTTTACTAGAAATGTAAATTGTTTTAATATATTTACCTACTACATCTTCAGTAAGGGTTTCTATACTTCCGCTCTCTTTAAACTCCTTATCAATAGCTTCTATACGTTTATTATTTTCTTCACTAGACTCTTGTAACAGGTCTTTTATTTCTACAAAGTCTTCTCTTGAAATCTTACCAAACTTATAGTTTTCAAACTCTATCCTTTTCTTTTTTAATAGCTGGTCATTCTTATCATAAAGTTCTTTTTGCTCATCAAGAAGTTTCTTCTTTTCCGCCTTATCTATATGAAATTTATCCTTTAAAATTTCAAATACTTCTTTTTCTAGTTCTTTATAATGAGGTAGTTTTTCTTCCTGCTCAAGCATTCTACAGTGATAACAGTAAAGATTAATTCCTATTAACTCTTTTCCATTAGAGCTTTTACCAAACCTTATTTTGTAACCACACTTATTACATCTTACAAAAGTTGCAAGAGGACTATTTTTGTATTTACTCTTACTTCCTCTGAAACTATTTCTATGCCTTGATTTTAATGCTTTTCCAACTTCATCAAATGTTTCTTTGCTTATAAGAGCCTCATGATTATCATAGATTCTTATCCAGTCCTCTTTGGGATGGTAAATAACCTTACCACCATCAAGCTTACTTTTGGTTGATTTATTAAATACAAAAGTTCCTGTATATGCTTCATTTTTTACTATTCTTCTAACCATACTAGCAGACCATATTGTTTCTTCTACAGTAGATTCCCACCTATTAGCATAGGCATCATAGCCTTTTATCTCTTTTCTCCTTGCTCTGGCTGTAATAACACCTTCATCATTAAGGATTTTTGCAGTTCCATTTAAAGTATGTCCTTCAAGGATAAGCTGAAATATATATCTAACATTATCTGAAACTGCTTCATCAATGATAAGTTTGTACTTATCTTTAGGATCTTTTAGATATCCATATGGTGGTGTTCCTGTGGTATATTTTCCTTGTTTTCTAGCAGTATAGAGGGCAGTTGTCATCTTTTCTGAAATGTCTCTACTATAATAGTCGTTAAGAAGATTTTTAAATTGTATATCAAGTTCTGTTCCATTTTGAGTTTCTTTACTACTGTCATAGCCATCATTAATTGCTATAAATCTTACCCCCATAAATGGAAAGATATTTTCAAGATAATCACCCATTTCAATATAATTCCTCATAAAACGTGACATATCTTTTACTATAATACAGTCTATTTTCTGTTGTCTTACCTTTAAAAGGAGCTTATCTAGTCCTGGTCTTGAAGTAGTGCTACCACTATAACCCTCATCAATAAACTCTTCTATATTTGCCTTTTTGAGGTCTGGATCATTGAAGATGAAGTTCTTAATAATATTTCTTTGAGAATTTATAGTATCTTCTGCATGCCTTGGATTTCCTTTTTCAAGTACAGATATTCTCAGATAAATAGCAATATTATTCACTTGACCTCATCTCCTTTCCGCCTAAAAAACCTTTTAAACTAACTTCTATAGTGTCATTATCATATACATCAATGCGTTCAATATACTTCTTGATAATCTCTTCATCTAGCTTAATATCTTTATTTGAAAACAGATAGTCAAATAATTCTATCTCTTCTTCTGCCTTAGCTTCTATTGATAAAATTTCTAGGTCAAGATTACTTAGCTGCTTTTCATAAGTGGTTAAACTTTCTCTATTAAATTCTCTTTCCTCTAGATAATCTTCTTTTTCAATCTTTCCTAAACTATAGCCTTCGTATAATTTTTTCAAGTCCGAATTAAGTTTTGAAATCTTAAGGGAAAAAGACTTACGATGTTTTTCTGCTAGCTCAGTTTCCATTTTGCTTATTTCAATTATTCTATCTTTACAATCTGCTCCACTTGCGTCAATACTCAGTACACTTCTTAATTTTTTTATTACTAGCTCATCTATATCGTCTTCCATAATAGAAATATATGGAGTCTCAAGCACCATTCCATTATTTTCTTCATTTGTAAACTTATAATAATAAAATTTAGCGTCTTTTTTATTACTTCTAATACTATTTCTTCTTAAAGATAGATTGGTATTTGCATCAAAAATTACACCTTTGTATTTATTAATTGGCTCTCTTTTCATATCATGTCTTGTTATTTTAAAGTGTTCTTTCTTTTTATTGTTATCAAGTATCTCCTGGGCTGCCAAAAATAAATCATTTGAAATAATGGCATCGTGAGAGTTTTTAACAATTATCCATTCATCTTTAGGTTTTTGCCTATAGTGGCCAGACTTTTTTCCTGGAACATTCTCCTTAGTCCCTTGAACAAGGCAACCTGTATAGACCCTTTGCCTAAGCATATTGGCTATTGTACCTTTTCTCCATTGTGGCTCTCCTGGCTCACGTAAGATATTGCCTGTTTTATTATAGGAGCTTGATGTAGAGATATTGTTTTCATTAAGCTCTTTAGCTATTTTTAAAGTATTATCACCAGCTACATACCTAGTAAAAATTCTCTCTACTACTTTCATGCTTACTTCATCAGGCTCAAGTTTTCTTCCACCATCCTTTTCTACTACCCTATAACCAAATGGCGGATTTGAACCTATAAAGAATCCTTGCTTGGCACTTACTGTTTTACTAGTCTTAATCTTTTGACCAATATCTTTTGCATACATATCATTTATAAGGTTCTTTATTAACATTTCAAAGGATAATTTTGCATCAATACCCTTTTCTGTATCAATCTTATCTACAACAGAAATAAATCTTACTCTCAGAAAGGGAAATACTTTATCTACAAGCCTGCCCATTTCAAGATGTTCTCTACCAAGTCGTGATAGGTCTCTTATTATAATACAATTTATAATACCGTTTCTCACATCATACATCATTTCAATATATCCAGGCCTATCAAAATTTGTTCCAGAATACTCATAATCTGTATAAACCTTGACTAAATTCATGTTTTCCTTATTGGCATATTCCTGACAGATTTCTATTTGAGTTTCAATGGAAGATGATTTGTTCCTCCATTCCTCTGTTCTCTCTTGTGAGAGCCTAGTATAAATTCCAGCCCTAATTGAACTGATAATTTTTGCTTCCTCTGTCTTTATAAGATCCCTTCTGGATATTCTAGCCATTAACAGCTACCCCCTCTCTTTGAGCGGATAGGTTCTTAATAGCCATGGTATTAAAGGAAATAAGATTAGAAGTATTACTTTTCTTTACTCCATTTATTATTTTCTTTAATATGTCCAGTTTCTCCATATCATTAAAAAATACTGCTATTCTAGGTCTTCCTTCTTGGTCTTTTTCCTCTACCAGAATTCTATCTACAAATAAAGCAAGTGTTTGCCTATCTATGCTTTCAATATTTTTATACTTCTCCAGGTCTGTAAGCCAGTTTTCTTTAGAAGCAAGTATATCTCCTAAATCTTCATAAGCTTTCTTCCTAATTATAATCTGCTGGTCTATCTCTTTTATTTTTAATTGATAGCTTTTTCTAAAGGATTGAAATTCATCTTCATCAATAAGCTCTTCTTCTAAATCAATGTAAAGAGATCTCCTAAGAGTTTCATATTTCTTTTTATCAGCAAGTAGGTCATCTAAATCAAGCTCGTATTCTGTTTTGCTTAAATCAGTTTCTCTGATTCTTGCAAATAGCTCTTCTTGGTACTTAATATGTTGCCTAAGAATAAAATCTAATGAGGATAAAATATCTTCCTCTATTATACTGTGTCTTGAACAACCTTTACCACGATTATATAAGCCACATATATAATAAATTCTTTGTCCGTTTTTTGTTTTCTGAGTTCTTCTTACAAGTTGATTTCCACAATCTGCACAATAAAGAAGCCCTGTTAGAAAATCAGGTTTTGACTTCCTATTTAGAATATCTCTTCCCATCATCTTATTTGCTACATTGAACATTGTTTCCGTAACAATAGATTCATGAGTTCCTTCTACCCTAATCCAGTCCTCTTCAAGAACTTTAATCTCCTTATTAGACTTATAATTTAGCTTTGTCCTTTTTCCTTGCTCAAGGACTCCTATATAAATTCTATTTTCAATAATTCTATTTATCATCTTGGCCTGCCATTTACTTTTATTTGTGGCAAAGCCTGTTGTAAAATTAGAACCTTGGCTTTCTTTATAGGCCCCAGGAGTTTGGACTCCAAGTTTATTGAGTTCATCTGCTATAGCCTTTGAAGAATAACCTTCAATTTTCATTTCAAATATTTTCCTAATTATATGAGATACTTTTCTATCAATTATAAGATGATTTTTTTGCTTCTTATTTTTCTTATATCCATATGGTGCAAATGCTCCTATGAATTCTCCCCTCTGTCTTTTAGTTTTTTGAGAACTTTTTACTTTCATAGATATATCTCTACAGTAACTATCATTAATAAAGTTTTTTATAGGAAGAATAAGATGTGTGTCACTTACATCAGCATTTTCACTATCATAGTTATCATTAACTGATATAAACCTAACTCCCATTTGAGGAAAAGTTTTCTGAAGAAACTTCCCCGACTCAATATAATCTCTTCCAAATCTTGAAAGGTCTTTTACAATAATCGTTTTGCAGTCTTTCTTTTCAAGGTCATTAAGCATTCTTTTAAAATCTGGCCTATGAAAGTTGGAACCTGTATAACCATCATCAATAAATTCCTTGACAAGCTTAAAGCCTGCCTTATCAGCATAGCTTTTTATAAGTTCCCTTTGATTTGTGATAGAATTGCTTTCACCTTCATCCCCATCATCTCTTGATAAACGAAGATACATATAAGCTTTAGTTTTATTCATTTCTCTTCTCTCCTTAATAAATATTTTGGGTGCAATTTATTAAGGATTTCAGAAACTTTATATTTTCATCTTACCGCACTTATATATATCTGTCAGCACCCTAAATCCTTAATTCTAATTTACATAAATCTGATACAAAATCATCCATACTAACTCTTGTATCTCCTATACAACAATTAACAAGAACATTACCTACCTGAATAAATATGTTCTTTTTATCCTCAGGAATTTCTGCTAGTTCTTGATCTATGTATCTTCCCATTGATAATTCATCTTTACATTTATGATTGACAGAAGAAGAGTTCTCATTTTTATCTTTAATAGTTTTCATTTCGATACCTCTTCTTTCTTTAATATTTTTAAATTTAAGTTTAATGACATTGACAAGTGCCTGGTAGCTACATAGGAATTTCACCTCTCCCCTTTTCTCGGTGGGAAGCAACAACGTATAGAAGTATCATTATCACCATTTATATCTTCGCAAAAAGGCCTACCAGACCTTTCCTGTAGCAAACTATCTATCGCTTTCACTTTTGTTTCCTTTGCATTTAGCGTTATGCAAGTATTTATTTAAACCGAAGGTATACTTCAGCAAAGTGGTCATGGCGTAGCTTCTACTGGCTCCATAAACGGATATTGTCCTGTCTTGGTCTATTCAGTTATCAAAGTTCAAATTAATTTATAAAAATATCTTTTATTATTTAGGGAATTGCTTAAATTACCCCTTATATTTAACAGTGAAAAAACTGCCCCTCTGATTCGCTATTTTTTAAAAAACTTTTATTTTACTCCCAATCTATTAAGAATTCTTTTAACTTTTTTAAGGTTTTTTCTTTTCTTCTAAAGACAGCTCCTTGGCTTATATTCAGTTTTTTAGCCAAGTCTCTTTGTGGTATTTCCTCAAAAAAAAGAGCCTGAATAATTTCCCTTTCTTCAGGGTTTAACTTATTCAAGGCTTCATGAAGAGCTGCAATCTGCATTTTTACAGCTACTAATTTTTCGATGTCAATACTTTTATCTGCAAATCTCTCCTCAATAGTTCTATCTTTTTCTTCTGTAACAAGTTCTGAGAAATAACTTAGTTTATTCTTTCTATCTAGCCTTTTAAGATAATTTTCTCTATTGGTTTCTTGCCAATATTCTTTATAAATTTTCTCTGATACATCTATCTTTTTATCTCCTACAAAGAGATAGTAATTCTTTTTATTTTCTTTCATTTTCCATAACCTCCTAATTTTAAAAATCAATAAGTTTTTAAAATTAGAGATTATGGATATCTAGCAATGTAGGTTTCCCATCGTTTTTTCATATGCACCTGCTCTTTCTTTTGTTTAAGAGCCGACGCATATAACGAAAGTATTTGGGAAATAAAAAAAGAGCCACACAAAACAGATTTATCTATTCAGATAAATACTTCCGTTTTGCGTGACTCTTAAGGATTCTTGTTCAATTTATAATTGAATGCTTGTCCAGTTCAGATCATTCAACAAACTCTTGATTTATAACTGTTGTTCTTAAGGGTTCTAGCCCAGTTCAACATCTCTGTATAAACCTCAATCTATTAAATTTTCTTTGAAATATGTAAGTATAGAACTTTGACTTATTCCTGGATTCTGATTCCAGGTTCAAAGTATTTTATCTATGTGGTTCCTAACGGTACAGGCCGAATACAGTCCTCCATAGATTTTTAATTTATGTTCCCATTCTTAAGAGTTCTTTGCTCAGTCCAATGGCTACAACATAAATTTCACAGAAACTCACTTAATATTCCTTATATTTTTTCTTTTTCTTTATATCCTACTGAGCCTTCAGCTACCATGGATATCTTCTTGTCTGGATGAAAAATAATCATCCCATTGGTAATTTCAATTTCTATGTTTGCCCCACATTTGGAGCATTTAATTTCCATATCATTAAAGCTACTTGTAAAACCACTTTTACATAACTCCTTCCCACAATATGGGCATCCTATAATATATTTTTTTCTTTTTTTCATCTGCAATCCTTCTTTTCTTATTGCCTTCTAAGTGGATTAGGGAAAGAAAACTACAGATGAGTTACTAATCTAACACCTACATACCACAGAAGGCTATCATTTTTTTCTTCATCTTAAATCCTTCTTTTCTAAGTTTATTGTTAGAAATTGACTTATATCAATTTCTAACAATAAACATAATTTTTTACCCTAGAAATTAAATTAGATCTTTCATAATTTTTACAGCTACCCCTTGAATAGAACAGTTTGCTATTACTATATCTGACATATTCCTATTTTCAGGATGAAGCCTTACGCACTTATTTCCTTTATCAAGATATAATCTTTTTAATGTAGTGCTTCCATCTTCAAGAAGAGCAACAACAATCTGACCTTCATTAGCTTCTTTCTGTTTCCTCACAACTACCAAATCACCATCTTCAATTCCAGCTTCTATCATAGAATTTCCATTGGCTCTAAGGATAAAATAATCTCCCTTATCAAAGAATTTTACAGGTAAGGATACATAGCTTTCGATATACTCTTCTTCTAAAAGAGGAACCCCACAAGATACTGATCCAAGGACAGCCGCTTGTATCATGTCAGTTTCCATTTTTTTAATGGTTGGCGTTATGATTTCTTTTCCATTATATTCGAGCATACCTTTTTCATCCATCTCTACAAGATAACGGTATACAGTACCATTATCAGTTTTTACAGCTTTTGCAATTTCTCTGGTAGAAGGAGAAGTCCTATAATGATTTGTGTATTCATTGACAAAATCAATTATTTCTTTCATACGTTTTGGACTTTTTGTTCTCATGTTCTACCTCCTTTCTAATCACCAACGAACTGTTGGTGATTACTATTATAATGCCTATAGGAAAATATTGCAATAGTTCTTTCAAAAAATATGGTAATTTTTATTTTAGGTCTGGCCACCAGCCATATTAGAGTGATATAATTAATTTATAGATATAGGAAATAAAAAAATAATTTATCAGGTGATTGCTATGTTTATAGGATTGTTTTTAGGAATATGTTTAACAATATTAGTTCTTTTTATAAAACTTTATAAGAATATTACCCTGTTTTCTTTCAAGACAATGGCATTTGGAATTGACTTTTTTGTTATCTTATTTTATTCAATTTATTTCTTCCATCCTAATGTAGCCACAAAGCTTGTAGAAGGAAAACTTCAATATTTACTTGATGCAGGTGTTGGAATCCTTGCAGTAATTCTTTATGGACTCTTGATTTTATTTATCAATGATACTTTCCCTAGAGTAAGCAATATACTTAATTTGTTTATAACATTTGTAGGGGTAGGCATAGCAGTACCGTTTACAATAGGACTTCTAACTCCTGTAATTCAGTTCTTCCATCAAAGCTTCACATTTAATGGAGATATTGTTTTGTCCCAGAATCATATGCTTAGTCTTTTTCTAAAATATATGGTTTTTGGAATTATTGCCCTTCCAGTATGGAGATACAGAATGAGCAAGCTTGAAGAATTTTAATATAAATAAGCAAAGAAAAAGCGACTACCTTAAGAGAAATTATTCTTATAGTAATCGCTTTATTTGTTTTTAAAGTATAAACACTCCATTACCGTTGTTTCATTTCATGTATCTTTGCAGCTACACGTTGACAAGCTAATTTTTCAGGTGAATCTTTATCTAAAATGGGAATAAAGGTGTTTTTTAGCTTATCAGCAAGAACTAGTAAATTAAATGGTTTATTAGTTTCAAAATTCTCAGTTTCATCAATATGCTCATCAATTATACTCCAAAATGTTTCCGTTTTAATAATATTCATTATTTTATCGATGATAGCCTCCCAATATCCTATCGGTGTTTTCATACATCCTATTTCATCGAAATAATCTGATGGTTTTTTTAGTATATCCAGATATTTGAAATCTGCGATATCCATCCATAAAACCATCTCATAGACAAGTGTTGAAGCCAGTACATTTATGTCTTCACTATTCTTATTATCTAGTTGTATTTGTCAACCGAAAATTAGGTCAAAAGACCATTTAATTTTAGGTCACTTTCTTGTAAATAAATGTGCCTCTAAAATTTGTGTACAAAGGCACAAATACTTTAAGCTGTTAAAGATTTAATAGATGCACCATTTTCTCTTAATGTTTCTCTTAGCCGATAAGAATCACCCTCCATGTCGACAAGAATTGCCTTGTAAGTAAGTCTATCTATCATCGCACTTGTAACTGTCGGATCACCGAAAACCTCAATCCAACGCTCAAATGAAAGGTTAGAAGTAATTATTGTTGATTTCCTTGCTGCCCTTAAAGAAAGATTATTAAACAGCAGATCTGTCCCTTCCCGGTCAAACGAGGTGTACCCAAGTTCATCTGCCACTACAAGGTCATATTTTTCAAATCTATTCTCAAAATATCTCAAGGTCTTAGCGCTATTGCTTTCCTTCAATGTAGTAACCAGTAGTGGAATTGTCGTGAACAGAACCTTATAACCTGCCATGCAAGCCTTTAATGCTAAAGCAATACTAACCATAGTTTTTCCGGTTCCCGGGTTACCGGTCATTATGATATTTTTGCCTTTTTCGATAAAATCAAGTGTTGCTAACTCAGGAAGTCTTTTCTGCATATCTACTGGGAGACAGTCAATTTCAATATCTTCAATATATTGCCTGTAAGGCAAATGTGCATTTCGAATACGACATTCAATGGAACGCTTATCCTTTTCTTCCATCTCATAAGTTAAAAGCTTATGAAGAAAATCCTCATAATCAGCCGCTTCAGATATTACTTCTTCATAGTGAGTTTTAATTCCTTTAAGTTTCAATATATTACAGTATTCTTTAATCTCTTCATTTAATTTAACCTTCATACTATACAGCCTCCTTGTTAAGCTTTCTTGATTGGAGTGCTGCAAGTTTATCATAAATCGATAATGTGCTCCTTGATTTTTCAGTTAGATGATCATTTAATGGAACAGTAACGCAAATTTCTTTTTCCTTTCTACTTTCACAAATCACCTTAACCTTATCAGCACTCATATCCATTGGTGACAGTTTTTCAAGTTCCCTTAAAGCTTCTGTCACAGCATGGATTCCTTTTTCATAAATAATTTCTAAAACTTGTAGAAATGTCTTGGCATCTTTGGTATAATACTGTTCATAGATATATTTGATCTGGGTGTCCGTTTGGAGCAGTGCTGTGCTTCCTTTGAGGGCACCTGGTTTTTTATGTAGAGTTCTAAGATAATGATGAATCTCAATTTTCCAGTCATGCAGTTTAAAACTGCGGTCATGTTTAGCTACAATGCTGTTATCGTAGTAGATAATTATCTTATCTGTAAACATCTTCACTTTTACCATTTTACCAACTAATGTATCCGGCACAGAATAATGATTTTGACTTACCGTTACGGTCGAATATTTGTCAACACGGTTTTCTGAATAAATACTGCTTTCAAACTTAGGTAAGTTAGGAAACAAGTGTTTTTGCTCTTCTTTAAAGATTTCCATCGGCACCAATCCGTTAGATGTTTCTTTATTATTAAGCTTCATACATTCTTCAAAAAGAAACTTGTTTGCTTCTGCAAGAGTGTCGAATTTGTCATTACCCGGCTCACTGAATACTTTTCTTCTAACATATTCTACACTTCTCTCAACGTGGCCCTTTTCATTGCCTTTTGCAATATTCGTGAACCTAAAGTTGAATCCATAGTATATTGATAATTCTGTCAATGCTTTTGTTGGCTCTTTTTCGAACAATCCAACAAATTTCTTAACTGCAACCCTCATATTATCATAGACCATTGTTCTAAAATTACCTTTGCAAAATGAGAAAAATTCTGCATGTGATTGTTGAAATGCTGGAGTATCTTGAGATTTAAAAAGCATTGAATATCTGATTCCGCTTTTAGCAGGAGTAAAAACTGCCATTTGATAAGCTTTATATCCTTCTCCCCCTATATCTAATTTTGCCGTACCCCAGTCAAATTCACATACATCTCCAAGAACATATTCTTGTCTTATGAAAGCTTCACGATGCCTATCCTCGATTGTTTTAACTAATCTTTTAACTGATGAATAACTAATATTAAAATTTTTCTTTAACAAGTATTCATGAATATCAATTTTTCTCATTTGCTGCTTTGACATACCGTTAGCACGCTTCCATTCATTAACCTTTAAGCATTCTTCAATTACTTCAATCATCTCAGATGTTACCTTGTTTGGCCCTCTGTTTTCAGAATTGTATTTTGGTTTTTCAACAATTGCTTGAATTAATTCTTTTGTATCTGTTTCAGGATTTTTTGCTAAAAGTTCTTGCTTTTGATTTTCATACTCATTTACATATTTATTTACAGTATCCTTGCTCATGTGAAGCTCACTGGCAATGCTTCGATTGCTCATACCGTCAATATGTTTAAGTATGATTTTTTGTTTTTGATTCAATTTTATCACTTCCTTCTCTTCCTCCTCCCAGTTTATACTGAAAGGATACCATATTTTCTTAAGAAAGTGACCTAATTTTCAATGAGCCAGCTGACCTATTTTTAGATTAGCATAAACACTAGTGCATCTGATATCATCATCAAAATTTTATATTTTTCATGTGATATCTCATAAATCCATGAAATTACAGTGTTTAGATCAAGTATCAATTCATTAGCTATATGTTCTAAATTTTCGGATTCTATTAATCCTGTATGTGCAATTTCATTTCTTATCTCCGGGATTTCAAACATATAATATGGATACACGGATAACATCAATATGTGATTATCACGGAACGATTTATCTACTTTCTCAACCAAAGTTCCTGCCAAACCACTTAGTTCATTTACTTTTAAAACATTACAGCAGTCATAAAATAACCCTTCAATCTGCAATATTGCAAGGGATATAAAAGGTTGCCATTTTTTATCCTCATATAAGGTCTCCAAAGTATTAAATACTTCTAACCGACGATTCATTATATTATGTACTTCTATTTTTCCACATAGATAGTCCAATACATTGTTTTCTCTTACGATTCTGCTTAGTTCTATCTGATATGCATTTAAATCTTCATGCTTTAACTTTATGTAACCATTGATTACATCTAAGAAATTCTCTAATTTTACTCCAGGAATAAATCTAATTTTCGCTTCTGTTGAAAAATCATAATCAGGATCATAATATTTTTTAAAAAAACTGTATTCATAACAACTTTGTAGCATTAAATTAAGACCTTTATCATCTTGTCTAGAAGCATAATCTACAGACTTATGTTCTATTAAATAATCTAGTAATCTGATACTTAGAAAATTAATTATTTCATCCCTTGCCCGCTTATTTAGATTAGCAAAGTATCTTAACTTCCTGTGTTCATAGTCTTTCTCTGCTGGAATAGTAGCATCTAAGTGCTTCAGATCTTGTAAACGCTCATTTATCTCGCATAAGTCAGCTATTATCTTTTGTAAAATATAAATATAATTGGATATAAAAATCTCCTTATCAACATTTTCCCCTTCTAATTTAGGGTCTATAAATGAATATAATTTATCACATAGTTCCTTTTTTGTTAGAACATTATCCTGATTTACTCTAGTAAGTTCTTTTGAAAAACTTGTCAAAACTTCATGTAAATCTTTCATTTTACATCTTCCTTTACTATTCTTGATTAAGTGATATTTAAATCACAGCCTTACGGGTATGTCATAATATATCCCCTGAGGTGTTTCACTTATATAAATCTCATATTGATTATAATATTTAATAATCACATCACATATATCATTGAAAACAGTATCATCTTTCCAATCTGGATAATCCAGATATAATTTATCTAAAGCTTTACCATAATCCTTCCAGATAGCTTTTGTATATGATTCTCCAAACCCTTCTTCAATAGCATCTATTATTTTTTCCCTAGAATCACCTAAACAATATAAATTGCCATGAGCACTAGCTATCTTTTTTAAAATAAAACCAGTATAATCATGAAATTCTAAAACAAATTCATTTAATCCTATTATTCTTCTATTGTATTTACTTCGTTGTTTTTGTAATCCATCCTCAGTATCATTACAGGTTTTGATTATTTCTAAAGCATCCGATTCCCCAAAAGGAAATGTCGTTGATGAAGTTCTACAAGCAAAATACTCGCTCCAGCATTGCATGGCTAAAAGAATATATTGTGATCGCAAATCAGTTTTTACCTCTTTATTTTGGATCCACTCTATCTCTCTATTTGAGCTATATTCATGAATGTGCCCAAATTCATGGTACAATGTATTAATAGCCAACTGTCTTGATGATAAAAACAAAGCATATTTTTCTTCAGAGTTAAGACTATCTTCTATAGCTTGTAATTGCTCTTCACCCACTAATGTGAATATTATATTTTTATCAATGATTATGTTATATACTGTTTCTCCACTTTCATTATCACTAGACACTACTTGTGCCATCCCTTTACCATATTCATTTTCAGTAATAAACTCTCTATGTCCATTAATTCGTTGAAAATCAAATAAACCTTCTTTATAATCTTCTGGAATAATAATTGAATTTAGTAACGATAAATCTAAAGTTTCCCTTAATGTATTATAAATCGAGAATATTGCTTGGCTATAAGCTTCTATCTGTTGTTTTTCTATAGACTGCTCTCCAAATGATTTTGCATTAAATAATATCTCCATAACCAATTCACTCTTTCTATTTTTTTTGAAATACTGTTGTCATCTAATTTATTTTCAATAATATGAAGGCTGCCATTTTCATCGATAGCTAATAAATCGAGTCTTTCCTTAGTATCATCAAACCCGCTAAACTCTTTTTGTATTATGAGAAGACTCTCCCCAAGAATGTCTGTGTTTTTGCTTATCCATTCTTGTATATGTTGACGTTCCTTAAATTCTAGCTCTTGAAAAGTTTTTTACTTATAGATATAGCTTCATTTTTTTATCTATTAAAAACATTTATTTATCCCCCTAAATTTCAATAATAAAATGTTTTCTATCTATATTTAAAAGTTGCTAGGTGAAATTATAAAACTATTTCTCTAAATTATTTATCCCTAGAATCAAATTTTCCTTTAGTTAAAATCAGAAGTGCAAAGCTTCCTACAACGCCACCCACTGCTTTTATCCCATCCTTAGTCCTCTTAGCATATTTATTTCTACAATGTTCACAATATCTATGCTTATAGCCCTCAGGCAAGTCTCTTTGGCATTTCTTATTTTTACATTTATTCATCTCCATATTTTTCTCCTTCCAATATTTTTTGTTCTACATTAAATGGCAGTTCCATGATCCTTTTCTTTATATCTGGTAATGCCTTTGACCAGTAGTTTTCTGGTGATGGATCTAGCATATCTAATCGTTGAACTAGCCCTTCAATATCTAAATAAGTTTTTTGGATGTATTCAGCATAATATTGTAAACTTTGTTGAGCAGCTTCAGCTTCACCCATCTCAAAATATGCCATTGCCTCTACAAATGAAACCATGTTAACTGCATATAAATTTTCTCTTATTTCATTTATTCTATCATCCATCTTATCAGGACTTGATGTAGGTAGTATCTTCCCCCAAAATGATTCTGGCTGATTTTTGATAAAATCCAAACTTGCATTTTGGCTTAACATTAAAAGGTTTCTACTATCCTCAGAATCACTAGCAATTCTCATCAAAGCTAATTCTTTTAACTTTTGATTCTTTATAACCATCGCTTGTAAAAGTTTCTGTTTGCAACTATATGCAGAAGCTAATCTATCATATTCTTGTCCTTTTCTTACTTTTTCAACGGATATTTGTATTAACTGAATTTGTTCTGCAATTTGAGCAATCTGCATCTGAGTTGCATAATTTGTCATGGCTTGACTTATATCTGGTGTAATATTAGTTTTTTCTAAAGATATAGTTGATACTATTTTTTTAGTCTTTGGGTTAACCAAGTTTGCCATCAAAGAACCATCTTTCCTAGTCATTAATTTTAATGATCCTTCGGCTAACTTTCTATTTTGTTCGTCAGTTAACACTGCTTGAAAAGTTTCTTTAGGTACTGATGATTTTATTAAACTTATAAAAGCTGGAGCTGAATAAAGCATCTTTTCTATACTAGATAAAGTAGCTTTTGCACCCTTTATCAAAGGATGTCCCAAATCTGGAATATCAGAAAAACATTCAGAAATATCAGAAGAAAATTCTTCATTATTAATTATTTTTACATTCTCTTGTCCTATATAAATAATTCTATCCACATCAACACCTCCCTTTCACTTCTTTAAATTTCTACAATAAAATATTTTTTCTCTCTATTTAGAGATTGCCAGGTGAAATTATAATCTCCTTTTATAGGAATAAATTCTTTCCCCTTCATTGCTCCTGTTGGTTTGAATATATCTCCATAGACCCTGTATTCATCTCTAAAATATTTATAGATTCCATTATTCCTTTGATCTGCATAAAAAGGTCTATCCGATACCAATATTACTACTGCATTTTTTGCAAATCCATTTTCTTTTAGCTCTTCCATGAACTTTATATCTTTAACAAATGAGTACATCTGCTCAGGATACTGACCATTTAATGGATGTTTTAATTCGATGGCATATTTCTCTGTTTTATCATTATTAAAGATAGAGATATCAATTTCTTTTTTGATTGTCTTACTTCCTATTGAAAAATAAGATACATTTCTTTCAAACTGAATTATATAACTGTCTAGTTCTTTTCTTAAAAATATGCCTAGCTCATGTTGGAAACTGAATTCATTATATACTTCGATCTTTTCTATTTCTGCATAGGAAAAAAGTTTAGACACTAATTTTTTTAAGTCCAGCAAATTTACACCCCCTTGTTTATGCTCATAACCACTTAATATTATTTGCTAATATAATTTAAACTTCTATTGCTTTCTACAAATCTAATATTATTATTTTATAATCCTAAACTAATCCTCTTAAGAGTATTTATTGCAATATTTTTTTATAGGACATATTTCACATCTAGGATTCGAGGTACATACTTCTCCATATCCAGATGAACAAAAATTCCAAACCAGTGAGTCTATTTCTGACATAGAAACTCCTGTATCCTCAGATAGTTTTAAAACCGTTTCAAAAACTTCATTTATCCTTGCTGGTGTGTTATTTCCTCTTCCCATACGTTCTCCAGAAAAAAATCTACATAAATGAACGTCTGGTTTCATGCCATCTATTCCAACATTTCTTAAATACTCCCAAGCTAAAGCTTCCCCTACTCTATGAATTTTATATTTTGATTTATTATCCGATATTTGCTTTACTATTTCATATGTAGGGACTGAGGTAACAAAATTATCCATACTTCCATAATCTTTTTCGATTTTTTCCATTATTGCAATGTTTGAAGAAAGGCTTTTCATTTGCTGACTTATATCTCGATTTCCACATTTAATTTGACGAATTTCATTTATAAATCTCTCAGGCTTTTCAGCTTTAATCTTATCAACATCAAAGTTATAAAATATATTCTCTATTTTATCCATGTTAGCGACGATCCCTTTCCAAGGTCTTTGATTGCTTAATAAAGAATAAATTAATCCTTTTACATGATCTGATAAAGTAAATTCTCTACCATTTTTTCGTTGCTCTATATTATCATTTGTCCATATCTCAAATAAATTATTTGCTACTAAATACTCCTTTAATATATGTATCCAATCATTGTTCTTAAAGTTATTTGAGATACTGCTTAAATCCTTAATTGCAAACCTCTCATATAATAGTTCACATATTTTCGATAAATATAAATGGTTACACTTATAAACGACTTCCCTTGAAGGATTCATACCCATATCTATGGAGTCATCCAATGTTTTCTCATATTCTTTTATTTCATCTATTAAACTATCTCTTTCTTTTATAAGTTCTTCATAGTTTTTATCCTGTAAAAGACTGATATATGTTTCTGGACTTACTATCATAAATTATCCCCCCATTCCTGATACATACTTAAAATAATAAGTCAATTTATTAACTACTATTGTACCAAATAAATCATACCTTGCTAATATAACATGGAAATTTTATAATTCACGCTGACATTCGCCATAGAGTGCGGTAATATAAATATATAAATCAAATACTTAGCTTAATGCCTGCTTTTAAAATAACTTTAATAGCAAGCACAGTAAGTGTAGACACACTTACGAGAAAATTGATGAAGCGGACCCATTTAGGTTCGCTTCTTTTTATCCAATTTTCTACTTGTTCCTATCGGAATGATTTAGGGGACACCCCTAATACCCTGTTATAAAGAAGAAAGAAAAGGAGGATTTATATGGCAAATAGACTTAGAAAAAATGATATTCATGTAATGGTTACTGATGAAGAAAAGGAACTTTTTAAGAAAAAACTTGAAATGAGCAAGTCAAAATCAATGGGACATTTTATAAGGAAAAGTGTCCTTGAAGCCCCTATATTTGTAATTGATATGAATATTTTTAGAAGGCTACAAACTCTTATAGGGAAAAACTCTAACAACCTTAACCAAATTGCAAAGAGAGTAAATAGTACAGGAATAATCTATAGAGAAGATATTGAAGATCTTAAAAAAGAGAATGATGATATCTCAAGAGAAATAATAAAAATTCAAAATATCCTGACAAGAAAATATATGAATAGGCCTGATTGATATGGCTATTACAAAAATACACCCCATCAAATCTACTCTAAATCTTGCTATTAATTATATTACTAGTAATGATAAAACTGATGAGCAAATATTGATAAGTTCTGATGGCTGCTCTCCTTCAACTGCCCATTTACAGTTTATGAATACAAGGGAAGTCAATGATACTAGAGGAACAGTTTTAGCTAGACATTTAATACAAAGCTTTGTTCCTGAAGAGGTAAGTCCTGAAAAGGCACACGAGATAGGTCTTGCTCTGGCTAAAGAAGTTTTAAATGGTGAATACGAATATGTTCTAGCAACCCATGTAGATCGTAACCATATTCATAATCACATTATTTTTAATAATGTAAACTGGAAAACAGGTAAATGCTATCAATCAAATAAACGAAGTTACCACAAAATCCGCTACCAAAGTGATAAGCTATGTAAGGAAAATAATCTTGTTGTCATAGATGAATACTATGAAAAATACAAGAAAAAGTATAAGACAAAAGGTAAATCCTATAGGGAATATCAGGAGAGAAAGGAAGGCACTTCATGGAAGGGAAGACTCCAGTTTGATATTGATAGAGCTGCTAAGAAAGCTAAAGACTGGAAAGATTTCCTCTATCTTATGGAGCAGTATGGATATGAAATTAAACATGGAAAGCATATCGCTTTCAAGAAAAAAGAGGGTCAAAAGCGTTTCACTAGAGCTATGCGAATTGGAGAAGATTATACTGAGGAAAGATTAAAAGAACGTATTTCAGAGGAAATTCAGATACGAGGAAAACGTCCTAAATCTCCATTTAAGGCCTTGGATAATATTATTGATATTAATGCTAACGAGAAGGTTAAAGGCTCTCCTGGATACAAGCATTGGGCAGTAAAGCATAATCTTTATACTATGGCAGATACAATCAACCAGGTTAGAAGTGAAGGCTTCAAAACACAAGAACAGTTAGAAAAAGCACTCCAGGATAAAGCTTCTGAAATTCAAAATCTTCTTTCAGAAAACAAGAAGATAGAAAAACTAATTGAAGAAAAAAAGCAGACTATGGAAAACAGATATATCATTGAGCAGTATAAAGAAATTTATAAATATGCTAAAAATCATCCCGAGGATAAGGCTTTTACTAACGAGTATAATGCTCAACTTTTGCTTTATAAAAAAGCAGTTACCGAAAGTTTTCAGAACTCCAATACTCTTCCTACCACAAAACAGATATTTGAAGAACTTGAAAAATTAAATACAAAAAAAGAGTCTCTCATTGAGAAACTCAATCAGTCCCGCCAGGAACAAAAGAAACTATATCAGTATAAGAAAAACTATGATACCTATTTAGGGAAAGAGGTCGAGCGATAAAAAATTGCTTGGCTATCTTTTTTATTTTCTACAAAGTAAATGTCGCCTTTGGTTTTACTGGTTGTCCAATAAATTCCATGAAACTCCTTTACATCGTCAACAAGCACTTTACAGGTGCCATATTGGATAGGATTCTCATCACTAAATTCACTTTTGGGTTGAGTGATATAAGTATAATATAACACATATTTATTATTTTCTTCTACTAACTCACTTGTTATACTTTTACTTGTAATCTCATCACTTTTTATCGAAACATATACATTAGTTAATGTTTGAGAAATTTTTATATCTATATTTTTAGTTCCTTGGATTCCATTATATTCATATTTTATTAAACCACCATATTCTTTTTTGAATTTAGGTATTTTGATTAAAGGATTTATCCTCCAAATCCATTTTTCATATACCAACGTTAATATGGCACTATATCCTGCAGCTTGTGTAATTAACTCCCAGTTGTCTAACAATGTCTCCGAACCTTTTAAATATTTTAAAACTAAAAAAATAATTACACAAAATATTGCCGATAATTTTAATAAATTATTTATTTTAGATTTCATATTCATAAAAACCTTTCAACTCTTCTATAAACCCTTTGTAAATATCTCGTCTATCAGGTGAATCATCACATAATTTTTTTATATTATTAACTTCCATAAAATTAAGAGTGGAATATCTATTATCATATAAGTACCCAACAATCTCATCAAAAGCGTAACGATAGGTACTGTATTTGGTAAAGTATTCATTTGGAACATTCCACAAAAGACATTCTACACCAAAAGAACTTGCTTTTTGGGCATATGGATATCTTAAATCTTTCATTTGGTATCTAAGTTCTTTAGCAATTCTAACCATCTTTTTAAAGTAATAATTTGTAGCATTATTTTTTTCGACACCATTTTTTATATGCTGCTCTGGGTAATTAATTATTTCTTGGCCATCATCAGCTTTTATTAAAATACCACCGATATAGTTTTCTTTATCAAATGTATAATCTTGCCTATAGTCTCTATGTCTCATTGATGGTACACTATCGGTATCCTTTCTGTATGAATTCCCATTAATTTTTATTGATTTATTTTTTCTTTCAACATCTTTACCAAAGTGATTTCTTAATATATCTTCAACTTCATCTTTAAAACTTTTTATCCTGGGAGTTGCATTTGTAAATCCATAGTCTGCTCCAGATACATTTAATCTGTATGCAGGTCGAAATATATCCTCCTGTACTACTGCAATGTCAACATCGCTATGTCCTCTTACATTTGTATTATTTGCATAAGAACCTTGCAAAAACAATTTAATATCATACCCACTAAGACCACCACTCATTCTAATTTGATATGCTGTAGAAGCACCATATATAGTCTCCATTTCATTTTCACTAAGACCCAAATCTTTTAATGCATTTGATACCATTCTTATAGCATTTTTACATTGATTTTCTTCAGTTTCACTAAGTGGCTTAGCATAATCTTTTAATTGTTCTTCAGTAAAAATCATAAAATTAAGTCAACCCCTTTCAACATTTTATAATGACAAGTTTTATTACTAATATATTCAAAATCACTCCACCCCCAAAGCTTTAAATACAGCATCTTCGGCACTTTGATATGGAATTATTTGAAATGAACTCATAAGTTCTGCAGGAACTGTTCCAAAATCCACAAAAGATGTACTAGGTATAAGAACTTTCTTTGCTCCACTATCAAGTGCAACTTGAAGACTATCTGCAATTTCTGTAACCTTCATAATACTTCCACCGATACTTATTTCTCCAAGCACCGCCAAATTACTTATAACAGGTTTTCCAAGTGCAATTGAGCATAATGCAATTAGAGTAGGAAGAGCCAACTCCCCTGTCATTCCTATACCCTGTAAATCTTGATAATTTATAATATAATCTTTTGTAGTTGTACTTATTGAAGCACTAATCCTATTACCATTAGCTTTAAGATAATTAAAAGCAGTATTACTTGCTTCTTTAGATTCACGATTAGTCCCAAGTCCTGTTCTATCAAATTTTCCATTACCAGGAAGCATTTGAGACTCCAATCTATAGCAACCAATCATTCCATTTCCTCCACTAGCAATTGTATAAACTTGTCCTGGATTTAGCATACCATCAGGAATTAGTTTATCAGCTCCCTGTTCAGGAACACCTACATATTTTTCCTCAAAAGTATCTAAATCTATATATGAGAAGTTCACATCATAAAATTCCATACCACCTATTTTCTTTAGTTGTTCCTTCACTCTTCTTCTCATCTCAAGAGATAAGCATAGTATTTCTTCAAGATCATCTTTTGTAAATTCACCATGTGGATATACAATTTTCAAATATCCATTAACCATTTTTCTAACTGCAATAGTATCTCTTTGATTGAGATTCTTGCCTAATCTAAAATACTTGTCTAAGCTATCTCCATACTGATCCTTGCGAAGTTCCCTCATAAATTCTGCAAGATAATCAGTAATAAAACCGTAATCATTTGTAAAATGCTCAGGTCTAAATTTAGGAATCTCCCAACCCGGAAGATAACAATGCATTCTATCAAGAAAAGCTGTATCTATTGCCATTTCCTCTGGAAATGGATCAAACAAGCTGGAAGTTTTCAAAAGTACATCTACACTTTGATTAATATTACCTACAAATACCATTGAAGCCGATGCGGCTTTTTCTTCTTTTCCCCTTGCAAAAGAGCCTGATGCCATATAGTCTTTCATAATCTGTATACCATCATTATCTTTGAATTTTATTCCTGCAACTTCATCAAATGCTACACAATCCCAAAGCCCTACAAGACCGATTGTCTTTCTTCCCATATTGTAAAACAAATTTGCAACAGTAGTCTGTCCTCCAGACACAAGAATACTATTAGGGGAAATCTCCTTATAAATATGAGATTTCCCTGTACTTCTGGGACCCAATTCACATAGATTAAAATTATTTTCCACAAGTGGAATTAATCTTGTAAGCAACAACCATTTTTCTCTTTCTTCAAATTCATCAGGCTCCATACCAATAGAACGAAGCATAACATCTATCCATTCTTCTTTTGTAAATTTGCTTCTACCTTCTTTAAGCTCTTTTATATCCACCTGTGGCATTTGAATAGGTGTAAGCCTTGTAATGCTAATAGGATTTTTGTTCTGCTCATTCTCATCATAATCATAATCAAGTTGAATCATACACCATATACCACCACAAAGAAGCCTATCATATCTTGTTGGATATTCTTCTGGTACTGGAATATCACTAAGTCCTAGGTTTGAAAACTCCGCTTCATACCTATTTTTTCTTATGTTTAGTTTTACTGTTACCTTATCTATAATGGAAAAGCTACCTTTTTCTCTTAAAATAGAAAGTATTTTCTGAGCTTCATCAGGTCTAACAAAGTTATCTGAAAGAATCTTTTTAACTGTTCCTATACCCTTTTCAATAATTTCTTCATCATCACTACTACAATACTGCCCAAGCAAAAACTCTAGAACATATACGGGAACATTAGCCCCTTCTTTGATTTTTTTAGTCAAATCTTTTGCTACTATTTTTCCATCAAAATTTTCTCTAAGTTTTTGTTTTATTTCAGTTCTTGAACTTACATCTTCCATACCTAGTCACCCCCCTTAACTAAAGAAATCATATTCACCTGTGGCAAAGGGAATATCTATTACAAACTCAATCTTCTTTGGAAGAATCTGACCTGACTCTTCATAGATAACAAGGTTATAAGTCTTTTTATTATCATATTTTCCAGCTTTCAAGTTGAATGTTACATTAAATACTCTATCTTGCTCATTATCAGTATTCTTATCAGCTATAATACGGACTTCATCAGAAACTTTTTCTCCATATTCATCAACAAAATAAAGAAGGAAATTCGCGGCTTCTCTATTTACTGAAAGCATTTCACTTTGATAGAAAGACAGATTGAATATCATATTGCTTATTTTTCTTCCTGTTGAAAGAATATTAAGTTCTACAGGTTTAACATCATATTTACTCCTGTTTCTCTGATATTCTTTATTATCATTTCTTAAATGTCTGTATCTAATTAGTGGAACAACCATTTCCTGAAGTGAGATTCCTCCATGAACAAAGTTAATTCCTCCACCTTGCTTTTTAATACGGATATTCTGTTTCGGTGCAAATCCTTTAAGCCCTGATTCTTCATCAACAAATTTTATAGGCATCAAGAAACTTGGATTAGCAGATTCATCCATTATTGCATACCTTCTGCCATAATCAACAACACCTTCAAAGCCTTCTTTAGATACCTTATCATCCTCAGTAAACTCTTCATAAGTATAGAGGAAACCATGATCTGAGGTAATCATTATATTTACAGCTGAAAACTCATGCACAAGAATTCTAACCAGATTCTTAATTTCATCTATAGCCTTATCACAGGCAGAGAAAACCCTAGAATCTGATGTATGGCTGGCTGCATCTATTTGATCATGATATACATAAACAACTTCCATACCTTTTGCTTGAGCTTTTCTCTCTTCTCTCTTCATATGAATCAAATCGTCATATTTAAGCACTCTAGAGTCCTTATTAGCCTTTTGTAAAACCTTTTCTCTATTAGGCATATCTGTTGATTCGCCATCAATAAGAACTTTGAGATTATTATTTCTAATTTCAGTTTGAAGCCCATTATTAGGAAGCAATGCAGCCATTCCAAAAGGTGTAATAGTAGGGAATATCCCCGACATATCATCAATTTCTATCTTACATTGCATATCCTGTTTTAATTCTATAGAAAGCTCTTTTGCCACCTCATAACGCATTGCATCTGAAATAATTACATAGACTTTTGTCTTAGCATTTTTAATATTATTGTCATAGAAGTCAACCTGCTGTTTAATCTCAGAAATTTTTCCATACTCTTCAAACTCTCTACCGCTAACATTACACCAGTTAGTAAGGAGATCATCTAGGAACCAATGCTTATATATACCTTCAGCCCTATCTACCGTAAATTTAAATAAATCATCAAGCTTAGCATTTGAATTTCTAAGGCTTTTCTGATATGCCCTCTGAAACTTCCTATAATAAGTGTCCATTAAATAAAATTTATCTGTATAGGATTTCCAAACTTCCTTCGCACTTGTCATATGGAATGATGCTTGGTTTTTATTATAGAAATCCTTCATTTTGCCCATGTTATAAATGCCTTCATAGTATGAATTAAATTCTTCATACCAGGCTCCAACTCTTCTTTTATCACATATATCTGAAATATCTTCAGGATCTATTATGTCATTTTTAATGTTTGTCATAAGCTTTATAAGTATAATTTCATCAACACATGGAAAAGCTTCGTTGCTCTCAAAATGAGCTATATCAAGATTCATCAGTCTTTCATCAAGTTGAATTTCTTTCTCTACATAACGGACAAGTTCATATAGGCTCCTTTTCTCATTAGCATTTCTAAGCCAGTCCTCGACAAATTGAAAACAAAAAGCTTCATGTGGACTGGAAATAAAATTATCAAGTCCTATAAATGCTTCTTTATTTATATTTCTTGAAGCTGCAGTAAGCAGTATATGAATAGATAAATTTTCTAGGCTCTTTTCTTCACTTTGATAACCTGTTCCTTGTCCTACCATTCTCCAAAAAGTTTCATCTATTTCATAATTTATAAATTCCTGATAAATATCATTCTCATCATTTTCAATGCCTGCTTTCAAAACTTCTCTGATAATAAGTCCTGGCTGCATTTCACATCCTGCAATCTCACCCATAATAGCAAGTTCTAAATGTGCGGGATTTTCAATTCTACTTGCCTTTTTCTTTATAAGTTCTCTTCTTGCTTTAGCATTAAAGAACTTCTTATAAACTTTTACAGACTTTCTAATAGCAATGCTATCTGGTAAATTCATTTCGTCAATCTGTATAGATACAATATCCGCCCTAAATTCCTCACTGTATCTCATAACATCATTTATCCAATTATCTTCTTTTTCATTGAAAATAAGAGGGCAGTATACAAGAAAGTCTGACTCCTGGTCATCAAAGGATAGTAGTTTTTTTACTCTGAACTTATTGTTTTCAGACACTTTTATTGTTTTTACATCTGGAATTTCAAGATTATCAATTTCATCTTCAAATTCTCTATCCCTATCCATCCAAAAGATAATTCTCCTATTATAAAATTCAGGATAGGGTTCTTTAAATCTTTTCTGCAAATCTTTTAAAATTTCTTCTAAATCCAAACTTGCCACCTCCTTTTATTTTGGCTATTCTATTCTAAAATAAGATATTCCAATTTCCAGTTTTGAATCCAACCACAACATTCTTCACCTTTTTCATTTTTCCACAATATATGAATCCATTTTTTCTTTTTTTCTATTGCATAAACAACTCTTCCAGGTTCTAAATTTCCTACTACAGCAGAAGAACAATCTGGTTTTACCCTCGGCTTAATCACTTTATCCCCTACAAAAAATATTCTATTTTCATTATTTAATACAGACTCAACTACAAAATAATCTTCAATAATATTTTCCGTACTTATAAACACAATTTTGTTATTTTTAGCAATAGTATTATCATAAATAGTGTTAGAAAGAATATTAACTATCAATGGCATTAAAAATACAATTAAAAATAGTTTTATATATTCATGCTTCTCGTTACATTTTTCCTCTACTTGATTGTTTAAAGTTGGGTTTTTTGAATCTACATCAGATAGTGTAAACCCTTCCCAATCAATACAATTGTTAAATGTCTCCGGTATATTATCTATGGGAATCTCTCGAATTTCTTCTTCAATAAATTTATATAATAATGAATTCCCAAAACATCGCTTAATCCTCTCGGCATCTTTCAACAAATCCAAAGCAGGAAATATTTCATTGCAATTAACAATACCCACCAAGAAGTTATTTGTTATATTAGGAATACTATTCATAACATATTCTATTGAATTCATTCTATTATTAAAATCATATAGTCCTTCAAGTGGTGCTGTTATCTGTTTCATTCTTTCCTGTGCCTGCATCATACTTTCTATAGCTGAAGTAAATCCCATAAGATCTTCACATCTTTTTTGTTGTCGCTGAATAATTTGCATAGAAGGACTGTTAAAAATTCTATTCATTTTTTCAGTCTGTTCAATAATCTTCATAGCTGGATTGTTCAATATATCAGCTATTCCATTATAACTTTTCGTTTTAATTACCCCACTTTCCTAAATTTTCGCAAGTACATCTTTGAATATCTTATAGTTTTCTTTTACCCCATCATCCAAGTCTATCTCTATATAAGAATCTGCTATATGCTGAACTTTCTCTTCAAATTGTTGCGATTCTATGATTTTCTTTTTAAGTTCATCTGCACGTTTTTGAAGTTCTATTTTTTTACTTCCACTTGATTTCGCAATAGTATCTTCTACTCTTACAAGATCTTGTTTATACCTATCCTGTACTTCAAAAATATATTTGATTCTTATTCTTGCAAACATATCTTTATCGTATCTATGGAGATAAAACAAGCCCCTACAAGCGTCATTATTACCAGAATCATATTGCCAGTAGATAGGAAGCTTTTGATATATCTTGCAATGGTCTTTATAAAAATCATTTAAGAAATAATTTCTTATTCTTTCCCTACTACTATCACTCTTCTTACCTTTAAGCTCTGATGCTATAAAATCAAGATTTTCATTTAGGTGTTCTTCTCCAAATGTAATTTTTAAAAACTTAACAAACAACTCTACAATATCATCTTCAAAATACTCCTGATCTGTTATTGGAAGAATACCGTCTCCATCTGCTTTAAAAATAGTATATTTTGATAAATCAAACTCTCCACCAGCAAATACAAGACCTTCTTCGTCTAGAGAATATCTTCCCATGGCACAACCAATAAAGTAGGATAAGAAATTCTTCACCACATCTTCACGAGTCATTACATACTTGTTACCTTTTATTTCATCATCTATATCTTTTTTATTATCAAAGATTTTAGCTACTGTAATATCTCTATCAGATACTTCAGGAGTAAGCTCATCTTCAAGTCCGTAGATTTCTATAAACATACGATTCAATTCTTCTTCATTTTCTTTAAGTTTTGCAAATCTTTCATTTACTTCACCTTTATAACTCTCATAAGCAGTTTCGACTCTGCCATCCACCTTATTTGAAAGTAATGGAGACTTTTGAAAGTCCCATGAAGTCTCATGCATATCCCAATCTTGTTTCGAAAGATAAATATTTTCATTCGAAACGTTCATAACCTTTTTTTCCATCAAAGCATCAACTTTAATAACCGGAAAATTTTTAAAATCACCAACCTGCAAACTTATTGTAGGGTTTAACATTTTAAAAATATGATTTGCAATAGGTGTACTCATTAATCCTAATATATATTTAAGATTTTCTTTTCCTGTATAGAATGCCGACATACCTTTTACATCGTGTATCCCTCCTGGCATTCTATATCTTATTGCAAATTTTCCTGAAGTAATATCCGACCAAGTAATAGCTTCTTTAAAATAATATCCTGTGTTTTGTGGGCGTGACCTCAACTTACCTTTACTATCTTTAAAATTTTTAATTTCAACCCCATCATTTTCCCAGTTCACAATATAATCATAATTTCCATACCATTGTCTTCTTTGACCACCTTTATTATATGGAACCCATTTTTTCTTACTTTCAATTAAATCTTCAGCATTTTTTGAATCAAATTTACTTTTTTCTTGTTCTACTTCATACCATAATCTTAAAAATCTATTATTATCTGCTGTTGCTAAACCTTGCCTTACATCTAACACTTCTTCCATTAAAATTCCAACTTCAAAATCTTTGATTATACTGTCACTTGCCCAATAAACTATCGGCATTCCAGGGATTTTTAAAAAATTATCTGTGTTTGTCTCATAGAAATATCCACAATGTGGGTTTTCTATTGCTTCAAGAACTTTTTCTTTCTGAACTTCCATACCACCCTTAAATTCCTCTAGCCTTATATATTTACCCGGAGTATTTGAAGTCAAATTTTTAAAAACAAATGCGATAACATCAACTGTTGCTTCTTGAAAAAAAGCCCCCTTTGCTATCTGTATTAATGAGTCTATCGATTTGTTTTCAACAATGAACTTTCTCAATTCCTCGTATGATTTTAAAAACATCCATACATTGGGTGTCATAAAACCTGAATATCCATTTGGTTTACAAAAATCGAAGTTTCTATACATGAATACTGAAAATAAATCCGTTTTATAATCTCTATAATTTTTATTTACATATTCATTAAGTTGTCCATTCATTCTATTCAGATATGGTGGGTTTGTAGCTACTATATCATATTTCATAGTCATGACTTCAGTTACGTCTATAATGTTCTTTATCTCCTTTTGGAACTCGTCAAAATTGTAAGTAAATAAATCTATCTGTCCTCCATCCATATCTTCTATATATTTTCTGCAAAGCTCAAAATCAACTTTTTCAACTTTTAAAATGGATCCATAGTTTTTTCCATCTTTAAAAGTAGCTAATAGTTTTTCTATTGATTTCCTTGCTTCTTCTTTTTCTTCTACTGCTAAGCTATTCCCAAATATTTCAAAGTATTTTCTATCTATATTATTAGAATCAGGTATTGCATATATATGTGGCTCAATACCTTTATTTAAAATTCTCCTACTGTAAGAACGTGCTTTCATCATAAGTGAAAAATATGCAAGTTGCCTTGCTCTCTCATCTATATCTAGACCATATAGATTCTCTCTTAAAATATATTCAGCAGCTTCCCTTTCCCTATATCCACATTCCTTATATATCTCCATAAGAACATCAAATTCATATAAAGGAAAGTGACCTGAACCAACACAGTTGTCAAGTATCCTTAAATCTCTTGGCTCTATTTTTTCATCAATATATTCTATCTCACCATTCTTTGGCACTATAAAGAATTCAAGCTTTTCTTTTAAATCACTACCGGGATTTCGTTCAATCCAATACTTACCTAATGAATTATCAACAATATATCTAACTACCCAATCAGTAGTAAATATTTGTGTAGCAGCTGGGATATCTTTTTTTTCAATATTCTTCCTCTTTGTAACATTAATAACTTCAGCCTTTATTTCTTCATTATAATACTGATAAAGCCATCCTATTATCTGAACTTGTTCTTTCCAGTCTTCCTCAGGTATTTCACTTATCATTACATCTATTACAGAATCATCTCTTAAAAGCCCATCTGGGAGAAGAAGCTCTGTGTAGTCATTTAGTTTTTGAAACATTCCTGGAAGAACTTCGTTTAAAGCATTACATTGAGTAATAAATAAATAATTAAAAAGTTCCTCTTCCTTGTTACCAGCATTATAAAGCTCTAGAACCTTTGACTTATCAAGCCCTGGTAAATCAATATGTATAGCTTCTGACAGAATCTGAGGTTCAAACTCATTATTTTCTGAAGTGAAAACTCTTATATGGCTAGGTATATATCCATTTACTTCCATAAATCTTATGGCAATAAAACGGTTAAACCATGTATAAGCAACCTCTTCTATAGTTTCATCAAAGCCATCTTTATCTATTTTTTCAATTAATATTCTTCTTGCTTTTTTATCATCAGAAGTCAGGACCTGCCCATTATGAGCAGTATCCATCTCCTTCATTTCTTTATCTTTTTCTATTCCATATATCTTTGCTTTCTTAGTAACTTTTTCGATAAGTTCTCTTCTTGCCCAGATTGCAAAGTTTTTTATCGCTGTTTTATTCATATCCTACCTTTCCTTTCTTAGTTTATTTCTATACCATCACAATCTCCTAAGAGTGTCATAAGATTTTTTTCAATAGTCTCTAGATACTCTCTTATCTCACTTTCACTTTCCAGAGTTCTTGCAGGGAATATTGATTGCCTATAGAATTTCTTAATATGCTTTTTCTTTTCAGGCTCAGGTGATACTTCAGTTTCTTTTACAGTATCATTTTCTCCACTTTGCTTTCCTTCTTCATCATTACGTCTTCTTTCAGCTTCGGCATTACTTTTTTCAATAGAAATTATATCTTTGACTGCCTGATCCTTTTCAGACCAAAGACTAGGAATAAATCCATCAAGAATTCTAAGACTTTCTGTTTCAGCAATTTCCTTTTTCTTTTGTGTATAAAAATCATCAGTTTTCTTAATTATATTGCCGATAAGCCTATCATTTTTATCTCCCCTATGGATTTCTTCCATACATTGTCTTACAATTTCAAGGATTTCTTCACGTTTGCCATAAAGAAGCCTATTATGTCCTTCTCTCACTACCTTCATATAATCATTAAGTTTTGGAACATCCCTATAATCAAAATCGTCTTTTTTAGGATTGATATTGACTATAAGTCTAATTTTATTAAGTGCATCGTTTACTTCACTTTCATTTTGAAGGTAATCAAGGTCTGAACGAAGCAAGCTTTCCAGTCTTGTTGCTTCATCAAATGTATCTACCTGTGACTTAAAGAAGTCTTCAATAGCTTCCATATCTTCCTGCATATCTTCAAGCTCATCTTCCATATCAATAAGCTTGTTTACAAGGGCAATATTATCTGTCTTTGCATAAAGAAGATCTGATACAGTAGCCTTTGCTTCAATTATTTTCTTTTTATCAGGATAGTTATTGCCCTCATATTTATTAAGTAATTCATCATAATGGTCTTCTAGGTTTTCAAATTTAGAAATAATAAAATCTACAAGTCCATCATCATCTTCTGGCACATCCATAAGGTCAAAGAAATCTCTTAAAAAGTCTCTTGCCTCTTTTATCTTTTGAATACTTATCATTTCACGTTTTTGAATCTTTGTTTTCCCTATTTCACTTCTCTTATATAAAAGTTCTGGAAGCCTCTCATCATCTGTTCTTATGGTTTCTCCACCGTATTTAATAATTACTTTTTGTTCATAGATTAATCTTGCAACTACAGCTGCAACATCTCTTTCTCGCCATCCATAAGGAATAGATGTGAATCTTTTCTGAACATCTGCCATATTGGTAGGAAGGTGTTGCTGGTTTTGAGCTATTAGGTAGGTTTCAATCTCAGTTGCTGCCTTTCTGTTGGACTCTAGTCCTGGCATTATACCATCATCTTCTCTTCCATCAAGAATCTTATAAATATCTTCATCTGAATCTGCATTTTTTGTAATCAAGTCAAGTTTATTATATACATTAGAAACTAGATACTCTAACGCTTCATCAATTTTAGCTTGTGGTGTTCCAGCTTTTACTGTAGTCCTATCTCCATTTATATAAAACTTTGCTTTCATAAAAGCCTCTTTAAGTTCCACTAAGGCATCCTCTTTAAAATGCTCAGCATCGTCTTGTTTACTTCTTATAATATCTTGCATTGATTTTGGAAGTTGTGGGATATTCTTCTTTCTTGCAAACTTATCTATTTTCATAGCATTTTCTATGAAGTTGTAATATTCCGTATCTTCAAGTACCACAAGAACCTTGTTCTGAGATTCAGTCATCAGTCTAAGTTCCTGTTTATCTATTACGCTTGTTGCAATAGTAAGGATCTCTAGTTCCATTCCTCCAACTGGATTACCATAATTTACACCATCTACTTTTTTATCAAATTCAAAGTCATATTTCTTTTCATAACGGAATTTTTTTGTTGTATATATATTCCCAAAAATCATTTCAGAAATTTTTCTTGTAATCTCGCTTGGATCTACATATTCATCTCTGATTTCTCTTTCTACATCCTGCTCTGCATCAGTAAGAAAATTATATGTATCTCCTGTTCTTGCAATATAGTTCTGGCGAATAAGCCTATCCAGTGATTTTTGAATCTTGTTTCTTTCATCAATCTTATCCACTCTTATATCTTCAGCCATCATAATTATAATATTATCAAGATTTGCAGGTATATCTTCCACATACCTAATCATATAAAGCAGCTTCAAGACATTAACATCTATAGGTTCAAGACCCTTATCATCTCTTGCTGCTCTTTCTGCTCTTTCTATTACTCTTCTAATTGAACCATCAAGAAAAGTATGAACTGTGTCATAAAACATCCAAAAAGGAATTATTGCATACTCATCCCTATCCTGAACCCTTTGTGCAGCTTCCTGGAAGCCAGAAAGCATAGATCTTTCTCCACCTGATAAATGCTTTCCTGCATTACCATGTTTCCTAATTTCAGAAAATACCTTCTGCATGAGAATAAACTGATATGGCACAAAGGGAAAGTTTACAGAGAATTCTCCTGGTCCTTCAAAACCTCTTATATCTCCAACTGCTTCTCTAAATTTAAAGAGATTGTCCATAACACTTTTCTGTTTGTCATAAACATCTTCAAGATAGGCTTTGGACTCATTATTTTTCTTTAGAATTCTCTTTTGAATAACCTCATCTGCTGATGATGAAGAAAGTGAAAGCCTTGTCTTGAATCTTGCCTGGATTCTTGAAAATTCGTCTGCCCTTGTTCTAATTATTTCATCTAGAGCTTCTTGCCCAGTACACATTACCCAGACTTTTCCCATACATTCAGAGCCTATCTTTTCAACTAAAGATTGAAGATTAAGGAGCATATCAGTATCAGCACCTACATACTGTCCCACCTCATCAATCATGAAAAGAAGCCTATAATTATTTGGCTTACTATCAACATACTCTTTTATTTCAGACACAAGCTGTGCTATTGAAATATCAATTTCTTCAGAGGAGTCAAACCAGTTTCTCGCTGCTGTTTCACTCATACCAAGAACTTGCATAAGTGTTTCAACTACTTCATCTTCACAGAAGTCAAATACATCTCTTGAATCTATCCATGAATCACCGTTTTTTTCTTCAAAAACACGTCTAAATTCTTCTGTTTTTCCTTTTCTATCTACATACTGCTCAAGTTTTGCAACTTTAAGATTTTCACCATAAAATCCAAGGTGTTTATAAAACATCTTGGCAAATACCCTTAAAACTGCTGTCTTGTTTTTTTCCATAGGCCCTTCTATATCAATATTAAATAGAATTGTTTCTGTAGGGGCCTGTGTTGATTTATCAATCAGCATAAATGTTGCTAAATCATCCGTAAATTTTTCTCTGAATCTCTCTACAGTCTTAATTCCATTTACTTCTTTATTTTCTAAAATGTATGAAATGATTTTCAAGAAGTGAGATTTACCGCTTCCAAAGAATCCAGAAATCCATACACCTGTATCAGCAGTCGGTCTATCAAAAGAATCTGAATAGTAATTAAAAAAACTTATAAAGTGTTTCTTAAGTTCCCTTGTAATAACATATTCTGAAAGTTCCTGTTCTATTATACCTTCCGTATCTTGATCAACTTTGATAACACCATTTATCTCTCTATTGATGTCATCATAAAACATATTTTGTATTCTCAATTATATTCCCTCCCACTTCCTAAATTATATTAAATGCCCTATAGTACTCATTTGGTGTAAATTCATTAAATAATATTACCGATCTGCCATTAAAACTTCCTGGATAAAGAACAACTATAGGAATGTCATCAAATCCTGTCTGTAATTCTTCTAAAAGAGAATGAACTCTCATAAAGGGATATACCTCTCCTACTCCTGTAAGTAGAAGAACATCTCCTTTTTCATGTGGCTCATACTGCATTTTTTCTGCAAAAGCTTTTGTTGTTGAGAATTTTAATATTCTATCCTTAAGGAAATCACTTCCTTTTTTTTCTTCCATAGCTGGAATCTTATCTATAATATTTTTTTCCTCACATATTTCCAAAAACACATGATATAGATTATAGCAAATAAGATTGCAATCCAGCGAATTATCCTTTTCAAGTTGCTTTGTAAAATGTCTTACAGCCATTTCATCTTCAGGCTCATAGCAGAACATTCTTATATTTACTTCGTTACTAAGTCCTTTTCCCGTAAGAAAATCTGGATCTTGAAACAAGCTTCTTAATCTATCAAGTTTTTCATTTATATTGCTCACTCTGCTGCCCCCTTTACTCAAAATAATTGAAAGCTGGAAGACAAGTTGCATCTCCATTTTCAATTATTTTATCTTTTAATTTATAGTCTAAAAGCACTTCATTAAGACTCTTAGAATTCGTTTTATCTATATATCCGTTTTCTTTTAAAAGACCTCCTAATACAGACTTAAGCTTGTTAATTGTTGAGTCACTCCAACTTGCTACGGTATTATTCTGTTCCTGAAGTCTTGTGAAAAATACATTTAGATCCATTCTACTATAGGAAAAATTACGGGTTCTGTATTTCTCTCCAATAACAGTAATCATAAACTCCCATATAAGTCTTGAATCTTTCATCATTGCATATAGGCATACTTGTCTTGAAATATCTAAAGGTCTATTTATAATCCATGATACAAGCTCTTCATCTTCTAGAGCATTTAATCTTTTTAAGCAAGCTCTTGCTCTCATTTTAAGACTTCTTTCTGTAGGATATTGATATAGATTTTCTTTAAATATTTTTTCTATAGCTTCTTTTTCGCTTAATCCTTCCTCAAGTAACTTTGCAGTTATTTTCATTTCATAATACATAAAAGGTTCTCTTGTGAGGGAAGCTATATATGGTGTCTTACTATCCATAAAGTACCTCCTTATTTATTCTCATCTTCATTAGTTTTTTTTCTAGGACTATAAGTAACTATATCTTCTATTCCACAATTAAAATAATCGCAAATGCGGGCTAAAATTTCCATATTTACTGTTTCATTCTTACCTAGTTTTGCTACTGTGGTAGGACTCAATTCAACGGCTTTCTGAAAATCTGTTTTATTCATATCTTCATCAATTAGAATCTTCCAAAGTTTATTGTAGCTGAATCCCATATATATCCTCCTTATTTATTTTCTATATATAATACTTCTATATGTTTGCGTAAATTATATCCATATTTGATTATATCATAATTATAGTTGTTTGAGTATACATAAAATTAAATGGTTACATAAAAAAAGAAGGGACAGACCAAAGCCTGCCCCATATCCAGTAGTTGCTTATGCTACTGTCATTACATCTCCCTATTATTCTTCGTGACTCCCATTTTCTCCTGTGATTTCTCCATAGCATCTTTTGACACCTTGTCTTTGAATTTATTAAGTTTTGCAATAGTTGATTCTTTTTTACTATCTTCTTTATCTGTAATAGCATTTATTCTTTCAACATTCATTCCTTTTTTCTCTTCAGATAATTTTGTCTTAGTTGCCTCAACCCAATCTATAAAGTCTATATCATGAAAGGACTTCTCTAATGGATAGGAATCTGCAAAATCATAGTCCGCATCATACATAGCATTAGATAGTTCTGTATAGGAATTTATAAAGTCATCCATCTTTTCAAAAAGCTCATTATCCTTATTTAGCTTCCCTTCTGTCTCCATAACTTTTTCTTTACCAATTGTAATTTCATCTTCTAAATCATATATAACCTCGTCAAAATAATCATTTATTAGATTTACCCCATCATTATGCATAAATCTATCGTAAAGCTCATCTAATAGGTCTGGATTATCTATTCCCGTTTCTATTGTAATCAAAGCTTTAACGAAACCCTCGTAGTCCTCATCTATCATCTTATTTATAGTATCTATTATCTGACTATCTTTCTTTTGAGGATAGCTATCAGAATAGTTGCCATGATTCCAAAAAAACTTTCCATTATCACTCTGTAAGCCATAAACCTCAACAAATTGTCTTCCATCAAATAAAATAGCATTGTCTTTATCTATATCCAAAACAATAGTTTCATCTGATAGAGCAGTTTTTATTTTATCTCCAACCTCAAGAGTAACTTTTTCCATATCATAAATATTCTTATCTTCTTTAACAATTGACATTTGCCCTAGCTTATCTTGATAGCTCAGATTTTCACTTTGAAAACCACTAACTTCTTGTGAAAAAGATAGGGTTTTTTCTTTGCCAACTATAAAATGATCCAGAAGTTCTATTTCAAAAATTTCAGTTACATTTTTTATCTTTTTAGTCATTTCTATATCTTCTCTGCTAGGAGTAGGATTGCCACTAGGATGATTATGAAATACTGCCATTCCCTTTACATCCTGATAATTAAATAGAGTCCTAGCTATAATTTTTAAATCTACTATTGCAGCATCAGTAGCTCCTTTAAAAAGCTCTTCTGCTCCAATAATCTTTTCATTACTATCATAAATTAGAACACCAAAAATCTCTTGTTGATGGTGTTGAAATCCTATTTTTAAAACTTCCTTTATTTCTTCTACATTTTCTACCACATTTAAATTTATAAGTTCATTACTAGCAAAATAGCTTGTAAAATCTTCATACTTATCCTTAAGGCTATAATCCTTTTCTCCATAAGCATTTTCTGAATCACTGGCTATTTCATAGGTCTTAGTCGAATAGTAGCTTCTTCCTGCTACCTTTGATATGAAACTATTATTTTGTTTATTGTAGCCAATAGTATCTATAATCTTCATTCCTATTTTTTCAAAATATTCTTTAGTTTCCTCTATTCTTTTATTAGGAGTATCATTAGAAAAGGCTAGAAATACACTATTAGCTCCTGCCATTAAGCCCTCTCTTAAGGCCTCTTTTATGCTGTTTTTCCAACTTAGTCTAGTTCTCTTAAGATGAACAGGATGGTTTTTTGTATTTGCAAAAATAATAGTCCCAGTATCTTTAGTAGGTAAAGTTGTTGACTTTACATAATCTACAAAGGTATCAGGACTATTTATTGCTTGTCTACTATTTTTAATATTAACTCTAGCATAATCTAGGAATTCTATAAGAGGTCTTATTTCATCATCTTGATTTTTTATTTTTTCATAAAGTTCTTCCTTGCTATTACAATTAAATTCTTTATACAAATTATTTTTCATTCCCATCCACCTCCTCATCAAGATTTGTAAGGTGAGGTTTGAATAATTCTTTTATTTCCTTAACTTTTTCATCATCTTGATTTTCTCTAATATATGCCATCATTTCACTATGGCTATTAAGACCAAAGTATTGGAGCAATCTATTTTTGTTTTTTTTGTTAAGCATAAAACTCCTCCTTATAGTTTTTATTCTTATTTGTTTTAAACCCTTAGTTTACTATTTTCCCAAAAAGTTAAGCTCCGAGTTTCCTCAGAGCTTTTTATTAGGACATCAGGAGGCTACACCCCCTGATAACCCCTGTGGACTTCGTTTTTTATGAATTCATAGAATTCACCAAAAATCAAAGTAGTATATTATCTTGCACCCTTATTCTTTTCTTTATCTTTCTCATCCAGTAATGAGCTTGTTTCTTCTTTAATTTTGGCTTTAAATTTTTCAAGTTGCCCAAGTGTAGATTCCTTATCATCCTTCTTAAGGCCATCAACATCATAAGTTGATTCAAAATAATTACTACTTCTAAAGTCATTATCATACCTATCTGGAATCCCATCATTATCTAGGTCTTTTGCAAGTGGATCATAGAAATTTCCATCATCGTCAATTTCAAGTCCAAGTTTCCCTCTTAAGTCTTTCTCATCAACCCTTACATATTCATCAAAATCTCCATGTTCAAGTTCGAGTTTAAGCTTTTTAAGAGCTTCTTCTTTGCTTACAGACTCATCATCCTCACTTTCAAGATAACTTCCATGAGATACTTCTTTATTATCTACATACTGTGTCCATGAATAATCTTTAAGACTTATTTCATATTGTATTTCGTGTTTCCCATCTTCTGTAGTTGTATAGGCAAGTCCAATATGGCCTTCATCAGGGAAAAGTTTATTGAAGTCATCATAAGCATGGTCTTCTCCAAATTCTCTATTGCAATAATCAATAATAAGCCTTTTAATATCCTCTATAAGGGGATTTAGATTTTCTAGGTCTTCCACTTCTCCCATATCAAGAAGTCTATTAATTTCTGTGAGTCTTATTGTCTTGTTTTTTAATTCCTCAGCCTTATCAAAAGGTTTATTTACTTCTTCCTTAGCAATTTCAATTTGTTCTTTGGTAGCTTCAAGCTTTTCTTCAAATCTTTTTAAACTATCAGGAATCCTCTCCAAGACATTATCCATTCTTGTAATATTTCCATCCCTATTTTGTCCTAAATCTCCATAATGATTGTTTGAGCCTTTTAAATTAAAATTATGCTCATTTGTAAGGAAGTTATAGGTTACTTCTATAGGAAATCCTCTGTATTCTCCAATAAGCTTTTTATCTCTTAGTTTCACTCCCTTAACTGCTTCAAGGATTTTATCTCCTGCAAGTTTTCTATCTGTAATTATTTCATCGCCGATTTTTATGGAAGTAAACTTATTATCACCTGTTCCCTGTGGCCTAGTTCTATCAATATCACTTTTAGCACCTTCAATAAGCTTCTTATATTTTTCAATTTCTCTTGGATAGGTCTTTATAATCTTATCTTCCAAGCTATAAAGATTGCTCTTGTAGTTTCCTTCAAGCATTTTTAATTTGGTTACTTCAATATCCAGGTCCATCTTTTCTTTTATTAAAGGGTTACCTGTTGCAAGGGCTTTAATTTCAGCATAAGAAAGAGTATTCTCATCAACATCTTCCGCCACTCTAGCAGGTGTTTTTGAAGTCATAATCTGTGAGATGAATTTCTGCTTATTTTCTATTGTCTGCCACAAATAACTATCAAAAGTATTCTCAGTAACATATCTAAATATCTTAACCTTGTCATTTTTATTACCACGTCTTACAATACGACCCGCCCTCTGTTCCAAATCTGCAGGTCTCCATGGCACATCAAGGTCATGGGTAGCAATAAGTCTATTTTGTACATTAGTACCTGTTCCCATCTTTTGGGTAGACCCTAAAAGAATCCTTACATGGCCTTTACGGACTTTAGAAAATAGTTCATCCTTCTGTTTTTCTGTATTAGCATCATGGATAAATGCTATTTCTTTTTCTGGAATACCCATATTCAAAAGCTTGTCCCTTATATCATCATAAACATTAAAACTTCCATCATTCTTTGGGGTAGACATATCAGAAAATACTAGTTGGGTTGAACGATTATCCCTTGTTTTATCCCAGATAGAAAAAATATTTTTTACACATACATTGACCTTGCTATCAGGATCATCAGGTAAAAGAGGATTGATAAGCCTTTGGTCAAGGGCTAGTTTTTTACCATCATTCGTGATTTTTAACATATTATCTTCTTCTGGTTCAACCCTTCTATCTCTTACCCTGTCTGCTCGCTCTGAGATGCCTTTTAAGACCTCTTTCTGTTCGTCTGTAGGCTTTGTCACTATAGTTTCATATTCCGCTTCAGGAACTTTTAAATCAAGCATATCAGCTGTTTTTATATCTGCCACTTCTTTAAACATGCCCATAAGCTCAGGAAGGTTATAGAATTTGCTAAACCTTGTTTTAGCTCTATATTTATCTCCTTCAGGTGAAAGCTCTACTGCCGTTACAGTCTCACCAAATGTACTGGCCCATGAATCAAAATGTTGTAGGTTATTCTTTTCAAGTTCATCATATTGAAGATAGCGTTGCATGGTATAAAGCTCGGTCATACTGTTTGACACTGGAGTACCTGTAGCAAATACTACTGCCTTTCCTCCTGTCATTTCATCTAAATATCGACATTTCATAAACATATCAGAAGATTTGAGTGCTTCACTCTGACCTATTCCTGCCACATTTCTCATTTTTGTATAAAGAAATAGATTTTTATAATTATGGGCTTCATCCACAAAAAGCTTATCAATTCCTAGTTCCTCGAAAGTAACCACGTCATCTTTTTTAAAATCATCGTTAAGTTTTTTTAATCTACTTTCAAGTTTCTTTTTAGTATTTTGTAGCTGCTTTACTGTGAAATTTTGACTTCTGTCATACTTATACTCTTCAATGTATTCTAGAATCCCTTCAATTTCCCTATTTATATGATTTTCTTGATATTCTTTACTCATAGGTATCTTTTCAAATTGTGAATGGCCTATAATAACTGCATCATATTCTCCTGTTGCAATCTTACCTATGAATCTCTTTCTATTCTTAGGTTGGAAATCTTTCTTGGTAGCAACCATAATATTTGCTCCAGGATAAAGTTCCATAAAGTCCCTTCCTATTTGTTCAGTTAGATGGTTAGGCACTACAAATAATGCCTTGTTACTCATTCCAAGCCTTTTTGACTCCATTGCAGAAGCAATCATTTCAAAGGTCTTACCTGCACCTACTGTATGGGCAAGAAGGGAATTTCCACCATAAAGTGTTCTTGCAACTGCATTTTTTTGATGGTCTTTAAGGATAATACCTGAATTCATGCCTTCAAAGCGAATATTACTTCCATCATATTCCCTGTTACGCACAGAATTAAATTTTTCATTATAAAGCTTTTCTAAACGGTGTCTCCTGTCTGGATCTTTAAATATCCAATTTTTAAACTCTTCTTTTAAAAGTTCCTGTTTCTGACTTGCAAGCATTGTTTCTTTTTTATTGAGTATGGAAGACCTACTACCATCAGGATTTGTAACCCTATCCCATACCTTTGTTTCTTTAAGATTAAGGGCATCTTCTATAATCTTATAAGCATTAACTCTACTAGTACCATAGGTCATATTTGCAAGGTCATTTCCTCCATCCTTGCTCTTACCCTCAATTCTCCATTCAGCTGTAAAAGGTGAGTATCTAACATGAATATCCCATCTTGCAAATCCTGGTGTTTTAAGAGTTTCAAAGATAAAGTTTTCTACATCTTTTTCTGGTATCCATGTAGCTCCAAGTCTTACTGTGATTTCTGAAGCAGTGAGTTCCTTTGGCATTACTTCCTTAAGGCTCAGTTTTTGTATTTTGAGGTTTGCAAGATTGTCTTCTATTTGTTTGAAATTAGAATTATCCTTATCCATAAAGCCTATAGAACCCTCAATATAATTTATATATTCATTTAAAACATTTATCTTATCTCTGATGTTTCCACTTAAATATTCATCAGCACTTACATAGTTAAATGCCATAGGATTGTGCTTTTCTTTCTCTGTAAAGGGAAGTGCATTGTTTTCTCTGTCAAATTCCTTAATATCAAGAAAGATCTTGCCTTTTAAACTCTCTACTAAGACTTTTTCATCAAGGTCTGTAAGTTCCTCCATATATCCAAGGTCTACTCTTCCTTTTTCTGCAATAGAAAGAATAAGGGATTCGTCTGGTGTGTCCACATGAGTTACTGGCACAGCCTTTTTTATTGTTCGTTTTGTAAATATATCGCCCTTTTCCTTGAACTTTCCTTCCTCAAGTTTTTCAATACTTGAAATAAGAGCAAAATTACTATCCTCAGATAAAAGCCTTGTATTCATTCTTCCATTTATAAAGCCATTTTTCTTGCTAAATTCATCATATATATCATTAAGTTTTTTCTGAGCTAGTTTAATCTCAACTTCACTTCTATCTTCTAACTGTAAATCAATCACTTCTCTAAGAGCATTTCCAAGAGCTATATAATCTCTGATTTTATCTAGGTCTTTATCATTCCTATCCACTTCTCTCATTATAGAGTCTTCTCTCATATAGACCTTTCCATCTTTTTCGGTGAATGAGAAGTTCTTTACATTTTCATCAGCTGGAATAATCTCAGCTTCTTTTTCTCCTTCCTCTCTTTCAACTTTTATAGGCTCAATCTTTCCTTGAATCTTGTTTATAGCTTGTGAAAGTTCAGATTTTAAATCATGATTATCCTTGGCTTGACAGGTAGTGGTCTTCCCAAATCGACCAGATACCTCTGTCATTTGACCAAGTACCATTTGTGGATTTTCGACAAAATATTTGTTGTAACTTAAACCCTTATCATCTATTCCAAGTTCATACCATGGCTCTTCTCTTTCTATTACTGATTCCTTCTTTTTAAGGAAAATAATATCACTAGTTACTTCAGTTCCAGCCATACCCTTGAAAGTATTATTTGGAAGTCTTATAGCTCCAAGAAGCTCACATTTTGCACCTAGATATCTACGAATTGAATCATCCTTTTTATCCATTGTCCCACTGGAAGTAATAAATGCAATTACTCCACCACTTCTTACCTTGTCTATTGACTTAGCAAAGAAATAGTCATGAATTAAAAAGTTGTTCTTGTCATATAATCTATCATTTACTTTAAATTCTCCAAATGGAACATTGCCAATTGCCACATCAAAAAAGTTATTGGAAAATGAGGTTTCCTCAAATCCCTTAACCTGTACATTGTTTTCGGGATATAATTTTCTTGCTATATTGCCTGATATACTATCAAGCTCTACACCATAAACCTTTGATTTCTTCATGCTTTCAGGAAGGCTTCCCATAAAGCTACCAACTCCACATGAAGGCTCAAGTATATTCCCATTTTCAAATCCCATGTTTTCAAGTGCTTGATAGATTCCATCAATAACTGTTTTAGGAGTATAAAAAGCCGTAAGTGTAGATTCTTCACAGTCCTCATATTCACTTAGACTAAGGTTTTCTTTAAGAAAGTTCCTTGCCCTTTCCCATTGTCCTGTTTTACTTTCATCAAATACCTCTGATAGACCACCCCAGCCTACATACTTAGCAAGAATTTCTTGTTCTTCTCTATTTGCTTCCCTATTTTCTTTTTCCAAAGTTTTAAGGACTTTTATAGCATTAATATTATTCTCCAGCCTTTCTTGTGGTGGAAGGCTTTCAGGAATAATTTCATCAGTAATAACAAAATTTTCAATCTTAGGGGTTTCTCTTTCGTCTTCTTGTCTATCTTCTATATCTTCAAAACCTCCAAAAGAAAAAGTCATTTGTTCATCTTCTTTAGCTTTTTCTTCATCAAAGTCATAAAGTTCAGTAGTATAAATAAACTCATTAAATTCATCTATGCTTTCAAATTGAAGCCTTCTTACCTGTCTTGCATCAATAATATATTCTTCTTTCAATTCATAAGGAAGCATTTCTATAAGAAGCATATCTTCTCTTACACTTGTAATAATAAAAGGATTGTCCCACATTTTTATAACATCATCCCTAGCAATAGGCACTCTATTTAACTCTTGGTCTTTTAAATCTATAAGATAATCATTTATTTTATAGGTTTTATAACCTTCTTCATCCATAAAAATCTCTATTTCTCTTGAGTCTTCAAAGTTTTTACCCTTATAAAGTTGATATTCTACACCATCAACTAAAACCTGTCTTTCATCTTTATCAAGTTCTATATGATTAAGATTGCTTTTTGGAATTATAATAAATTCTGTACCTACTTTAGCTGCAATAAGTTCTTCATCTATTTGTTCTTCCCCTTGCATAAAAAGAATTTCTGGGTCTACCTCTTGTGAAACTTCATTTCTTGTAAAATCATCAAGTTCTCCAAAGAATACTCTATGAATTTCTTCTTCGCTTAATTGTTTTTTAAGTTCACTATCCCTTAATTCCTTAAATGTTTTAGGAAAATCTTCAAGAACAAGTCTTTCTGCTCCAATTTTCCTAAGTTCCTTAAGATTAAAGTAGCCCCATTCTGGTTCAAGACCTGCTACAAGACCATAAGCATCTTCTGTTTCAGGATCATACTCTGTCAAATACCAGGTCCAATTACTTCTAAATGGAATAATATATGCTGCATGAACTGTTTTATCTGCTGCAGATATTTCTTCAGTTTCTCCTAGTTTAGGAACATTTTCTAAGATTTCTTCATTCATAAGTTCTTGAGGATTAGCTTTTGAATAGTATTCTGGAACAAAAAAGGAAGCAGATTCATCATCTACTCCCTGGTCCTCATCTATGCTTATTTCTTCATCTAATTGTAAACGTACTCCTTCATTGCCATCTCCCTCAACTCGTGATTCAGGTTCTCCATAAGACCTGTCCACTTCATCCAATCTTCTGCCTTCAGTTCCTCTGTCAGCCCAAAGCTTTCCATCATCCTCGGTTTCTCCATCTCTATGAACCTCTTGGCTGTCTCTTCCACTTCTAGAAGATGCTTCATAAGGCTTTTCTCCAGGAACATCTCTTGGAATAATCTCTCTTTCTCCTCTACCATGAAGTTCAGTCTCGCCTGGGCGAATCTGTGAGTCAGGTGTGTCTGATCCTTCATTAGAACTTTCTCTGTTACTTCCTTCATCTTCAAGATTATCTCTTCCGATGTCTCGCATTCCCCAAATATCATCTGATACTCGTTCTCTACCTTCTCTTCCATCAGATATTCTTCCAACATTTCCTCGAAACTCATCATCTATCCCTCCTATTTTTTCTTCCTTATCTGTTATTTCTCTATTTTCATTGTACCGCTCAATTGCTCCTTTTGTCAGCACCTTATTTTTATCAATCTCTTTATCTATAGCTACTGTTCTTTCAAGGATGTCTGTCACCATTAAATTTAGCTCATTACCTACTATTGTTAGTGAAATTTCATCAAGACTTCCAAGGATATCATTAATCTTATTTCTATCAGCTTCATAATTTATATCAAGCCTTGCAGCATATCCTATTTTTAAGGATTCTGTAAGAAAATCATTAAAGATTTTTCTATAATTAGGAGCTATCTTAAGTTCATTTAAAAGATAGTTACCCTTGTTGATTACTTCTGTATATGCAATATTTTCAAGGATTTCATCTATTGTCATATCCTTCATTTCATCTTCACTAAAAGCTCCATCAAACCCTAAAACTCCCCTTAAGCTATCTTCCCCATTGGTTAACTCCCATAATTCCACCTGATTTGTGGCTCTTGTCATTGATACAGTCTGACTTAGATCAAAAATATAGGTTACTTTGCCATATCCTCCATAATTCTTATATATGGGAATTCCTCTTTCGCCACGCTTTACAGTTCTATTAAATTTCTTTCTCCAAAAGTCAAATTCTCCACAGGCTCTTGCATTAGTATTTCTGTTGTAGATACTAAGCTGACTAGTAAAATCATATTTATAGTTGTTTCCAACGGTTCTCATAAGAGAAATATATTCGTCACTATCAGATAGAGCCTTTGCCTTTATCTCTTGAATTAAATGTTCAAAATCATTTATTCTCATATGTTTCATCCTCCTCATATAGTAAAAGGGTAATAGATTTTACTCCATCACCCATCTTTATAAGCTTATAAGCTACAATTTTGGATTTCCTTTACTATCTCTTCAAGGACATTAACCACTATACTGTTGCCTGCCTGTTTATACAGAATACTTGACATACAGTTTTTTCTTCTTGGAAAAATCTTAATAAGCTTATCAAAATCACTATCATCAAATCCCATCAACCTAAAACATTCTCTTTCAGTAAGATACCTATACCTGTTATCACCTATAGCAAGTATTCCAGAGTTAGGGACTCTTACTTGCTTAGTAGATATGGTGTAGCAAAAGTCTTCTATTACTTGAAGTCTTCCTTGAAATTTTGGCTTATATTCTGGATCATAGAGTATTTTTAACATTGAAGGCTGCTTGACTAAAAATATATCTCCATAAGTCTTCATTACATCTTTTTCAAGGAAATCTGATAAATGTTTGGTTTCCTTGTGTTTTAGGTTTTCAAATTTAAAAGGATTTTTGCCTAGATAGCTAATAGCAAAAATCCTTTCTCTTTTTTGTGGTATCCCAAAATTTATTGAATTAAGAATCTCATATTTTGTTTCATAACCTAGCCTTCCCATTTCTTCAAGATAATAAAAAAAGGAAGCTCTCATTTTTCTATCAAGAACTCCCTTAACATTTTCCCATATTACCCATCTAGGCTTGTCTTGTCTTTCCTCTATTATCCTTATTGTTTCAAATAATAGACTGCTCCTTGTTCCACTTCCTTTTTTCCCACCAAGTTTTTCTCCTACCCTAGAAAAATCCTGGCAGGGACTACCATGCATTAGTAAATCAATTTTTTTATCTGGAAGACTATAATTGCATACACTTAGTGGCTCATAATTTTTATTGAAAAGTGCATTATAACTTTTAACACAGTTTCTATCTATTTCAACATAATCTACTATCTCAAAGGGAATTTTACTATTGATATAAGCCTTCCTTATAGCACCTATACCACCGAAAAGCTCTACCACTTTCATTTTTGTGAAATAACTTCCCTTATTCTTTTTTCTACATCTCCTATAAAATCCTTTAAATCAGCTTTTCCCTCTGAGATTTCATAAAGTTTCACTTCCCAATCTACTGTTGTATTTGGATTTCTAAGGAAGTCTGCTACTAAGGATACTAACTGCTCCCCCTTCTCTGTTGAAATAAGTTTCCTTTCATCTCTTTTTATAAGTTCCTTATTAATTAGGTTTTCAAGTATTCCAGCCCTTGTTGCTGGAGTTCCAAGTCCTTTACGTTCTAGCTCCATATCTTGCCTTGCTTCACTTCCAGCAAGTTCCATAGCCTTAAGCAAGGTGTCTTCTGTATAATGCTTAGGTGGATTAGTATATTTCTCATTTATTTTCTTACTCTCTACCTTAAGCTTGTCGCCTTTATCTAGCTTAGGAAGAACCTTATCTTCTTTTTTCTTTGTATAAGAAGTAAGGTATTTGGTATATCCTTCATCTATTACTACTGTTCCTGTGGTTGTAAATTCATAGCCTTCAACATTACATATAATCTTAGTATTTTCAGTAATAAGATTTTCTGATCTTGCTGCTAAAAGCTTTACTTTTATAAGTTCAAATACTTTTTCTTCTGAGCCTTGTAAACTTGTAGTATCAAAATCAAGGGAAGCACTTGTTGGAATTATCGCAGTGTGATCTGTAACCTTCTTAGAGTCAAAAATACTCTTAAAATTCTTCCCATCAAAGTCATTACCAAAGGAATCTACATACCTTTTAACATTATCAACCATATCATCAGTAAGAAACCTACTATCTGTCCTTGGATAGGTTATAAGTTTCTTTTCATAAAGGCTCTGTGCATAATCTAAAGTCTGTTTTGCACTATATCCAAAATACTTGTTACATTCTCTTTGAAGTGTTGTTAAATCAAAAAGCCTATCAGGTCTAGTAATTTTTCTCTTCTTCTCTATTTCCTTTATCTCAATAATCCCAGGAATAGATGAAAGTAACTTATCAGCTTTCTCTTTTTCATCAATCCTTGATGTTTCTAGTTTCATATTGTTAGCATCTATCTGGACTGTAAAATACTTTTCTTTTTCAAAATTTCTTATAGACTTATCCCTATCTACAACCATTGAAAGTGTCGGTGTTTGTACCCTACCTACTGAATAGTTATTATTATGAAGGCAAGAATAATATCTTGAAAGATTCATTCCTACAAGCCAATCAGCCTGTCCTCTTGCTAGTGCAGACCTATATAAATTTTCATATTCTATTCCATCTTTAAGATTATTAAAACCTTCCTTTATAGCCTTATCTTCCATTGATGAAATCCAAAGTCTTTTTATAGGCTTTTTACACCTCGCCTGATTATAAACAAGACGAAAGATAAGCTCTCCCTCTCTTCCAGCATCACAGGCATTAACAACTTCTACAACTCTCTTATCTGCAAATAATTTTTTTAGGATGCTATACTGCTTCTTGGTATATTTTGAAACTTCATATTTGTAGTTATCAGGAAATATAGGAAGATCTGCTATACTCCATCTTTTATATCTTCCATCATAACTCTCTGGACTACTCATCCTAATAAGATGTCCTACGCACCAACTTACAATATAATTATTTCCTTCAAGGTATCCATCTTTTCTTGAATTTGCACCTATGACCTTGGCAATACTCATTGCTACACTTGGTTTTTCTGCTATTACTAATTTCAATTTACTTCCTCCATTTCTTTTTTGGACAAAAAAATAGCGGCTCAGATTTTATACTTATCCAAGCCGCCATTATTCATCTATTTACTTTTTCTTTTTACCAGGACTGGTCAGGTTTTTTAAGTGAAAATGTAAATACTATTTTCATCTTTCCATTTGTTGACCCATCATATTTTGCAGTCTTTGTTTTTAAATTGAACTCCCAACCCCTATAATTATTCTTGAAATCTCTATAATAAACATCTTCTGTTTCTCTTATATACTTTCCATTACTCTTTATTACACGAGTAAATCTCATATTCATACCATTCATATCAATATCTTCACCATCATCATAAGTTTTCTTATCAGGCAAAGTTACAAATTTTTCAGGATACCATTGATTGACCTTAACACCTTCCGGCAAATTCATGTCTTTAAGATTATTTTTGTCCTTCTCTCTTTCAAGACTTTCTCTTAAATCCCTTACATCATCTTCAAGATTTTCAAATTTCTCTTTATATTTCTCGTTGTCTTTTTCAAGTCTACCCTTTTCTTTGTTAAGGTCAGAAATCTTATCATCAAGTTTATTTATTTCATCATTTAATTTTTCTTTATCTTTACTTGATTGATTTTTTTGATTTTCTAGCCCCTTTTTCATCTCTTCTTTCGCCTTTTTCAAAGCTTCTATCTCTTCATTCATCTTCTCTATTTCTTTTCTTAAATCTGCTTCAAGTGTATCCTTATCTTTAGAAAGTTTATCAATTTCATCTTCTAGTTTCTCTACCTTCTTATCAAAATCTTCTATTAGTTGATTTAGCTTGTCTTCAAGCTCTTCTCTTTCCTTATTTATTGAATCAAGCTCCTTATTTAGTTCCTCAATTTCTTCCTTAAGTTTTTCCCTTTCCTCCTTTGTCTTATTCTTTTCATCAGCTAGTTCTTTTTCAAGTTCTACCTTTTCTTTATTTATTTCATCAATTTTCTTATCCAAGTCATCAATATTTTCTTTTAATTGATCTCTTTCTGCCTTAGATTCCTCTTTTTCTTTTTCAAGTTGATTTTCAATTTCTGTTTTTTCCCTATCTAGTTGGTCTAGCTTATCATTAAGGTCAGAAATCTTGTTATCAAGTTCTTCCTTGTCCTTCTCATGCTCAGCCTTTTCCTGATTAAGTTTGTCTTCAAGTTCTTCAATTTTCTTATTAAGTTCTTCTTCTACTGAATCCTTTTCCTTCCTTAAATCCTCAATATTTTTATTTAATTCTGAGATTTCCTTCTCAAGTTCTTTTTTATCTTCCTCCATCTTATTAATTGTATCTTCCAATTCTTTTTCTAGACTTTCTTTGGCTTCATTTAACTCGTCAGTTTTTTGATTAAGATCTTCTATCTCTTTTTCAAGAGCCTTCTTATCTTCTTCTGTTTTTTCTTTCTCATCAGCCAGTTCTTGTTCTAATTTTTCCTTAGCTTTTTCAAGTTCATCAGTTTTGTCTTTCAAGTCATTAATTTCTTTATTAAGCTCTTCCTTATCCTTAGCTGCCTGCTCTCTTTCCTCAGCAAACTCTTTTTCAAGTTCTACTTTCTCCTTATCCAATTCATCAATCTTATTATTAAGGTCTTCAAGTTCTTTTTCTAATTTTTCTTTTTCTATCTTATCCTTTATTTCATCAGTTAGATCCTTGAAGGTATCTTCTAGGTCATCTGTATCTGAATCCTTAAATTTATCATCTCCACTTGCTACTTCTTTTAAAAACTCTTTTGCTTGCTCATTACAATCAACGGCTACTGTGTAAATATCAAGTACATCAATATTATCACTTTTTGCAAGGTTAGCTTCTGCTAAGGCACAAAACTTACCCTTACTGGTATTAGTATCTTGTCCTGCCTTATCATAATAGAAACTTCCCTCAGGAACCTTTTTGTTGTTACTCATATAATCATCAATGTCAATCTTTGGCTCATAGATACGATTTGCTTCTCCATCTGAAAGAAGGACTATAATTTTTTTATCTCCAGTTGAGTTTTTAAATATCATTCTTGCTTCATGAAGACCTCCTTGTGTAAAGGTCATATTTTTTGCAGCTAGCCCATCAATAACACTAAATAGCTTGTTCTTATCTTTTTTCTGGAAGAAGTCTACCCCATCATTTTTATGATGTATTACATTAGACTCAAAGCTAATAAGTGCAGTATTTGTATTGATATTATAGGCTTCTTGTTCCTTCCATATAGCCTCTGCCATATCTTTGGCTGACTTTTTAGCCTTTGTCATTTTAGTTCCACTCATTGAACCTGAAATATCAACTACAATAACCATATCTACATCATAACTTATCTTATCTTTTTTCTCACTTGCCAATACAGGAGTCACTACCCCACACATTATAGTAAAGCTAAGCACTCCTGCTAAAATTTTTTTAAATAATCCAGTTTTTTTACCCATTAAATCAAATCCTCCTTTGTATATTCAGTATCTTCATCTTCTACTTCTTCATTACTTTCTTCTTCATCACTACTGCTAAAAAAATCATCATCATTTGGGATTTCATCATCTTCAAAATCATCAAATCCATCTTCATTAGCCTTTACAACCTTAAAGTAATATCCTGCTCCACCTACTACCGCTACGATAAGTAGGACAATTAAAAAAGAACCCTTAGAATCTTCCTTCCCAGGTTCCTCTTTTTCAGGTTCTTCTTTTTTTACTACTTCCTTTTTAGGTTCTTCCTCGACTTTAGCTATACCATTTCTTTCCTCATCTTGCTCAATCATATTGAGTAAATCTTGTTCAGATACCTCAGTTAAGAGTTGAACATTGGAATCAGGCTCATCATGGTTGATAATAAGATGGAATACCTTACCACTTTTTGTTTGGAAGGTAAGAAATTCTCTTGCATCTGCCTTTGGTCTTTCCTTCATTTGACTACCACTAGGTTCATCTATATCATCTACTATCTCACTCCTTCTTGGATATTCCTTATTATCTGCTCCAACAGATTCTGTAATAGTCCCTCTTGCTTGACTAGGATCTGTCGGTTCATAAGGATTTTCCTTTGGTATAGTTGATTCCTCCTTAGGCTTATTTACATCAACAACAAAACCATTCCCTGTTTCTGCTGGATTTAATGAAGGTTTATTTACATCAACTATGATATTATCTTCCTTATCCCTTGTAGATTCAGGACTATTAACATCAATTACAAACTCTCTTTCAAGTTCTCCGCTAGTGTCTAATGCAAAGACTGTAGTCACGAAACTTATTCCAACCACACTTGTAATTGCAAGTGCCAGTAATATTTTTATAGCTTTTCTCTTCTTATTATTCTTTTCCATAGGTTAAATTCTCCTTTTCAAATTCTTTAAATATTTTATTTTCCTTTCCTCTTGTTTTTTCTGCCTCAGTAAAAACCTTTACTGCTTCTAAAAGATTAATCTTCTGCTCATAACATATAGCCATAATCTCTTGACCAGCTATTTCCTCTTCTTCCAATCTTAAAAGTTCTAATTCTTCTTCACTTTTTTTAATTTGGTCTTTTAGCTTTTTCTGGTCTCTTTTTATTTTCTTATATCTATTTTCTGTTTTTTTATCCATTCCTTTAAGCCCTCCTTCTTTTAATAGGGGAATCCCCATTTTGCACTATTACCATAATAGGCAATCCAATCTGAAAGCTTAGTATCTTTTACAATACCGATATTCTCTCTTATAATACCATTTCCAACATAAATACCAACATGACCATAAATTTTCCCAGCCTTAGTATGATTATGAGAGGGTACTGCTACCATCATTCCAGGTCTAAGCTTTGAAAGATCATTGCTATCACAGTACCAATAATACTGATCACAAGCATTCCCACCTGGTCTTGGGAAACCTGCATTTACATAAACATTACTTACCCATGCAGCACAGTAGCCGTTACCTGCAGTGGGTGTCCTATATGCTGCTGATACAAGAGCCTTTTCTTTATCTGAAAGATTAGGATTGTTTATAAGATCCCCTACTATGGTGCTATCTGCAATAACAGGAGTTACACCACTTCCTCCAAAGTAATATTCCATATTGCCACCTGTTTCAAGAAGTGCTTCATAATGAGCAAGATTGTCCTCATATCCAGCAAATTCCTCCCTTGCTACAGTATCAAGTTCTTTTTTCTCAACTGTAACCTTCAAAATATACCAGTCATAAGGCTCCATTACACAGTATTTATCTTCACCACTTCCATAGCATACCTGCCTATATCTGGTTTCCACCACAGTTTCATAATCAACCTTATACATCTTATTAAATAGATCTTTTAATTCTCCACTAAGGCTTGAAGCATTGGTTACTTCTCCATATCTAGCAGTTATAAAACTTAAAAGCTCGTGAATGTCATGCCCTATATCAGTATCTCCCCCTACATGGTACTCATCATATCCAGGATAATAGCTTTCAATATTGGCAAGTTCATCTGCCAATTCATACTCAAGGTTGGTAAATTCACTATTTATATCTGCAAGAGTATCTTCGCCTGACAAGTATGTGGTACTCATAACTTGACTTGTTACTGATGATATTCCACCAAGAAAAAAAGTTGCAATCTGGCTTAAGGTCATAAAACCTATAATAACGACTGCAAGAAGAATAAGGAGTCTCCTAATATTTCTTCTTATAACCTGAGAACTTCCTTTTGAAATATTTTCAATTCCCTTTTTAAGTCTATCTTTGAAGGTAACTGCAATATTTTGCTCTTCATAAATTTTCTTTTTCATTTGCTTTCTCTTAATCAGTTTTTTGTAGGCACTCTTCTTCTGAAAATCTTTTTCTTTTCTCAAAGCTTCAATTTCTGTCTGATATTCAGCCTTTGCCATATTATTCTGATGTTTTAAAGCCAATTCTCTTTCAACCTTTAAGGGACTTTTTCTTTTTCTCTGAAGTCTATTCTGGGCTTGTCTTGTCATACTTGCATTAAGATATAAACCTTTATCTGCTGCGTCAATAGCTACATTTTCATCACTTCCAGCTCTCATGTATTCAGAAGCCATGTAACTTGCTCCAGATATTCCTCCTACAAGCTTACTTGTCTTATCATATTTACGCTTATTGTAGAGCTTACTTGCTTTTTTCCTTTTCTGAATTAATTTACTTTCATTTTTCTGATATTTTTTCTCTGCCCTCTCATTAAAACCTTTACTTTCAAATGAAGATTTTTCACCTGCCCTATTAGCCATGCCATCTTTAAGGTCTTTAACACCATCTGTGGTTAATTTGCCATCTTTCCTTTTATTCGTCTTTTTCTGATTATCATAAATAGCTTTTCTTTTGTAATAATCTTTCTTTGAAACTTTGCCATTCTTTTTAAAACTCTCTACACCATAGCTTGTTTCCTCATAATCATCTGCTTTTATCTCATTATCATGTTTATCAGAAACAGTAGGATCATCAGTATCTTTTGCAAGTAAAGCATAAATCTTAGTTTCTTTGTCTAGAGTTTCATACTTATTGGTTTTTTCTTTATCTTTCAGATTATTTATCTGTTTCTGCTTTTTTCTTTTATCTTTATTTATTGCTTTCTCATTTAAACTAGCTTTCTCATTTAAACTATCTGAAAGATTCCTATCACCTCCTGTAATATCTTCCTTGTCTTCAGCTATTTCATTTTTCCCATCACTAGCTTTTACTTGGCTATGATTTAATTTTGTTTTCTTCTTTACAATAGAATCATCAAATCTATCTTTTTCATGGACTCTTTTGCCAAGGTAATTGTTAGTCTTTTTTCTTCCACCTATATCAAGACTTTTATGCTCTTTTATAGTCCATTTTACCTGGCTACTTTCTGAAGTTCTTTTTTCTAAATTGCTTGAATCACCTATCCTTTCTTCTTTTCTACTATAATCAATTGTTTCAGGAATTTTACTATCCACTTTTTTCTCTTTATCCATTTGTTTCTTTATTTGTTTTTGAGATGAGGAAAGCCCACTATTCTTATCAGTAGGCTCATTATTCTTCTTAAAATTATTTAATTTAGACTTTGTTTCTACAATGGAGTCTTGGAACCTTTCCCCATCTTGGGTTCTTTTTTCTTTATAGTCCTTTACTTTTTTACGTTTACCTATGTCGAGATTAGTTCTCCTTTTCCCCTTCTTTTTCTCATTCATTTCTTTACTCCGCTTCCTCAGGTTTTGTTGTCATCTTCTGATAAAGAATCGTATCTTTAGGGAATTTATCTACAAAGGGAACTATGGTATTCCCAAAGAATAGTAATCCCTCTCCTGCATTAGAATTAGTAACATAGTTTAATTGAAAAGGAGAAATCTTAAGTTTTTTTGCTAGGATTTCCCTATCTCCAGATGCTTGATTAAGCATTAGCACAAAGTCTGTATTATCAAAAATATTTTCAATTTCAGCACTTCCTAAAAGATCTTTCACATTTTGCGTTATTCCTGTTGGAACTCCACCCCACTTTCTGAATCTCTTCCATATTTCAACTGAATATTGGGCAGTCTGCTGGTCCTTTAGAAGCAAGTGGAACTCATCAATATAATATCTTGTAGCCCTATTAGCTCCCCTATTTGAGGAAACCTTATTCCATACCTGGTCCTGAATAACTAGCATTCCTATTTTCTTAAGTTGATTTCCAAGTTCCTTTATATCAAAACATATAAGTTTTTTGTTAAGGTCTACATTACTTCTATTATTGAATACATTTAGAGAACCAGTAACATAGATTTCCATTTCTGTAGCTAGTTTTCTTCCCACACTTTCCTCCTGCTTTTGAAGAAGATTATACAGATCGCTAAGTATAGGCATATTCTCAGGTATAGGATTTTCAAAGTAGTCCTTGTATATTTTAGGAAGACACCTATCTATTACAGATTTTTCAGCTGCAGTTAGACCACTTCCACCTACTACAAGTTCAAGCATACTCATTATAAAGTTTGCCTTATCCTTTAAAGGTGCATCTCCATCTCCATAGTTCATATTGATATCAAGTGGATTTAGATAATCCTTTGACTTTGCTGAAATCTTAATTACTTCACCATTAAATTCCTTTACAAGACTTCCATATTCTCCTTCTGGATCTGTAATAATTACATCATCATCAGTAACTAAAATAGCATTGGCCATTTCTCTTTTAGCAGCAAAGGACTTACCAGCTCCTGGTGTTCCAAGAATAAGTCCATTAGGGTTTTTTAATTTCTTTCTATCTGCCATTATAAGGTTGTGGGAAAGAGCATTAAGCCCATAGTATAAACTTGTATTTGAACTCATAAATAGTTCCTCAGTTGTAAAAGGCATGAATACAGCAGTTGATGAAGATGTAAGTTGCCTTTTAATTTCAATCTTATTTACTCCTAATGGCAGGATAGATATAAAGCCTTGCTCTTGTTGGTGGTCTAGTCTTTTTAATGCACAGTTATTACGATTACATATTGAAGAAATCTGAGCTATTGTATTATCAAGTTCTTCCTTGTTTTTACTTAAATTCATAATTGTAAAGGTTACATAAAACATTCTTTCATCTCTAGACTGTAGATCAGTCAAAAGATTCTTTATATCATTACCATAAACATTAAGGTCTGATGGAATAATATCCATATCATAACCAGCTCTTACGGCTTTTTTCTGCTCTTCAATCATCATTTTCTGAAGATCAGTATTCTTTCTTTTTACCATCTTGATTGCATCTACCTGGTCTATAGCATGAATATGAAGACTTACATACATATTATCTTCAATAGAAAGAATTTCTGATAAGAACCTATCTGAAAGTTCACTAGCTAGAATCTGAAAATGGCTCAATGCACAGATATAATTTCCCATCTGCATATATTTAGGACTTATGAACTTGAATGTACTAGGCATTATAAGTTTTCTTGTGTCCCTAGCTTCAAGTCCTTGTCCATCATAATCAAACATTTTATCAGGATTTAGCATATCGTGAAGTAGCTTTAGCCTTTCAATACCTAGAAGTGTTTCAGCCCTTACCCCCATACTTTTAAGATTAGATAGAACATCTATCTCTATTCTTTCAAGAACAGGTTTTGCTTGATCATAAGTGTCTGCCCTTGTACTTACAACAACATATTTTGACTTTTTAAGACCATTATTCCCTTTAGAAAGCTGGTCCTTAAGCATTTCCCTAAATTCTTTTCTTATCTCATCAAAATCATCCCCCTTATCTGGTATAGTAATTGCATTTTCCATTTCCTTGATCCTTCCTACCTGATTAACAAAACTCAACTGAAGCTCTGTTGTAGAATCAAAGGAATTTAAAAAGCCTGCAAATTGATTGAAGATAAGGTCTCTATCTTCTTCAAGTGCAAGCTGATAATTTATATCCTCATATTTTATAAGTTTATTGTACTTCCCTTCACCTACATAGCAGATTCCATTTCTATACATCTTTTTATAAGGAATGGTATCTGCTATGGTGTATCTTTTCTTTTCCTTCTTAAAAAAATCAAGGAATGAAGAGCTTTTCTTATGATTAGATTTTAATTTTTTTGTTTCTCTTGCTGCCTTTTTTAACTCTTTTTCCTTTTTTTGAAGTTTTTCTTCCTGTCTTTTTCTTTTTTCTAGATTTCTTTGCTGGACCTGATTTTTTACCATTTATATCTTGCTCCTCCTCCCTCATTTGTATAAATTTTTCCTTACTAACCCTAACTTTAGGCTGGTATTTTTCATGAAGATATACATACCTAAGGTACTTCTCACATGGAAGACCATCTTTTTCATAAAAGACCACAAAGAAAACAGGGATAGTAAGTATAATCATTAAAAAGACAGCCAGGTCATTTCCAACTACACCCCTTGTTTTTAGATATGTTGGAATACCAATAAGACCTGCTACCGCAAATCCAATAAGCTGTCTTTTAGTAAGATTGAGTGCCACTTTGGTCTTAACATTACTCAAATCTTTAGGTATCTGAACATAAGCCACTTTCTATCACCTCTCTATTCCATTAGCTTTTCTATTATTCCTCCAAGCCCTATTTCATTTTCTTCATTATCATCTATACTTTCTTCTAACTCATCAGATTTACTTTTTAATATTATTCTAGTATCATCCACTCCTTTTCTGTTTTTCTTAATCCTATCAAGTTCTGCAAGATGACTATAGATAGTAGCAATTTCATTTTCAATTTCATAGATTCTATCATCAAAGTCTTCATAATCATCAGTTGCCATTTTTATAAGGCTATTATGAGCTTTGGCAATCTCCTTCATAGACCTATTTAAGCTCCATGCTTTTTCATTAAGATCTTCTAAAAAATCCTCTGTATAGTAAACCCTTTTTGTAAGTTCATCTACCTTCCTTTTCTTTTTAATTTCAGAAGCTATAAGACCTACTCCTGCAAGTGCTAGACCTGCTATTACTTTCTTATTTTTAAGTTCCAAATTACATTCCTCCTAAATATATTTTAATGAGCATTCATTATGCTCTTTGCAATTGTTCCACTCTTTAACATCATAATTCCAAGAAGCACCGTATATCCAAGAACTCCGAATATGCTGGTATGAATATCTGTGGTTACATGAATTGTCTTTACAAGTACCGCATAAATTCCAAGGCATATCATAAGAAACAATCCCTGAAGCCCAAGTGCAAATAATCCCTTGATATAATTTGTTCCAATCTGTCCCCATTCTTTATTTCCCATGGTTGCAAATGGAATTGCTGATACTGAGCTATACAAGCAAATTTCAATCATTCTTCCATAGGTTATTACTATGATTATGATTGATACAACCTGTATTGAAAGCTTCACAAGTGAAGTATCTAAGGCTATCAGTATCAGATTCCATAAGCTTTCATCTTTAAGATGCTCTACCATTGCTGCCACATCCATTGAATCCAGGACTGCATTTGTATTTATTACTCCCGCCGCCTTAGTTACTAGTGTCTGTGATACATCAAATACTGCCATCGAGAAGGTAAAAGCATTGCTTACAAGCCATACTGCAATCCACATCTTGATAATATATTTGAAAAAATCGAATGTATCAGTATCAGAGTGCATATTGTTTTTTTCCATCACCATATTTATGAGTTCTATGCACAAGACGGCGGTTATGATAATTCCTGCTATGGGAATAACTACAGTGTCATTAATATTCTTCACAAAGCTGAATACTTCTGCATTCCAGCCACTTGGTGTTTTCCCGACTTCCGTAGCTACAAGACTTACATTGTTATTTATATCTAAGAACATCGCTTCAAGATTTGCCTGGATAATTCCGATGAAAATCTCCTGAAAGAACTCAGTTATTTTATCGAAAAGCCCAAACATATTTTATCTACCTCTTTCTTAGTTAAGTGTATTTGCAAGTAAAGGTATTAGTTTCATTCCAATAAGCACAATTCCCCCACCTGCCATTAATTGTTTAATTCCTTGTGATTTTGCTCCTGGGTTATCATTTCCATATCCCTCCATAAGATTAATTACTCCCCAAGCCCCTAAACCTGCACCAATTGCTGAGACTAATGTTTTTAAAACTGCTATTCCTTCTGTAAAAAATGCCATATTATTTTTCCTCCTTATTTTCTTTTTCAATTTTATTCATATGCTTTACAATGAAGTTCCTATAAACCTTGTCATTATTCTTTCTAGTTTTAATGAAACCATAAACATGAACAAGATCACCTACTTTAAGGTCTTTTGCTACTTCTGACCACTGGCCATAGGCTGAACAGTTTGTATATTGCCTTTTACCGTTCTTTTTTTCCACAAGGGAAAAATTTGTTACATTAATTGTTTCTCCATCCCATTCAAAGTAAGATGTTTTCACTTCCCCTACCAGGTTGGCTGTTACATTTTTCATTTCTCTTTCTTTATAAGTTGCCATTTTTAAATCTTTGCCTCCCATTTTCTTTTATGAATCGGGTAGGAAGTAAATAATTATTTTATTTACTGACCTCCCACACCACCGTACGTACGGGTCTCGTATACGGCGGTTCCATAGTTTACACTCTGACTTCAAGGTAATATTTATAAAAACTTAAATATCCTTGTTTTTCAAACCTAGCATTAGTTAGGGTTGTTGCAAGTATATGGCTGTTGGCTATGTGCCAATAGCCTTTTCTTGTATTTGCCCATTTCCATGCTTTCCTTTTAGCTACTCCAAGTTTCTGAAGGTTTTCGCCTTTTGTCTTAACCTTCTTCCACCTTTTCCATGTTATCATACGAATTCTTCTTCTTAACCATTCATCAATATCTTGCATAATACTTTTCATGTCTGCTAATTTAAAATACTGTACCCAACCTTTTATTATTTGATTGAGTTTTATTTTTCTTCCTTCTATGCTCATTCCATTACTTCTACCTGTTGCAGTTCTTAGTTTATCCTTTAATCTTTTAATACTTTTAGGATGTACTCTAAATCTGCACTTTCCACCATATTTATAAAAGGCGTATCCTAGATATCTTATTTGACTTAATTTAGATATTTGAGTCTTTTCTCTATTTATTTGAAGTTTTAATTTTCCTTCTATATATTTACTAGCTCTTTCATATTGCCTTTCAGCAGCCCTTTTACTTTTTGTAAATATTAAAAGGTCATCTGCATATCTTACATATAAATAGCCCCATTCATCTAATTTCTGGTCTAGTTCATTTAGCATAATATTTGCTAGTAGTGGACTAAGGGGGCCCCCTTGGGGTACTCCTTCATCACTTTTTATGAACATTCCTCTGTCCATAATTCCTGCGTTTAGAAATTTATGAATTAGGGATATTACCCTATTATCTTTTATTGTTCTTGATAGAATTTCTATAAGCATAGATTGATTTACAGTATCAAAGAATTTTTTTAAATCCATATCGATAACATACCAGTATCCTTGATTTGCATATTCTTGACATTTCTTTAGTGCGTCATGACAACCTCTATTGGGTCTAAATCCGTAACTTGTGTCTGCGAATTGTTCCTCGTATATGGGACTTAAAACCTGTAGTATTGCCTGTTGAATTACCCTATCTGTTAATGTTGGTATTCCTAATTTTCTAATTTTGCCGTTTTCTTTGGGTATTTCTACCCGTTTTACAGGATATGGTTTGTAGCTACCTTCCAGTAAAGATTTTAAAATTTCTTCTCGGTGAGTTTTTAAATGTTCTAGAAGTTCATCTATTTCCATTTTATCAACTCCACCTGCCCCTTTGTTTCTTTTAACCTTTAAATAGGCATTATTCATATTGTCTCTTAAGAGAATTTGTTCTAAAGTCTTTTCTGTTGGTTTGTTGGTGTTGATGTCATCCTTTTCAATTATCCTTGAAACACTTTGCCCATTTCCGTGGCCTTTATGTTCCACACTATCTCCACGGTTGGTGATGGTGTCATTATTCTGTTTTCTGCGTTCAATCGTGTTCTCAGTAATTTTCATTGACTTCATCTCCTATAGTTCAACCCTTCCCATGAACTCTAGATTTCCATGGTACTATGGTATCTGCTGACTTCTCATGATAAATCTTGTTTCAACCAAGGTTCTTACTCTGTTTCCCCTTGTCCATGAGACCTCCCCAGGTAAGAACAACAACCTTCATCCCATGTAACTGCCATATTTACTGTATAGAGTTCGGGTAGTATTGGACTTTGTTTTGTATTGCAAACTCGTCCGCTCTAAGTCAGCCTTATATGGTTTCTGTTCGTCAGTTCGGGACTTTGCCTCTAGCTTCCTTCGGATTCCACATCACTGCGGACACCCTTGCTTTTAGCTAACGGTTCCTACTACCAAGCCCGTGGTGGACTTTCACCACTAAGTTGTTGTCCAAGCTGGGCACACAATAAAAAAAGCGACTGGACTTTTTTTCTAATCCAATCGCTATAAATCAAATCTATTAACTTAGCTGTCCACTTTTTCAAGAGGGACTTCTCACCTTCACCTTCATATTCTCACCTACACCCTTGTTATTATAGATTCCTTGTTAAGTCTTGCCTTACCTTGCCTTTTCATATACTCTTCAACATCAAAGTAATTCTTATCATCATAGTCTTCTAAAAGCTTGTAATTCTTATGTTTTGTAATATCAAACTTCTCTGAAAGAAAAGGTCTTACACCTCTAAGCTGCATAATACACTTGCTTCCATCCATTACAAAGAGTTCATCTTTACTCATAAGCTCTTTTCCAGTTTTCTGATAGTTAAGACCAAAGGACTTCTGATTACTTCTTGTTTCTGATGTATTGAATAAGTCAATAGTTTCTTTACCAAGTGTTTCAGAAATCTCTTTTAAAGTTCCATTTTCTTTTCCTCCCAAGAATAAAGTTGTATCACAGTTACCTATAATAGTATCTGCATTATCCTTGTAAATTGCCTTTAATTGTGATTGTGCCTGTAAAACGATACAAGCACTTATTTCCCTTGAACGGATTGTTGCTATAAGTTTTTCAAATTTAGGAATCAATCCAATATTTGCAAACTCATCAAGAAGACATCTTACATGAATAGGAAGTCTTCCTCCATATACATCATCAGCCTTATCACAGAGTAAATTAAACATCTGAGAATACATTAGTGATACAACAAAATTAAAAGTATCATCTGTGTCTGAAATTATAACGAATAAGGCTGTCTTCCTATCCCCTAGGGTATCTAGTTCCATTTCATCTTCACTCATTAGCTCTCTAAGTTCCTTAATATCAAAAGGAGCTAATCTTGCACCACATGAAATTAAGATAGATTTAGCAGTTTTTCCTGCTGCCAACTTATATTTACGATATTGCTTAACTGCAAAATGGTCAGGATCCTTTTCTTCCAAGGCTTCAAACATATAATCTACTGCATTTTTAAAGTTTTCATCTTCTTCTCTAACTTCACTTGCATCTATCATGGCCAGTAAGGTTGTAAAGTTTTGTTCCTCTTTAGGAGTTTCATAAAAGATGTATCCTATAAGGGCTGTATAATAGAGCCTTTCAGCCTTTACCCAAAAATCTTCCCCTGCTTTTTCACCATCCCCCTTTGTATTTGCTATAATTGTCTGAACCAGTTTAAGAATATCTTTTTCACTTCTAAGATAGGCAAAGGGGTTGTATTTCATACTCTTTTTAAAATTAATGGTATTTAGAGTTTTTATCTCATATCCATTCATTTCTAGCATTTTGCCACACTCATGAAGTAAACTTCCTTTAGGATCAGTTACTACATAGCTTGAATGTAATTGCATTAAATTAGGTTTTACAAAGAACCTTGTTTTCCCAGAACCTGAACCCCCAATTACAAGTACATTTTTATTTCTTGCATACTTAGGAGTCTTTGGTCTACTATTCATAGTAATTCTCTCAGTTTGAGTTAGTAGAATATTATTCCTAAAATCATCATCCATATATGGAGCAATATCTTTTGCATTACCCCATCTTGCAGAACCATATTCCTCTCCTTGTCTAAATTTCTTTGCATTTTTACTCTTGCTATAAAGAATAAGCTTCACTATTCCAGCTAGAATAAGACCTACAAGTAAATCCCTTGGATAAAAACTTGGAAGATAACTCATTGTTTCTATTTCCATGACCGCTTGTAATATACGGTCAATTACATCACCTCCTACATATGAATTTACATGGCGAGAAAAAATATCTCCTAAATAGAAAAAAGCAAGATAAGGTATATTCTTTTTAATAAAAGCCTTTCTATCTTGCACACGAAATAAATCCTTTATGTCTTTTTTAATTTCTTCTATTACACTCAAATCCCCACCTCCTTAACCTGGAGATCCTTATCTTTCCTCACCTATTTCCTTTTTCTTTTCTTCCTTATTTACAGGATAAATCTTATCTACCTTCCCTTTATATTCATTAAGAAGTTCTATAGTTGATTTCTTTTTTCTATCTAACTGCTTTTCTGAAAATTTTACTTCCTTTCCATCAAGTAAAAAATCGGATATATCAAGAAAGTTCCAGTCTTTATCTCGTGGGATAATTTTGAAAATAGAATTGATAAAATAATCATTTCCATCCATCCTATAGGTCTGTCCGTAAACTAATAGGTTTAAGAATCCTTCATCATCAATAAGAATATCTACACCATTTTTAAAATCTGCATATTCAACTAACTCGTATATGTCCCATAAGCTTGAATTTATAACTTTCATTTCTCTGTCCTTATGAGCTAAATCTATATATTTATGAAGCACTACACAATCATAGTCTTCTAGTTGTATTAGCTTTTCCATTAGTTCTTCTATTTCTTCACTGTGTTTATCAAATTCAAACTCATCACAGTCAATACAACTTTTTTCATTTAACATTAACATCAAAATCATCTCCTATTCCCTCAAATTTCTCCCATTTCTTTAAGTAAAGAGAAAAAATATGCTCTTCCCTCTGGTCTTACTACTGTATAAACTCCAGATTCTCCATTGTATTTATTGATATAATCTTTAAGTTTAAAGTAATCAGCTGAAGTTGAGTAAAATCTAAGCTTCCCCTTTTGATTTCTATAAAGGTATCCTCTATCTATAAGTATATTTATAAACCTATTCTGAGCTATTCCTAATTCCTTTGCAGTATCCCTAAGGCAAGTGCAATCTCCTAGGGAAATAAATCTGTCAAAGAACTCTCCTTTAGGAATAAGACCTTCTAATTCTTCTGTCCTTGCTTCTATTTGCCTTAAGGCTACTAGATAGCCTCTTGCTAAAAGTTCTTGATCATTCATTTCTTCTTGACCAGTAAAATAGCCCCCATATTTCCTAATTGAAGGAAGAACCTCACTTGTTACCCAATTCTTAAACCTTATGGCACTTTCAAGTTTACTTCCAAAGATAAGGGCATACATTCCAGACTCATTTATTACTAGCATATTTCTTCCTTGACCTGATACTGTAAAACACCGTTTCAGCTTATCTCCTTCATAAACATGGCTTGCTATAGCATCACTTGGTCTTTTATACCCTAGAGCTTCTGCTATATCTTTTCCAACAAACCAAGGTTCATCGTCAATTAATATTGTCCTTATTTGTCCAAACTCTCTATTTTCAAATACCTTTATTTTATACATTTCTCTCACCTCATCTATCTCCTAAAAGTAGGTCTCTAGTTTCTCTTAATTTTTTTCTTCCCAGTTCTGTTCTAATGTCTTTTCCTGCAATCTTAACAGGAATACACATCTCTCTAATCCTTGAATAAATCCTCTCCTTATCAATATCATTACTTCCATTCATAATCACACCAAGAGGAATATTCGTTGAAATAATAGTTGGTTTCTTTGATTCATACCTAGTGTTTATAATCTGATAGACCATTTCATTTACATATTCTGTATTTCTTTCAATCCCAAAATCATCAAGAATAAGAAGGGATACACTAGATAACCGCCTATAATACTCATTCTTATCAATATCAAAGCCACGTTTTTCAATATCATTTATAATCTGAGGAATATTTCTCATCTTAACTCTTATTTGATACTCCTCTATAACCTTATTTGCAATACAAGCTGCTAGGTAAGTCTTTCCTGTTCCTACATTTCCATGAAATATAAGGCCACTATTGTCTTTTGATAATTCTTTGAAGTTCTTAACAAAGTTTTTTCCTATAATAACTTCCTGTCTTTTAGGCTCTATAACCTTATCAAAATCGCAACTTATAAGGTTTCTGCTGGTAGTAAAGCATTCTTCCTTAAGTCTTCTAATATGATTTGCCATTTCTTCATCTTTTCTTTTAGCTTCTTCTTCTCTATCACATTTACATCCTCTACCAAATATTATTTTTTTACTTCCAAGATAGCTAAGTGGTTCTGAATCTATTTGCTCACCACACTGTCTACAGTAAACATGTCCATCTTTTTCAAAGGCTTTATTTGCATTAAAAGAAAATTCAACTCCATCAATTTCAATTGTTTTTATTTTATCTTCCATTTTCTCTACCTCTCTAATTATTTAAGTTCCATTCGCTTTCATAGTCTAAAGGATCACCTGTATAGGTTTTTTCACTTTTAAGCTTTCCTTCTCTCTTATCTTTTAAATACCAGGTCATAATTGTTGAAGCATGGTCTTTATAGGTTTTTCCTGTACTTTGCATATAGGCTGATAATCTTTCAATATAATCATTTAGATTAGGAATCTTATCCTCTAATTTGCTTTCTTCTTCATCAGAAATAATTACATTAAGGAAAGTTCCTTTTTTCTGTTTTCCACTAAAATCAATATAACTCTTATCAATCTTATTATTCTCTATATAGTTAGGTTGTCTTTTTGATAAGTCTAGACTTTCCCTTTTGACCATTCCAGAATTATCAAAATCACCATTCTTGACTTGTCCTTTTGACAAGTCTTGATTTTCCCTTATGACAAGTCTAGGATTTCCATTTCTAAAAATACTCATAAAATCTTTAACATAAATTTTAGTAGGATTACCCTGTCCTGCTCTTTTCTTTTTTATAAGCCCAATTTCTTCAAGATCCTTTATAAGTTTAACTGCCTTTTTAATGCCACAGCCTAGTTGTTCAGCTGTTTCTTCAACAGTAAAATAGATATATACTCTTCCATTTTCATCTATCCAGTTATTCTTATAAGATAAGGCACTCCTTGATAGATACATGGAATAAAGCACTTTAGCATCTATTGATAGACCTTTAAACTTTTCATCTTCAATAAGAACTATAGGCAAACGGATAAACCTAAAACTTTCAGCATCTCTTCCGTAAAAATAGTCAAAATCCATTCACTTCACCTCATCTCAATAAAAAAAGACACCTAAGATTTCTCTTAAATGCCTGGTCCTTTTATCTCTCATGTTCATGACGTTTTTCCTTAACCTTGTCTTTAACTGCCATATTTTTCACCCTTTCCTTAAATTTATTTAGTATTTCTTTTGTAGACTCCCTTTTGTTTTCTTTCTTTTCAGATCTTTCTATAGCCTTTTTAAAAGCTAAATCCATAACCTTGGTATCCTTGGCTTGGAAGAATACAGAGTAAAGCCCTGATTCCTTATTCTTCATAACAGAAAAATTAACTCCGTATCGGTTAAGCTGCTTTTTTAATTCCTTGACCTCACCTTTCTGTAAATCAATATTTTCAATCTGACCCTTCTTTACCATATCCTTAAGCTTTCTTGAATTAGTTTTTCTTTTTTCGCTAAGATATTCCGCAAGTGGCTGACTTTTCTCAGCAGCATCTTCCATGATTTTTTTCATTGCTTTTAAAATAGCTTTTGCAGAATACTGTGCAACCTTAATCTCAATGTTTATAGCTTTGTTATTGACATCATCATTTACCATCTAGGTAACCTCCTTTCTAGGGGAAATAAAAAAAGCGGCCCAGACTTTTACATCTGAACCGCTAATATTCATTAATTTATTAAACTAAAGTTTTACAGTCTGATACAAACTTATATTTACTATACTATTTACAATTCTCTCGTGGGAAAAAAGTTCACTGGGACTTCCTTTAACTGTCTCATAAACTCTCCTGAGATAACACAATCTTCCTTTGGCGTATTCCAGTAGTAATCTAAATATTCTAGTAATACTTTTGCATATTCTTGCATTTGTCTCCAATGATTTTTGAGTTTTTCTTCTTTAATGAAATCCGGTTCACGATAAACCCTACATAATATTGCCCTTCTAGTTTTAAAATTGTAGTTACGTGGAAATGTTTCTCTAAAGTCTCTTGGTATCTTTTTTAATGATTTTGGTAATTTAAGTATAGGAATATCAAGATAGTATTCAATACTCCTCGACTTAGCAGCCATAAATGTACCGATGCCGTCATAACTCGTGGTGGTTTTTGCTGAAACATGGAATTTTTCTCGAAAAGCATTCAATTCCTTGTCTTGTATGAATTTCTCAAACTCTATCGAATTCAACGCCAATATTCTCTCGTCCGCACTAACATATTGGTATTTGTTAAAAGTATAAATGCATTCTGAATCCTGTATTTCTTCTGCGATTTTTCCATAAAGTTTACTATCATAAAACATCACCATCTTTTTTTGAGATATCGGAAAAAAGACAACTGTACCAATATCCCCCAGACCAGCACGATGGATCCCTAAAGGATTAACAATAATTACAGGAACATCTGATGTAAAAAAAGCAATATCCGTTTTATTTTCTAAAATAATCATCTTTAAATCATCAATAGTAGATAAAATATCGTTCACAAAATCTAAATTATACTCAGAGGTTATTTCACTTTCAACTTTCTTTTCAACCATCTCATTTATAACGGACTTATTCAAATCACTATTTCGATTATACAAAACATCAGTTAGTATTGTTGTAACCATGTCTTGATTATGAGCAAGCATCGCTTTAGTCCTACTTATCTGATATGCAGTAAATTCTCTGATATTTTTAATATCATTTGCTGTTAGTACCTCACCACGATTAATTTTTAAAATTGTACTTCCCCATTTGTTTTCTTCTTCAGCAAGTTTATTTTCTACTTTCCCATCCTCATCATAGAAAAAATCTTCCGAACAAACAGAAGAAGTTGGTATATTATCTCTAAACAAGTTACCCTTAAATTGATAAAAAGATATTAGTACTTTTTCTTTTTTTGTTCCTTCATTTTTAATCATTGAAAATGGTTTCATATAAAAACGAGGAACATAATGTTGATTCTTTGTTATTTGCATAATAGTATTCACCTTTCATCTATTATTATGATTTATTAAAAAACTTAAATCTTTCCTCATCATGCACTGCTCACAACAATTAGAGTCTAATTGCTCTAAGCAATGCATGAATTATTTTTATAAAAGTTCCTGAAATCCTTGATTTCAAAGCATTTATTGCACCCATCACTATTATGACACGTTCCCCTGTAGCATTCCAAAAAGCAATTTTGTTTAAATCTTCTAGAGAATATTTTTCTATTTTATCCTGTTTATCTTTATCACAATTAAATTCCTCTACATATTCATTTAATTCTTCAAGTAATCTGTTTTTATCTCTAAAATATTTTTCCAAATATATTTCCGTAAAAAGCAGAGAAAGGTATTGAAAGTATTTCCATTTTATAGTTTGCTCTCTTCTTTCAGATATCCTAAAGGTGTGTCTTACAATATTTTCATCATACTTTAACAATTCATCTCTAGCAATACTACATTTATCAGCAAAATTTAATGTTAAATATTCATAGTAATAGGTGTTGTTTTCCCCAGTATATCCTTCGTTTTTAACCTTTTTTAGCTCCTCCGCTAACTCTTCAAATTTATTTACACCAAAAAGTTTGAGAAAAAATTGATTTAGCACTAATTTTTTATAAAACTTCATGGGAGGAGTTTTTGTAGTTTTTCTTCTGGCCAAAATTACCCCTCCTTATAGTTCCTGTACGTCAAACATCTTCTTCTTAAACTCTTCCTCAATTAAAACCACTTTCCATGTCTCATCCGCAAGTTTAAAATTGAAAAGATTATTATCTCCATTTACATAAATACGATCATATTCAAAGTCTCTTGTGTTATATCTTCTCTTTTCAAAGTAAGCGTCAAGGGCTGCGTTGTCCTTGGCAATATCATCGGTCATATTTCTCCAGATAATGAGTGCTTTTTCTCCAGTCCGAAGAATTCCCTCTACTTCTTTAAATACATATTCCCCTTCACCATACTTTGCAAAATTTAGCTTTACTTTTCCTGGCCTTTTTTCATCATGAACAGGCTCTACATCAAAATATTCTTTAGCACCGATACTGTGAACAGTAAGACCAATCAAATAATTAAATGTTTCCACAAGATCTACTACTGTTTCTTTGGTTTCTAAACCATTAGCAATATTGAGTTTATAATCAAATGGATTCTTAAAGCTATCTATGTTTAATAAAGATATGCTTCCTTCGGTTTCTTTATCCAGCATATAAGAAAGCATATATTGTTCCCTTATATGATCATACTGTTCAATAACTTTTTGCCCGTGTGAATCTATTTTCATTGTCAAGTTGTTTAAGGTGTCATCATATGATTCAAGTTTTATGTACTTAAATATATGGCTAGAACCTTCCCTATCAACAGGTTTACCATTTTTCCACTCTTTTGAGTAAATCACTTTTTGGATTCTGGGCTTTAACACCGTGTCAAAATATTCACCCATCTCGACAAGGATATATTTACGGTTTCCTTCATCTTCTCTATTGAGATTTATAACCGCATGACCTGTAGTGCCAGAGCCTGCAAAAAAATCAAGAATAAGTGAATTATCTTTATCAATATTGCTAATATGAAACATAAGCTTTTTAATAAGTTTTGAAGGTTTTACAGTTTCAATTTTACTGCCAAAACCAAATTCTTTTCCAACTTCTTTTAGACCTACTTCTGCTGTGCCATAGACATCCTTATCAAAGAAATGAGACCAAAACGGAGTGTATATAACCCCTTCCTCATGTTTAGGTCTATATATTACAAATGGTCTATTTTCTTTAATTATAATTCTATTTTCCTTTTCTAATCTTTCTATTTCGTCCTTTCCAAGTTTCCATTGCATGTTTTCATTAGGAAATATACCTTTTATAGAAAAAATCATAGTTTGCCTTCCTCTAATACCGCTTGAAGACATTTGACCAACTTCTTGAATCCTATATACACCTTTATCATCCTTTAAAGGATATTCTTTTTCCCCTTTTTGTTCTAAATTAAATTCTTGTTTCTTATCACTATTTCTAAATATATATATATATTCTGTTTTAGATTGAAGCATTTTTCTAGCTGTTTGAGTATTTTGTGCTTTTGTTCTTTTTTCCCAAGTAATATTCCCAACAAAATTCTCATCCCCAAAAATACTTTTCCCTAAAAATAGTAAATTTGCATTTTCATTATCATCAATAGATATTGCTATTTTAGAATCCTTATTTAATAGTTTTTTAGCATTTGTTACTCTATCATACATCATAGACAGCCAACTACTATGCTTAAACTTATCTTTATAAACAAAATCATCATTATCAGTATTGTAGGGTGGATCAATGTAACAACAGTCTATATTTCCCTTATACCTCTCATGCATCAAATTCAACGCTTGAAAGTTCTCACTATGTACTAAAAGTCCATCTATATTTTCATCGATATTATCAATACTCTCTATGAGCTTTTCTTTAAAATTTTCATCGTAAAAAGCCGTATCTAATACCAAATAAGGATTTTCTTTTAAAAATTTTATCGTTAAAGGCTCTACATAACCTTCTATTTCATCTATAGCAAAAAGCTTTTTCCACTCTTCGATTTGTCTTTCATTATCTATGATTTCTGGGTAAAAGCTTTCATCCACTTTATCTAGGGTAATACAGTAATCCGATTGTACGATAAACTTTTTCTTTAACCATAACTTTTTTTGGAAGTCTTCTATTTGAGCAAGGAACTCAATGATCTTGTGCCCTATAGATTTAATAACTTTTATTTTAGTAATATATTCTTCTACCCTGCGCTCATTTTCTGTATTTAGATCATCGAGAAACATGACTTCGTTTTTTAAATAAAAATCTAGCTCCCTTCTTAAAAATCCTCCTAAATCTTTGTGAATAAAATAATCAAAAGTATTTCTTGCCGTATAATCATTTAAATGTTTTTCAATCAAAGTCCTATTGGGGTTCTTTTCAGTAGGACTTTGAGTAAAGATTTCAATAAAAGGAGCATAATCGCTACTAACTTTAATATGAGTTTTGATTAAATCCAAAGCTTCGGCAATTAACTTGTCCTGTTTTTTGTTATCTACTTTGTATTCAAAATGTATATAAAGTTCACCATCTTTTATTTTGAAAGGCTCTTCCTTATATATTACAAATCTTCTTTCTTTACCTTTTGGGGCTTTATTGTTATCCTTTTCCGTATTTGCTTCCACTAATTTAAAATGAACAATTTTTCCACAGGGCAATTTGAAGGAATAATCTCTAAAATACTCTGTAGTTTTAATGTAGTATTGATCTGCATTTGCCCAATGAAGTTTTACTTCCTCACCTTCATAAGGGATGGCATATACCCCTTTTTTATATCTTCTAGCAGATATAAAGTCACCGTTATCATAATATCTGCCAAAGAAATTAGCTAAATGAGAATAGACTTCTGATTCAGCCTGCTCAACACTTAACCCATTTTCTATTTGGGATTTTAAAGCCACATATTTCGCACTTTGCTCATATACAACCCCTGTGGTATCAAGGGTCTTTTTTAAATCATCCATTTCTTCAATAAGACTTTCTTGCTTTACTGAAATATATTTTTCTAATTCCCCTCTTACCTGTGGTAATAAATCTTCATCAAGGAATTTTTCTATCTCTCTCCTTTTATAATTCATAATTCGATATATGCCAAAATCAAGATCAGCTTGATTCAGCTGAAACATTTCTTCTAGTAGCTTTCTTAATTTCTCAAAACTTTTGCTCATTAATCTTTCCCCCTCTAGATTATTTCCCCTGAATAATTACTGTGATATTATACAAACTCCTTATATTAAAAAACTATAAATCCTCCTTGATTCTAGATACGATCTCCAACCTTCTTTTCCCAGAGCGTTGCTTTATAATGGTAGTGTAATCCCCATTTTTATACAATAATGAATCGTTATTCCTAATTATATCTTTGATCGTCTGAATCATTTCCTCTTCTTTAATTTCGTCAACCCAATAGCTATCTAGAACAAAGTTTATCGCTTCTGCAACTTCCGTTTGATTTTTATAGAAGGTTTTTATAATAGTAAACACCCTCTTCCCTTTCAATTTCTATATAATTTTTATATTATTTTCTTATATTTCAAGTATATCCTCTTATCATTGAATAGACAAGTAATTTCTATAAATTAGGCAATATGTATACAAAAAGAGATACAGAAAAGGAGTAAATACTCCCTCTCTATATCTCAATAACAGCAATTTTAAATTTTCTTTTTCCTATTTTAAAATCACTTTTGCGTTCTAGAAATCTTTTCTGTATATATTCTTCCAGCTGTTCTTTATCTATTCCTAGAGATAATGTTTCTCTTGCGAGATAATCTAATTGATTCACTTTAACGTCATAATAATCAAATTTATAGCACATCCATAATATATCTAACACCCGTTTAATTACATTTTTATCATTCATGCTATCACCCTCTTTAAGTTCTTGTATTTTATATTAAATATATACCTATGTAATATACAAATTCAAATATATTTATATAAAATAAATAACAATTTTATATAAATACTAATGATGTATATTGATTTTTGTAGTATAATATAGTTATAGAAAGTCGCACGAACACTAGGCTTCAGATGTTTTGTATATTAAATTTTGACTTGTATTTAATATAAATTAAAAACTATGGGTAAGATAGGAGGACAAAAATGTTTAATAAAGATAATATATTATCAAACAAAATCATAATGTCACATGACGGTATTTTATATCAAGTCTGTCGGAAAAGAAACGGCCTGCTGCATTCTATCGAATTATCATACAACATGATAAACGGAATCAAAACCATTAAAAAGAGAGTCCCCTTCCTGCTAGGATGGATTACTCAATTTTGTTTAGAAACTTGTATCCCCTACATATAAATTTTAAAGGCCAAGGCCCTGAAGACATAAATCTAGAGCCTTTCATTGATCACGTTTTTAATGAATAAATTCGCTTTCTAATACGTTTCTGCCAATGTCTCTTGCTTTTTCTTCTATTATCTCCGTTTTCTTATATTATCTTCTAATAATTCTCTAAAGACCATTACGTTTTTAAAAATACATTTGGTTTTTAAAAAAGGAAAATCATCTTACGTAACCTATTATCCAAACTTCCCAGATTGCTTAATATTAATTAATTAATATTAATAAAAACTAATTTAAGCTAATTGTTATTAATACATCTCAATTGAAATTAATCGGTTTTATACCAGGAACAAGCGAAGAAATTTCAAAAAATGCAGCAATGAAAAAAACGATTTCTACAAATAACGAAAACGTTTCCGATTTTAAAAACGTAATTAATTATTACGATTTTTACATAAAAAGCTCCTGAATTATACAACGAGAATATGTTCAGGAGCTTTACCTTTCTTAAAAAAGTCCCCTATCCCTTTTAATTATAAAAGGGTAAAGTGGGACTTTTTATACACTTATTAAAGTTTTTAAATGTTTTTTAAAAATCTTCTTATAGCCGATAGTAAAAATTGACTTTGCTTTTTCCTTTTTTATATTATGAATATAGATGAATTATTTTCCAAAAAGGAGTGTGATAGATATGGCAAAATACAATTATCACATAAAAGACTTTAAAAAACTAATCGTCTGGGCTAAAGCTAGAGAATTAGCCCAAGATATTTATAAAATTGCTGCTAAATTTCCAAACTTCGAAACCCACGCAGCAAAATCTCAAATTATTAGGTCAGCTACCTCCATTGGCGCAAATATCGCCGAAGGCAACGGTCAGCTATATCCTAAAAAGCAAATATCATTTTTAAACAATGCTCTTGGCAGTGCATCCGAGACAAGGCATTGGTTGATTGTCGCATTAGATAATAAATATATTTCAAAAGAAGAATATGATTTATATGATGGCCATTTAATAGAAATCACAAAAATGCTCATTGGTCTTATAAAAAAATTGGATTATGAGTTGAAGACTAATATTGCATAAGGTAAAAAGAAAGGAGTTTTTAGTTGTAAAAAATACAAATAAATGGCATACAAAGAGAAAATAAAAATAAAGGAATGGCTTTTCCTTAAAGTAGAGTACAGCTATTAGCTGTCTCCTTTTACATAACTTAAGATAGCTTTTTGCACCAAAGCTAATAGGTTTTTAGCAATTAGAAATATTCTGTGCCTTACTCCTTATATTATTAGTTTTATATATTTAATAATTCTTCACTAGCATTTCGATGTTAAGTTTTGTTTTGAATGCATATTTGATCCTGCACGTTTAATATTATTATTCGATCCTTAACCTTTACAAATTTTATATATAATTTATGCTTTTCATCTGCAATTTTTATTTCATAAGCATCTTCAAATTTCTTTATATAATCAACTGATCTATTAATAGTATCAGCTACTTTCTCTTTTAAGATATGCTCATCAATTTCATTACAATAATCCATGAAATTTTCCGAATAGATTATTTTATATCCTATATATACGCTACTTTTATCTTCCCCATTATTTATACCGTTAATTGGTAATACTGATAAAAAAAAGATAACAGTTAAACAAACTAATGCATTTTTTATGCATTCATAACTTGTATAAATATAATTATTTCTTATTGTGTTTCTTTTTACATTCAGTTCAGTACTTTCTGCATATACTTTCTTCAGTTCTTCTTCCTCTAAAATTAAATCTTCTGGGAATATTACATGTATAGCATTTTCTTTAATAAGTACTGATATTGACAAAATACCTGCAGTTACCATATAACCTATCGATAAAATTGGAAAAATAACCATAATAATATTTAGCCAATCGATTCCAATATTTTTATTAACCTTTGCAATTAAATCTGATAGTCCTAATATTAATGATATTGATATGGTAAGACTAACTACATTCATTTTTGCTTTGTCTTCAAGTTTGTTTTTAATTTTAAATGTATCATTATAAAAATTTTTCAACTGTTCAATTGATAAATCTTTATATCTTTTCATGTATTCGAGTTCTACTTCTTTATTTTCTATACAATGTATTTTGCCTTTTATTTTCTTATTAATTTGCATATTTTCAACAAAAGGAAATGCTTTTTTTATTAAATCATTCATTTATTTACCCTCAATAAGCATATTTACAATGTCTACGTCTATCCTTTGATTAGCAGTTTCAACTAACCATGCCCACTCGCCAGTAGGATTTATCTCAATAAAATAATATTTTGAATTATGATATGCCAAATCAATTGCGCCAAATGATAAATTGAGTTTTTTAACAAGTTCTATTGATTTTTTTACAACATCTTCGGGCAATTCATAAGGAATAAATTCAACATCATCTTTACATCTTCTCCAATCACCATCAATACCTTCATTTTCTTTAATAATTTTAACTGCTTTAACCTCGTTGCCAATAATTGTGACTCTCAAATCTATTTTAGGATAAATATATTCTTGAAGGATAATCGGGGCTTCCTTTAAACTTCCTTTTTTAAGCTCAATACCTTTAATAACATTTGAATAAACAAACATTTCTTTATCACTTTTTCTAAATAACGCTGTATCTAAAGATTTTACAATATGATTATCACTGTCTGCTATTTTTATCTGTTCATCATTTGTTATTACTGTCTTCGGTATATCAAAACCGACTTCACTGGCATATTTCAGCTGTAGAATTTTATTTTCTGCCTTATAAGTTGAAACGGGATTATTCATCCATAAAACATTTTCAAAATAAATTAAATTCCTGATAAATGAACTCCACTGACTTCTATATAACTGTTCTTCTAAACTTATTGAACCTTTATAACTATCTCTTAAGAAAACAGGAGCCCTAAAGTATACTGATTTTAAAGTAGCTTCTCTAATATTAAATTTTTGGTTTTCTATCCATATATTCATAATACCATTAGATAAATTAATGGTTATACGATAGTCTCTAAACTTGTCCCTATTTAGTCGAAGATAACTTTGACTCCTACGTTGTAATTCATAACATACATAATCAGTTGTAAAATCCAATGAGTTAGATATTATTAGATGCTCAACATCATTCACCTTTTTGATCCTCTCCAGTCTCTCTATCAGCCTTTTTTGTTCTCGGCTTAATAAAATTTTTGTCTAAAATTACAGGTTTATTATTATTTTCATAAGTCCAGTATCCTTTTACATTATCATATTTACACCCCTGCATAGTAGGTTCTTTATGAGGTAATGGATATTCATATGCTTTTTCAATTAACAAATGCTTTAACAAAAATATCATCCTTTCCCTATAATTTATAAAGTTATAAAGGTATTTATACCCAGTAATATTATGTTCTACATTTTTAATTAAAAACCTTTTTAATTAAACGAATAATTCCACTTTGCATTTTTATTATAAGAAAATCCGATTACCTCCCTGAACTGTTAATTTGTAGAGACATTTTTAAATCTTGTTTCATAAATATAGCTAATAAAGACGACTTTACTAAATTGCATAAGATAAGTCGTTATTACAACCCTTATAACAAGACTTTATTTTCATTATGACAAAACTTTACGCATTTTTGCTCAAAAATAATTTTTTTCTTGATCCTTTTTTCCTTAAAAACTTAATCCTAACTATGTGCAATCAAAATAAAGTTCTGTCAAAAAGCAAATATAGTTCTGTCACGCACAACCCGCTAACCATTGGTATCTCTACCTTTGTATTTTTCTTCCTTTTTACCTCTTTTTTACTTCCTATTATTTTTTGCCCTCAAATGCCCCTTAATGCTCTCTGAAAAAGTAAATAAAGTTCTGTTGTAAAGGCAGGATCAAGGTATATGAAAAAAGGGAAAAGGACTATTCTTATCATAATCTCTTTTCCCTCTTAAGTCTTTACTATCAATATTTTTAGCCTGTTGTGATTGTCTCTAAATCCTTCTTAAAAATATCCTTATTCCTTGATTCTTGAGCCTTGCTCCCTAATAAACATGACAAAACTTTATTTTCCGTCACAAGACTTTATTTTGGTTATACATATAAAAGATTATTTTATATTTCTCTTCTTCCTTCCATAGCCTTAGATAAAGTTATCTCATCAAGGTAGTCCAAGTCTCCCCCCACAGGTATTCCGTGGGCAATTCTTGTTGTTTTTATTTCAAAGGGTTTTAACAGTTTTGCTATATACATTGCTGTTGCTTCCCCTTCTACTGTGGGATTTGTGGCAAGGATCACTTCCCTTATTTGCCCATCCTTAACTCTTTCTAAAAGTTCCCTGATCTTTATATCATCAGGGCCTATATTTTCAATAGGTGATATGGCTCCGTGAAGAACATGATACAGTCCATGATATTCTCTTGTCCTTTCCATTGCAACTACATCTTTTGGACCTTCTACTACGCATATAGTAGAGGTATCCCTTTTTTTATCTGTGCAAATATAACAAGGATCATCATCAGTCAAATTACAGCATATGCTGCAATATTTTACCTTCTCTTTTGCATTAATAATTGAATTTGCTAATTTTTCCGCATCTTTAGTATCTGATTCCAATACATAAAAGGCTAATCTTTGAGCAGTTTTCCTCCCTATTCCGGGAAGTTTGGAAAACTCTTCTATTAAATTTGCTATAGGCAAAGCATAATAGTCCATTTTATCACCCTTTTCTAAAATAACCCGGGAATATTCATTCCTCCTGTTATCTTCTTCATTTCCTCCTGTACATAATTTTCTGCATTCCTCAGAGCTTCGTTTACTGCTGCCAATATTAAATCCTGAAGCATCTCCAAATCATCCGGATCGACTACATCTTTATCTATAGTAATAGAAATTAATTCTTTTTTCCCGTTAGCTTTAGCTACTACCGCTCCTCCTCCTGCACTTGCCTCCACTTCTTTTTCTTCAAGCTGGCTTTGAAGTTCTGTCATCTGCTTTTGCATCTTTTGAACTTGCTTCATCATATTTCCCATATTTCCCCCTCCAGGGAATCCGCCTTTAGCCATTATTCTTCCTCCTTATTCTTTTTTTCAACTTCAATTAAATCCTTTCCAAAAAAATCAATTATGGGTTTAAGAATGTCTTCCTTTTCTTCTTTATTTATTTCTAATAAATTTTCCCCTTCCATTACAAATCGGACTTTTATCTCTTTATTAAAATACTCGGATAAAATCTTTTCAACAAAATTCTTGTTGTCATCCTTGCTTATGGCTTCTCTGTGTATACCATAGCCTTGTTTATATTCTATGGATAAAATACCATTTTCATATGATATGGGAGAACCTTCTATTAGTAAAGCATGAATAACTATTTTTTTCTCTTTTATGAATTTGAGAACATTGTCCCATCGTTCCTTTATAATATCTATATTGAGCTCATTTCCGTCATCTCTTTGACTCTTTTCTGTCTTATCAACTTTATCTGCTGGTTTATCTTGAGCATTAATTTTTATTTTTTCTGTTTTGTAAGGCTTTTCTTTTTTTTCTTCCTTTGGTTTATGGTTAACCGGTATACTTCCATTAGCTATTATATCCTCTAGGTCCTTTACTCTTTCATAAATATCTTTTTCTCCTTCCATCTTTATAAGTCTTATAACAGCCATCTCAAGTATAATTCTCGGTTGAGTCGACCATTTGGCTTTATTTTCACTATCATTGAAAATATTTAAAGCTTCAAGTATAAAAGACAAGGATATATCCTGGGCTTGTTTTTTATACATTTCGATTATTTCCGGCTCCATTTCAATGATAGTCGAAGGGTGAACGGAAGTCTTGATAATCATGAGGTTTCTAAAATGATATATTAAATCCTTTATAAACTGATTTATGTCCTTTCCGTCCTGGATTATTTCATTTATCAAATTCAATGCTTTGTCCAATTCTTTATATTTTATATTATCTACTAATTGAAATATTAAATCATAATTCGTTATCCCCAGTATTTCTAAAGCATCTTCCATGGAAATATGCCCTTCTTCAAAAGAAATACATTGCTCCAAAAGGCTTAAAGCGTCCCTCATTGCGCCGTCACAATTCCTTGCTATAAGATGTAGCACGCTTTCATCTACTGACACATTCATATCAGAACATATTTTCTTCATATTACTTACTATATCATTTACAGTAATTCTTTTAAAATCAAATCTTTGGCATCTGGACAAAATAGTCTGAGGTAACTTTTCCACTTCTGTCGTTGCTAAAATGAATATCAAATGTTCCGGAGGTTCCTCCAATGTTTTCAAAAGCGCATTAAAAGCTCCCTTAGAGAGCATATGAACTTCATCTATTATATATACTTTATATTTACAATTTGAAGGAGGATACTTTACTTTTTCTCTCAGTTCTCTTACATCTTCTACGCTGTTGTTGCTTGCTGCATCCATTTCAATTACATCCATTATAGTCTCATCCATTATCCCTTTGCATATCTCACATTCGTTGCAGGGGTTCCCGTCAACAAGATTTAAACAGTTAACAGCTCTTGCAAATATCTTAGCCGTAGAAGTTTTCCCTGTCCCTCGGGTTCCGGAAAAAAGATAAGCATGCCCAATGCTTCCGTGTAAAATCTGATTTTTAAGAACTGTGGTTATATGTTCCTGTCCCCACACTTGGTCAAAAGTTTGAGGACGATATTTCCTATATAAAGCCTTATACATGTTATTCACCTACATTATCATAATATATATATTATATCAGAACTTCATTATAAATACACCTCAAAATTGAAAGCCATGATTAAAGACAGTAAAACTTTTCGTTTAGAGTTATTTTACAACATTATTTAAATACATAAAAATATGATGCATTAAAAAAAAGTCTGAATAAATGGCAAGGTTAAAATAAAATGTTATTGTATCGATCAGAAGGTAAATAGTTTCCTTATAGCTAAGATGTAGACTGTAAATAGGAGAAAATACTATTATATGAGTCGATAGGAAAGCAATTTTTCTATTGCCAAAATTTGATATTAATAGTCACTCTATTATAACTGTAGAGCAAAATATACAATTAAATAAAGATATGGATGTTTATTGTAAAATAAGATTCCCCATTTTTGCAAACAGGATAGTGAAAAATATACCAGCAATTTATAACAGCCTAATTACATTTATTAAACATGTCAAAGATTTGTTATTACTCGCCCTGCGGGCGTTGTCCTTAATATATTTAATAAATGCAATTTAAAAAAGATTACTTTACTTGGTAATATTATGAATTTTATAGTTTTTTCTAATAATGGTTTAAATATGCATTTTAAAAATTTAATACTTCTAAATTCTAATTAAAATTATTATAATAAATTCGGTTTTCAACTAACTATAAGAAGAACCAATTTTATTTTACAATAAATACATATTGATTTATTCAATAAGATTACGAATTTTTCAATGACATTTGATGACAAAATTAGGAATGAGAGCTTAAATTATAAAACAGCCTCTTTGTAATTTTGGTCTATATGTATTTTTTGTTTTGATAAGTCAATATTAATATCTACTTCTAAGTCAAGCTGCGTTTCATGAGAAATTACAATTATTATCTTTCCTGCTTTGTTTTGTCTCATATATTTATAAAATATATTTTTAGTTTTTTCATCAATAAATGTAGAAAATTCATCAAATATTATTATTTGCGGATTATTAACTATAGCTCTTAATAATGATATCTTTTGACACTCACCCCCAGAAATATTAGAACCATTGTTAATAACCATTGATTCTAGATTCAAATTATTATTAGAGTTTATTAATTCAAATTTTTTGCATAAATCTAATATAATTTTTTCATCTATATTTCTTCCCACTTTTATATTATTTACTATAGTATCGTTAAACAAATAAGTTCTTTGTGGGACAATTGCAATAAGTTTTTTTAATGAATGCTTATCGATATCATTTATGTTTATACCGTCATACTCTATTTCCCCTTTATCTGGGATCAATATACCACATAATAAATCAACTAAAGTTGATTTTCCTGTTCCATTTTCTCCTGTAATTTTTACTACAGTATTCAAATGTACATTAAGATTTATATTTTTAAATAAATAGTTTTTATCATAGCCAAAAGAAACATTATTTAATTTTATTCCATCGTTTAAACATTTGATTTTTTTGAGTTCTCTTTTATCTTCATTAGTGTTACTAACAGTATCATAATATCTATTGAATGCAACAATCGATGCTTGAAAATCTATATTTATATTCGTTAATATTTGTATTGGATTTAAGAAATTATTTATATATGTAAATAATGCAATCATTGTTCCAACAGTTATTTCTTGTTTAATAGCTTGATTTCCTCCATATGATAGAATTATAAGTGAAGGTAAAAAATATAATAACGATAAATATAAGTTATATTTATTAGTCAATGATATAGATGAAAATTTCCCTAATATGTCTTTATGTAAGGCTCTTGAAAACTTTTTAGCTGCATATTTATAAAAATGCATATATTTAATAATCTTAAGATTATCTAAATTTTCTTTTATTGTATTATTAACAGTAGCTTTATTTTTTATAATTAAAGTATTAATACTTTTTAACTTTGGATTAAAACGTTTAGTAATAACCCATATAAAAAAAGCGTCAATCACCAAAGTTATAGCTATTAATTTGTTTAAAGAATATACTATTATAAAAGTTGCAGTAATATTTAGGACTTGTATTAGTATATTTACACTTGTCCCAGCAAGAAAATTTACAATAATAGGAACTTCATTTAAAATTTGTGAAATTAATTCACCTTTTCCTTTTTCCTCTAAATCAATGGTATTTTTATTCATTAATGCATTATATAAATTCATCCGTAAATCATACACTAATTTTTCACCAATATATGTAAATATATAAATTTGATAAATTTCTAAAGCTTGTCTCAATAAATATACTACACCATAAATAAATATAAATCGGAATAGTAGTTTAAAATTTTGCATAGAAATTGCTTCATCAAATATTTTCTTCATTATATAAGGATTTAAGAGTGTTAAAAATGTCATGCAACATATTACTATAAACCCAATTATCTCTTTTTTTACATAAGGTTTCATTACCATATAATGTTTGCTGTAAAATAAAATTACCCAATATTGCAAAGTAGAATTCCCCACTTTTGCAGAGGTAATTTCCCCAATATTGCAAATGCCATTGCAGACATCTGACCAATATATTATCCTTGTAATTGATTAGATTGCAAGGAGGAAATGGAGATGCTAACAATGGCACAAATATATGATATCAGAAAACTTTACTTTGAGGAAGGGAAAAATATATCTCAAATATCCCGTGAAACCGGTTATGACAGAAAAACAATAAGGGAGTATATTAATAAAAATGATTGGAACAAGCCTGTTCCTGCAGTTAAAACAAATATGGAATTTTCTAAACTTGATCCTTACAAGTCAATTATTACCCAATGGCTGGAGAATGATAAGAAAGCAAAAAAGAAACAACGTCATACAGCCACCAGGGTCTATAACAGACTGAAAGAAGAAATCGAAGGTTTTGACTGTTCTTACCGGACAGTAGCGGCTTTTGTAACATTAAAGAAAAAGGAAATTTTTCATACCGAAAAAGAAGGATATTTGCCGTTGGAGCACCCTGCGGGTGAAGCACAGGTTGATTTCGGGGATGCACAGTTTTATGAAAATGGCGTACTTCATGACGGAAAATATCTGAATGTATCTTTCCCATACAGTAATCAGGGATATCTTCAGTTATTCTATGGAGAAAATATTGAATGTTTGTTGGAAGGATTGAAAGCAATATTCGAATATATAGGAGGTGTTCCAACCCGGTTATGGTTTGACAATACGAAGACGATTGTAACCAAAATACTGAAAGAAGGAAGCCGTAACCTGACTGAAAAATTCATGAGATTTCGGGAACATTACGGTTTTGATACTGTATTCTGTAATCCTGAGGCAGGGCATGAAAAGGGGAATGTTGAATCAAAAGTAGGATACCACAGGAGAAATATGTTAGTCCCCATTCCGAGATTTCAGGAATTAAGGAAATATAACGAGGAATTACTTGTCAAATGTAATGAAGACGGAAACAGGGAGCATTACAGGAAAGCAGATTTTATCAGTAAATTGTTTGAAGAAGATAAAAAGAATTTTTTACCGCTGCCTGCAACAGAGTTTGATACAGCAGGATATCATATAGTACATACAAACGGATATGGGCGATTTTATTTAAACAATGGATTACATGAATATTCCGTTTCACCAAAATACGCAAATACCCGTGTTGTAATCAAAATTACATCTTTATATGTGATACCTATGGATGAAAATCAAAACGAAATTGTTCGGCACAAAAGATTATACGGAGATCATAAACAGCAAAGCATGAAGTGGCTTCCCTATCTGAGGCAGCTTGCCAAACGTCCTGGGGCACTAAAATATAGTGGTATCTATAACATTATGCCGGAAGATATGAAGAAATACCTGGATAAATGTAAAAGAAGCGAGAGAGGGAAGATACTATCCGTAATAGCTTCATTAACAGAGAAAAATGGTTTTGAGAATGCAGCACAAACAGTAACCCAAGTACTATGTTATGATGCAGTGGATGTAGACAGCCTGATAAGCATGCACAGGCATTTATGCAGTGAGATAAGGGAATTACCTCCGATGAAAACAGAAAGCAGAATACCCCGACTGAAACCTACGAAAACAGATTTATCAAAGTATGATAAGGCATTGAAAAAATGGGGTAAAAGGACATGTTAGATAAAGAAATCAGAGAATGCTGTAAACGTCTCAGATTAAGTCAAAACCTGGCAGAACAGGCACAGACAACGGAAGGGGAAAATCATCAGGAATTTTTACTTAAACTACTGCAGGAAGAAATAGAACACAGAAAAACAGCAAGAATAGATAAACTAATAAGCAAGGCAGGATTCTATAGTATAAAAACATTTAACGGATTCAAGTTTGATGAAATAAGCCTGCCTCCAGGTGTTACACCGGAGTATTTAAAGGAGTTAAAGTTTTGTGAAAGCAAAACAAATATCATAATGTACGGAAATGTAGGTACAGGGAAAACTCACTTATCCATAGCATTAGGAGTAGAAGCTTGTAAAAAAGGGATGGAAACCCGTTTTTACCGTACGGCAGCATTAGTTAACAGACTGTCGGAAGCAAAGAAAGAAGGAACCTTAAGCAGTTTTATGAAAAAGATTATGAAAGCGGAACTGATTATATGTGATGAATGGGGATATGTACCCCTTGATGTAACAGGAGCCCGGCTGTTGTTTGAACTTATATCCGAATGCTATGAACAAAGAACACTGATTATAAACACTAATATTGAATTTTCAAGATGGATAAATGTTTTTTATGATAAAGATATGACAGCCGCAATACTGGATAGAGTTTTACACCACTGTCACCTGCTGCTTTTCCCCGGGGAGAGCAACAGGATGAGAGAATCAAGTATTTCGGCTTAGTAACCGCAGAATAAAAAGTTGAAAGATGGCTGCAATGATCAAAAATTCCCCACCTATGGGGTGAGGAAAAAAATTTGCAAAAGTGAGGAATTTCCTCTTGCAAAAAACATGCAAGGAACCAACATATATTTTATTAGAGAAAATAGCCTTGCAATCTATTGTCTCATTTTATTTCTTTGTTAATAATAAAGTTTGTATTTTTTATAAATATCAAACAAATTAAATCTTTCAAACAGGCCTATCCTGAACTGCCTAAAAACGATGGCATTGATATCATTTTTCGGTTGTATTTTAAGAAGTGTTTATGCTAATCTAAAAATAGGTCAGCTGGCTCATTGAAAATTAGGTCACTTTCTTAAGAAAATATGGTATCCTTTCAGTATAAACTGGGAGGAGGAAGAGAAGGAAGTGATAAAATTGAATCAAAAACAAAAAATCATACTTAAACATATTGACGGTATGAGCAATCGAAGCATTGCCAGTGAGCTTCACATGAGCAAGGATACTGTAAATAAATATGTAAATGAGTATGAAAATCAAAAGCAAGAACTTTTAGCAAAAAATCCTGAAACAGATACAAAAGAATTAATTCAAGCAATTGTTGAAAAACCAAAATACAATTCTGAAAACAGAGGGCCAAACAAGGTAACATCTGAGATGATTGAAGTAATTGAAGAATGCTTAAAGGTTAATGAATGGAAGCGTGCTAACGGTATGTCAAAGCAGCAAATGAGAAAAATTGATATTCATGAATACTTGTTAAAGAAAAATTTTAATATTAGTTATTCATCAGTTAAAAGATTAGTTAAAACAATCGAGGATAGGCATCGTGAAGCTTTCATAAGACAAGAATATGTTCTTGGAGATGTATGTGAATTTGACTGGGGTACGGCAAAATTAGATATAGGGGGAGAAGGATATAAAGCTTATCAAATGGCAGTTTTTACTCCTGCTAAAAGCGGAATCAGATATTCAATGCTTTTTAAATCTCAAGATACTCCAGCATTTCAACAATCACATGCAGAATTTTTCTCATTTTGCAAAGGTAATTTTAGAACAATGGTCTATGATAATATGAGGGTTGCAGTTAAGAAATTTGTTGGATTGTTCGAAAAAGAGCCAACAAAAGCATTGACAGAATTATCAATATACTATGGATTCAACTTTAGGTTCACGAATATTGCAAAAGGCAATGAAAAGGGCCACGTTGAGAGAAGTGTAGAATATGTTAGAAGAAAAGTATTCAGTGAGCCGGGTAATGACAAATTCGACACTCTTGCAGAAGCAAACAAGTTTCTTTTTGAAGAATGTATGAAGCTTAATAATAAAGAAACATCTAACGGATTGGTGCCGATGGAAATCTTTAAAGAAGAGCAAAAACACTTGTTTCCTAACTTACCTAAGTTTGAAAGCAGTATTTATTCAGAAAACCGTGTTGACAAATATTCGACCGTAACGGTAAGTCAAAATCATTATTCTGTGCCGGATACATTAGTTGGTAAAATGGTAAAAGTGAAGATGTTTACAGATAAGATAATTATCTACTACGATAACAGCATTGTAGCTAAACATGACCGCAGTTTTAAACTGCATGACTGGAAAATTGAGATTCATCATTATCTTAGAACTCTACATAAAAAACCAGGTGCCCTCAAAGGAAGCACAGCACTGCTCCAAACGGACACCCAGATCAAATATATCTATGAACAGTATTATACCAAAGATGCCAAGACATTTCTACAAGTTTTAGAAATTATTTATGAAAAAGGAATCCATGCTGTGACAGAAGCTTTAAGGGAACTTGAAAAACTGTCACCAATGGATATGAGTGCTGATAAGGTTAAGGTGATTTGTGAAAGTAGAAAGGAAAAAGAAATTTGCGTTACTGTTCCATTAAATGATCATCTAACTGAAAAATCAAGGAGCACATTATCGATTTATGATAAACTTGCAGCACTCCAATCAAGAAAGCTTAACAAGGAGGCTGTATAGTATGAAGGTTAAATTAAATGAAGAGATTAAAGAATACTGTAATATATTGAAACTTAAAGGAATTAAAACTCACTATGAAGAAGTAATATCTGAAGCGGCTGATTATGAGGATTTTCTTCATAAGCTTTTAACTTATGAGATGGAAGAAAAGGATAAGCGTTCCATTGAATGTCGTATTCGAAATGCACATTTGCCTTACAGGCAATATATTGAAGATATTGAAATTGACTGTCTCCCAGTAGATATGCAGAAAAGACTTCCTGAGTTAGCAACACTTGATTTTATCGAAAAAGGCAAAAATATCATAATGACCGGTAACCCGGGAACCGGAAAAACTATGGTTAGTATTGCTTTAGCATTAAAGGCTTGCATGGCAGGTTATAAGGTTCTGTTCACGACAATTCCACTACTGGTTACTACATTGAAGGAAAGCAATAGCGCTAAGACCTTGAGATATTTTGAGAATAGATTTGAAAAATATGACCTTGTAGTGGCAGATGAACTTGGGTACACCTCGTTTGACCGGGAAGGGACAGATCTGCTGTTTAATAATCTTTCTTTAAGGGCAGCAAGGAAATCAACAATAATTACTTCTAACCTTTCATTTGAGCGTTGGATTGAGGTTTTCGGTGATCCGACAGTTACAAGTGCGATGATAGATAGACTTACTTACAAGGCAATTCTTGTCGACATGGAGGGTGATTCTTATCGGCTAAGAGAAACATTAAGAGAAAATGGTGCATCTATTAAATCTTTAACAGCTTAAAGTATTTGTGCCTTTGTACACAAATTTTAGAGGCACATTTATTTACAAGAAAGTGACCTAAAATTAAATGGTCTTTTGACCTAATTTTCGGTTGACAAATACAAGAAGTAAACCTTGATAATAAACACCTTACACTTCGAATCTTATAATAGAAAACAAAATTTCAGACTGCATAAAATTTGAATCGTGAAAAAATAAGATTTCTAGATACTTTGTTTTACAAATTTTCAGATCTGGATTCCTAAAAGATGTTTTCCTGATACTTTTGGTACTATCTATAACAATAATATCTAAATTTTTTTCAGTTGACAATATTAATAACACTACTTTAGAAAAACTTGTTAATTTTACTGTTATAATAGAGTAAAAACAAACTCACTACTCAAAAAAATAGCTATCACTCTCAAGACTGCTACAATAAATTCTTAAATATTGTTAAAAGTTGTAAATTATTCTATTAATCAACTTACTTACCGTTAGGTAATTTGTATTAAATCCATTCAACAACAGCTTAATGTTTTAAATAAAACCATTCAATCTTGTATACAGCTATTTTCACATATTTTCACTATCTTTCTAGGTGTCGATATCCACTGCCTTAAAAATTATACTATTCCTTATTAAATATTTAAGCACTACTAGAACAAGATATCAGTCAGGTGACTAGTTGATAGTACATCGATAGTACAAATGACTTATCATTAATATGGGGTATCTATCTACATGGTTGGCCCTTAAAACAAAATTATTTATTATCTTTTTATAGACGACCATGTAGATATCCTCATATTAATATGACCTTTGCTAATTTCTGAATATCACTTGTTTATTTTTTAAGATTGACAATATCTCATATTCTTATTTGTTATGAGAAATTAAGATAATAACCAATATTTTGTTTAGATAAGTCTAACTTCTTATAAAGAATAATAAAAATTTAAGTAATAAGAATAAAACAAGTTTTATCATCACAAACCTTGTCACAAAATTCAACAAAACAAGGATCATAGGTATCGCAAGGAGGAGCTAGCCCTCCACATAATAAACCTAAACATTGTACAGATTCCATATTCCTTGATGGATCTCTTATCCATTCCATATAAATACCCCCGTTTAGTTTATTAGTATTTATTATTTGAAGCTCTAAAAGTTTTTAAATAATTATAATTATTTGGAGTTATGATTTAATCCTGGTGTACATAATTATAATTAATTTTATTAGAATTGCTATTTTTTAGCAACTTTTTAATTTTTAAACTATAAAGTGATATTCATAATCAGCAATAGACAATCCCATTTTAATCAGCAAAATTTTCCTTTTTTTATTTTCTATAGGTAAATTTATACATCAAAGTTCTACAGACTTTAGGAAAAAATAAGACTAAGAAAGCAAATTATACTTTCATATAATGCTCATCACAAGACTTTTCTTTATTTGTTTTTTTAATTTCATAAATTAATTTAGTAATTTCTTTGGCATTATAGCGTATAGAATTACATTTAGCGGTACCATTTTGTATAATGTGATCTGGGCACCCTCCCATACATAGAGGCAAAACATTACATTCCCTACATTCGTTATTCTCTAAAGGATTGTACAAAAGCCATTTAAGCAAATTGTTATTAAATTTAATGCCATTAAATATATTCCCTACCTTTTCCTCTACCCGTCCAATAGAATTCCAACATTTATATAAATTTCCCTTAGGATCTATTACATAGCTATTTAATGCAACTGCTCCACATATTCCTAAAACAGGTTGAGGTAATGGAACAGAATAGAAACCCCTTTGAAGTGCAATTTTATAAAAATTAATTTCTTCAATAGAAAAGTCATATGAATTAAAGCAATTTATATCATAACAAATATCATTAATTTTATCTACTGGTGCTAAATAAAAAGGAACTTTGTTTTTTATTCCAGCATCTTCAAATACCCCCAATAATTTATTTAAACTTGATACATTGTCTTTATCTATATTTATTCTAATAGTTATGGATAATTCATTATATGATTCTTGTATATTGGAAATAATCTTGTCAAAAGATCCCTTACCGTTTGATAGTTTTCTTCTTTCGTCATGTATAATTTTGGGCCCATCTATTGTTATTTGTACCCTTTTAACTTTTAATTTTTTGAGCCTATTAACATTATCCTTATTTAAATTATATCCGTTAGTAACCATAGCTGCTGTATATTTTACCTTATCTCCACATAATTTCAAAAATTCCTGAGTTAAATAATCAATGGTATCTATTGCTAAAAGTGGCTCACCACCATACCACATAACTGTTAAGGTAGATATATTAGCAATATACTGTTTTACAAATTTTATCACTGCATCTTGCGTTTCCTTATCCATAGTAGTATAACGATATCCATCTTCATAGCAATAAACACAATTAAAATTGCATTTTAAAGTTGGAGCTATTGTTAATGTTAAATGGTTTGTATTAAAGCGATACATCAATTGTTTTGAACAAATAGCTTTCCTATTAATCCTTAGATATTATGATAATAATATTACACATAAATAAGTATGACAAACCTTTTTTGATGAACAAACTCTCACTACGCAAAATGAGTCTATTTCAGCTTCATTAATAGGCTCTTCTATCCAATTCATTTTATCACCTACCCTTGAGATTTTAATTATTCAACCTATTAGTAATTAATCATACAATATTTACATGCGCACAGATATATTACACATGCTTCATCATGTTCCGGACAACCAAATCCTACATAGAGAACACAATTATCCATTGGGTCCGCTTGTGTTGGTTTTTTTATCCATTCCATTCTTTCCACCCCTTTCTAAATAAGTATATACTCTCAAAAAGTTTAAGAATTTTAAAAAAAGCCTTGAGGCTTTATGCCTGCCCTTTTATTGGTAATTCTAATATCAATATCTCAAAATACATTAGAACATTAATTTTACTTACCTCGTTTTAGGGATTAAATTTAAAAACGTTTTCCTTGATATAATATTACAAAACAAAATCTTAAATTTTTTCTATTAAAAAACTTAAAGAAACAGCTTACTAATTTAAATAAATTCATTTTCAAACTTTATCTTCTTAATTGATAACCTATTTATCCTAATCAATCCTTTATAGCCCAGCTAAAATTTAGAAACTTACTTTGATATACTTTTTTACATTGTCTAATCACTATAATATATATTTTTCAAAATTCAAATTATTCTATTTTCTAAATTAGTTATCCATCTTTATCAATAATTAGTTTTTCTTGTCACTTTTCTAGATACTATTTAGATTATATTATCTATTTAAAATATATTCAACAAAATAAATTCGTAATTTTCCAACATTTTCAACATCTATCTTCTTTTGGAAACAATATCATCATAAATATCGGCTAAAAACTAATAGCATTAATATTTTAAACAAATTTAAGGAAGCCACCAAGATATTTGTGGCGAATATTATATTTATAGTCATTATACTCTTCAGAAATGAATAAAGGTGTATAATAAATATGATGCTTTTAGGAAAATAACAAGAATGAAACATCACAAAAAGGAAAGACAGACTACACTAGATGAGTACACTCAGATTTAGAAAAATTGTATTTCAAATAGTAAAAATTATAGTAAGATAACTTTAAAATATTAGGTTTTTTATAAGCAAGTTTACATACGGATAAAAAATTATTGTAAAATGGGAAATGATGACCTGCAGGATAGCCGTGGCTAACGAAGCAAAAGTTTACCATCTGTCTAAATTGTTAATATATAAGGGAAATGGGGCAAAGTATATGACATTATAATGGCCCAAAAAATAAGATAAAGAGAACAAACAAGATGAATTAATAAAAGAATTAAGAAATACGATAAACGAATATAAGTATTCATACAACAAGAGGTTGATGACTGTTGAGATGGGTAAAAAGATAGGATTATACAAAGAATTAAGGTCAATAATAAGGATATAGAGCTAAATAATCTAAACAGCATTTACTTAAATAATTAAGATGGAAATGGTATAATAAGAAAATGAAGGACGTTAAGTTTTTGATATTTTGTTAAAACAAATCTATTGACACTATCATGAATTTTTATATCTGTTGACATATAAAAATTTCTCATGTATAATATATTTCTGTAGTTGATAAGTCATATATCAATATATAATAATATGTAGAGCAACGCACGGAGAGGTGGTTGAGTTGGTTGAAGGCGCTCGCCTGGAAAGCGGGTAGACGAGTATATCGTCTCGCGGGTTCGAATCCCGCCCTCTCCGCCATTTTAACCTTTGCCGTACTAGATGGGAAATTAGCGGTGTCCTGTACCTGCAATCCGCTATAGCAGGATTGAATTCCCGGCCTCGGCTTTTTTGCAGTAGGGTTCGCCTTAGATAAGTGGCAATGATTATTGGGCCCTGCGCAATGAAAATTTATGAACCCCGTCAGGTCCGGAAGGAAGCAGCGGTAAATAGACACTTTCATGTGCCGTAGGAAAACCTAATGTGAGTTAACTACCTAAGTAACACCTAAGGTAATAAGTCAAAGCCGGGTGTACGGCTACATAAAAAAACCTTTAGCATTATTCTTAATGTTAAAGGTTTTTATTATGCAAAATAATCTTTTATCCCTTAAAAGTTTTACCTTCTTTATAGTTATATTCCGAAACAAAATTCTTTCCATAGGTTAATCCCGCAACAACCTTCGGGTCCTCGGATTCTTCAAGCTGCATAAACCCATCATAAAGGGGTCTGACTATCTTTGCAGCGGATTCATATAAGTCCGGATTTCTGAAATTTTCAGCCTTTGTTATAAGTTTGTTTAAATAGATATATATTTCCCTTAGATTACGAGCTATCTCGGAATCCCCTTTTAAAACGGATATAAGTTCTGCTAATATATCCCTTGAATTATTATTTATGAAGTTCAAAGTTTCCCTGTCATTATTCTCTATTGCCTTAATACTGTCATTGAAATTATCTATAAGGGCTTCATAAAGAATGGCAATAAGTCCTGCAGAATTTGTACTGCCTATTCTCCTCTCCACCTCTGATCTGTTAAGCAATTAATATCATCTCCTACTGTCTTAAGAGCTGCAATACAGTCTGGGGAAGCTCGTTTGCCTGAGCAAGCATTGCCGTTCCTGCCTGCTGCAGTATATTCAGTTTCGTATATTCGGACATCTCGGATGCCATATCCACATCCTCTATTCTGGACATAGATGATGTCAAATTCTCCACAGCATTATCCGTATTTTTTATTGTATGCTCAAGACGATTTTGATAAGCTCCGAGCTTAGAACGCATATGAGCAACCTTATTAACAGCATCATTATAAAATGTTATGCACTTTTCAAATATGGGAGACGTAAGTGCTTCGCTTACTGTACATTTTCCGCTGCTGTTGATACCTGAAATCAGCATATTGTTACCTACAATATTTAATCCGCTTCCGTTTGAGTCAGTAACTGTTACATTCATATCCTTCATTTCAAGTTCTATAAATTGCCCTTCATCCGCTCCTATCTGAAGCCTTAAGGTCTGACTTTCACTTTTGCTTACTCCAAGATCTCCCTTAAGAATGGGAATGCCGTTAAATTCCGTATCCGTTGCAATCTTATTTATTTGTTCCGTTAATTCTTTAATTTCATCTGCTACTGCTCCTAAATCTTCATCCTTATACACTCCGTTTGCTCCCTGAACACAAAGCTCTCTCATCCTTTGAAGCATGGAATGAACTTCATTTAAGGCTCCTTCTGCTGTTTGAATAAGGGATATCCCGTCTAAAGAATTTCTGGAAGCCTGTTTAAGCCCATTTATCTGAGCTTTCATCTTCTGAGAGATGGCAAGCCCCGCTGCATCGTCAGATGCTCTGTTTATTCTCTTGCCTGAAGAAAGCTTCTCTAAAGTTTTTTGCATAGCCTCAGTATTGATGTTTAGTATTCTATGAGTATTTAATGCCGGAATATTATTATTTATTCTCATTGTTCTCCTCCTCAACGTTAATTTTTTCTACAAAAGATAAAGTCTCTTTCAATATTAAAAACATCTCATCCGGTACTTTGTCTATTACGTCCTTTTTTCTGTCTTCTCGGGAAATTATTTCTCCGCCGATCTTCTTTTTCTCATAAGCCCTTTTTATTTGCTTTTTTTGTACTATTCTTAATTTCACCTTTATATCTTCCTATCAATTAATTTAAAAGAATAATTTACATTCTTCTCTTTCCCCTTCTTTGACAAACCTTTTAGATTGTATCCGATACTTTCTAATTTTTCTTTTAAGATTTGAGACTTTTCTATTATTAAATCTGCCCCTTCTCCATCGATCTCGCCGAATATATTTTTACCTTGAGTTCTTAATTTAAATTTCACATCTCCCATATTCGGTGTATTGATATTTAGAAGAAAAGTCATTTTATCTTTATCTATTCCTTTTTCTCCGTCTAAAATTATCAATTGAAGATTTTCAAAATCATCTCCCAAAGCTATGGGAAATTGAATCATCAAATCTTCCTTTGAAATGAATCTTTGATTCCTCTTTAACTCCTTTATCTCATCATATAATTGGTTCTCATCCTTTTTTTCTTCCAAAGAACTTTCCAATTCCTGAAAGGCTTTCATCAGGTCTTTATATTTTTCTTTAATTTCTTCATTACCTTCTTTAATATTATCGGAAAGATCTTTACTTTTTTTCTGAAATTCTCCCACAGCTTTTTCTATTCCTTCATTCCCATAACTTGTCTCCTTTAAAAGCTTTTCTGTTAAACTTCCGAATCCTATTTTATTAGAATTAAATCCATTTAAATCATTCAATTCTTTTAAAGATAAATCCAACCCGTTTTTCATCGATGATGATAAAAGTCCGAATTCTTTTCCTTTTAAATTTTTAATGCTGTCTATAAACCTTTCCGCTTTTTGATTTTTAAAAGATTTTTTTTCGATATAGTCATTTACTTCGTACAGAGGAAGCAATTCTATATCCATTCCTTCCTTTACAGATTCTTTTACCATATTCAAAGTTAAAGAATTTTTAACTTTGAAATATTCTGCTCTTATCATATTTATACTATCATCTGAAACCTCTCCCACAGAGGATATTGTATTCCCGTCAATTTCCAATTCCTTCTTACTTTCCATTAAATGATAAAGAGATATTTGAGAAAATCTTTTTACTGCCAAGGAAACTACATCTTTATCCAAATCCCCCACTTCATTAAATATTTTAACCAGATTAGAAACCTTATCTATTACTTTTCTATTATCACCACTGATATTATTATTTTTCTCCGAAGAAATGCTCTTTAATTTATCAATATTAAAGTCTTCTCCTTTTTTAAGAAGCAATACCAAATCTTTATCATCTATTTCTTTTAACTCGTTTATCTTACTTATTACTTCTTGTACCTCTGATTTATCAGCTTTTCCTTCCGGTTCTTTTCTGATTATGGCAAGAAGGGATTTAATATCTTCTGTCAGGGGATCTATTCCTTGGTTTATAACCTTTGCAGCACTTTCCTCATTAAAGTTTTGTATCAATTGGGACAGGTTTTCTTTCATTTCCTTCATCTTATCAATATTTTCTATTTTCACATCTACATCCGAAAGAATAAAATCTCTTATAATGAGGACATTTTCTTCTGTATTGTCAATATTCAACTTGTTGATCATATTATAGATTTCTTCTGCATCTACTTCTTTTGTTATCGTAAATTCTTCATATCGTTCAGAACCAAAATTAAATTTCATCTCATTTTGGGAATAGGAATGTTTCAATTTATATAGATTATTTATATTTACCGAAATATCATCGGACATGGTAGATATTAATACCTTATTTTCTATATCCTTTAAATCATACAATTTATATACGACTTCTCTGACATTTTCAATATTTTCTTTCGTTATATCCATTCCCTCTTTATAGAGAGCAATAATGCTGTCATATATATCTTTACCCATAGTACGTCCATATATCTTTACCGCTATTTCCTCCGCATCTTTTAAATCAATACTTCTCTTTTTAAAAATTATATCCTTCAATGATATTTTTTCTTGTCCTTGGATATCCTTTAATGCTTCGACAATTTTTGATAAGGGATCTTTTTCTATATCTATTCCCTTTTTCATCAATTTAATGGCCGTGGAATAATCTATTTTTTCTATTACATCTTCCAAACATTTTTTCGAATGAAGGATGGAACTGATATTATCCTCTGTCAGAGGAATACCTTCGTCATAAAGGGACTTGAAAGCCTCCGTTGTCTCTTCTTCCTTTTCTATTCCCAGTTCATCCATCATCTGCTCAATCTTATTTACTTGTTTTTCCTCATATTCTTGGTCCACTACCTTCATCTTGCAAGACAAAATATTTTCTTTTTTAATATAGGCCGAATCTCCTATATCCTCCGGTATCTCTTCCTTTAATTTAAGAGAATAATATACGTTCTTATTCTCTACCTTAGCCTTTAATTCCACATTTTTGCCTTCTTTGGAGCATATCACTCCTTCTACATCGTAAGGAAGAGTAGGCCTCACACTATAAGCATTGAGCACATTTTCTTTTGTTTCTACCTTTATGGGATCCATGTTTTTCATCCTTTACACTTTTCTAAGATTTTTATCGACAATATTAAAATATTCTTTATATCCAACTATTTCATTCCATATTATTTGACGATAATGTATAATATAAGATAGAAGAGAGAGGAGTGATTCCTTAGTGCAGATCGAAAAAGTGGGAACAAAACATTTGGAACAGATCGAAAAAGTACAGGTGAATAAAAAGGATGATATAAACGTAGAATTCAGAGAAAAATTGGATAACATTCAGCAAGAACAGATAAGGGAAGAGCTGAAGGTAATTTTTACTCAAATTGAAAAAGAATCCTCAAAACTTCAAAATAAATTATTTATTGAAGATCTGGTTGAATATAAAAAACTTGTTAAAAAATTTCTTCATCTTACCGTCAATAACTCTCATGTATTCTTTAAAGAAAATTCTTTGGATAGAAGAGGGAGGCATAGGGTATATTCTTTAGTGAAGATGGTAGATAATGAACTCGACGAATTAACTAAAGATTTCCTGGATGTTGAAAACAACCGATTAAAAATACTAAAAAGATTAAACGACATAAAAGGATTGCTTCTGGATATATTAACATAAAATATTAAATTAGGAGGGATTGAAAGTGGAAATAAGCTTAAAAAATTTGCTTCTTGCGGGAATAGGGAGTATAGCTGTAAGTTATGAAAAGGGAACGGAAATGATTGAAAACCTTGTAAAAAAGGGAGAGCTTACAATTACTCAGGGAAAAGAATTAAACGAAGAACTTAAAAAAACAGTAGACACATACAAAAAAGATAATTTCAACAAAAATATTGATAAAGAAACATTAAAATCAGCTTTATCGGAATTGAACCTTCCCACAAAACAGGATATTGAAGAATTAAAACAGAGAATAGATAATATTGAAAAAAATAATTAATTGGGAGGTTAAAAAATACCTTGAAGAATCAGGGTATTTTTTATGAACATGGATAAATATTATACAAGAGATAGGCTAAAAGAAATTATATCTGTATTTTTAAAGCATGGATTTAAAAATAACATCAGGAATCCTAAGGAATTTCGCCGTGCTTTGGAAGACTTAGGTCCTACATTTGTAAAAATCGGTCAAATATTATCTACAAGACCTGATATCCTGCCTAAAGAATATATAGAAGAATTAAAAAATCTTCAGGATAATGTAAAATCCGAGGATTTTAATGTTATAAAAGATATTGTGGAAAAAGAACTTCAAAAACCTATAGCACAAGTGTTCCCTTATTTTGAAAAAAAACCTCTTGCTTGTGCATCTCTTTCTCAAGTCCATTTAGCAAGAACCAAATCCGAAAATATCGTAGCAGTTAAAGTGCAACGCCCTAATGTTAAAGAAAAGCTTATGGCCGATATCCATATACTTAATAAACTTACCCCTTTTATTAATTTAATTTCCCAAGGGGAAGTAATAAACGCAAAAGAAGTAATAGACGAGTTGTCCGATGCAGCAAAAAAAGAGCTGAATTTTCTGAGTGAACTCAACAACATAAATAGGTTTAACGAAAACAACAAGGATGTAAAGTATATGGCATCCCTTAAAGCCTACAAGGAATATTCCACAGATAAAGTCCTCGTAATGGATTATATAGAAGGTATCAAAATTGACAATATAAAAAAGCTTGAAGAAGAGGGATACGACCTTAAAGATATTGCGGAAAAGCTCACATATAATTATTTTAAACAGATATTTGAAGATGGATATTTTCATGCCGATCCTCATCCGGGAAATATTTTAGTTTCAAATAAAAAAATAGGGTATATCGATTTTGGCCTTATGGGAGAACTTAATAAAAATTTAAGGAAACACTTAAATGAATTCCTTAAAGGTGCTGCTAGCGAAGATATTAATTCTATGGCCAATTCTGTATTAAAGATTGGAATAAAAAGGGGACCAGTAGATATAAACAAATTCCATTCCGATATAGAAATGATGTACGATAAATATATAGGCGAATCCATGGGTGAATATGATCTCCCACAAATAATGGAAGAAATCCTTAAAGTATGTAAATCAAACAATATAGCTATGCCAAAGGATGTAGCCCTTTTGGCTAAAAGCCTAATGACAATACAGGGACTTTTAGCAAAGTTGGATAAGGATATGAATTTAATAGATATAGCCGAACCTTATGTGGCAAGCCATATCATACAGGAAAATTTAAAGGAAATCAATTCAACCAATATGTTGAAATATTTATATACTTTCCTAAAATCCAATATAGAACTATCTCCCAAAGTTTTATTGCTTATAAATCACGCCTTAGGCGGAAGAATGAAGCTTAATCTTGAATTTAAAAATATGGAAAACAGTATATCGGAATTAAACAGAATGGTGAATAGATTGATCTTTGCTATAATAGTAGCAAGCCTGGTAGTCAGCAGTTCTCTTGTCATCAATGCAGATATAGGAATTAAAATATACAATATACCCATAATCGGCCTTGTCGGATATTTAGGAGCGGCCATAGCAGGTTTTTGGCTTCTTATTTCCATATTAAAATCAGGGAAACTATGAAAAGGGCTTCTATATTGAAATATTACCATATTAATAGAAGCCTTTTTTGAAACTTACTTTGGATCACATACTAAGGTATATTATGGCTTTCCTATGGGTTATAAAAAAATATTAAAAATGGATAAAATATATTTAAATAATCTATTGATTTTTTAAATGTCAGTTATTATAATATTATTGAAAGGTCAAAGAAAGTCAAAGTTAAATCTTTTTCTCCAAGGAGTTAGGAGGTGTGTATTTATGCAATATAAGGATTATTATAAAATATTAGGTGTGGATAAGAATGCAACTCAGGATGAGATTAAGACGGCTTACAGAAAACTTGCCAAAAAATATCATCCTGATTTAAATCAAGGCGACCCTAAGGCCCAAGAAAAATTTAAAGATATAAATGAAGCAAATGAAGTTCTTGGAGATGAAGCAAAACGAAAAAAATATGATGCCTTTGGCAGTGGCTATAATTTTTCTAACGGTCAGGATTTTGACCCCTCTCAATTTGGATTTGATAATTCCGGAAAGGGGTTTAAATATACTTATACTACTGGTAATGGCGGCAATTTTGATGGTTTTAGCGATTTCTTCAATATGTTCTTTGGTGGAAATGATTCCAACATAGAAGATCTGTTTAGAGGAAATACCGGCAGAAGAAGAACTTCTTTCTACGAAGAACCCAGACAAAATTATGAAACAGAGTTAGGTATCAGTTTGGAGGAAGCCTATAATGGTGTCGAAAAACGAATATCTTTGTATATAGGAAATGAACTCAAAACTATTTCCGTAAAGATTCCAAAGGGCATACTTCCCAATAAAAAAATAAAAATCAGAGGGGAAAAAGTAGGCGTAAGGGGAGACATCTATATAAAGATAAATATATTAAATAATTCAGAATATGAAATAAAAGGTTTGGACATAATCACCAAAATTAAGCTCTTACCGTGGGAAGCAGCTTTTGGAACTAAGTTGGTAGTAAGTACGATTTCAGGAAAAATAAAAGTCAAAATTCCTGCCGGAGTTCAATCCGGTCAGAAAATAAGAATCCCCTCCAAAGGATATAAGGATATGAAAAATAATACAGGAGATTTATATATAGAAATTTTAATAGTCAATCCTAATGTTCTTTCTAAGGAGGAAGAAAAACTTTATAAGGAGTTAAAAAATATTTGCGGGTATAATCCCAGAACATAGAGGTGATATATATGGATATAAACAAATTTACCCAAAAAAGCCAAGAAGCTATACAGAGAGCACAGGAACTAACAATAAAATACGAAAATCCTCAAATTGAAGAGCTGCATCTTCATCTGGCCCTTATGACTCAAGAGGAAGGTCTGATTCCAAAAGTACTGTCTTTTATGGGAGAAAAACCATCTCTTATAACTGCTGATGTAGAGAAAGATGTTAAAAATTTGCCTAAGCAGTACGGCGACGGTTCAAGTGCCGTATATCCTTCCAGAACATTTTCAAAAATACTGTTAAAGTCAGAAGATGAATTGAAAAAATTCGGAGACGAATATGTAGGAGTAGAGCATCTTTACATTGCACTATTAAAAGAAAAAAATATTCCGTCTGAAAAAATATTTAAAAAATATAATATAAATTTGGAACGATTCTTAGAAGCATTAAAGAAAATAAGGGGAAATCAAACCATTACTTCCGATAATCCGGAAGATACCTATAATCCGTTAAAAAAATTCGGAAGAAACTTGGTAGAAGAAGCTAAAAGCGGAAAATTGGATCCTGTTATAGGAAGAGACGATGAAATCCGAAATGTGATCAGAATACTTTCCAGAAGAACAAAAAATAACCCTGTATTAATAGGAGAACCGGGAGTAGGAAAAACCGCAATAGTGGAAGGACTTGCCTTAAGAATTGTAAACGGAGATGTCCCGGAGGGCCTTAAAGAAAAGACCATATTTGCTTTGGACATGGGAGCATTAATTGCAGGGGCTAAGTATAGAGGAGAATTCGAAGAAAGATTAAAAACGGTTCTTAAAGAAGTAGAAAAATCCGAAGGGAAAATAATAATGTTCATCGATGAAATTCACAATATCGTCGGTGCAGGAAGAACGGAAGGCTCAATGGATGCATCTAATCTTTTGAAACCAATGCTTGCCAGAGGAGAGCTTCATTGTATAGGTGCCACTACTTTGGATGAGTACAGAAAATATATCGAAAAGGATGCGGCTTTGGAAAGGAGATTCCAGAAGGTGTTAGTGGATCAGCCGTCAGTAGAAGATACCATCTCCATTTTGAGAGGAATTAAAGAAAAGTATGAAATTCATCACGGTATCAGAATCTCCGATGGAGCAGTTATTGCTTGTGCTACTCTTTCCGACAAATATATAAGCGACAGGTTCCTTCCCGATAAAGCAATAGACCTAATGGATGAAGCATCTGCCATGATCAGAACGGAAATAGACAGTATGCCTGTAGAATTAGACGAAATTCGAAGGAAAATAATGCAGCTTGAAATTGAGAGAGAGGCTCTTAAAAAAGAAACCGACGAGAGTTCTCTAAAAAGACTGAAAAAGTTAGAAAAAGAGCTTTCCGAATATAAATCCGATTATGATGTAAAAAAAGCTCAATGGGAAAGTGAAAAGAAGAATATAAGAAAAGTAAAGGAAATAAAGGAACAGATAGATAAGTTAAAATGGGAGATTGAAGAAGCTCAAAGAAAATACGACTTGGGGAAGCTTTCAGAACTTAAATACGGTAAGCTCCCTGCATTGGAAAAAGAATTGGAAGTTGCCAAGAATGCCAATAAAGGCGGCGAAAGGATGTTAAAAGAAGAGGTTACCGAAGAGGAAGTCGCTGAAGTTGTTTCTAAATGGACAGGAATACCTATTACCAAATTAGTTCAAAGTGAAAGGGAAAAATTGCTGAATTTAAATAAAATCCTTCATAAAAGAGTAATAGGTCAAGATGAAGCAGTAGAAGACGTGTCTAATGCAGTCTTAAGAGCAAGGGCAGGACTTAAGGCATTAAACAGGCCTGTAGGTTCTTTTATATTTCTTGGTCCTACGGGAGTAGGAAAGACCGAACTTGCTAAGGCTTTAACCGAAGCACTCTTTGATGATGAAAGAAATATGATAAGAATTGATATGAGTGAATATATGGAAAAATTCTCTGTATCAAGACTTATCGGTGCTCCCCCGGGATATGTAGGATATGATGAAGGAGGGCAATTAACGGAAGCGGTAAGAAGAAAACCATATTCGGTGATACTCTTTGATGAAATAGAAAAAGCTCATCCTGATGTCTTTAATATACTCCTTCAGGTTCTCGACGACGGGAGACTTACAGATAATCAAGGAAGAACGGTAGATTTCAGACATACGGTCATAATAATGACATCAAACTTAGGATCTTCTTATCTGTTGGAAGGTTTAAAGGATGACGGCAGTATTTCCGAATTTGCAAAAGAAAAGGTTAACGAAGAAATGAGAAGGACTTTTAAACCTGAATTTTTAAACAGAATTGATGAAATAGTAACGTTTAAGCCTCTTCAAAAAGATGAAATATATGAAATAATTGATTTGTTAATGAATGAAATAGAAAAAAGGCTTGAAGACAGAGAAATCACTTTAAATTTAACCGGTGCCGCAAAGGAATTTGTTTTAGATAAAGCGTATTCGGTACAATACGGTGCAAGACCTATAAAAAGGTTTTTGGAAAAGAATTTGGAAACCGAGCTTGGAAAAATGATTATTAAGGGCGATATAAAGGATAAGGATAAAGTGATAATAGACGTGGACAAAAACAGTTTAGTTTTTCGTGTTGAATAATGTTAATGGGGCAGCTCAAGGAACTGCCCCATTAAATTTTTCTTATTTCATATACTTCTCTATTATATTTATTATCTCGTCTATTTTCTGATCCCCTTGTTCCTCTCCTTCCAAAATCGCTGTTCTGACACAGTGCCTGATATGCTGATCCAATATATCTATATTTGCCTTCTTTAATAACGCCATGGCAGAAAGGATCTGCTTGGAAATGTCCACACAATATCTGTCATCTTCAATCATTTTAACAATTCCATCAAGTTGTCCTCTTGCAGTTTTCAAAAGATTCATGGCAGCCTGTTTTTCTTCGTTCATCATTTACATCACCAACTATTCTGTAATATTTACCACTTCATATCCCGCATCACTAACCGCTTTTTTTATCTCTCCATCATCCAAATTTTCTCCTTTGACTACAGCCTTTTTGCCTTTTAAGTCAACCTTTACTTTATCAACTCCGTCTAACGCTTCCAATGATTCTTTCACTGCATTTGCGCAATGAGAACAAGACATTCCTTCTATAAATACTGTTTTTTTCATAAATATCCTCCTTAATTTATTTAAATTTTTTTAGCCTTAATGAATTTGTTACAACCGAAACTGAACTAAAAGCCATTGCCGCTCCGGCTATCATGGGATTTAAAAATCCCAAAGCCGCAATAGGTATTCCAACCGTATTATAGGCAAACGCCCAAAACAGATTTTGCTTTATAGTTCTCATGGTTCTACGGCTTAACCTGATAGACGTAACTATACCCCTTAAATCCCCTCTCATAAGGGTAATATCGGCGGCCTCCATAGCCACATCCGTACCTGTACCTATGGCAAAGCCTACATCAGATGCTGCCAATGCGGGAGCATCATTTATGCCGTCTCCTATCATTCCTACAAATTTACCTTCTCCTCTTAATTTTTCTACTACTTTGGCTTTATTCTCGGGAAGGACATCAGCCAGAACATTATCTATCCCTACTTCATTGGCAATCGCCTTAGCCGTTCTTTCATTATCTCCCGTGATCATATATATATTTAATCCGGCATTTTTTAATTCTCTGATAGCTTCTTCTGAATTATCCTTAACACTGTCGGCAACAGCTATTATTCCTGAAATTTTCCCATTCACAGCCAATATCATAGAGGTTTTCCCTTCTCCTTCAAGTCGAAACAGTTCGTCTTTCACATCATCCATTTCAACTCCCGTTTCTTCCATAAGCCTTCTGTTACCTATATATACTTCTTTCCCTTCAATAGTTGCATGAATCCCTCTCCCGGGAATAGCAGCAAATTTTTCGGAAATTTCAATATCCATGTTTCTTTCCTCAGCCTTTTGCACAATAGCTTTGGCAAGGGGGTGCTCAGAAGTTTTTTCCGCTATGGCGGCAAGTCTTAATACTTCTTCTTCATTGCCGTCAAAGACAACTATATCCGTGATTTCGGGTTCACCTTTTGTAATGGTTCCTGTCTTATCAAATATCAGAGTATCCAATTCATGAGTTTTTTCCAAATGTTCACCGCTTTTGATCAAGATGCCGTTTTCTGCTCCTTTACCGGTTCCTACCATTATAGCTGTAGGAGTAGCCAGCCCTAAAGCACAGGGGCAGGCAATAACCAATACGGATACGGCATTAATAAGTCCCGAAGTAAAGTCACCCTTTACAAAATACCAAAGAAGAAATGTAGCTACAGCCACTAATATAACCGTGGGAACGAATATTGACGATATTTTATCTGCCAGCCTCTGAACAGGAGCCTTGGAACCTTGGGCATCTTCTACTAATTTTATAATTTGAGACAAAGCCGTATCTTTTCCAACCTTTGTTGCCTTAAAATTAAAAGTACCATACTTATTAATAGTGGCCCCTATTACCTCATCCCCTTCTTTTTTATCTACAGGGATGCTTTCTCCCGTAATCATGGACTCATCTACGGAGGAATTCCCCTTTATTATCTCTCCATCTACAGGTATTCTTTCTCCGGGACGAACCACTATTATGTCCCCTACCTGAACTTCTTCTATAGGTATATCTTTTTCTGAACCGTCTACTATTATTTTAGCAGTTTTAGGTTGAAGACCCATCAATTTTTTAATGGCTTCCGATGTCTTTCCTTTGGCCACAGCTTCAAAAGTTTTTCCCAGCAATATTAAAGTAATAATCATAGCAGATGCTTCAAAATAATACATTTCCATCCCCATAATCAAATTGTACAGACTGAAGAAATAAGCGGCTGATGTTCCCATTGCTACAAGTACATCCATATTGGCTCCTCCGCCTCTCAAAGAAACAAAGGCCCCTTTATAAAATCTGTAGCCTACTCCGAACTGTACCACAGTAGCCAATATCAGCTGAAAATATCCGTTAGAAAGTATAGTATGAATACCGGCCATATGGAAAAACATTGCTGAAAATAAAGGTATACTGAATATTGCAGATATTATAAAAGATGTTTTTAAAGATTTAATTTCTTTTTCTCTCGCTTCCTTTTCTTTGTCCGGATTTGATTTTTCCTCTAATTCAGCCTTGTATCCTGCTTTTTCAACTGCTTTTATTAAACTTTTAATATCTGTATCATCCTTTGAATACTCCACCGATGCTTTATTTGTAGCAAGGTTTACATTAGCATTTACTACCCCGTTTACCTTCTTTAAACTTTTCTCTACCCTTGCAGCACATGCAGCGCAGGTCATGCCTCCTATCAAAAAAGTTGCTCTATCAAAAACTGCCTCATACCCTGTTCTCTCTATAGTCTTAATCAAATTTTCCATGTCGGTTTTGCCCTTGTCATATTCTATAACAGCCTTTTCGGCCAATAAGTTTACAGAGGCGCTATCCACGCCTTCCTGTTTTAAAAGTGCCTTCTCGATTCTTGAAGCACATGCAGCACAAGTCATTCCATGAACGCCAATGGTAGTTTTAATTTTATCCATAAATATCATCTCCTTTAGATACCCCTCCCCATATGGGGCCTGTCAATATTATTATACCCCGAATAAAACATTTGTAAAGATATTTTTTATTTTTTTAAAATAAAAGGCTGGTATTATTAAAATACCAACCTTTTATAATCCAACTAATTACTTGCCGCTTTTTCATCACTTGTTTTCAAATATTCGGTTAATGCTCTCGATAGCTGATCCGGACATGACGTTTTCTTCCCTCCGCACTTAATTCCGGAAAGCTTTTTTATCACTTCTTCAGGAGTCATGCCTTCGACTAATCTTGATATCCCTTGAAGGTTTCCATTACAGCCTCCGACAAAATTTAAATCTTTAATCTTCCCGTCTTCTATGTTAAAAAAAATTCTTCTGGAGCAAACCCCCCTTGGAATAAATTCGTACATATTATATTCTCCCTTCAGATAATTATATTCATAAGATATTATACAACAATTAAGTACAAAAAAGATACTTTGTATAAATTATTTATACAAAGTATCTAAAATTTTATTTATCCATTATTTACTCTAAATTTAAAGGTACAGTATATTCTGCTGAAATGGGGCTCCATTTTCCATCTTTATAATTCCATTCGGATGTTACCGTAGATATCCCGTCGGCATGCCAAGCTCCCGATATACGTTGTACTCCTTCAATATTATATGTTCCGTCTCCGTCATAATCTATTGCATCAATCTTTCCAAAGGAATCAGACCAGGGCTCTGTATTTTTACCGATAAATTTCCCGTCTTTTGAATATATATCACCTTCTATATATGAAGAAGAATTTCTGCTTACATCTAACGTTAATGGATTTTTTAAAAAATCACTTCTTAACTCAACTTTAAATCCGTCAATAAACTTTCCAGTGAAATTAAATCCTTTATTTTCTTCTTCACCATATATTATATTGGTCTTGTTATCTTTAAATGAAGCTATTCTTGTATCTACTATGCCTCCGCTTCCTCCTGTATCTGCGGAAATCATTATTTCGGGAATTTTATCTCCTGTGAAATCTACTACTTCCATCTTCCCTCCATATCCTGCAAAATCCCCAAAATCTATATCAAATATATCATTAGTCTTCCCGTCAAGTACCTTTACCTGTATAGAACTATATATACTATCTGCAAATAAATTCTTGCCTATCATATAAACGGAATCTTTCACCCCGTCTCCGTTTACATCTTCTTTTTTCAACTGAATTATTCTTTCACCTTCTGAAAGAACAATTTTATTTATTCCTGATTGTTGAATTTCATCAGCATAAGAATAACTAAAAGAAAATATGCCCATAATTACAACTAAGAATAAAAACATAACCTTTTTTTTCACACTTACAATCCCCTTTCGATTATTTTTCTTGTTATAAATATATTACCCATTTATTTATAACCTCTGCAGAATATTAAAAACTTCTTTCACTTTTTTTATTCTACCATTATATATATACGAAGTAGTTACAAAAAAGTTAAAATCTAATAAAATTTTTATGGGCAAACGCTATATTATCTAAAAAACATTTGACTTTGTTGATAATTTATAATACTATAATATTAGATATGAAAATGATTATCATTAGTATTATTGAATGCATACATATACTAATGTAAATACAATATTGATCCACCACATAAAAGTAATTAAGATTGAGTTAAAAATATAAAACTATAATAGGAGGAAATGGTATATGAGTCTTTTAGTGATAGGAGGCGATTATTTAGGCGGTATTGAAGACAATCTAAAAAAGAGAGGATTCTCTACTGTTACCCATATTTCGGGAAGAAATAATAAGCAAAAATCTTTAAAAATACCTAAGAACACTGATGTCATTTTGGTATTGACCGATTATATAAACCATCAAACTACAAAAATAATTAAGAAGCAGTTAAAAAACAGCAATGCAAAGATTTTCTTTTCTCGCAGAAGTTGGGCAAATATAGAAGAAACATTAAGCAAAAGTTTTAATATAGCTGTGGGACAGTATAATTAGTTACAATAAATTTTATCAGCATCAAAGTTAGTTATGACTAACTTTGATTATTCAGATATATTGAATTGTGGTTAGACAGTCATAATCTTAAAAAGGAGGGATTGTATTATGCCCCTTACAATGGCAAGAATAGGAGAACCAAATTGTATTAAAAGAATCACCGGAAAAGATAAAACGAGACGTTTTTTAGGAAGTCTTGGTTTTGTAGTTGGTGAAAATGTCACTGTTGTATCTGAGATGTCCGGAAATGTGATTTTAATAGTTAAGGACACTCGTGTAGCCTTAGATAAAAGTATGGCGAATAGAATTATGATTTAAGGAGGAATAAATAATGAAAACATTAAGAGATGTGAAATGCGGTGAAACTGTAAGTGTAGTAAAGTTGCATGGTGAGGGCGCTGTTAGGCGTAGAATTATGGATATGGGTATTACCAATGGATGTAAAATCTTTGTTCGTAAGGTAGCTCCTTTAGGCGATCCGATTGAAATTAAGGTAAGAAACTATGAACTTAGCCTACGTAAGGCAGAAGCCGAAAAAATCGAGGTAAGCTAATCAAAATATTTATAGTAATTATATTATATTTAGTAATATTAAGTACGAGAGTTAGCTCTAACTAACTTATTATGAATTAAGGAGGAATCAAAATGTCTATTAAAATTGCTCTTGCAGGTAATCCTAACAGTGGTAAGACAACCATGTTTAACGACCTGACGGGTAGCTCTCAATATGTAGGTAACTGGCCTGGTGTAACTGTTGAAAAAAAAGAGGGAAAGCTCAAAGGCAATCATGATATTATTATTCAGGATTTACCTGGTATATACTCTCTTTCGCCTTATTCTTTGGAGGAAGTTGTTTCTCGAAATTATCTTGTTAACGAAAAACCTGATGTTATTATTGATATTGTCGATGCTTCCAACATTGAAAGAAATCTTTATTTAACTACGCAGCTTACCGAAATTGGTGTTCCTGTTGTTATGGCCCTTAATATGATAGATATAGTTCACAAAAATGGCGATGTTATCGATACCGGCAAGCTGAGCAAGACCCTTGGCTGTGAGGTAGTCGAAACTTCTGCTTTAAAGGGTATTGGTTCCAAAGAAGTAATCGATAAAGCCATTGAAATTGTAAAGGCAAATAAAAAAAATTCTCCGCTACATCCGTTTTCTGAGAAGATAGAAAATGCATTATCTCAAATTGAAAAAGTAATATCAGGAAAAGTAGATGATGAATCCAAACGCTGGTTTTCCATTAAGTTCTTTGAACGAGATGAAAAAATCATGGAACAAGTAAGCCTTTCGGCCGACATCAGGAACCAAATCGAGAGCATTGTTGCTTCTTGTGAAGATGAATTAGATGATGATGCTGAAAGTATTATTACAAATGAAAGGTATGCCTATATTGCTAAGGTCATTGACAAATGTGTATCTAAGAAAAATAAAACTAAATTGACTACTTCTGATAAAATTGATAAAATAGTAACAAACCGTTGGCTGGCACTTCCGATTTTTGCTGCAATTATATGGCTCATCTACTATGTATCCGTTTCTTCTCTCGGTTCTATCGTAACGGACTGGACAAACGACGTATTGTTCGGCACTTGGATAACAAATTGGGCTACGTCAGGACTTGAAGCTGTAGGCGCTGCAAAATGGCTTATCGGACTTATTGTTGATGGTATTATCGGTGGTGTCGGTGCTGTGCTTGGATTTGTGCCTCAAATGTTTATTCTGTTTTTCTTCCTGTCTATTTTGGAAGATTCAGGTTATATGGCACGTATAGCTTTCATCATGGATAGAATTTTCCGTAAGTTTGGTCTTTCGGGTAAATCTTTCATACCAATCCTTATAAGCTCTGGATGTGGTGTACCGGGTATCATGGCAACAAGAACCATTGAAAACGAAAAAGACCGCAAAATGACTATTATACTTACAACTTTTATGCCTTGCGGTGCAAAATTAGCAATCATTGCTATGATGACCGCAACATTTTTCCCACATTCTACTTGGGTAGGTCCTTCCATGTATTTTCTTGGAATTGCAATAATTATTATTTCAGGTATCATCTTAAAAAAGACAAGAATATTTGCAGGTGATCCTGCACCATTTGTAATGGAACTTCCTCAATATCATCTTCCAAGTTTTAAGGGGGTCCTCATTCATATGTGGGAACGCGGCAAATTATTTATTAAAAAAGCCGGTACTGTTATTTTCGTAGCATGCGGCATTATCTGGTTCTTCTCCAATTTCAGCTGGAGTTTTCAATTGGTTGAAGATGCAGACAAGAGTATACTTGCTTCCATTGGAAATGTTATAGCACCAATCTTTGCTCCTCTCGGTTTTGGAACTTGGCAAGGTGCAGTTGCTTCAGTAAGTGCCCTTGTAGCCAAAGAAAATGCAGTTGGTACCTTTGGTGTATTGTTTGGTTTAGGCAGTGACATAAGTGAAAGTGACCCTTCATTTATTGCCAATGTTGCATCAATGTTTACTGTTGTCAGCGGACTTTCATTTATGGTATTTAACCTCTTTTGTCCACCTTGCTTTGCAGCAATCGGCGCTACAAAGCGTGAAATGGGCGGAGGAAAATGGACATGGATTGCAATAGGCTATCAATTCCTTGTAGGATATGTATTAGCTTTTATCGTAAATCAACTCGGAAGTGTTTGGATTCTTGGTCGACCTTTCGGTATAGGGGCAATTTTATCTGTGCTTATAATAATTTTCATCCTATACATGCTGTTCAGAAGGTACGACCCTGATAAAGCAAGCCATGATACTTTAAATAAGAAAGTAGCAGCATAAAAAGGGAGGTGATCTTATGGCAACATGGATTATCGGAGCTATTGTCATCGGAGCAATGATATTTGCTGGCTATAAATCTTTTAAAACAACTAAAAACGGCGGCTGTAACTGCGGATGCAGTAGTTGTCCCATTACAGATAAAAGTCATTGCAAATAAATGTTTTAAAAAAAAGAGAGATGGATTTTTATATCCATCCCTTTTCTTATCATAAACTAACCCATATTATAACTCCATCTCTGATATTATTGTTGTAATTTTGACAAATGTTCTCGAATTTTATTAAAGCTTTCTTCGCTGATATCATGTTCGATCTTACAGGCATCTTTTTTTGCATTTTTTTCACTGACACCAAGAGCCATAAAGTACTTCGTAAGTGTCCGATGACGCTCATAGATATGTTCGGCAATTGCCAATCCACTTTCCGTAAGGGTAATATATCCATCTTCATCCATACAAATATAACCGTTTTCCCTAAAATGTTTCATAGCAACGCTGATACTGGATTTTTTAAAATTCATCTCATTGACAATATCTATTGAGCGAACTTGGCCGTTTCTTTGCTGTAATATCAGAATAGTCTCTAAATAATTTTCGGCTGACTCTTGTATCTTCATATCAAAGCCTCTTTTCAATAAATATTATAGGTACTATGATTTTATGTTAACAAAAATTAAATGGTTTTTCAAGATTTATAGGTCAAAAAATACGTTTATAAAATAGTAATGATTTAAAGTATATATGCAAATTAATAGACCCGTTAAAATATATAATAATATTAAAGTATTGAATTTTCACATTATAAAGTCTATAATGGAATAGAATGATGGCAATAATATGCAATAAAGGAGACTTTAAAATGGCCAATATAGATTGGAAAGATAAAAATAATTTAACCATGCTTACTGATTTCTATGAATTCACTATGGCAAATGGTTATATGGAATATGGAATGGAAAATACTATTGCTTATTTTGATATGTTTTTCAGAGAAATACCTGATAATGGCGGATTCGCCATTATGGCAGGAGTAGAACAGCTAATTCAATACATGAAAAATTTAAAGTTTTATGATGATGATATAGAATATTTCAGAAATAAAAATATTTTCAGCGAAAAATTCCTTAATTATTTAAAAAATTTCAAATTTGAATGTGATGTATGGGCCATACCCGAGGGAACTCCTATTTTTCCAAAAGAACCTATAGTTACGGTTAGAGGTCCGGTAATTCAAGCTCAAATATTAGAAACTATGATACTCCTTACTATTAATCATCAAAGTTTAATAGCCACAAAATCAAATAGAATCGTCAGAGCTGCTCAAGGAAGACCTATTATGGAATTCGGTTCCAGAAGAGCTCAAGGATATGAAGGAGCTATATTGGGGGCAAGAGCCGCTTACATCGGAGGCTGCGTTGGAACCGCCTGCACTATAACCGACAGAGATTTTGAAGTTCCCGCTTTAGGCACAATGGCTCATAGCTGGGTTCAGATATTTCCTTCAGAATTGGATTCTTTCAGAGCATATGCAAGATTATATCCTGATGATTGCGTTTTATTAGTAGATACTTATAATGTACTTAAATCGGGAATTCCCAATGCTATTAAAACATTTCAGGAAGAAGTAATTCCCAGAGGCTTCAGACCTAAGGGAGTAAGAATAGACAGCGGTGATATTGCATATCTTTCAAAAGAATCAAGAAAAATGTTAGACAAGGCCGGATTTGAAGATTGTCCTATAGTTGTATCAAGCAGTTTAGATGAGTATGTAATTGAGGATCTAATAAACCAAGGAGCAGCAATTAACTCTCTCGGCGTTGGTGAAAGACTTATAACTGCCAGATCAGAACCCGTATTCGGGGGAGTTTACAAATTAGTGGCAATAGAATCGGAAGGAAAAATTATACCTAAAATAAAAATAAGTGAAAATGTAGATAAAATTACTATCCCAGGATTTAAACAAGTATATAGGTTATATGATAAAACAAGCGGAAAGGCGACTGCCGATGTTATTTCCCTTCATGACGAAATAATAGATGAATCAAAGCCTTATCAAATATTCCATCCTCTATATACCTGGAAGAAGAAGACCTTAACCAATTTCACTGCCAGAAAATTATTAATAAAGATATTTGATAAAGGTAATTGTGTTTATGAAAGCCCAAATATTAAAGATATACAAAAATATTGCAAAGAACAAATAAGTACTCTGTGGGATGAAGTTCTTCGTTTTGAAAACCCACATGAATATTTTGTGGACTTGTCAGATATTTTATGGAATATAAAAACTGACTTATTAAGAAAATACGAATAAAATAAGGGAGCTTCGATATCAAGGATAAATTCGTTTTCAATATCGAAGTTTTTTTTTACTTATTTTTCTTATTTAGTTCTTCTCCGTTGGCTCCTTTGTTTTATCAATTAACTCCTTTATTACTTTTACTGATTCTTCCATCTTGCCTTTCTTTTTTAATACTATCCTGTGGTTGAGAACATGAACAGCAACCTTTTTTATATCTTCAGGTATTATATGGTCTCTTCCGTTGATTGCCGCATAAACCTGGCTTGCCTTAAATAATGCAATACTTCCCCTCGGACTTACACCCAATTCTATCTTATCATTTTTTCTTGTATTTTCTATTATATCTATTATATAATTCATGATATCTTCGCTTCCGTAAACTTTTCCATAATTCTCAGACAAATATTTTATTTCCTCTTCCTTTATTATACAATGTACATTCTCTATAATATTTGTTTCATTTCTAAGTATTATTTCTCTTTCTTCATCTTTCGTAGGGTAGCCTATATTTATCCTCATGAAAAATCTATCCGTTTGAGATTCAGTAAGAGGAAATGTTCCATAACTTTCTACAGGATTCTGAGTAGCTAAAACCATAAAAGTGGGGTTAAGAGTCTTAGTCTCTCCGTCTACGGTTATTTGCTTCTCTTCCATGGCTTCAAGAAGACTTGATTGAGTTCTGGGGGTTGCTCTGTTTACCTCATCGGCAAGAATTATATTTGAAAAAAATGGACCTTTTTTAAAATCAAATTTCCCGGTTTTTTCATTATAATAATTTATACCTACAAGATCAGCCGGAAGCAAATCCGGAGTAAACTGTATTTTTTTAAATGGGACTCCTATTGTTTTAGCAAAAGTTTTAGCAATCGTTGTCTTTCCAAGACCGGAAACATCTTCCAATAATATGTGACCTCCTGCTATAAAAGAAATTATAAGAAGATCTACAATTTCTCTTTTCCCCACTATTGCTTGGGAAACATTTTTTAAAACATTCTCTCTAAAAGTAACAAAAGGTTTTACATCCATTTTATTTTCTCCTTCTCCTGCATACTTTTTATCTTATACTATTATGTTAACAAAATTTCGGTAAATTGTACATGCAGTATGATATAATATTTCAATGACAAATTCAAAAAAAACAATAACGCATCCCATACGGATGCGTATATTTATTTCTTCTTTTTTTTCACCTTTTTAAGTCTAAAAAAGTCTTCTCTTTCTTTCTCCTCCAGTACTTCCTGTATATATTTTATCTCCCTTTCATATCTTGGCATCTGAATTTTTTCCAATGCATTTGTTCTCTTCTGCGTCTTCTTTATTTCCATAGCCAATTTATAAATAGAATTTTCTATTTGTGCAAAATCATATACCAAATATCTGATACTTATAAACTTTAACACAGCTTCATCAAAAGCAGGGTTGGTTTTCAGCAAACCATATTCAGGAGAAATAGATTCTTTTTCATATTTTATATATGGTATTTCTACTCCCATAACGCTTTTTAAAAGTATATCAAACCCCTCTTCCTTCTTTAGAGACATACTTAATTCTTCAACCTCATTAACTCCCATAGTAATATTTGCATACTGAAGTGCTCTATATGCCTCCTCAAAATTCTTCTGTATTTCTTCCTGAACTTTTACTCCCTTTTCTATTAAAGACATCATCTCTTTAATAAGGACAGTCCTTTTTTTATCTAAAAGTTCATACCCTTTTTTTGAAAACTGAAGAGCAGACTTTGATTTTATTAAATTAGCTTTTGTGGGGGTCATTTTATAAACAGCCATATTCTCACCTTATTTTCAGATATTTATCTATAAGACTGGGATCTATTCTATCCAGCTCTTCTACAGGCAAAATCGATAACAAGTCCCAGGATATATCGAAGGTCTCACTAATATCTCTATTCTCGTTAAATCCTTGCTTAACAAATTTCTCTTCAAATTCCTTACCAAACTGAAGATATTTCCTATCTCTTTCGGTCAGATCGTCTTCTCCTATTATTTGTGACAAAGATCTCACTTCTTGAACTTTTGAATAAGACGAAAACAACTGATTAGCTAAATCAGGATGATCTTCTCTTGTATAACCCTTCCCGATCCCATCCTTCATAAGCCTTGACAAAGACGGCAACACATTAATGGGAGGATATATGTCTTTCTGATACAATTCTCTTGAAAGAACTATCTGTCCCTCTGTTATATAGCCCGTCAAATCCGGAATAGGATGAGTAATATCATCATTAGGCATAGTAAGAATCGGAATCAATGTTATAGAACCTTTACTGCCTTTAAGCATTCCTGCCCTTTCATATAAACTTGCCAAATCAGAATACAAATAACCCGGGTACCCTCTTCTGCTGGGGACCTCTTCCCTCAATGATGAAATCTCCCTCAGGGCCTCGCCATAACTTGTCATATCCGTCATAATTACAAGGACATTTATTCCTTCTTCAAAAGCCAAATATTCCGCCGCAGTTAAAGCACAACGGGGAACAATAATCCTTTCCATGATAGGATCATCTGCATAATTTATATACATAACAACTCTCTCAAGAACCTGGGATTCGCTAAAACTTTCTCTGAAAAAATTAGCTTCATCATGCTTAACTCCTATTGCTGCAAATATTATGGCGAATTCCTCTTTTTTACCATCTTCCGATTGTAATTTGGCCTGCCTTACTATTTGAGCAGCCAATTCATTATGAGGAAGACCATTCCCTGAAAAAACAGGTAATTTTTGACCTCTTATTAAAGTCATAAGTCCGTCAATTGAAGATATCCCTGTTTGTATATAATTTCTCGGATATCTTCTTGCTACAGGATTTATAGGCCTTCCGTTTACATTATATTTTTTCTTGGAATATATATTTCCGCCCCCATCAATAGGCCTTCCCAGCCCATTAAAAGTTCTGCCCAATATATCCCTCGAAAGAGGAAGCTCTAAAGGTTCTCCTTTAAAATTTACTGTTGAATTTTTAATAGAGATACCGGAAGTATCACCAAAAACCTGTACTATTACTTTATTTCCCTCAATTTTTACTACTTTTCCCAACTTTTTTTCATTTCCAGAAGTCTTTACCTCTACAACTTCTCCATATCCTACCTCGTCTACATCGGAAAGTTCTATAAGGGGTCCTTCTATTCTATCAAGGAGTAAATACTCTTTTCTCATAAATATCTACCTTCCTACTCCGTATATTTATTGCAAAGCTTTAAGTAATAATTATCTATTTTTTTCTTAATGTCTTCTATTCCGCTCAAATCATTATTCGGAATAGTGTATTTCATCTTTATTACATCTTCAAATATTTCATCATTTTTTACCTGAGAAATGGGAATTCCCATTTTTACGGCTTTAAAACTTTTTTCATATAGATAATCTATTGTTTTTAACATTTCTAACTGTTTTTTTAACGGAACAAATGTATCTTCTTTATGAAAAGCATTTTGCTGCAAGAAACCTATCCTAATAACTTTTGCAATCTCCAATAAAAGCCTTTGATCATCAGGAAGAACATCTTCTCCTACAAGCAAAACAATCTCTTGAAGTTTATTCTCCTCAAACAGTATTTTCATCATCTTTGCTCTGAGGGCAAGTAAGTCCTCGCCTAAATTTTCTTCATAATAATCCCTTAACATATCTAAATATCCGCTATAGCTTGTGAGCCAATTAATTGCAGGATAATGTCTTGAATAAGCAAGCTCTTTATCCAATGCTAAAAACACGTTTACAAACCTCTTAGTATTCTCAGTAACAGGTTCGGAAAAATCTCCTCCGGCAGGAGAAACCGCTCCTATTATAGTTACAGAACCTTCTTTATCATTTAGTGTATTCACGTATCCCGCTCTTTCATAAAATTGAGCCAGCCTTGACGGAAGATAAGCAGGAAATCCTTCTTCAGCAGGCATCTCTTCCAGCCTTCCAGATATTTCTCTCAAAGCTTCCGCCCATCTTGAAGTAGAATCCGCCATCACAGCTACATGATAACCCATATCCCTATAGTACTCGGCTATAGTAATTCCCGTATATATACTTGCTTCTCTTGCCGCAACAGGCATATTGGAAGTATTGGCTATAAGGATTGTTCTCATCATTATAGGCTTTTCCGTCTTAGGATCAATAAGCTTCGGAAAATCCTCTAAAACCTCCGTCATCTCATTTCCTCTTTCTCCACAGCCTACGTATACAATAATATCTGCATCAGACCATTTTGCCAACTGATGTTGAGTCATAGTTTTCCCCGTACCGAATCCTCCCGGCAAAGCTGCTGTTCCGCCTTTTGCTATGGGAAAAAATACATCCAATACTCTTTGTCCCGTAACAAGCAGTTTATTTATAGGAATTCTCTCTTTAATAGGTCTCGGAATTCTTACAGGCCATTCTTGATACATTTTTATTTCATGAACTCTTCCATTTTTATCTTCTACCTTAAGCAATACATCTTCTAATTTATATTTTCCGCTATTTTTCGCTTCAACTATTTTTCCTTTTATACCTACGGGAATCATTAATTTATTAACTATTAAGGAAGTTTCCTCCACTGTCCCGAATATCTGCCCTTCTTCTATTTCATCCCCTGCATTAACAAGAATCTCTACATCCCAGATTTTATTTTCATCCAAATTTATAAGTCCAATTCCTTCAGGAATAAAACTTCCAAAATTATCATTAATTTGCTTAAGAGGTCTTTCAATACCATCAAATATATTTCCAATCATTCCGGGACCTAACTTCAAAGAAAGAGGCCTTCCTGTAGATACAATTTTTTCTCCCTTTTTCAGTCCCTCTGTTTCTTCATAAACTTGTATAGTTCCTATATCTCCTTCTATAGAGATTACCTCTCCTAAAAGTTTTTTTTCACCAACCAGTACCATTTCCATTATTTTAAACCCTGTCATATTCTCTCCCTTAATGACAGGACCGTTAATCATTATGATATTTCCCATCAAGTTACTCAATTAGATCACCAGCTTCTTTAAACTTTTCATAGAGTAATTCTCCTATTTCATATTTTTTTCCCTCTATCTTAGTTTTTAAGGTAAAATCCAACAAATAGGTTCTTTCTTTATTAAACAGCAAAAATCCGCCTATTTTATTTTCAGTCCATGGGGATATCAGAACCTCTTTGTTATTCTTACGGAAAATATCCATAATGATGTCACCATAAATATCTTTATCTCTTTTGCTGACATATATATAAATCTCCCGGTCTTTCGCTGAACCAGCAATTTTTTTTAATTCATCTAAAAGGTAATTCTTATATTCTGGGCTTGCTGCAAATTTCTCGGCCTTATCTTCAATTTCAATCATCAGATCTTCCAAAAGTTCCTTTTTAACTTTTAATATTTTGTTTTTCTCCTGAGAAAAAGTTTTGGATATAATCTCATTCTTTTTCAATTCTCCCATTTTTCTTTTTTTGCTGACAATTTCTTCTTTTTTCTTTAAAGCCTCTTCTTTTTTTTCACGAATCAACTCTTCGTTTTTCATCTGAATTTTTTCAAGAATTTCTTCACTTCTATCTCTTTCCTCGCCAAGAATCAATTTGTAAAAAATATCTAATTTTTCCTCTACTGTAATCACCTTATCACCGCCTTAAAGTTTCACGCCTACCGACTCTTTTATATACTTAGTAATAAAATCCTTATTCGAAAGTCCATTTCTGTCAGGAATAACAACGATAAGAGGAACAGACTGCCTTAACTTGATTTCCGTAACTGTTCTTTCCACCGATTTAAAAATCTTTTCAGATAAAAGTATTATTCCTATATCCTTATCTTTTAATTTTTCATTAAGAATTTTAACTGCCTCTTCTTTATTCTGAGGCACCACTCCTTCTATACCAGCAATTCTAATTCCTATAAGGCTATCCCTGTTGTCACTTATCAAAAAAGATTTCATACTATAAGCTCCCCAATATCAATATGGAAACTATCAGCCCATATATAGCGATACCCTCGGCCAACCCAACAAATATCAAAGTTTTTCCCAGTATTCCCGGGTCCTCGGAAACAGCTCCCAAAGCAGATGCTCCTACAACTCCTACTGCATACCCTGCTCCAATAGTAGCCATTCCCGTTGATAATGCGGCACCTATAAATCCCAATCCCGAGGGAGAAGAGGCGGCTGTATTTTGTGCGTTAGTTATGTTAGGCACTATCAGTATGATTGAAAAGATAAGGATAGGTAAAAATACAAAAAGATTGTATCGCAAAATCTTTTTAAGCTTCTTTTGACTGACTTCTGCTTTTTTATACATTAAGAAAATTCCTGCTCCTATTGTCATCAAAACCATTATAGTTGTAGCTATAAGAATAAATGTCATTTAAATTCCCTCCATTAATTAATCTTTATTGGGGAAAATTCAACACCTTCCCCTTTATAATATCTGCTGAATAACTCATAATACTCAAGTCTTAATCCCTGAATAAAAACTATAAGCCCTTCAAGGCATATAATTACTACATTTCCTATTATTAAGACAACAACATCTCCTATTCCCGAGCCAATAAGTCTTCCTATAGTTTGAAAAGCTATAAACAATCCTACATGGGTAAGGGCAAAGGCACCAACTCTTATAAAAGATAAAGTACCGCTTAACATACTTAAGAGAGTTTCTATTATAGAAAAACCACTTTCAATATAATAATCTGATACGCTTTCATTATATAAAGGCTTCTTTTTTATTAAGTTCCCTAAAGGCTGCTTAACCACCATCGCAGCCATCGTCAACAGTAAAAGAACAACAGCGAAACCGGTAGGAATAAGGACTCTGTTTAAAAATTTTCCTCCTATAAGAAGAAGCAGAGATATATAAAATATCAAACCCGCTATTCCATTTTTCCCAAATACTCCATTTTCTATATCATTAACTTTAACAGCATTTATAATGCTATACCCATAGCTCATAAATATGAGAAAAATTCCTATAAATACTGCAGCTTCCAGCACCAAATTTATATTATCAAAGGGCCTCAGCAAAAGGGCAGGTATGACATTCTCAAATCCAAAGAAACCTCCGTATAAAGTACCAAATATCATAGAACTTGCTCCTATTCTCATAATAAGAGGACCAAAAACACTGTTTTTCTTTTTTTTAGAAAGAAAAATGCCAGCCAGTAAAAATATAAATCCTTGACCTAAATCTCCAAACATGGCTCCAAACAAAAACATATAAGTAACACTCAAAAATGGTGTTGGATCCAGTTCATTATACGAAGGTGTCCCATACATTTTTACCAATGATTCAAAAGGAGAAAAAAGCCTGTTGTTCTTCAATTTTGTAGGAGGTTTAACAGTCTGTACTTCTTTTTCATCCTTAAACTCAATCAATAAATTTTCAAACTCCTTAAATTCATCTCTAATCTGCTGTTTGTCTTTAACCGAAACCCAAGCTGAAAGGTATGCAAATTTTTTTGAAGATGCCAAGTATTTTTCTGCTTCCTCGATTTTTTTCTCCATTTGAAATCTCGAAAAAGCACATTTTAAGCTATCAATATTTTTCTCCTCTATTTCTTGCAATTTCTCATCTATCTCTTTAATATTGTCAAGCAAAACCTTCTTTTTATTTTTCAATTCCTGAATTACTTTTCTTGGGGTTCCCGAAAATTCCTTTGGCACATCAATACCGCTAAAGTTCAAAGATCTAAAAATTCTTTTTATTTCATCTTCTACACTTTTGGGATAGATCATAAGATAAATTTCTTCTTTGTCTCCGCTTCCCAAGTGAAATGCCAAAGCTGAAATATTTTCATAATTTTTTTTCAGTTTTATTCTGTTTTCTTTAGATAAAACCCCAAACTGATATTGGAAATAATTCAAATTTCTTAAATCATCGATGGAAATATCCATATCATGAATATAAGAAAACTTTCCAATAAGATTATCAATTTTTTTTAGTTCTTTTTCCAAATCATCCTTTTTTTCGGTTAGTTTAAGTATTTTTTCATATGCAATGTCAATAATATCTGCAGTTTCATCAAAGCTATATGAAGTTTTAAGACAATTTTTATCTAATGAAAAATCAAGATGAAAAGCAGTCTTTATCGCATTTATTTTATCCGAATATTTTCCCAATCTATTATCGGTAGGATAAGGAGAAATAAAACTCAAGTTTACTATCTTATCCATATTTTTCCCTTCTACATTAAGAACAAACTCACTATCTTCTATTTGATCGATAGCATTGGTTAAATTTACCTTGCCCAGAAGTATAATTTTCTTTAATACTTCATGGGTTATGCCTATAGGAATAACCATATCCATCATAGCCATTTTTTCAACTGCCATTATTTACCACTTCCTTTAATCCTTCTAATAAGGTACTCCTTCATTTCATCAAAACTTAAATTATATTCTATTCCTTCAACGATTGAAAAAATATCCTTAACTTCATATTCAAGAAGATAAAAATAAGCCAAAGAAACTGTAATATCCATTCTTGATGCTTTAATCAAAGAAATAAACTTAAAATAAAGATATCTTTCTATCCTTCTCTCCATAAATAAATCCACATCTTTTTTTGTATCAAATAAGAATGAATACTCCGTATTTAATATTATCTGCTGAAATTCTTTAAGGTCATCTGCATAGCAAAGTTTTTTTATATCATTGTATTTTAACCTATATCCTTCCGGCAAAGTGTAGTTTATCAACTCTTCAGGAAATAAATCATAATATTTCAGCCCTCTGTAAATCCACTCAATATTTAAAAGATCAATATTTCTGCCTATCGTTTCAAACAGATTTTTACTGTCTTCTTTGCTCAGTTTCAGCCCTTGTTCCTTTATCTTCGAAAAATATAATTTATCTAAACTTATTACCATATAAAAAAGAAGCTTTTTATTTTTTTCACCTAAATATGGTTTCAATGCCTTGTAATATTCCGTATCTCTTAGTTCTTCCACAAATTTATTTATATCTTTTGCATTGGAAAGTTTTTCATAATCAAGATCCCCATATTCATTTACCCGAAAGGTTAATTTTTCGTTTCGCAAAAGCTTCCTCAAATAGAATTTTAAATCTTCAATTTCATACTTCATCAATAAAATCTGAAACAATTTCTTGTAACTCTCATCAAAATATTTTACTATCTTCCTGAATTGAACAAATATATGAACTTTAATTTCTCTTTCCAAATCCGGCCTATGGATTTTACTGCCATCCAAATTTTCAAGAACATCTCTGTATTCAGTATTATCTCTTAAATATAAAAAGATTTCTTCCGTATTTTTTTTATTCATAATATTAATAAAATCCTCTTCTGTCATAAATTTTCTTTCCAAGGACCTTATTTTAGTATTTACTGCAGCAAATCGTTTTGGATTTCCCACGTTCTCAGCCCCTTAACAATTCTGAACTATTGAATCAAAAATCCCTTTTAAAATTTCCTCTTTATATGTTTTATAAATATTTTTAATATTATTTTCTATTTCCTTCCCTTTGGCTTCTAATTCCTTTGCCTTGTTATTTCCTTCATCCAACAGTTTATTATATACACAATCTCCTTCTGCTTTTCCTTCCTCCATACTGTCCTTCTCTAAATTCAATAATATTTTCCCCAAATTTTTATCATTTTCATTGATTATATCTTCAGTTTTCTTTTTTAATTCAAAAGTGTTTTTATCAATTTCTATTATTCTCTTAATCTCTTCTTCCATATATTCTCACCTCATCATTTTTCATTATATATCACTCAAAAACAAAATGCAAATTGGATAGTTTATTGCTTATAGCCAATTAAATTCAATTTGTCAATATATATTTCCCATATATCTCAAATTTCTTTTGCTAAATCGTTAATTTTCGTCTTTTTTTACAATGAAAAACCCTTTTTGAAACCCATTTAGCAGAAAATTAATATTAAGATAAAAAGCGCTATCAAAGATTACAACTTTTGATAGCGCTTTTTATCTTAATATTATAATAATTTTAATCCTTCATTAAAAGCCTTTATGTTAACTTCTTGAAACCTTTCAGGAACATTCCTTCTGATTAAATCCGACCAGTTAATATCTTCAAGTTTTAAAGCCTTAATGATACATCCCAGCAATACTATATTCTGAGTCTTTACTTCTCCCACATCTTCTGCTATTTTTCTGCCGTTAACCACATTAATGTTTTCTATATTTTTCTTAAGCTCTTCAATAACTCCTTCAGGATATTTTTCTTTTCCGGTCAAAACAGGGAGAGGGTAAATCTCCACATCGTTAACTATTAAAATTCCGCCTTTTCTAAGTTGTCTGATATATCGAACTGCTTCTACTTTCTCAAAAGCAACCAATACGTCTGCTTCTCCTTCGCATATATTAGGAGAATATACTTTATCTCCAAATCTTATTTGAGTAGTTACACTTCCCCCTCTTTGGGCCATTCCATGAATTTCGGACATTTTCACATCATATCCCTCTTCCACAAGCCCTTGAGAAAGTATCTTTGATACAAGAATAGTTCCTTGTCCTCCTACTCCTACCAAAAGTAAGTTTTTAGTCATAACTACTCACCCATCCTTTCTATTGCAGTAAACGGACAAACCTGCATACAAATAGTACATCCATTACATTGAACATCATCAATCATAACTACATTGTTTTTAACCGATATGGCAGGGCATCCTATTTTCAAGCAAGTTTTACATTTTCTACATTTCTCTTGATTTATCTCACAGTACATTCCTTTTCTTTCTTTTTGAACTTTTTTAATTAAAGCACAAGGCTGCTTTGTAATTATTACAAACAGTTCATCCGCTTCATAAGCATCCTTTACAGCCTCACTCGTTTCTTTCAGGTTATAGGGATCTACAACTCTTATATTTTCTTCTTTTACTCCCACGGCTTTTATTATCTTTTCAACGTCAACTATTTGAGTTTCCTCTCCCATTAAAGTTTTTCCGGTACCTGGATTTTCTTGATGTCCCGTCATCGCCGTAATCCTGTTGTCTAAAATAACTATGACCATTTTGCTCTTATTATAAACCGCATTTACAAGTCCTGTCATTCCTGAATGAAAAAAAGTAGAATCTCCGACAAATCCAAATACCTTATTATCCTTTCCCGCAAGTCTTAACGCTTTTTCAAAACCCATTCCGGCTGATATTCCGGCCCCCATACATATAACCGAATCTCCTACATTTAAAGGCGCCGACATTCCAAGAGTATAACATCCTATATCACTGGTAGCTATTACATTCTTAAGCTTCCCTACGGCATAAAATATCCCTCTGTGAGGACATCCAGCACAAAGAGCCGGCGGTCTGGAAGGTGCTTCCACATTCAGTTTATATTCTTCTACTTTTTGGTTTTCAATAAGTGCATTCCTTAAAATTTGAGGATTCAGTTCTCCGCATATAGGTACGAATTCCTTTCCTATACATGGAATTCCAAGAGATTTCACGAAGTTTTCAATATAAGGTTCATTTTCTTCTATAATATATACTTTGTCCACAACTTTTGAAAATTTAATTATTAATTCATCAGGAAGAGGATAACTGAACCCAATTTTTAAATAAGATGCATTTTCTCCAAAGACCTCTTTTGCATGAAGGTAGGAAATTCCGCTTGTTATAATTCCTATTTTTTTACTTCCCCACTCGATTCTATTAAGAGGAGTGCTATTTGAATATTTTTTAAGTTTTGGCAGTCTTTCTTCTTCAATTTCCACATGCTTCATTTTTGAATTGGCGGGAACCATAATATATTTTTTAGGGTTCTTTGTATACTCTCTAATTCCTATTTCTTTTCTCTCCCCCAGCTCTACCAAACCTTTGCTGTGACAAACCCTGGTCGTAACCCTAAACAATACAGGAGTATCAAAAGTTTCACTTATTTCAAAAGCATATTTAATAAAATCTTTACATTCTTGGCTGTCCGACGGTTCAATAAGAGCTACTTTAGCATGAGGAGCATATAATCTGTTATCCTGTTCGTTCTGTGAACTATGCATCCCCGGTTCATCTGCTGTAACAATTACTAATCCTCCGTTGACTCCTTCATAGGCCATGGTAAACATCGGATCTGAAGCTACGTTAAGTCCTACATGTTTCATTGCCACAAGAGACCTTGAACCGGCTATAGAAGCCCCACTGGCAACTTCCAATGCTACTTTCTCATTTGTAGACCATTCCGAATATATTTCTTTATATTTAGAAACGTTTTCAAGTATTTCCGTGCTAGGAGTCCCCGGATAAGCACAGGCTATATGACAACCGGCTTCATATGCACCCCGTGCAATTGCTTCATTTCCTGTTAATATTTCCTTCATTTCCTCATCCTCCCTAATATACTCTAATTCATAATATATTATATCAGATGAAAGAATATTATGAAAAGATATGAAAAATACTTAACAATATTGTTATAAAAATGAAGTGCAAGTTCTCTTACACCTGAAGGGAACTTGCACTTCATTTTTTTATAACATGTTATTGAATTTTTATTGTACTATTCTTTGGTAAACTTGGTTCTTTCTTTGGCAAATTTACAACAAGAACACCGTCTTCAAATTTAGCAGTTGATTTTTCTATATCTACGTCATCTACATAAAAACTTCTTGAAGTTGAACCATAGCTTCTTTCTTTTCTAATGTAGTTTTCTTTTTCTTCATTAACTTCATTTTTTCTTTCCCATGAAATAGTCAAGATATCGTCCTTTAAATCCAAATTTATTTCGCCTTTTTTAGCTCCGGGCATTTCTGCTTCCAAGGTATATTCCTTATCATTTTCTTTTATATCTACCTTCATATTCATTTCCTTTGAATTCAACAAATTTGGGAAAGGCGTATTATTATAAAATGATTCTAACATATTATCAAACATTCTTTCTATATCCCAGTCACTCCTTTTCCTTTCAATTCCTCTTTGCCATTTGTCATATGGTGTAAGTCCAAACATAATAAACACCTCCGTATAATATTATATTATTTGACTTATGCTGACTTTAACTTTGACTTTCTTTGACCTACACTTATTTTATATCACACACACATATTATACGCAATATCCATATTTATATGTTATAAATTATTTGTGGGATATAATGGCTATTAGTGTAAATTATTTATGTTTTTCTAATTTTATATCTTTATTTCTCTATTTTTCATAATATTTTATTTTAAATACAATTTTTGAATCAATTATTAGATTTTTGAACCATTTTACTGCCATTTTTCAATGAGACAGTCATTTCCCAGTGAATTACGAATACAATTATTGCTCTAAGAACAACTACTGCCGCAAGAATAATAAATTCATCAAGAGTACGCACTATTACCGTTTTAAGTATTTCTGCCGCCAATTTAAATTCCAAACTTAATGATAACGCTTTTCCAAATTCCAATTTCAGACTATCATCAGTAAAATTAAACTTGGATTTAATAAAATTAACAAAGGTTTTTAAAGAAGCTAAAGTTATTATAAATACTCCTATACATTCCAGAAAAGTAGTTATGTATGGTATACTATATTCTAAAATCATTTCCACATTCAATCTCTTGTCCCCCTTTTATTTTTTAATATTATGCTTAAAAAAATGAGCCGAAACATTTATTTCGACTCATTCAGCATATTTTTCATTTTTTCTGTCTCTAAAATCTTCATATCCCTTTGTGACTTTATATCAGTCCCTTCCGGAAACTGCATAGTCATCAGTACAGTTTATTGGTTTCAATATTTTTTCTTAATATAATTAATTTAATAGCCTCAAGGAGAATCGAACTCCTGTTTTCGCCGTGAGAGGGCGACGTCTTAACCGCTTGACCATGAGGCCATGGCTCCGAGACTAGGATTCGAACCTAGGCAATATGATCCAGAGTCATAGGTGCTACCAGTTACACCATCTCGGAATTTCAGTGACATTTTTTATTATACACCTATTTAGCATATATATCAACCAAAAATTTATCAATTCTTTAAAATTCATAGATAGAACCCTTTTACATTTTTTTTATGAACTCAATAGCTTTATCCATCCTTTTCAAGCATTCCTCTTTTCCGAGAATGGATATTATATCAAATAATCCCGGCCCCACAGTTTTTCCTGATAACGCAAGTCTGGTAGGATGAATTATATCTCCTCCCTTAATTCCTAATTTATCAATTAAATCCCTATAAATTTTTTCTACCGTTTCCACTTTAAAGTCCTCGGCATCCTCTAAAGCTTTCCTTCCAGACTCCAACAGCCTTACGGTACCGTCTTTTTCAAATCTCTTTGCTACTCCCTTAGGATCGTACTCGGATATATCTTTAAAAAAGTATTCGCTTCCGTCTGCCAGTTCTGTCAGAAGCTTTACCTTTTCTCTCACGGCAGCGACAACTCTTTTGATATAATCATATTTTTCTTCTGCTTCATATTCCTTTATAAATCCTTTTTCTATCAAAAAAGGGATTGTTTCTTTTGTTATATAATCCAAGTCCAATTCTCTTAAATAATTTCCGTTCAGCCATGTCAGTTTGTTTATATCATATATTGCTGCTGTTTTCGATACCTTTTCCAAAGAAAAATTCTTTATGGTATCTTCCATCCCGAAGATTTCCCTGTCCTCTCCCGGAGACCAGCCTAAAAGAGTAAGATAATTAACTAATGCCTCTTTTATATAACCTTTTTCCCTAAATTCCTCCACGGAAGTAGCTCCATGCCTCTTGCTCAATTTACTTCGGTCCGGAGCCAATATCATGGATAAGTGAGCAAATTTAGGTACTTCATACCCTAAAGCCTTATATATTAAAACCTGCTTCGGAGTATTTGAAAGATGTTCTTCAGCCCTTATTACGTGACTTATTTCCATAAAATGATCATCTACCACACAAGCAAAGTTATATGTGGGCATGTTATTTGATTTAAGAATTATATAATCATCTAACTGAGAATTGTCAAAAGAAACCCTGCCCCTTATCAAATCCTCTATTTCAGTAGTACCTTCCCTCGGAATTTTTATTCTTATTACATAGGGCTTTCCTGCCCTAAGATTTTCTTCAACTTCTTCCTTAGATAATAAAGAACATTTGCCCGAATACCTGTAGGAAACCTTTAATCTTTTCTGTTCTTCTCTCTCTTTTTCAATATCCTCTTCCGTACAAAAACAGTAATATGCTTTTCCTTCATCTAATAGCCTCTTTGCCTCTCTCCTGTAAATATCCAGCCTTTCCGATTGAAAATAAGGCCCGTATTCTCCTCCCTTCTCGGGACCTTCATCCCAATTAATACCGAGCCACTTCATGCTTGAAACTATTTGAGACACCGAATCCTCTTTTAATCTTTCTCTATCTGTATCCTCTATTCTGAGAATGAATTTCCCGTTATATCTTTTTGCAAAAAAATAATTAAATAATGCTGTCCTTGCTCCCCCTATATGTAAATATCCTGTAGGACTCGGAGCAAATCGAACTCTTATTTTTTCCATAAAAAAACTCCCTTCAATTAAACTATCTTTTATTATACCACTCATAGGGAATCTTTAAAAATATAAAATTTAAATATTAAACATAAATAATAGTATATCACCTTTTATTAATGCATTTTATATATTTATATCCATCATCTGCCGATATAACCGTGATACTTCCGTTATCTGCTCTAAACCTATAAAAATATTCCACATTATCGAATACCCAGCATAAAGCACATCTTATTACTCCTTCATGGGTAATAACGAGTACATTTTTATTTTCCGATATAATATTTTCTAAAAAATCCTTAGTTCTTTCGTATATATCTTTAAGGCTTTCCCCACCGGGTATCCTATAGTTTATATAATCCTTTGTCCACAGAGAAACCTCTTCAGGATATATCTTTTTTATTTCCTCATAAGTTTTTCCGCCGAATATGGAAAAATTTATTTCTTTGATTCTATCATCATGTATTCCCTTTACTCCCAAAATTTTCGAAGTTTCCATTGTTCTCTTCAATGGACTTATATATACTTTTCCGAAGGACATATTATTTACCGAATTTTTAATATTCAATACCTCGGTTTTTCCCTTTTCGGATAAATGTATATCAGAACTTCCGTATACTTTCTTTCTGTTTTCTTCAGTACTTCCATGGCGAACAAATATTATATCCATAATCACACTCCCAAATCAGAAAAAGAACAGAGACATTATATATACATAAAGGACAGTAACGATACTATTTCTGTAATTTCAATACCTGCCCCATATACATCTCCTGTAAAGCCTCCAATAACTCTATATGTTTTTAAAGCCAACAGAAAAGCTGCAAATATGGAAATCCCCAAAGGAATCAAATACAAGGGATTTACTAAAAAGGTAATTAAAACATATATAATCCCACCTATAAAGGCATATTTTTTAGGATTACTTTTTTTAAACATATCTCCCAATCCCCCGGGTCTCGCTATTTTGCCGAAGGACATGAATATGACCGCTATAAGCCTTCCGTTCCCACAGGAAAATACCAATGCCGGCAATACGTTTTCTTTCATATTGGATATAATAACATACTTTAAAAGTATGTCCAAAACTATAGCCACCACTCCGTAAGTTCCCGCTCTGCTGTCCTTCATTATTTCAAGTATTCTTTCTCTTGTCCTCGCAGAAAAAAATCCGTCAAAGGTATCCCCTAAGCCGTCTAAGTGAAGGCCTCCGGTAAGTATAACCAAGGTCAATACAGCCAAAAAAGATGCTATATCCATATTTACCCGAGAAACCAAACAATAGACAAGCCCTGCTCCCGTACCTATAATCATCCCTACAAATGGGAAAAAAAGAGTGCTCCGAGATAAATTTTTATCGTTAAAATCAACAGAAATGTTTATGGGAAGTCGAGATAAAAACTGAATTGCCAATATAAAACCCTTCATCATTTCAGTTTCACCGGTATTCCACAGCATACCAAATAGACTTCATCGGAAACCGAAGCTATCCTTTGATTTATTCTACCTTGAATATCTCTAAAAACTCTTCCTATATGACTTTCTGGAACTAAAGAATCTCCCACTTCATTAGTGACCATTATTAAATTGTAATTTCTTCTTCTTATTTCATCTATAAGACATTTTAGTTCGTTAAAAACGGTATTCTCTACCTGACTTTGAAGCTGAAAAGAAATAAATTCTTCATCTTTAGTAATGTCAAACATCCTATTTGATAATAATACGGTAACACAATCCAATATGTAATTTTTTTCTTCTCCCACTGCTTTTTTTAAATCATAATTTCCCTCGTAGGTTCTCCAGGAAAGAGGCCTGCTCTGTCGGTGAAGAATAACTCTTTCTTCCATTTCTTTGTCATAAATTTTTGACGTGGCTATATATACCACATCTTCTTTATTTTCATATAGGGATTCTGAAAAGGAACTTTTCCCACTCCTTGCTCCTCCTGTCACCAAAATTATCATAGTCATCACCTTATATCTATTAATACATCTTTATCCAAAGTTGATTCTTCAAATGTTGCCATATGGTCCATAACGTATAATGCAGCTTCTATTACCTGAAATGCCAGAGGACATCCGGAACCTTCTCCCAGTCTCATTTCCAAATCAAGCATAGGTTTAAGACCTATTTCCTTCATCATATATATTGCTCCAGGTTCTTTTGACAGATGGGACGGGAAAATATACTCTTTGGCTAAAGAATTCAGCCGTACCGCACAAAGAGCTGCCGCAGAAGAAATTAATCCGTCTATAACTATAGGTTTTCTGTTTTTGGCCGCCGACAAAAAACATCCGCACATCCCCGCGATATCAAAACCTCCTACCTTTGATATAACATCTATAGGATCGTTTTTATCCGGCTTATTTATTTCTATTGCTTTTTCCACAGCCTCTTTCTTATGCTCAAACTGTTCGTCGGTAAGCCCAGCCCCTTTTCCACAAGTAGCATCGGGATTAAGTCCTGAAAAAATACTTAATACTGCTCCGCTGGTAGTCGTATTTCCTATTCCCATTTCTCCTGTTCCTAAAATATCATATCCTTTTTTGCACGAAGAATCCGCTACTTCAATTCCCGCTTCTATAGCTCTTATCGCCTCATCACGAGTCATAGCCGGTCCTTTTGTAATATTTTTTGTACCATAATTTATCTTTTTATTTAATACTCCCTTTAAAGTTATATCTCCGTTGACTCCGATATCAACTGTAGTTACATCTGTCCCTGTAAGCTTGGACAATACTGAAACACCTGTATATCCTTTAATTAAATTTTCTGTAAGTATCTTGGTAAAGTATTGAGGACATGCGCTTACTCCTTCCTCCACTACTCCATTGTCAGCGCACATTACTATTATATTTCTTTTATCAATTTTATTGTGTATATTTCCTGTAATTCCTGCCATTTTAATTACTATCTCTTCCAATACCCCCAGGCTTCCTATAGGCTTAGTGAGATTATCAAGCCTTTCCTTTGCTTTTTTCTTTGCATCTTCGTCTGCAGGTTTTATAGATGCCAATGTATTCTTCAATAATTCCATTGTATATCTCTTCCCTTCGTCAATTTTCAGATCTCCATTAAATTATAAATCTATGAAAATGTTTCGTCAAATACAGATATCATTAATATACAATTTATGATACGCTTTATAACAAAATGAAAAATACCTAAGCCCATCTTCTTAAGTGCATTTCAAACATTTTTTACATTGCTTTTTTTAAAAAAAGAAAAGTCTAAGGATTTTATTTCCTTTGGACTTCCGGAACCTCTATCTTTTAAAAATTATTCTTCAATAAAATTCATTAATTCTTTATTAAATAAGTCTTTTTGATCATAAAATGATCCGTGACCGCTATAATTAAACGGTATAAGTTTAGAATTTTTAATGTATTTTTCCTGTACTTCGCCTAGTTGAAATGGGACAACCTTATCATGGATACCATGAATAATTAATGTCGGAACATTTATTTTCCCTAAATCACTAAATAATTGCTCATTTATCCAGGTATTTGCAATAGCAGCAGTCGACCATCCTGCTGCTTGTAATCCTAATTGTAGAAACCAATAGGAAAATGGTTGAGTTATATATTGAAAGAAAAATATATCACCAAAATTACTAAGCATTTTAGGTCGGTCCGTATATGTTCCTTCAATTATTTGATTTACTACTTCAACGTCTATTCCATAAGGAAAGTTAGGAAGCTTTATTAAACTAGGAGCTGCCGCTGCAAATAAAGCAAGTTTAGATACTCCATATCCATTGTGCCTAGACATATACCTAATAGCTATTGCCCCGCCTGTTGAATGGCCTGCAAGTATAAAATCTTGTAATCTAAGTGTTTCAACTATACACTTAACATCATCGGCCAATCGATTATAATCATATCCTCTCCACGGTTTATCTGACTTGCCAAATCCTCTTTGATCTATTCCTATACATCTGTATCCCCATTTGGGAAGTTGATCAAATTGATATTCAAATAACTCATGACTTCCAGGCCATCCATGTAAAAAAACTATTGTTTTCTTACCCTCTGGATTAAGATCTTCTACAAAAATTTTTACATCTGATTCTACATTAACATAATATCCCACCAATATTCCCCCCTATAATTAAATATCTATCTGTACATTGGAATATTATTCTATTAACTATATATTTATGAATATTTAAACTGATTTTTTAGAGGTACTTTTATTATGACATCATCTTCTAAAATGCTTATCTCCAATTTAGCATTATTAAACTTCATATACAATATAATCTTTCGTTATCTTCTAAGTTTCTGATGGGTGAAAAAAATATGAATAGAAAAACAAGTTGAATAAAGTATCGTTATGTTTGGGGACTGTCGAAAAATAGATAGATAATCAAAAATGAAGATGGTTTCGTTAGTCATCTCCATTTTTGGTCTGCCCAGCACGGGTGGCAGCTTTTAAAATATTCCCCTAAATCCTGCAACTAACACTATAACCGCAAATATCATTCTATATATTGCAAATATTCTCATAGGTTTTCTCTTTAAATATGAAATAAACTTATCGACCACTATCAATGCTACTATAAAGGAAACTATAAATCCAACAGCAAGGGAAATTATTTCGGAAAATGCAAGAGCAGATATTCCTCCAATTTTTATAATTTTTAAAAGACTCATTCCAAGCATAACAGGAATTGCTAAAAAGAAGGAAAATTCTGCGGCTTGAACAGTAGAAAGCCCTGATACCCATCCTCCTATAATAGTTGAAGCTGACCGTGACATACCCGGAATTATGGCTAAGCACTGAAATATCCCGATAATCCATGCCTGCCTTGTTGTAACATTTAACCCCTTTTTTGTTGAATTTCTGCTTCTGAATTTATTTTCAGCATATATCATCCATATGCCGCCTAAAAATAAAGCTATAGCTACAGTGACCGTATTAAATAAATACTTATCGGATAAATCATCTAATAACAGTTGGCAAATGCCTCCGGGAATACAAGCGATGAATATCATAAACCAAAATCTAAACCCCGAGTTTTTATATCCGACTTTTTGAGGGAAAAAATTTATAAGTGTATCTTTTATCTTTTTCCAATAGAGTACAACAATAGATAATATTGCTCCAAGCTGTATTACATATGTATACATCTCAACATAATTGGGACTGATACCTTTAAACTTCATTAAATGTTCGAAAATAATCATATGCCCTGTTGAAGATATAGGCAAAAATTCTGTTATTCCTTCCACAATTCCCAATATTATAGATTTTATTATTAAAAATATTGTATCCATTATTTATCACCTCTCCTTAAAATATATTAATTGTTTAAACCTTTTATTAAAAATATACTTTCTGTAAATCCATACCTTTAATTTATCATATATAATCATAATCCTACAAACACTTTTCCTAATTAACAGACCATTAATTTCTATTATATTAGAGTGAAATTATTTTTTTATAATATTATTTTATGATATACTAAGTTAAAATCGACCAAAAAGGAGAACATGTTATGGCATTTAAGTTAATTCTTTTATGTTGTTTAGCGTATTTTTTTATGAGTATATGTGTTTTTGCGGCTACCTTTGATTTTATACATATTATGATGGCTTGGAATTTATTTTTAGCTTTCCTTCCTCTGCTTTTCGCAAAACTCTCTGAAAAAAATTTTAAAAAGTTTAAAAAACTAAAAGTAACAGCGTTTAGGTTATTGTGGCTGTTCTTCTTTCCCAATGCCTTATACTTGATAACGGATTTTATTCATATCAATAAAATAAAATTTTATTCAAAGGAAAATTCCTATGCACCTTTTTTCTATTCTTCCGATATAATAGCCTGGATAAAGCTTGTGCATATAGGGCTTGGAGTATTTTTAGGAACTTTAATAGGGCTGCTTTCTTTATATATAATACATCAATCCCTTCTGAGAAGAAAAAGCAAAACAGCTGCTAATATTATAATGGTAATTATTTGCCTATTGAGTGGATATGCTATTTATATAGGAAGATTTCTACGATTAAATTCTTGGGATATTTTAAGGCCTCTTTCACTATTATCAAAACTCATAAACAATATAACCCCATTTTCTATTAAATTTTCCTTATTATTTGCCGGATACATTTTAGCTGTTTATTTCATCTTCTATGTGTTTTTTCATAACAAAACATCAGATGACAATATTTATCCGTAACTCAGGCTTTTATTCTCAGTTCTCTATAACGGTTTATTGCTCCGCATAGTTCATGTTTTCTGGGTAATGCTAAATTCCCCGGATGCCCTGTATAAGGTGAAATACTGTCCAATCCCGAATTTTCTATTTGTTTGAACAGTTTATCCGCCGCCTCGGAAATCGATATATTATCATCAAATACTCGTTTCCCCAAAAAATCAATCATTGCAGCAATACAATTTGTCTGGCTCTCATCTGTAAGCTGTTCCAAACTTGACAGATCAATAGCTGATCTTCCATATAAAATAGTGTAATGTCCTTTAGGTTTAATTCTTCCTTCCTTCCCACTTTTGATAAATGCTGATTTAAGAGGAACCCGAGATGTAATGCTCCCGAAATTATTCTCTTCTGCCTTCTCTCTTTCATATCCAACGGTATTTGCAATATTCTTAGCTGTTACAGTAACATCCTTCGGAACATATTCATCCATCATAATAACCTGATCAGCTACATCAAAATAATCACCTGATCCTCCTACAATCAATATGGTAGAAACTTCATATTCTTTATATAGAGGTCTCACTTTGTCAATAAAAGGAGTAATGGGTTCCTTATCTTTTGAAACCAATTTCTGCATTCTTCCATCTCTTATCATAAAATTAGTCGCCGAAGTGTCCTCATCTATCAATAAAAGTTTGGTACCTGCTTCCAAGGCTTCCATAACATTAGTTGCCTGAGAAGTGCTTCCACTGGCATTGTCTGTAGAAAATTTAACTGTATCCTTATTATTGGGAAGGTTATTGATAAAGGGGCTGATATTGACCTTTTCAACACTGCGGCCATCTTCAGCACGTATTTTCACCGCATCTTTTCTGGTAATAACAAATTCCCTTCCGTCACCTGATATGTGGTTGTAAACTCCCATTTCAAGGGCTTTCAGCAATGTGGATTTCCCATGATATCCTCCTCCTACAATTAAAGTTATTCCCCGGGGAATTCCCATTCCTTTTATCAACCCATGATTTGGCAATAAAAATTCAATCTCAAAACTATCAGGACTTTTAAATGGAATTGCTCCTTTAAGTAAAGGTCTATCCGATATACCGCTTTCTCTCGGTAAGACAGAACCGTTGGCAATAAATGCAATCAGCCCTTTTTTATCTAATTGCCTTCTAATATATTCCTGATCTAAAATTAAATCTACCTGTTTTTTCATAGTCTTTTGATCAATATTCTTATAGAGAACTCCATCTTCCACAATCTGAGGAAGAATATCAGAAAAAATATGATTGGCCGCCTTACCTAAGACTCTTCTTCCGTTGGCAGGCAATCCAATTTCAAACCTCACTTCAATGTGATTCTTGTTTATCAATACCGACGTTCTTTCAAGCATCTCCTGTCCGCAACGGTCAATAGTTAAAAGACCGCTTTTCCCTGTTCCTCTTTCTCCTTTATTGAAACGATAAATACTGTCTGAAAAAGCTCGTGTTAAAAAATCTGAGGAGGCTATTATTTTATCCTTGGTATCTAACAATTCATCAGGAAAATTAGCTTCTTTCCGAGATATAATGATACGGCATTTAGACGGAGGGGCAAAGGGATCTGCCTGGACATGGTCAATAGAAAGTATGTATTTCCCAAAGTCATATTCTCCCTTTATTTCTTTATAAGCGGAATATCCTCTTCCATCTATTGAAAACAATAATTTTTGAAGTTCACCATAGTTTTTCAAATTTCGTTCCTCCTTTTGACTTCTGCAATTCGTTTAAATAATGAAATCCGATTATTATCATCTTTTAATTAAAACGAAATAAATATTAAAAATACTGCAAAAAATATAATTATTTAATCAAATTATACTCTGAACAGATAAAATCTACTTCATTTTTGTTCTCAAATCATATTTATAACATATGGCCTTTTCAACTTGTTTAAATCCCTCTTGGAGATATAAAGCCCTTGCTCTTTCATTTTCTGCATTTACACAAAGTATTGTCCTGTTATAAGCCCTTTCCTTTGCAAAATTCAGCGAAGCTCTTAAGAGAATTCTTCCCAAGCCTTTTCCCTGATATTCCGGTATAACGGCAAGAGGGCCTATATTCATGATTGGTAAATCTTCATATTCATCCGCACTTCCCCTGACTATACCTACGGGTTTATCCTTATGATATAGTATCATCATCCCACCTTCTATATTGTCATCACTTGAAATCATCTTTGTAACCGTTTCCGAATTAATGGGCGCCTCGCTTCCCTGAAGTTTTGCAAATCCTGCATTTCTGACATCACACCAAGTTTTTTCATCTTTCCCAGGTTGAAATGGTCTGATTTCATAATCTTGAGGCAAATTGAGTTCCGGTATTTTCATATCATCTCTCACCAGAATGAAGGAATATCTCTCTATGGCAAAATTTAATCTTTCAATAAATCCGATTAATTTTTTATTTACTGCCGGGACAAACAAAGAAACCTTGTCTAATCCCTTTGTATGATTTAAAATAGCTTTCATAAGCATATTATAAATTGAAATATCTTCAATTTCCGAATGAAATATTCTGAAACGTGCCTTTTTATCTCTTCTGGCATAATCATCAACAATAAGTGAGATAGCTGCTATCAGCTTTTCCTGATAATCGGTAACGATATAAGTGGGATTTTCCTCTCCAATCTTAAAATCTTTTAAATCTTCATCGTATAAAAAAGAATCATCGATCTCCATTCTGTGCTTCTTACAGTACATTATAAAATCTTCCGTTTTTTCATCTTTTAAAGCTTCAATTTTCATCTATTCTCACCTCTTATTTCAGTACAATTTATTGTCACTCATATCACCAAATATTTTTAGTTTCTTAAGTATTTACGTACAATCACTTCTTTTTCCAATTCCTTATGAACCGAAAACCCTTGGGAAAGGTACATCGAGAGAGGGCCATGATAGTTTTCCTCATCGGAAGCACATTCCCGCTGAGGATAGGCTTCTGCAATTAAAAAACCCTGCTTTTCTAATTCCCCACATGCTTGGGACAATAGTTTCTTAGCTATGCCTTTATTTCGATACTGCTGAGCTATTGTAAAACACACAATAGCACCAATATTTTCTTCATTACCTATCACTTGAGGATAGAATACTTTCAATCCGGGAAGTTTGGATTTATCATCAAAATGACACCATCCCACAGGTTTGCCATCTGCATATGCCAACAGGCCCTTCATCTTATCAGACAAAATCATCTTCCTTGCAATTTCCCTGTTTTCTTCCGCCGTCTGATTTTCCCATTCTTCAATATTGTTTGCATGAAAAAAACAGCAATAACATCCGCATCCCCATTCAGGGTGATCTGGGAATGCAATGTGTTCAAAAAACCGAAAGAAATCATCCACTAATTCAGGTGTAAGTTTTTTAATTTCAATATTCATGACATGCCCCTCCTTTAATTATCTTATTTTCCGTTCTTAATTTAATGTATATTTTATTATATCATAAAGTAAAAGCTACCACACTCGGAAACGGTATGATAGCTTTCTAAAAAATTATTGTGCATTTACTACATTTACAATATCCATCTTACTGATTTTCTTCACCGGCCCAATGACAGATAGGAAAGTAGCCAAAAATGTAATGCCAATAATGAAGACAAGGACAACGAAGGGAGGCTGCCATTTAAGTCCCCAGTGGGAGGTAATCATGGAATGAAAAATAAATCTGTGCAAGGGCAGGCCCAAAATACAACCTGTTAGACATCCGCAGACCGCATAAGTAACGGCTTCTGCTGTTACCATACGATGAAGCTGTTTGCCTGACATCCCTACTGCCCGCATCATTCCATACTGATTCATCCTGCTGGAAACACTGACATTCATGCTGTTAATAATGTTAAATACCGTGATGGACCCGATAATCACTAAAAATCCATAAATAAAGATTGCGTAGGTATAAAAAGCAGTTTTGGCTTCCTTATTACCTTGTCGCCTGTCGGAAAATCTCATTTGGGATGTGGTCATGTTTCTTATCTGAGAAACTGTTTCGTCACTTGCATCCTTTTTCATTTGCATATCAATAATAGTGTAACCCCGTTTTCCGGTCAATTTTTTAAATGTCTTTTCGGAACAAATTACGGTTTGAGTTCCCGGAGCACTGTCAAATGGGCTTGACGATAGTATCCCGGCAATTTCAACATTTTTTTCTCCTGATGGAAACTCCAAATCAATTCTATCGCCTTTTTTCCATTTAAGGTCATCGGAATATACGATCAGGACTTTATCCTCTTCTTTTACTACCTCATCAACGCTTCCTTCTGTAAGCTGTTTTTTCGCCCATTCAAACTGGTTTTTCTCATATGAAATTAAATTGATTTTTCCATCCCCTTGTGTACTTGTAGCCGGTATATCATAAGCAAACATACGGCCATAAGCACGGTTTACTCCCGGGTTATTTTTAATCTGTTCAAAAAGATCTTCACTTAAGGAAGTGGTATTATCTCCACTGATAACTGAAATATCAGGAGCATATGGTTTCAAAGGCTGTATTGCCTGATGCATAAAATCCACCGTTACATGAAAGGTTAAAAATAGGATGATACTCATAGCAAAAGAACCGGTCATTAACAAGATATTTTTTTTGCTGACAAAAGCATGATGAATACCCATGGCAATTTCCACCCGTTTATGCATAGTTTTTACCGCTCTTTTGGATTGAAGTACATTGCTTTGTCCGACATTACCGGTTACCGCACTGAGAGGAGATACTTTTGCTGCCCTTTTACAGGGAGAAAGAGAGGCTAAAATAACTGTTAAGAACCCAACCACCACTCCTGAAATCAAGCTAATCCAGCTGATACCGAATAGGGGCATATCGCCGAAAAATGCAGGATTGACATATTTTAAAAAAGCACAAGATCCCCAAAGAATAAGAGTTCCCAACAACAAACCTATTGGAATACCATTTAAGCTGAAATGAATTCCTTCCGTAAGAACAAATTTTTTAACCTGTTTTTTAGATGCTCCAAGGCAGCGCAACAGTCCAAAAAACTGAATACGTTCAAGAACACTCATATTAAAGCTGCTTGCAATCATCAATACTCCTGCAGTCAGCACCATCACGAAAAATACTGCAGCCGTTCTATAAAGATACATCACATAGCTGTTACGGCTTTGTCCGGTCAATCCAAGAAGTACAGCATTTTCAGAAACCTGATCCTCTGAAAGATGATAGTTATCTTTAATTTCATCAATAGCCTTTCTCATATTGGCACCATGTTTAAACTGGATATAGTAACGAGCTATGAAATTTTTGTCCGCAATAGCCCTGATTCCACTTTCAGAGAGAACCAATCCATAAGTATCAGCTTTAAGTAACATACTCATGTCTTTAAAGGAACCAACAATCTTATATTCCTTCTGTTCACCGTTTGGAAGTGTAACCGTAGCCGTATCACCGACAGAAATATTTTTTTGCTTCATTGCCAGATTATTCAGCAAGGCTTCATTCGATTTTTGGGGATAAAAACCATCCTGCAAAACAAGAGTCATTTCCGGGGCAAGAGCTTCATTCATCCCAACAAAGGCAAGGGGTTTATCCCGTAAAATGCCATTGCTGCCCTGTAGAACCCATCCGGAAACTGCTACGTCTACCCTATTGCCGATTAACTTTGCTTTTTCCTCATCAATATTCTTAATAATAAGATGCCAATTTCCCTGGGAATTGATCTGATATATAGTTTGGGCACGGACTGCCATATCCGCTAAGCCGAAAATAGCCGTAACCAGACATACGGCAATCGCAATACACCATACCGTAATTCTATTTTTCTTCTTATGAACTCTTCCGTATTGCCCAATCAAATCTAAATAACTTTTCATTCAGCCCTACCTCCCAAATCAGTCAGTATGCCGTCGGAAATCTGCAATACACGGTCAGCCATAGAAGCAATATTCTTATTGTGGGTAATCATAAGAATTGTCTGCTGATATCGTCTGGAGGCAGCTTTCAAAAGAGTAACAACATCATTGCTGTTTTTGCTGTCAAGGTTTCCCGTCGGTTCATCAGCAAGAATCAACATTGGATGGGTAATCAATGCTCTCCCGATAGCAACCCTTTGCTGCTGACCGCCCGAAAGCTGCCGCGGAAGATAATTTTTTCTATCCCGCAATCCCAATACCTCTAAAATCTCTTCTACATATTTCCGATTTGGTTTTTGATAGTCAAGAAGCAGAGGGAAAATAATATTCTGTTCTACATTAAGTTCCGGGATTAAATTATAAGATTGAAATATGAACCCAATGTTTCGGCGGCGAAAAATCGTCAGTTTTTCCTCTCCCATGGAAAAAATATCCTTACCATCAATAAAAACTTTACCGGATGTAGGAGTATCCAATGCACCAATCGCATTTAAAAGGGTACTTTTTCCGGATCCCGATTCTCCGACCACAGCAACAAATTCACCCTTGGAAACAGAAAAGGACATGTCTTTCAGTGCTTCAACTTTTGTATCTCCCTTTCCATATGTTTTACAAAGATTTTTCACTTCTAACAGTTCCATTTTTTATTCCACCTTTCTTTACGGTTAGACTATCACATTAACCTTACTCTCAGGTGAATTTTATCTTACATATTTGTAAGCTTCAAAAAATCCAGTGTAAAGATGCTGCCCTCCCCTAATGTGCTTTCCACAGTAATAGTACCGTTATGAGCTTCCACGATGGATTTTGCCAAAGACAGTCCTAACCCGATCCCTTGTGTATCCTGAGAAAACCGGCTTCTGTAAAAACGTTTAAAGATATGGTGGATGTCCTCGGGATGAATGCCCGCACCATTATCTTTTATTATAATTCTTGTAATGGCCGGCGTTTCTTCCCATGTGATTTTAACTTCCCCTCCTCTTTCCATATGATCCAGGGAATTCTTAACAAGGTTTCCGATGGCTTCCGTTATCCAAACCTCATCACAATAGAGGGCGACATTATTTGATCCATTTAATGTGATATTTTTATGTTCCTGTTCCCTGCGTGTTTCAAAATCAGATATAATCTTTTCCATGAGTACCCGAATATTTTTTTCTTTTTTATTCATTATGATCGTTCCCGAATCAAATTTTGCAATCTTTAAGAGGTTCTGAATTAAAATTTCCATACGAGTCAATGCCTTTTCTATATTGCCTGTAAATTTCTCTACTGTTTCTTCATTTCCGCTTTCTTCCTGAATGATTTCATTGTACATTCTTAGGGCGGTCAGTGGTGTTTTCAGTTGATGAGAAATGTCTGAAATAGTTTCCTTTAAGAACTCCTTTGTATATTTTTCTCTTTCAATATGAGCATTTAATGAGGTTGCCATTTCATTGACAGAAGCAAAGAGTTTAGACAGGCTACCTTCTTCATAGCCATTGATTTGTATAACGGTGTTACCGTTCATAAAGCTGTTAATAGAATCATTTGCTTTCTCAATATCATTTTGCTGACGTCTGAAATACAGAAAAAAAGCAGTTAAAATAAGTATACTGACTATAACTACAAGCATTGCTAAAATTAAACGATATCTTAGTAGGAGTATATTTACATCGGGAAAAAGCCGATTACTGATTCCTACTTCATATCCCAATTTTTTTAAAAATTCTTGCCCTAATGAAAGCTCCTGTTCCGTCTTTTGGGTTGCAAAAATAGTTGAAACATCAGAAGGGCTAACTCCATGTTTCAACATATACCCTGCGATCTCATAATTATTAGTAAGGAGCTGAGCTTTAAAATCATGAATAATTACCTGGGAAAAAATTAGTCCAGACAGTAAAGCAATTATTAAGGCAATGGAAATTTTCCAAAAAAAATAACGAATATCTTTATTTACAAATAATTTCATATATTATTTCCCCCTATCACATTCCACTTATAGCCAATACCACGTATGGTAAGAAGTAAGCGGGGATGATTTGGATCTTCCTCTATTTTGCTGCGCAGCCTGCGGATATAAACGGAAAGGGTATTATTATCTACAAAATCCCCGTTATCGTCCCACAGTTTGCTGAGTATCTTTTCCCGCGTTAAAACGATATTTGGATTTTTCATCAGCAGACAAAGGAGCTTGTATTCTACCGCAGTTAATTCCAGAATCCGCCCATTTTTTATAACCCGGTTGTTTAATAGTTCAATTCTGATACCATTGGAATTCAACTTATAAGTCTCTTCTTGAAAAGCATTTGTCCTGCGGAGCAGAGCTTTTATACGGGAAATCAATTCGTTAAGTTTGAAAGGCTTGGTAATATAATCGTCCCCGCCCATATCAAGTCCCATGACCACATTCACTTCTTCATCGGAAGCGGTAAGAAATATAATCGGTACTACGGATGACTGCCTCACCCTTTTACAAATATCAAAGCCGGTCCCATCAGGTAATGTCAGATCTAAAATCAGCAGGTCATATTTACGATTTTCATATAGAGTAAGGGCTTCTTCAACAGTTCTTGCCACATGAACATGAAACCCGTTTTTTTGTATGGAATATTCTAAACCGTCAATTAAATTTAAGTCATCCTCAACCAATAATATATTATTCATTTCCATACCCCCTCCTAAATAATGGTATTTATAAATACATTTATAGCTAACTCTCTTATATATTATAAAAAAATAGAAATTTCCACGTTTTTTGATTTTCATTTTATACTTAACTTTAACTTAATATAAATAATCTGAGATTTCTTTTATTATATCATAAGACAAAGCTGCCATATTAAAAATCATATGGCAGCTTTCAATAAATCTATTTTTAGCAATTTCTTCCCCAGTGACGGTCCATAGAGATCAGTTTAATGAACTCCTCAAAAAATTTAGTCATATCCTGTGTATTTTTAACTTTCACAACTCCGAGTTGCGTTTCCAATTCTCCTTCGATTTTGCTTTGAGACGGAGATAAAGAGGAAACATCTGTCGAATCAAGAAAATCTGCGCCTTCATCGGAAGCTGCAATGCTTTTGGCATGATGGAATGCTTCATTAATAAAATTTCGTGTGCAAAAATGTTTCGACAATTCTGCGATGCTATCCCTTCCTCCAGGTATGTAAACTGCATCATAAAAAACAGCATCAGCAGTAGTAAAATCTTTTGTTGCTTCCAGTTGATTTCCGTCCTTTCCAGTTACCATACCAAGATGAGAACTTATTAACTCCGATGACACCCCTGCACTATTTAGTGCATCCATCATCTGCATAACGGATTTAGTGCAAAACCCGTTTTCAATAAAAATAGCTACCTTTCTCGTCATGGCAGTTTTTATTGTGTTCTCCTGACTAAGGGCCGGTGAAACAGCACCTACTTTATTTTCATCTGTATTAGCCGGCGCATTTACCCCGATTCTATGAGCAACCTGTTCCGCAAGGTCAGGTGCAACATTCCCGAACATATCTACTACCCGTTGTTTAATATTTTTATCCTTGACGCTTCCCACTTCATAATGAAATGCATCGACAATATGTTTTTTTTCGGGAATTGACATGCTATTCCAAAACATCGTGGCTTGACTGTAAAAATCACGGAAGCTCTCACTTCGTCCTCGAATTTTACGGCCATCTATTTTTTCCGTATAATGAACAAATCCGCCTTCTTCCTCAGTAGCCGGCATCGGCGTATTCTGCGCAAGGGTATTGGGGAAATAGCTTGTAACTCCTGGATTAATGGTCATACGGTGCATTCCGTCACGTTGGTTGTTATGAATAGGCACTATAGGACGGTTTATCGGAATTTCGTGAAAATTTGGTCCGCCAAGGCGTGTCAACTGAGTATCTTCATAGGAAAATAACCTTCCCTGCAACAACGGATCATTACTGAAATCAATCCCTGGTACAATATTTGCAGGACAAAATGCTACCTGTTCCGTTTCCGCAAAAAAATTATCCACATTTCTGTTAAGAGTCATCTTCCCAATGATTTTTACCGGTACCATCTCTTCAGGCCAAAGTTTAGTCGGGTCGAGAATGTCAAAGTCAAAATTGAATTCCTGATCCTCCTCGATCATTTGAACTCCAAATTCATATTCCGGATACTGTCCCTGCTCAATTGCATTCCAAAGATCCCGACGATGAAAATCAGGATCTTTGCCACAAAGCTTTTGTGCTTCGTCCCGCAGCAGGGAATGGACACCAAGCAACGGTTTCCAATGAAATTTCACAAATCGGCTTTTCCCCTGAGCATTGACAAAGCGGAATGTATTGACTCCGAACCCTTCCATCATACGAAAGCTGCGAGGAATAGCCCGATCCGACATCAGCCACATCACCATATGAGCTGTTTCAGGCGTACTCACCACAAAATCCCAAAACGTATCATGAGCTGAAGTCGCTTGCGGTATTTCATTATTGGGTTCAGGCTTAACCGCATGAATAACATCTGGAAATTTAATTGCATCCTGAATAAAAAAAACAGGAATATTGTTACCTACAATATCGAAATTACCTTCCTCAGTATAAAATTTAGTCGCAAATCCCCGTACATCACGCACTGTATCTGCAGAACCACGGGATCCGACCACTGTAGAAAACCTAACGAAAACCGGAGTCTTAATATTTGGATCCTGCAAAAATTTTGCTTTTGTATATTCTGTCATTGATTCATAAACCTGAAAAAAACCATGGGCTCCAAACCCTCTGGCATGTACCACCCGTTCGGGGATACGTTCATGATCAAAGTGTGTAATCTTTTCACGAAAGTGAAAATCTTCAAGTAATGTAGGTCCTCGCAAGCCAGCTTTAAGTGAATCATCAGTATTGGAAATTTTCAATCCCATATTTGTAGTCATTTTTTGATCTTTATTGTCTACTTGGTGTTTTTCCATTTGTTTCATTTTTTCAATATCTTCTTTCACGTTACCCCTTCTTTCATAAAAATTACAACAATAGTATTCCATTACCATCATTTTTTATACAAAATTAGTCAATAAATGCAATTAATGAAGGGGATATATTGCGGGTAATATTTAACATCAATAGCTCATTCCCAGGGATTTGAGTACATCTCCCAATAGAAGCATAATACTGGGTATTTCTACACCGCTTACCTCCAAGATTGCTATGGTCAATCCTAAAATAAACAATAGAAGAAATGCGATTATGTCATGTCCTAAATGCTTCCGAATTAATGGTACTAAATCTATCAGTGCAATCAGTGTAAAACTGATCAATACCAGCGCCATTACTATACCTCCTTCTCTTTAGGTAGCTTCCTCAGCTTAGCTATAACAAAAGTTAAAAGCGGCATCAAAATTTCAAAAAATGTCCAGAGAATAGGTGTAATTTCCTTAGCAGATGCGGCATGGTGTAAAGGAGATGGATACAGCGTGAAACTGTAAGCAGTAATCAGTGCACCTGCTGCCAATATGAGATGCCGATATGATTTGGTCTTCATGATTTGTGCTACGGTAATCACCGATACATAATACAAAAATGTAATTTTAAAAAACAGTAACATAATCAGCATAATCGCAAATAAGATCTCCACGCGGCTGAGGGCCTCTCCCAAGTTAACCAAACGCAGCGTTACCAGCGTTGGCAGTGTAAATATAGGAAGTGTATTGCCCAGTACTGCAATATCGCGTGATATTACTACCAACACAGTAATCCAGCCTAATGTAAAACCTCCGAAAAGGTATTTCGTAGTATCACGACGAGTTAGTTTCACGTTGGGTGTGATCATTAAAAGTGTTACCAACTCACCAAAAGGTATTGTACTAATGATATGGGTACCCTGTACATATTTGATAGCCGGAAGGTCGAACATGGGCAGAAAATTCTGAAGGTTGATTTGATTAAGTACCAGCAGGACAGAAGCAATCAATATAGAAAAAGCAACAAACACAAACAAAGCACTATACTGTGTAATTAATCTGATTCCATATTTTACGGCCCAAGCCATTACCAGCATGCACGTGACTATCAACACCACATCCGGTGTTCTTTTCATAAGAGTAAGTTTTGAAAAGCTTCCCATATCACTTAAATTCAATGAGGTCAGTGTGATAAAAAACCATGCATAGGATATCCCAATGATTTTACCCACAACCGGGCTATATACTTCTTCCAAAATTTGTATCAAATTATAATCGGGAAACATAACCATCAAAGTCCTGTACAGCCATATAAGCGGAAGACAAACCACAACACCAAACAGCACTGCCAACCACGAATCTTGTTTCGTAATTTCGGAAAGGAAAGCTGTCAACAGTGATGAAGATTGAATGAAACAAGTCACCGTGAACATGAACTGAACACCCGGAATCTGTGCCTTATCAATTCTCATATTTTATTCCTCCTTTATTCCCAGAGGCTGTGTGATTTGACCAGTCACCGGAATATGCGCCTTGACCTGAACATTTAATTCGATATCGCGAAATATTTCATCCCAGGAATCCTTCATGCTTTTCCACTCTTTAGGATATTTACGATATACAGACGTTCCAAACCCATAAATGTCCGCATTTAGTCTGCGCGCTGTTTCAAAACTGTTCATTATTTTCCGTTTTATTTCTTCTTGAGCTATCTTGACAAGATAAGGCATTAATTCTTCTGATGTCGTTTCACTAAAACCGCTGATCTCACCAACGCTAAGAGTAGTATTTACTGACAGTTTTACTCCTATTCCACCGTCCTGTCGTATTTTTACATCCCTTTTACAATCCAACTTTATAATCTGAAACACCGCTTTACCCACCTCAGTGCTGGTTACAACGTTACAATGCTTTACATCCCCCATTGCCCATATATATCCTAATGTCTCGTCATTACTTAATCGGTCAATCATTTTGTCTCCCTTAAACACTGCCATACCGGTAATCTTGATTTCCTCCATCTTGCCTTTTTTAGTCACTGTAACTATAGGTACCACAGGTGAAGTGGTTTCTTCCAATAATCGAGATACAAAATCCAGCATTCGTACCTGATAGTATGAGGATACGGAAGACATAGTTCTTATTACACGGGATATGAACATACCTGAGATCCTGTCCTGACTCAGTTTGGCTGCAAGAGCCTCTTCTCCACGTCCATCAACTACTATCATCAGCACCTCCATGCGTGAATCCTGGTCGCGCATAAATAAATCTATGTGGTCCTTGATTCCTTGTTTAGCCAAAGAGGAACCAAACAGCAAAACCTGATTGTGGTTCAGCATCAGTGTACGACTACTGTCCCTATTGAATTCCATCAATCCTTCCATCATAGTACCGCTTTTGTTTTTTAGTAGTATTATGTAATTCTCCTGAGGTTCTGTATCCCCGGATCTTGAGGATTTCGATTGAGACTTAGCTATTTGTACCGTGATATCCATTTTCTCGGGATCATCGGATTCATCCAATGCCACACCGGTGACAATGAACAGAGTATGAAGTTCGTGTTCATCCCAGCAACCTGATAAAAATATCATCAGCAACAGGGATAATAAAAAAACAGCTAATAAACGAAATCGTCGTGGAATCATTGCCTTTCTCCTTCTGGGTCGTCTTCGTCCTGAGTCTCATAGGGCCTGAGGGGAGGGATAAAGAAATGAGTACGTGTAGTATCTCCCTGTGCAATATCTTTGGGACGTTTGACCATAGTCCAAAGCGGCATGCGGACTACCGAATCCTGCAAATTTCTGGTCCAAGCGAAACCGTCAAAGTATGGTACACCGAAGGACGTCAAAGATCCCAGATGAATCAGCAGCGCTAAAAATCCCATGGAAATGCCGTACCATCCCAAAAACGAGGCCAGTACCATCATAACCACTCGCAAGATAGAACCTGATTCATTTTGCATAGGTACAAGAAATCCAGCTACTGCCGTAATTGCAACAGTAATAACTACGGGTGCACCGACCAATCCAGCTGATACGGCTGCATCCCCCATGATAAGTGCACCTACAATACTTACAGCCTGACCAACCGGACGTGGCAATCGGATTCCGCCTTCTCTCAGTATCTCGAAAGCAAATATCATGATCATCGCTTCAATAAAAACCGGAAATGGCGTCCCTTCCCGTGCATTTGCAATAGTAAAAAGTAACGTGGTAGGAAGCAATTCCTGATGGAAAGCTGTCAATGCAATGTAAATGGAAGGTCCGAATACTGTAATAAAGTAAGCAATGAAGCGCAGTATCCGTGTTATACTGGCATATAACGGACGCATGTAGTAGTCCTCGGCAGTTTGGAAACTTTCAATAAACAACATAGGTGCAGTCAATACAAAAGGTGTTCCATCCACCACGATGGCTGTACGTCCCTCCAATATCCGTGCTGCAACTACATCAGGTTTTTCACTATAACCTACCGTCCCAAATGGAGAAAATGGTGCATCTTCGATATATTCCTCTATGTAGCCCGACTCTAAGATTGAATCCACATCCATATGTTTTATGCGATATTTAACAGCCTCTACCACTTTCATATTAACCACACCACTAAGATACATTAAACACACATTTGTTCTGGTTTTTTGGCCTAAAATCATGTTCTCTACACGTAGTTGTTTATTGGAAATCTTACGTCTAATTAGTGCCGTATTTGTACGCAAATTTTCGGTGAATCCTTCCCGTGGTCCCCGTACTACAGTCTCTGAATTAGGTTCCGTAACGTTACGTTTATCCCAGCCTTTGGTATTAACAATAAGTCCCGACACACAGCCATCAACAAGTAATGCCGTATTACCTGAAAGACAATTTGATATGACATCCGACAATGACTTAACAATCTCTACATCTCCGGCACACAATGCCTCCTGCTCAAGCACACTTATTAGTTCGTCCTCCAAGGGAAAACTATTGTCCTTAAACTGCCAACTTTGTACAGGACGCAGTATTGCATTAGTCAAAGTAGCATTGTCTACCAGTCCATCGATAAACACCAATACTCCTGCTATGCTGCTGTTCGCTCCAAATCGGAACGGATGTATTTTTAAATCACTGCTGTTTCCTAATATAGTTTTCAGACTATCCAGGTTTTCCCGAAGCTGTTTTTTTATTTTGATTGGGCGTTCCTTTATGGTATTCTCAGTATTATTCTGTTGATAATTCCTATAATGATTTAAAAATTTTATTTTTCTCACAAAAAATTCAAAAAACAATAAGTTCACTTCCTCTTATGGAATTTTTCATTTTTTATAGTATAACCAGACTTCTTTATCCCTATGTGCGTATATCAGCAATATATTTATCCGATAATAACATCTATCCGATAAAAATTTTGCAATAAATATTTATTTCCCCTATAATCATATAAAACCTTTCAATATCGTTGTAAACTTTATAACTGTTTTTTACTTATTAAACATGGTACGCTAAAAATAAATAAAGAAGAAGGTATGATTTGTGATGGATAAAAGAAAAGTAAATATTGTTCGTCAAATAATCAATAACAATTGTAAAGAAATTTCTTTATGCCAATTAGCAAACGATTTTTCAGTTTCCGAAAGAACAATCAGAAATGATATCGCAGAAATTAACGAGTTCTTTAATGACCAGGGCATTAACATGATAAGTTTGGATAATAGCGGAACAGTATATTTAAATGGAAATTTAAATAAAGTAAAAGATTCCCTACAAAAAATGAACTTTTATGATTATTCCTTGTCAAAGGAAGAGAGAGTTTTAATTAATATTTGTATATTAATATTGACAAATAGATATGTGACTTATCAAGAAATTGGAGAATTTATGTATGTATCCAAATTTACGGTAATAAAAGATTCCCCTGATGTTAACCTTTTTTTAAAAAAATTTAATTTAATAATTTTTTCTTTATCCAATAAAGGCCTGAAAATTAAAGGTGAAGAAGTAAATATCCGCAAAGTTATCCTTAATATTATTACAGAGAATACCTATCTTGTAAATATGTTGTTATGGCAAAAGGATCTAAAAGAATTTATTGATTATAAAAATACAGATATTAGAGATGAATTAGAAATCATTAATAAAATTATCAGAGAAGTTGAAAATGAAAACAAAGCATATTTTACAGATACTTCTTTAAAAAGATTATCTTATTATTTATACTTTATGATTCATAGGATACTATACGGAAAAACAATCCTTATGGAAAATAAAGAAACAAATTCTCCTATGATAGAAAAAATAGCGGACAGACTGATTGATATGATAGGACAATATTTTAAATTGAATATCAGAGAAACGGAGATTATGTTTCTCCAAAATATATTGGCAAAATTGAATTATATAAAAAAAGAGGTAGATAATTCTGAAATTTTAAAAATTCAAATGCTTACAAGAAAATTTATTGAATCCGTTTCTAAATCATTAGATATCAATTTAAATAATGACTATATTTTCTTTAAAAATTTATCTAATCATTTAGAGAGTTTGTTTAGTGATTCCAATATTAAATATCCCGAATATTTCGGAATCGATGAAACAGTCAGAAATAACAAATTTGTTTTAAACGCAGTAAAAGAAAATTTAAAAATATTGGAAGATTACGCAGAAAGAAAAATAAGTTATATAGATATAGCTTTTATAGTTGTTTATATATGTGCAGCAATTGAGAAGAAAAAAAATGAGGTGAGAAATTTATCCGTAATAATCGTATGTAACAGCGGAACGAGTACTTCTCAATTATTAAAAGAGCAGCTTATTAAATATTTTGATTTTATTGTTATAGAAGTTCTGCCATCTCAACAATTTGAAAGTACAGATTTAGATAATGCCGATTTAATTATTTCAACCATCCTATTGGATGATTACGGAACCGAATATATTCATGTTCCGCCGATATTGTCAATTACCGATATTATAAACATCGATAAAAAATTAGATGATATAAAGATGAATAAGATAAGGAGGCTTAACAAATTAAATGTAAATGATAAAAAAAGGGATGATAAGAATGAAGATATGAAAAAAAGATACAAAAATGATACACATTATAGTAGCTTATCTGATTTGTTACAGATAGATAAAATAAAAACGAATGTCATAGCAGCGGATTGGAGGGATGCAATCAGAAAATCGGCTGAAATATTGGAAGAAAGGGGAGATATCAATCACAGCTATACTCAATCCATGATTGAAAATGTAGAAAAAAACGGACCTTATATTGTCATATCAAAGGGATTTGCATTGCCCCACGGAAGTTACAAAAAAGGAGTCAATAATCTGGCCATGAGCTTAATAAAATTGGACAAGCCTGTAAAATTTGGAGTAAAAGAACTTGACCCTATCGACTTTGTTTGTGCAATGAGTCCTATTGATGATAAGTCGCATTTGAAAGCGTTTTTTACATTAGTCAATCTTCTTGAATTAAAAGAATTTCATATGGAAATTAAAAAAGCAAGAACTGCAGAAGAACTTTTCAATATCATCGTAAATTATGAAAATGCTATTTAATAATATTAGGAGGTATTTATAATGAAACCTGAATTGAAACAAGAATTAGTAAAGTATGCAAAATTATTAGACAAAAAGGGATTTGTAGGCACGTTGGAAGGTAACATTTCAATATATGACCGTGAAGAAGGTTTATTATACATTACGCCGACAACCAAACGAAAAGGATATCTTGAAGAAGAAACAGTAGCTGTTCTCAAAAATGGTGTACAAATAGGAGGAAATTTGAAGAGATCCAGTGAATATCTGCTTCATGAAGCAGCCCTTAAGGCAAGGCCGGATTGTAATGCGGTAGTCCACTCTCATGTGCCCTTTCTTACCGCATACGCTTTTTGCAATAAACCAGTGGAAATTAAGTGTTCAACTACTTTTTTAATAGCAATTAAAAAGATCCCATGTCTCTCCTACGGACAACCGGGAACACCGGATATTTACCATGGAATAGATGATGCTTTGAAAGAATCCAATATTGCTTTGCTTGCCAATCATGGTGTCGTATGTGTAGGAAAAGATATGGAATCCTGTGTTGCATTACTTGAAACTGCAGAAGAGGTCATGAAAACATATTTTATAGCTACAAAGATCGGTACTCCATATAATATATCGGAAGCCGAAATAGAATCATTAAATGTTAAATATCATGGGAATAGAGAGAAGAAATAAATACCGTCGAAGGTTCAAATGTATTAAAACCAACAATATTATCGAGAGGAGAATTATTACTATGAGTAAAAAAATGAAAGCAGCAGTTATGTACGGACCAAATGATATTCGAATTGAAGAGGTAGATAAGCCGGATTGTCCTAAAGGGGGATTTGTTTTAAAAGTTGAGGCAGTAGGATTATGCGGCTCAGACATCAGAAATTTAACAACGGATTCAAGAAATGGGAATTACCCTTATATATACGGCCACGAAATTGTAGGGACAATTGACGAAGTTGATCCTATCGTTGAAAAATATAAAGTCGGAGAAAGAGTATATATATATCCTATGGCCCATTGTCTAAAATGCGAATATTGCAGAAGCGGTCACAGCGAAAACTGTATTGATGCGGAAGATTATACCAAAAGGCCGGGTGGATTTGCCGAATATATTTCCTATACGGCTAAAAGGGTAGAAAGAGGAGCAATTTATCGTGTACCTGATGGAATAAATATTGAAGCGGCTACTTTAGCTGAACCATTATCTTCCGTATATGCATGTCAAGAAAATATAAACATTACCTTAGGAGATACTGTTGTAATTATCGGAGCCGGTCCAATAGGCATATTCCATTCTTTATTAGCCAAACTTCGAGGTGCCGAAAAGGTGATTATGATCGAGATTAATGATAATCGTCTCGAAATGGCCAAGAATTTCAATGTAGATTATACAATTAACAGTAAAAATGAAGATCCTATTGAAGCTGTAAAAAGGATTACAAATGGAAAAGGTGCAGATAAAGTAATATCAGCAAACCCTTCAACAATATCCCAACAGCAGTCGATTTTTATGGTTAAAAAAGGAGGAATAGTTGTATTTTTCGGAGGAGTTAAGAAAGGAGCATTAACAGAGTTAGATACTAATCAAATACATTATCAAAATATTAAGATTTACGGACATTATGCCAGCAACAGTATCCAAGTACAGAAAGCGTTTGAATTATCCATATCCGATAGATTCCCAGCAGAAAAAATAATAACACATATAATGCCCTTAGAAAAAATCAATGATGCCATAAAATTAGCCCAATCGGGACAAGCAATTAAAGTAGTTTTAAAACCGTAGAATATGTTTTTTAGGGAGGATATAAAATGTCAAAAGAAGTAAATATTTTAGTAGCATGCGGAAGCGGTGTTGCAACTTCTACAGTTGCTCAAGAAAAAGTAAAGGTGATTTTAAAAGATGCACATGTACCTGCAAAGATTACAAAATCAACCCTTAGCGAAATCCCAAGTAAACAAAATGATGTCGATTTAATTCTGACAACATCAAAGTACAACAAACCCCTTAACAAACCGGTTATTAGTGTATTCGGTTTGATTTCGGGAATCAATCAAGAAAATATAAAAAAACAGATAGTCGATGAGTGCAATAAAATTTTAGGTAAATAAAAATTTTGAGTAAAATAGGAGGGAGAATATTATGGTAATTATTCAAAAAATACTCGATTTAGGGCCTGTTGTGATGCTGCCTATAATGATATTTCTTTTAGGCCTTTTTTTCAGGATGAAAATAGGAGCGGCTTTAAAAGCGGGATTGCTCGTTGGCATTGGGTTTCAAGGATTAAATTTAGTTGTGAATCTCTTGATGTCAAGTATCTCCCCTGCAACGGAGTATTACAAAGCCATGGGCAAAGGATTCACTACTGTAGATATAGGATTTGCCGCTATCGGCGGGGCTTCCTGGGGAGTCCCATTTGCTGCTATTGCAGTCTTAATTATAGTTGCAATTAACATAATTTTGCTTAGATTAAAAGTAACTAATGTGATGAATATCGATATATGGAACTTTATACATTTTCTAATTCCGGGAGCTCTGGCATATGCTTTATTCGGTAACATACTTTTAGGCTTAGGGGTTACGGTCGTATTTGGTGTTTTGACATTATATGCCGCACAAAAAGTGGCTCCCAGATGGCAAGAATACTTTGGACTGGAGGGGACAACCTGTTCCACATTTTCATTTATCACTTTGACTTATCCGGCATCATTGCTAATAAATAAAATAATTGATTTTATTCCAGGACTAAATAAGGTTGATATCAGTATGGATAAAATAGCTAACAAACTTGGATTTTTCGGAGACCCGGCGGTAGTAGGTCTGTTTGTGGGTATATTTTTAGGAATTTTAACTAAACAACCATGGGCCGTATGTTTAACTATGGCTATAGGAATAGCTGCAGTATTAAATTTACTCCCTAGAATGGTAAGTGTAATGATGGAAGGATTATCTTCCGTAGGAAATTCCGTACAGGAATATATGAAAAGGAAAATGGGGAATGAAACTAAATTAAATATAGGTATGGATATTGCTTTAAGTTTAGGAGATCCGGCTGTAATTACTGTTACTGTACTTTGCATCCCCATTGTAATACTATTTGCATTTATTATTCCAAATATGACTTATTTCCCTGTAGGATTATTGGGAGCCGTTTGTTATGTAATTCCTATGTGTGCAATGGCCAGTGACGGGAATGTATTAAGAACCTTTATTTCTTCAGTAATCAACTTGTTTTTCGTTGTATTATTGTCCAATTATTTTGCCCCTGAAGCAACAGAAATGATGAAAGTTACGGGAGTAAAAGTTTCCGGGATGATCACTGACGGACATTTTGGATTTAATATCGGGAATATAATTATTGGCTTCTTATCAAAGGTCCTACGTTAAAGATTATCTATAATTATAAGTTAAGATAGAATTATTTTTATCTTTTAATTAGTGCATGATAGCTTAGTTGTTAATTATCAATAGCAGGAGGTCTGTTAACTTGAAAGATACAGATATGATAAAAAAGGAACTAATATACTTGGATACAAAAGCAAAGAATAAAGAAGAGTTACTGTCTAAACTTTCAGATATTCTGTATGAAAAAGGCTATGTAAAGGAAAGTTTCAAACAAGCAATAATAGATAGGGAAAAGATCTATCCTACAGGCCTTCCGACTTTAGGCGCCAAAGTTGCACTGCCTCATACGGACACGGAACATGTGATAAAACCGGCTATTTTGGTTTCAACATTGGAAAAACCGGTAAAATTTATTGAAATGGGAAATGGTACCACTGTCTTAGATGTAGAGATGGTATTTATGTTAGCTGTAAAAAATCCTTCCCATCAAGTTAAAGTTTTACAAAAATTAATTAATATGTTTGAAAAAGAAGACGTATTAACTTCATTAAAAAAGTGTAAAGATACAAATTGTATATATAATACTTTAAAGAGAGAAATTAATTAATTTATAAAAAGAGTTTTATTGAAACCCACTTTGCGGAAAATTTAAATCAATGAAAATAGAATTTTCCCATGGGTTATAAACTTAAGGAAATCTGATATAACATTTATTGTTTAACAGATTTCCTTTTATATTGACTCTTGAATACCACTTGAAGAAATAATCTTGGTCTCATAAATATTTGTTGTTTTACCTATAAGTATAGCTGCAATAAAAGTGGACGATATTTTTTCATGCATAAGTCGCGTATTAATTTCATGAATAATTGACAAAGTTTACGAATATTAGTATATTATTAATTACTAATATATCTGGCACAAAAACCTATCAACCTAAATATAGAAAGGAAACTTCAAATGGAAAACAAAGCAAAACAAATCGCTGAACTATTAAAAGTTCTCGCCAATGAGAACCGCTTGTTAATTTTGTGTGAACTTATCAAAGGTCCGAAAAACGTAAGTAGTCTCGGAGAAAAAATACCGAATATCACCCAATCAGCACTATCTCAACATCTTGCACTTCTAAAATCCCATGGAATCCTGGATTTTTCAAAATCAGGACAGAGTGTTACCTATTACATTTCCGACCACAGGGTAGAAGAAGTCATTTTCGTACTTAAAAAATATTACTGTAACAGCGAGAAAGATAAGGGGTAGGAACATTACTCTGTTTGGGGTATTAATAGAAAACGGATTTACAAAAATTAATTGGTTTGAGCTATAAAAAGTTTTTTAATGTTTAGCTTTAAATAAACATGGGAGGATGATATGCAATATATTCTGATGTTTTTAGAAGGAATCATTACATTTATATCACCTTGTCTTTTGTCTATGCTGCCCATATATATATCTTATTTTGCAGCAAATGAAGCGAATAAAAAGAAAGCTCTCACAAACTCAATCGGTTTTGTTTTAGGGTTTACCATTGTTTTTGTTATAATGGGGGCTTTTATGGGGACTGTTGGAAAACTAATACGTAATTACAAAACAATTCTCAATATTGTAACGGGTTCTATTGTGATTATAATTGGCCTGAACTTTCTGGGAATATTAAAAATAGGATTTTTAAACCGCATAGGTAAGAAAAATATGGTTATCAAGAACCTTGAATTTTTTTCATCTATGGTCTTTGGAATCGTGTTTTCAATTAATTGGACACCGTGTGTAGGGACTTTTTTAGGGTCCGCTTTATTAATGGCATCCCTCGAAGGGTCATTATTAAAAGGAATTTCTATGTTGTTTGCCTTTTCATTAGGATTAGGAATACCCTTTATCATAAGCGCATTGTTAATTGACCAACTAAAAGGTGCATTTGATTTTATTGAAAAAAATTACAAAATCATCAATTTCATATCAGGCGGATTGCTCATTATCGTCGGTATATTGATGGCCACCGGATACATAGGTTATTTCTTCTCACTTTTAACTTTTTAGGAGGTATATATGAATAAGAAAATAAAAACAATAGTATCAATTTTTGCATTTGCTTTGTTTATTGTTATAGCCATTTTTATGTATAACATACTCAGCAAAAAAATATCTACTCAAAACGATATGGATATTACTCAAAACAAAGATGAGATATCTCAATCCGACCAAGATGTGGAAAAAGAAAAAACAAAAGCGCCTGATTTTACAGTTTTAGATGCGGATGGAAATACTGTAAAGTTATCAGATATGTTTGGTAAACCCATTGTGCTAAACTTTTGGGCAAGTTGGTGTCTTGCATGTAAAAGTGAAATGCCAGAATTTAATAAGGTATATAAAGAGACCGGAGACGATGTAACATTCATGATGATAGATCTTGTAGACGGACAACAAGAAACAAAAGAAAAAGGCGAACAATATATAAAAAAACAGGATTTTTCCTTTCCTGTATATTTTGATATAAAGCAGGATGCCGCAGATACATATGGTATAGTATCTCTACCCACAACAATATTTATTGACAAAGACGGTTATATTATAACGGGGGCAGAAGGCGCTATTGATGCAAAGACTTTGAAAAATGGAATTGATTTAATAAAATAATGTCTGACAATTAATATATAAAAGCAAAACATGAGATTAAATAAAAGTTATTGGGATATGGCCAAAATAGCTTTAAAACAATCATAAGCATATGCTTATGATTGTTTTAAAGATGGTAAATCTATGGGTTTCAATTATTTGACATAGCTTAATACTGTTTATATAATTAATTATAAATGCTTCTGTTTAAAATTTAAAAAAGTCAAACCTAAAAATGGAGTTGATAAAATGGCGAGACCAACGAAGTGGAGAAAAATCGAAAACGTTCCTGCTATTCCTTATTTCATTCCATCGGAAAAAGATGTCGCAGAACTTCCGGAAAATATATTGAAACTTGAAGAACTTGAGGCTATCCGTTTAAAGGACTTAGAAGGATTTGAGCAAAGCGAATGTGCCAAAAAAATGGAGGTATCCCGTCCAACTTTTCAACGCATCCTTTTGTCCGCAAGGGAAAAAATTGCCGATAGTTTGGTAAACGGAAAAATTATTCATATAGAAGGAGGAAATTTTACCTGCAATATTTGTCCGGTAAAATGTATGGATTGCGGAAAGGAATGGATGGAAAGTTATGAAAATCTTGAATCCATTAAAAGTGGAAATTATACATGTCCCAACTGCGGTTCGGAAAAAATTATCTGCAGAAAAAACTGTAAAGGTAAGTTTTGTCAAAGAAATTGTTGTCGACATGGTAGAAATATTGAATAATATAATAAATTAAAATAAAAATAAGACTAAAAATTTTAAAATTTTTTAGTCTTATTTTTATTTTTTCTTTAATAATATTGACATATGCTCATAACTATATTAAAATAAACATTATGAACTTATGCTCATAATGTTTATTAAGAAACTTACCTAACAAATATATAATTTAATGTTTAAAATAAAATCAATTAAAAATTAAGAGTTTCTCACTTTATAAAATACATAACTCAGCTAAAAACTTTTGAGTATAATCTCAAAGGTTTTAGATAAAAAATTAAAATAACTTATTTAGGAGTTGAGAAATAATGTCAGAAAAAAAAGAATCTTGTGAGGGATGCGAGGGAAACCCTCAAAGTTTTTTGGAAAAAACAAATAATTTTAATTCTATCAAAAAAGTAATCGGAGTGGTCAGCGGTAAAGGAGGTGTAGGAAAATCACTTGTTGCAGCCATGCTGTCTATTTTGATTAACAGAAAAGGATATAACACAGGTATACTGGATGCCGATATTACCGGGCCTTCTATTCCTAAAATGTTCGGCATTAATAAAAAAGCCCAAGTAAATGAAATGGGAATTTTGCCGGAAAAAACCCATAATAACATCAGCATTATGTCAATTAATTTGTTGCTTGATCAAGCAGATGCACCTGTCATTTGGAGAGGCCCTTTACTTGCAGGTACCGTTAAACAATTTTGGACTGATGTCATTTGGGGAGATTTGGATTTTTTGTTCATCGATATGCCTCCCGGAACAGGAGATGTGCCATTGACCGTCTTTCAGTCTATTCCGTTGGATGGTATCATCATTGTGACTTCGCCGCAGGAACTTGTCTCCATGATTGTAAAAAAAGCTTACAATATGGCAAAACATATGAATATACCAGTTTTAGGAATTATAGAAAATATGAGCTATATCAAATGTCCAAACTGTGGAGAAAAAATATATCTATTTGGCAAAAGCAATCTAAGGGAAACAGCAAAAAATTTAAATCTTAACGTTCTCGGTGAAATACCTGTTGATCCCCTCATGGCACAGCTTGTTGATAAAGGAGAATTTGAACGTTTCAATAATGATTATTTAGACAAAGCTGCTGACAAAATTGAAAACATGCTTGTTAAAGATACTGATATACACAGTTTTGTATGAAAATCCGAACATCAATGTGGGCCAATTTCTATCAAAATTACCTGAAAAATAATATATAGCATTAATTAATAAAATAAATTATCAGCTCAAATAAAATTTGAAAGGAGAAATTTATTATGAAAATCGCAGTTGCAAGTGAAGGTAAAATGGTAACGGAACATTTCGGTCATTGTGAAGGTTTTACAATCTTTGAAGTTGAAAATAATCAAATTAAAAATAAGGAGTTTATCCAAAACCCCGGACATAAACCCGGATTTTTGCCGGTATTCCTATATGATAAAGGAATAAATGTCATCATATCAGGCGGTATGGGCGGCGGTGCAATTGATATTTTCAATGAAAAAGGAATTAAGGTTATCACCGGAGCATCAGGAGAATCCGAAACAGCCGTGAATAATTATTTACAAGGTAAATTAAAATCCACTGGTTCTGCCTGTCATGAACACAAGCATGCCGACGAATGTAAAGAATAAAACATCAACATCAAAGAGGGAGGAAAGCACCTGTCACAATCAGTCAGAGATATCCGCTGGCTGATTGTGATCCTGTCTTTTGCCGTTTCATCTATTACAAACCAACATCTACCGCTATGAAATGAAACAGTCTGAACCGTTTATCAAAACCATCCTTTACAAGAAAGCAGTTATCCTTTTATAAGCTTTATAAACGATGAAATTCTCAAAGTTGAAGATAAAAGGGCAAGGCTTGTTATTCCCCCATAAATTATTGCAAGAGCAATTTGGTGTATATCAGCAGATAAACAAAGAGTAAACAGTAACATTAATATAGGCAGCAGATAAAATAATACTGCCACGATTCTTCCCAAAGGATCAAATAGAAACACAGATGTATTTTTGCTTCCTCTGTTAAAGATAACGGAAGTAACCCAGAATTCTAAAAATTTGAATATAATGACCCCCAGCATCCAGTGAGGAAACATACCTCGGAAAGACAGCGATAAGCTGGCCATTATAATAAAGAAAAAATCCGCCATTACATCCAGTATTGCGCCAATGCCGCTCTGCACACCATACTTACGCGCCAGTTTTCCATCAAAATAATCCGATGCCGCTACTAATATGAATAGCACAGTGCAAGGTAAAAACGGGTTGGCATCATGCTGTACCACATTATAGAATATCAACGAGAGCGGAATTCGTAATAATGTTAGTATATTTACTAAAATATTTTTAATCACTTTGTACTACCTCCATTCCTAAATAATTTTCAACCATAATAATATCGAATATCAGTACATTTTATCGCATGGTGAATGAATATAAAAAATATTCATTCACCATGCGATAAAAAAATTGTTTCTTCTTTTTAGCAATCCGTTAAACCCTTCATAATGAATTCTACAAGCACCTGAATAACTTGTGGGAAATATTGAATCCCTATTCCCTCTTTGTGCGTATCAAGGTAGACTACGGATTTCATAAGTGCAAAAAGGAGTCCGTCGTCGATATCATTTCTTATTTTATTTTCCAGTTTCCATTTCTTTAACAAATCCATGTAAGAATCAAACAAAAAACAACCGTATTTATCATGATATCGTTGCTCTAAATCACCAAAAATATCTTTGTTATACCATTCCTGTAAAATTCGATTTTTACTTATAGTGTCTGTACTTAGCGATAAGAATTTTGTAACCAATGCGATTGGGTCATCATTTAAATTAAGGGATTTCACAATAGACTTTTTGACCGCTTCGTTTTCCTTGAAATAAATATCGAAAAAAAGCTCCTCTTTTGATGGGTAATAATTATAAAAAGTTCCGACTCCAACGCCTGCTCGTTTCGTTATAGCTGAAACATTAACATCCTTAAAGCCCTTCAAAAAAAATAGTTCTCTACCAGCTTTAAAAATCTCTGCCTTTTTATCCAACAATTTATCTTCCCGCCTTTCCAGAATGAATAATATTATTATTCATTCATATTATATCAAAATTCTTTTTTCCTGTCAACAACACAAGGGGACGGTTCTTCTGTGCTATATCCTCCTTATTACAGCAAAACTAATTCCTGTTAATCTTTCTATTTGCCTTATTGATAATCCACCATTCTTTAACTCTTTAATTATTTTATCTCTTTTTTCTTTTTCACAATTTTGAACTTGATTTGGATTTTCTACTTTTGCTGTTTTCTCTATTAACTTTGCAGCTTCTATATCATCAATCCTGCCGTCTTTCTCATATTCAAAACATTTATCATCATTTTCCTCACTATTAAATTTTTTAAACAAATCCACTGCTCTTTTCTTTTCGTCTGCAAAAAAATCTAATGCAAACTTTATATCACAAATATTTTCTTTTCCCAAATACTCATTATAGCTGCTCCATGGATATTTTGATATATTGGTCTCAATACCTGCTTTGATCGGATTTTGATGTATATATCTCAATACCGTCAAAAAATATTTATCGTCTTCTACCGGCTCACTTTTATATCTGTCTTGAAATAAATGTCCTCTTCTTTTATATTTCCTATTATACCAATATACATAACTAGCTCCTATCCTTCGAAAAACTATTCCTAAATCTTCTTTTCCCTCTTTCATTAGTAAATGTATGTGGTTGTTCATAAGACAAAAAGCATATATTTCATATCCCGATATTTCCTTATATTCGTTAATTGTCTGAATTAATTTTTTATAATCTTCATTATCTTTAAATATTATCTGTCCATTTATTCCTCTAAGAATCACATGATATATTCCGGTACTGCTTTTTTCTCTTGCCTTTCTTGACATAAAAATCACCTCCAATTTATATTCATTCTAACATAAATTAGAGGTGAAAACAACACAAAAGAACCGTCCCCTCGTGCTGTTCTATATCGTTATCAATTCATATTCCTTATTTCCAAGATTCAGCTTAACAGCGTGATCTATTGCCACCCTCCAATTGGTTTCTGGACTGACATCTGTAAAGTAATCCTGATGTTTATGACCGTTTTTTTCAAGAATACTCCCCTTTATAACAGACTGACGATTTACAGCATCTGCACAGGCCACATCCAGAGCAACGGGATCAAAGGAAGCAAACATTCCTACATCGGGAACAATTGGAATATCATTTTCACTATGGCAGTCACAATAAGGAGAAACATCTATTACTAAACTGATATGGAAATTGGGACGTCCATAAAGTACCGCTGCTGAATATTCTGCAATTTTTTTATTTAAAATGTCATTAGATTCATCTGATGCAGGTTGAACCGCATCCATAGGACAGACCCCTATGCATCTGCCGCAGCCTACACATTTATTATGGTCTATTGTAGCCTTATGGTCTTTTAATGTAATTGCATCATGGGCACAGTTTTTAATACATGTCCCGCAACCTACACATTTACTATGGGAAACATGAGGCTTTCCACTACTGTGCATCTCCATTTTCCCTGCGCGAGATCCGCAACCCATCCCAATATTTTTTAATGTACCTCCAAAGCCTGTCGATTCATGCCCTTTAAAATGGCTAAGGGAAATAAATACATCTGCATCCATGACAGCTTGGCCTATTTTTGCCTCTTTTACATATTCTCCGTTCTTCACAGGCACCAAGGCTTCATCAGTACCTTTCAACCCATCAGCTATTATTATATGACAGCCCGTTGAAAGTAAAGAAAAACCATTAACATAAGCAGAACTCAAATGATCCAAAGCATTTTTCCTTCCGCCTACATACAAGGTATTACAGTCAGTTAAAAATGGCTTTCCACCCAATTCTTTCACAACATCTGCTACAGTTTTTGCATAATTAGGACGTAAATACGCCAAATTCCCCGGTTCTCCAAAATGAATTTTTATTGCTGTAAATTTTCTATCAAAATCTATCTGTCCAATTCCTGCTGTTTTGATAAGACGCCTAAGCTTTTGCGGTAAGTTTTCCTTAATAGTTGCATGCATGTTTGTAAAATACACTTTTGATTTTCCCATACTCCATACCCTCCAAAATTTTATTCTATTTAATAATACCATACTTTTGTTATATCCGAATAGTACATTTAGTAAAATATAGATATACATTCAGTTTCGTAACTACAGTTAAATAACAATTGCTGTTATTAGACCATCCCTCTAAAAAATCCACGAACCTACTTGATAAAAAGCAACTGCCCACAGCCAAGCAACCACACATTGTCCCACTACTATCACAAAAGCAAGAATTCCATTATTAAATTCTCTTTTAATAGTTGCAATAGCAGCAACACATGGTGTATATAATAAAGTAAATACCAGAAAACTAAAAGCAGAAACAGGGTTGAACATACCGGTTAGGACAGTAGGAAGTGCATCAACGGATGTTCCTGATAAAACAGCTAATGTACTAATAACGGATTCTTTTGCCATGAAACCGGTAATAAGCGCTACAGCAGCTTGCCAGAACCCAAAACCGGTAAATTTAAAAATCGGAGCTATAAATTTCCCGGCAGTTGCCAACAAACTTGTCTGCTGATTGTCCACCATATTAAATCTCATATCAAAAGTCTGTAAAAACCAGACTACAATTGTAGCAATAAAAATAATTGTAAAAGCACGAGTAAGAAAATCTTTTGCTTTTTCCCACATGAGCAAAATTACGCTTTTAAAGCTGGGCATACGATAATTAGGCAACTCCATCACAAAAGGTACTGGTTTACCTTTAAAATATGGAATCTGTTTAACAATTATAACCATCAGAAGACCAATTAAAATTCCGATTATATAAAGTGTAATCATTACCAAAGGTGCATGTCTTGGAAAAAAAGCAGCAGTGAAGGCTGCATAGATTGGCAATTTAGCCGAACAACTCATATAAGGAGTCAGCATTATTGTCATCTTTCGGTCTCTCTCACTGGCAAGGGTACGTGTCGACATCGTTGCAGGCACTGTACATCCAAAACCGATCAGCATTGGAACTATGCTGCGTCCCGAAAGGCCCAGTTTACGCAAAGGTTTATCCATAACAAAAGCTACCCTCGCCATATATCCAGAATCCTCTAATATTGAAAGAAATAAAAACAATGTGACTATTATAGGCAAAAATGAAATCACACTTCCTACACCTGTGAGAATACCTTTAACAATCAATGAACGCATAACCGGATTGACATTCAGCGCTTTTAAGCTTTGCGCTATTTCTCCGTTTAACCAATCAATGCCGCTGCTTAACAGATCACTTAAGGGTTGTCCGATTACTCCAAAGGTTAAGAAAAATACTAAAAGCATGATACCAACAAAAATGGGTAAAGCAAAAAACTTATGAGTTAAAATTGAGTCAATTTTAATGCTTCGTTGTCTCCCAACATTGATTCCACCTTTATTCACAGTATCTCGGCATACATTTTCAATAAAATTATAACGCATATCTGCTAAAGCAGCTTCCCGATCCGTCCCTAATTCATTCTCCATCTCCTGAATCATATGCTCAATAGCATCCAGCTCATTTTGTGAAAGACCTAATTTTTTAGTCATAGGAGGGTCCCCTTCGATCAACTTAGTAGCCGCAAAACGCATCGGAACATTAAGTCTTTGAGCATGATCTTCAATTAAATGAGCAATACTGTGGATACAGCGGTGAACCGTTCCGGAGCAAAAATCTTCAATAGTAGGTACCAGTTTTGCCTGAGCCGTAGCAATAGCAGTATCTACAAGTTCATGAATTCCTTCTCCCTTGCTGGCAGATATAGGAATTACAGGAATACCGAGTCCCTTTGACAAAGCTGCAACATCAACACTCCGTCCGCTTGCCCTCATCTCATCCATCATATTCAACGCCAGCACCATAGGAATACCTAATTCAATTAATTGCAAAGACAAATATAAATTACGTTCGATATTAGTAGCATCAACGATATTAATAATTCCATCAGGTTTATTTTCTATCAGAAAATCACGAGTCACAATCTCTTCACTGGTATAAGGAGAGAGAGAATAAATTCCCGGCAGATCGACAACCGTTGCAAATTCATGATCCCTAATCTTTCCGTCTTTACGGTCAACTGTGACTCCGGGAAAATTACCTACATGCTGATTAGAACCCGTCAGTTGATTAAACAAAGTAGTCTTACCACTATTTTGGTTGCCTGCCAATGCAAATACCAATTCATCATGCATGTCCTTCACTCTCCTCCTCAAGTTCAATATTAGCTGCGTCTTCCAGGCGAAGCGAAAGGGAATAGCCCCTTAATTCCAATTCAATGGGATCACCCATAGGTGCCATTTTACACACAGTTACCAAAGTACCCGGTGTCAATCCCATATCAAGCAGTCTTCTTCTCAAAGCACCTTGTCCACCTACTGCGGAAATTCTTCTACTCTGCCCTACCTGTAGCTTATCTAAAGTCAAAGCAATTTCCTCCTTCTTTATGAAATAAAAATTAAAACCTTTATTTAACAATGAAAAATGAACACTGAATCATTATATAGCATATCTTTGCATACTGTTAACAGTAGTTTTGTAATACAAATTTATTTATTGGTAAATATAATATAACTATTGCGGCCAATTTATCTACTGCCGTAGCTTTGATAAATTAAATTAAGCTATGCTATTTACTGTTCCGTGCTCATTATTTATTGAAGCATTAACTCGCTTAATATATAAATAATCTATTTTTAGTATAACATAAATATATTCATTTTATCATATAAAACAAAAAAACAATTGTATCAGCAATTAGGTTTTCGTGCAAAGTATTCCACAATATAAGAGTGACCGATCGTATTACTCTTATGTCAGTCCTCAATAATACACCTCCAATATGTGAGATATTCTCAACTTAAAATTCAAAAAGTGTCGCTTTACTTAATATAACTTTCATTATATACTAAAATTGATAAAGGGTACAACAGAAAAGAAAGTAGTCACAAAAACATGAAAGACAGAATTGTTGTTAAAGTTGAACTTCAACTTTAACAAGTGAACAAGGGAAAATAGATTTACGTAGCATGAAACATTTAGCGTGGGTTCTATCAGACATCATGGAAAAGGAGCATAAAAAATGAATATAAAAATCTCAAAAGAATTATCTGAGTTATGTCCGGGAGCAGCTTTGATGGTATTTAGCTATGAAGCCGATGTTAAAGAAAGCCCTAAGGAGCTTATTGCTTTATTGGATAAAACAATAAACAATCTGCACACCCGTTATACAATGACGGATTTGCCTAAACTTACACATATCAAAGATACCCGTGCTGCCTATCATAATCTTGGTAAATCTCCCACATCATACCGCAATGCGGCGGAAGCAATGCTCCGACGTATTGTAAAAGGAAACGATTTATATCATATCAACAATGTGGTGGATATAAATAATTTAATTTCTATCTCAACAGGATATTCGGTAGGTTCTTACGATACAGATTGTTTATCCGGCACGGTGGAATGGAGACGTGCGCCAGACGGTGAGAGCTATCGAGGAATTGGCAAAGATGTTCTGAATATTGAGCATCTCCCCACACTATATGATGAAAAAGGAGCCTTTGGAAATCCGACCAGTGACAGCCGTAGGGCAATGATTACTCCTGGTATACATCGAGTTTCAAGCGTGGTTTATTCCTTTTCGGGCAACCATGAATTCGATTTAATTGCATCACAGTATAAAAAATTACTTATTACTCATTGCGGAGCAACAGAAATTGATGTTATAATTATAAATTAAACAAATGTCATTCGTTGTAAAACGTTATGCTACAGGAGAGGAGGTTAAAGCTGATGGACAACATTATAGTCTGGACAAAACAGAATGAAAATGTCGCCAAAGAACTTAACGAAACTGGTAGATATATTGCTAAAAGGGAATATATTTTCAAAGATTTAGATGAACATGCATATTTGGTGTTGGAGGCGTATGATTGGCTGGTAAGAAATATCCCCAGCGCTTCCCAAAAGCCAGATGATACAGGATATCCTATATGGGTATCTCTCACAAAGGAGGCAACCATGCTACCAAGTAAGGGAACTATCATACTGGAACTTACATTAGACCCGTCCTTAATCACAATGGTGAATATCGACAAATGGGGTACAATCCTAAATTATTCCTATATTCCGGCAGACGAACAAGATGCCAAACATCACCGACAACTTCTGGAACAATATGGTGTAAGCGATACTAAAGCATATATGTCACAGTTTTATCCTCAAATAAAAAGAAAAATAATTGACAGTTGGAGCCGATTGTTTGACGATTCTATCATTCTCGGCAGCAACGAAAAATATGGTATTATATGGGAGGTTAGAAAAAAATGGGTAACACAGATAATACGGTAATGCTCTATTCCTCCCAATCAGAAGTTGTAGTTAACTCTCTTGAGCGAGATGGTATTTGTTTTTCTAAACAGGAATATGTTATAAAAAAATATGAAGAAAGTGCTCCGATTTTTGTAGCGGTATACGGTTGGTTTGCCATAGCAGCGGAAAAATATCTACCAAAGCCGAAGGGAGCTGAATATCCTTATTGGGCTTTTAGAGATTTATATAGTATCGAACAATCAAGCGACAGCAGAATTTTGCGGTTGTGTATTCCGACAGATGAAGCGATATTCTTCGATATGTACGACTGGAATAAGATTTTACGCCTCCAATATATCGGAGAAACTGAATCTGATGAGAAACGGTTTCGACAAATGCTTGTTGGTTATGGAATTCGGCGAGAAAGTGACATAATCCTCACGAATTTTTACCCAGAATTAAAGCATCAAGTGCAAGATAGTTGGCAAAGGCTGTTTCGCCATCATGAAAAGATAAAGGCAGGCGATACCGCTGGTGTAGAAAGTGTGCAGGCGGGATTATGGCAACTGAAACAAGAGTGGATTGTGTGAAAAATATGAAACCGTTATAGTACCAGATAGCTTATTTGGCTAAATGTGCTACGACAGCTTGAGCGGACACCATCATTTCCCACCTGTATTCCCTTTTGATTTTCAAAATATTGCCTATTAGAAATAAAATCTTACTACTTCATGTCATTATCTGAAGTTTCAATATCAGAAATGAGTATAGTTGGAGGCACTAAGGTGTAATCACCTGCAAGACAATTATGAGTTATCCTCGCGTAACTTTCCTTGATTTTAGTGAAAGTTTCTTCGCTCACTAAATGCTCCATACGGCATGAATCTCTATGTGCGATCTTTTCATCGACATTGAGTATCTCTATCAGATATCTTTCAATTACCGCATGGCGTTCAAGAATGGAATTTGCGTAATTTACTCCATCCTCGGTCAGAATGAGGTTGTGGTTCGCATCCATATTGACGAAACCCTCTTTACGGAGCTTCTTCATTGCGACACTGACACTCGGCTTCGAAATACCAAGCTCATTTGCAACATCAATCGAACGAACTTCACCAAGTTTTTTCTGTAAAATTAAAAGAGTTTTTAAGTAGTTTTCTGCTGATTCATTCATACAATAAAATCACCTCTTGATCTTTGCTCATTCAAAACGGCAACGTCCTAATCCTAATTTAATGACATTTGATAACCATTTTGAGACCTGGATACCCGCAGCTTACAGCAAACAGGTTCCAGCCCAAATACCCGATGTTTTCCTATCGAGCGGCCAAAATTGTATGCGTGAAGTATATCTTGAACATTTCTTCCACTCAATTCTCCGACCTCAAGGGCAAATGACTGACTCTCATTTGTTGACCTTTCGTTACTCAATACAAGTTTCCAAAGATACTCAATCAGGACATCCGGCAATATCTTTTTTACATCAGGTGACACTATTAAATTAATATCTGTCATTTTTATACCTCCTTAAGGGTAATAATAGCTCATATTCAAGACTCAAAGGGCATGCTTGTTCACCTAAGACGGCATATTGTTTAGCTTCCATAGTTCAGCGCCCTCTCCAATCGTTGTGGTGCTTGTGTCTGCCGAAGAAATCATCATCGTGATTTCCGTGAAATTCGTCGTGTACGCTGTGACCACCGAAACCGCCAAATCCATGACCGTATCCGTGCTGCGACATAAACTCTTCCATTGACTTGTGGCGCTGTTCAAAATCCTCGTCGGGGAATTGCTCCTCGTACCGCTTGATAATGCGGCCGAGATAATCACTGAAAGCGGCGAGTTCCTCATCATTTAGGCAGTCGAGAATTTTTTCTGTTTCCAATGTTTTGTCATCAACGTTCTCAGCGGCTTTCATACCTTCTTCGGTCAGTTTGATTGTCATAATGCGCTTATCTTCTTCCGAAGGTTCACGCGTAATATATCCGCTCTTTTCCAGCTTTGCGAGCAGTTCCGCAAGGGACTGTTTGCTCATATTCAGTAAATAGGTCAGTTCTTTTTGGCTGATTTCCGGCTTCATTTTGAGAATCGCCAGTACCCGGCCTTGCCCCCGGTATGGGTTATGTACCCAACCGCCTCTTATAAAATCGTGAAACGACGCTCGATGCATCAACATTTGAAGCTGTTGTAATTGTTCATTGATTACTACTTTGATCTCGCTCATTGTTATTTCCTCCTAAAATTTATTGTGTGCTCATTATCATTCTCAAATTATTCCTGTTCTATAAACAGTCCCACTGACACAATCTCCGTTAATCCCTTTGGAGAAAGATAGACCATATTGAACACTTTCTCCTCCATTATGGACAACAATCCTTCAGGCTTCAATATTCTATGAAATTCTTTCAGAACATACCAAGAATTTAGCAAAAGACTTCTTCGAGTTTTTATCATACTCTTCAGGCCACTCGTGGTCCTCTGCAAAATCATTACCGTATTACTAGCCTTCCATTATCTGGATATACTTTTCAAGTTCTTTGTCACTTAAATCACCATGGAATCCTTTGATTTTTCCATAATCTTGCGATGTTGTTCTAAGTCGTCGTTTGTGGATTATTCTACAATTGGTGTTTTGATATTACTCATTATTTTCATTCATAAATACTAATATTTAAGTCAAGTACCTGACTTTAATATTAGTATAGTACCTGACGATTATTTTGTCAAGTACTTGACTATATATTTATTAAACACCTGATTTATTTTTTAACCGCTCCAAAAGCAAACCACAAATTATTTTATCACTCGAAGGTTATTTTTGGAGATTCACCGCTAAAGTTCTACTGAATCTCAGGTCTAACCCGGGGTATTCTTAGTACAAAAACAGCAAAGATTATTGAAAAATCTTTGCCGTTTAAAAAGGTAGGAGGCTACTATCAAAAACAGCTCCGGATTTAATAGTATAAAAAAGATTCTCATATATTTACGGAGATTCTATTCACAATATGTAAGGTAGAATATCTATAAGATTATCAGTGTCAATAAAATATATAGAAACATAACTGCCATACCGCTCCCAGTGCCAGTCCCTACAATTTAAGGTTTGATATATTACTAATGGAAATATAATGCTTGAGACATAGTCAAAAACAAAATCCCAAGTAACTTTTTATTAAAAATTTTGCTACATATTTAATAAACAAATTAAAACCATATCACTTTCACAATCAAATACAGGATAAAGCACCAAAAAGCGATAAGTGGCAGTGCATAATACCATTTTTTTAATTTTCCGTCCTGCCACAGTCCTTTGGATTCATTCCGACATTGCTCAAAAATGTCACGTGGAATCAGCTTGATCGTTAACGTCACCAGAGCGGGCAGGATGACAACATCATCCACATATCCAAGCACCGGAATAAAATCTGGGATAAGGTCAATTGGAGATAAGGCGTAGGCGACAGTAATTGCTGCACACACCTTTGCAATCGTCGGAGTCTCTTTCTTCTTCAACGCGATATATACGGCGGGAATATCCGTTTTTAATTTGTTGGCTCTTTCTTTCATGGTCATGGCTTTCCCTCACTATTCAGAGATTCATCATTTTGCCGATATACCTCTGCGATGAATACATCCAGCCGTGCCCTACACTCTTCCAGCTTTCCATCAACGGAGGAACGCAGGGAGGCTCCGTGAAAATCACGCTGAGTAATTTTCTGATACCAATCAACCAGCTTTTGAAGCTCAGTCTCATTTTCCTCAAGCTCCGCAAAGGTAAATTTTCTCCGCTCAGATTCCTTTTCCAATTCATGGAGCAGGTCGTCACATTGCTCAAGAAATTCTCTGTATTCCTCATCCCTTGCTCGGTCAAATGTGGCTATGATGCGTTCTGAGGTGCCTTCATCATGTGGAGCCATCTTCATCAGATAAGCTTCGCCCCCGTTTTTCAGGATTTCATTTGAAATATCCTCCATAAAAACCTCGTTGTCTTTACTCATAGGTAAAACCCAGACCGATTGGCTCAAAATAACAGCGCCACTTTTTTTGAGTTTTCTCCATATGCTGACCCGAACACGAGACGGTTCTTTGGGAAGCATGTAATTGATCGTCAGCCACTCCTGATGCTTCATATAGCCTTCCTCCTTTCATTTTATAACTGACTCGTCTTGACCATACGATTCATCATGAAATAGAACAAAACGGCGATCACTTCTGACACTCCTGTAAATGCTATAATTATTCCCGTCTGGTTCAGATCGTACACCCAGCCCATAAGTGCAGATCCGCCGAACAGGGCCAACCCGTAAGCCGTGTTGAAAACGCCGTAACTGGTTCCCCGTTTATGAAACGGCGTAATGTCAGCTATAGCTGAGCGCATGACAGTTTCGTGTGTCCCCATGATGATGCCGAAAATCATCATTCCAGCGATGATCAAGGGAATTGAACCACTCAAAGTCAAAAACGGCAGCAGCAGCGTAATAAAAGGAATCGCTGCCAGAACAAGCAACCCTCCGGTTTTCTTACCGGTTTTTGCTTTAATGCGGTCATATGCCTTCCCAATGAACAAAGCCGTCACGGCATCCACAATCATAGCAACCGAGTAGAGCAGTGTGATATTTCCGTCTGACATAAGGCCCTTGTCCTTCAGATGATAGCCAATGACGCTGAAATTGACAAAGCCCAACGTACAAAAAAATGTGAACGCCGTATAAATCCAGAAGATCGGTTTTAGTTTTTCCGTTTGGAACTCCCTTTTGGCCACAGCAGGAATTAGCTCATCTCTTTTTACTCGGCGGTAAGCATAGGTTAAAAAGAGCATGAGAAAAATAACCGCAATAAACAGCCATTTATACCCTATCTGGTACTGGACGATCCCGTTTTTCCCCGTAAAATAAAATACCGCTGTAAAAATCAGCGGGCCAGCAAAAGCACCTATCTGATCCAGTGCCTCCTGAAGGCCAAAAGCAAACCCGACCCCGACCTGATTCTCCGCAACGCAGGATAACACCGTATCTTTTGCCGGATTGCGCAGAGCTTTTCCGATCCGCTCCATAAGAATCAGGACAACGAGGATATTCCAGTTCATAGTAAAGCCCATGAACGGTACAACCAGCAACATACCATAACCAACAAACATAAACATCCAATATTTTCCACTCTTGTCCGACCACACGCCAGCAATCAATCTGAGAAAGTATCCCAAAAATTCCCCGATTCCAAAGACCAGCCCGACCTTGGCCGCACTGACTCCCAGCAAATTCAGGTATTGACTGTTCACGCTGCGGGCGCTTTCATAGACCACATCCCCCAGCAAACTAATGATTCCGAACAAAAGAATGACAGTCACGGCTGGCGTGAACCTTTTTTTGGATTCCATATTTATGATACCTCTTTTCAGTTTTTAATATAAAATTATTGTAATGAGTATTACATGTAACACTGATTACAGTATACAGTTTTCATTTTTGATTGTCAATCAAGTTTTATTCAGGATAGAGTTAATTTACTGTAGGACGAATTATAAGTGTAAATTAGAATCCCCTAAATTAAATAGAAATTTGTTTTAACAAAATATCAAAAACCATGCCGGACTTCATTTTTTTATTTTATCTCAATGTTTCCATATTCACCATATGCCGATATGGTAATCCCCACGCATAAAACATTGAGGATGATCCTTCAGCAAGTGTTTGTTCTTAATGAGATAATCAAAAATCAATCTGTCTCCTTCAAAATCGACGTCGCATTTTTGATATGATGTCAGCCGGCTGTTGTTTGTCTCGTAAAACCGTAACAGCCAATCATCAAGCTTTTCCTCTGGGTAAATGGAATGTACCCTGCATAAAATTCTACCGGAGTCAACTCCTAAAACGTATTATTCTCTTTTGGAACACATCGGCAAAAGAGTTTCTACATCTGTTCCTTCGCACCACGTCAAAAGGGTATATACGCCTTTCCCTTCATCGCAGACACCAAAACCAACTGGTTTCGACATTAGCACTTCAAGTTCTGCCACACGTTTCATCATTAAGAATTCTGTTTTTTTATAGTTGTATTTTGAAATATCCGCAAAAGACGCATAGCCCAGGATATCTTTCATATCAACCGCGCTCCTTGACATATTGCTTGCGCCAGTTAATGAGCCAGCTGAGCTGCTTGTCTATAAATTGTTTATCAATACAGTCAAGACCACATATTTCTACGATGGTTGCCTGCAGTTGGTAATGCCGTATCGCAATAAAATCATAAAATGATTCTTTCTCTGCTTCCGACAAATAATTTTGAATCATTAGTACAAAATAGGCTCAGGTAAAATTTCCCAAAAATCATTATCCAAAATTTCTTCCAGTTCATCGGAAATCCTATATGATTTAGAACAATCTATTTGTATTTTTCTAAAAACTCATTTGGTATTAAAATTTCACGTAGGTTTTACCCGCTGTTCCAGAATCGGTAATAAATCAAAAATTTTATCATCAGGAACATGGTATTCGTTTGTATGCCAAATAGGCGAAGTATCCTCCAGGACATTTTCGATTCTTTGGCTATAAAAAAACGGCTTCAATATGTTTAATGTGTCTAAGCTTTCCAAGCTCTCTTCAATAACTCCTAACCGAAACATTAGTATTCACCCCTGTGTTATTTAAGTCGATTATGTTAACGTAATCGACTTATTTAGATAAATATCACTGGCAGGTTAGATGAATATAAATGCCGCAGGTAACTTTGCATTATGCTCACAATCTTACTTATAAATTGGAATTAGTGTTACCTTGATACCTTTATTTCAAATCCATATTCACGCAATGTAAAGTTATCATCAATTTTTTCTTCATAAATTCCATCTACCTGCCTAAATCCATTTCTTAGATATAAGTTTATAGCTGGTACATTTATATCCACAACGAAAAGCCTTAAATATTTAGCATCTTTCTGCTTAGTGAGTGCAATAGCATGCTTAAGCATCATAATGCCAATGCCTCGTCTTGAATAATCAACATTGACTCCAAAGCAGTCAAGGTATAATGCTTTGTCATGGGTATTTTCCCATTTCATACAGCTTTCTCCAGTATTCAATTCACATAATGCAAACGCTGCAACTATATTATCGTGCTCCTCCACCAATAAATAAAGACGACCATTTTCAATATCACCGCTAAAAAACTCACACGGATAGATTTCGTCCCAAAAAAGAAGCCAGCCCCTTTTAGAATCGACCTTCTTTCGACCTAATCTTCTGTATCATTAGTACAAAACAGATGCACATCTGAAATTGTAACAGACATAGTGTTCATACAATCATAAATCAAAACTATTCAATTAGTTTCAATAACTGTTCTTTTAATATTTTTTATATCCTCATCTATAATTTCCCATATTAATTTCAAATTTACGCCCTCATAGTCGTGAATAATATGATTTCTTAAACTCTTCATTTTAAACCATGGAATATCGGAATGTTCATTTATATATTCTATATCAAGTTTATTAGTTAGCTCACCAATTTAGCTCAAATTAAATACGCATGCTTCTACCATCATACTGTTATTTTGAAATTAACTATAGGTAATATTGCTTGTATACTTTAATACAGAGTCAGTATAATTAATTATTTTTTGGATAATCTTTCGATTTCTCAATATATTACCATACCTTCTTTTTCAATCTTTTTATTTATTACAGAATCAGGTTCTATGTGTGATTTATCAATTAAATCTATATCGCTGTTCTTAGAAGATTTACCTTTAGCATATAGACCAAATAATACCGCTTTACTTACCGGATAATTACTTAATATGGGTATTGTTATCTCTTTTATCTTTTCAATTGAAATAGTGTTGGAAATCATGCGTTTCACCCTTCTTATACCTTCTTATACCTTTTACTATAATTTTCAATCTTGCTTAAGTTTATTATATACTATTTTCAACTTTTTGGTAATTAAAACAAACCTTTAACTAACATTAAAAATATGTTTATTTCATACGTAATATAAACGAAACATAAGAATAAAATTAAAATTATATAAAAAAGCTGCATCTTTATTGGTTTACTACCAACAAAAATGCAGCTTATAACTTATGTCATTAGGTCAAAATAGATGCAGGCATTTCATTCTTAGTAATTCCATTATCCCACTGTAGAAAATAGCGTACCAAAATTAAAATTTATATATCCATTGTACTCAAGAAACATAGATTAACCTTAAATTTTAATCTGGCTAAGTGCCTTTATCAAAAAACTGTTTACAGAGGAAAGTATATCAATATGTTGTGCCAGATGTCAGCAGGAAAAGAATCTCATACCCAGCCAATCCTAAAGCAGATAACGCACAAAAGGAAATCAGCGTCTTGCGTCGGAAACAATCACCCTTATAAATAAAGAAGTATAGAGAAAGACCAATGATAATCCTACCGATAGCAGCAGGAATCATATGCATGTAATCGGGTAAGTGGAGTAATTCGTTTAAGCCTTCAGCAAAAAAAACAGAGGGCAGTAGACTTGCAGCCCAATAATATTTCGAGTTTTTTTGCAAAAAAGCACTTGCTCCGAAAATGATGCCTGCCACGACAGCACAGGCAAGCCAGATATAAAAGTAGTAGCCTCCAAATGAAAAGGAATGGCTGTTTACAACTGATTCTACCCAATAGTATGAAATTACGCAAACTACAAGCGTTTCTATACAGAGTAGAATCGATAAATATTTCCCTTTTCCAGCTGATGCTATAAAGAACGCTGGTATTAGCCAAACCGCCCCCGAGTTTGCCAAGGAATTCAACGAACCTGGCAGGTACTTTTGCCCAAACACCGTCAGAATCCCTGTGAGCAGTCCAACGAATAAGGCGCATACAATTTGAATGGTAATGACCTTTTTATTTGAGTCCATAGAATTTTTCCTTTTTGGATATAGTCTCGTTTATTTACATGTCGCATAAAACCTAAAATTTAGCTATGCCCTTTAAGCATAATATGTGTAATTAGTACAAAATAGATGCAGAATCTTCTTTGAAAGATTCAGGGGTTAAAAAAGACCTTTTCCACAAATCTCTGCTTGCATTTGTGTTTCACCCTTAATAGTCAAAGAATATAGTTTTCCGTAACTCATTGCTGATGTATCGACCTCAATTACGGAATTTTCCAGTTGTTGTATTGGCATGGAACAATTATCTTCTTTACTTATAAGGCAAAATTCAAGGGGCTTGTCTACGGAAACCTGTTCACCGTTTATATATTTTTCAACTCCAATGCGAACTTTGTTTTTTATTCTGACAGAATAATCAAAGTATGATTTACTGTTAAATGCTAAATCCTCTCTATATAGTCTATAGCCTACGTTTTCTTGTTTTTCATCGCATACATTTACAGAGAATCGCAAAAATATCTCATCGTCATCTTCCCACCAAATCAAAATATCTGTCTTTCCAATGCTTTTTCCTATTATAGACATCTTATCTGAAGCTATTATATTTTGATTGGATACAGACAAGAGAAGCTTTGCATCCTTAATATGTTTGTAATCTTTAATTAGTAGCGGTAGTAATTCTATTTTTTGATCTACTCCTATATTTTCGATTGGTGACAGTAATTCTATCCGGTAGTTTGAAATTGAGTCCTTGTTTGCAATTCCTGTTTTAAAATCATCGGATGGACCTTTTAATTCTCTATTACAGGTGAGTTTTGTGACACCGGAAATAGTTGAGTCTATTCCTATGACTTTCCATACAGCATTTGACAATATAAATGTATGATTGTAGTTAATAAGATGTGTGTATTGATTGTTTTTCAATACGCAAGTTAAGCTTCCTGAACCCACCGATATCATAGGAGAATGTTCAATCCAAAATTTCATACCCTCTGTTGGAACTCTGCAATAGAACTCTCTTACTCTGCCATCCAAAACAATTTTAATTTTATTGTCAAAACCACCACCGTAAGCTTCTGCAACTCCATTTAAATCTATATGCAGATCTGAATTGCCTTTGTAGAAATGTTGATATTTGTTCCAACTATTGTTTTCCCAAGAATACGCAGAGATATTAATATTATTACTCTCTACACAAAACTCCCCCAACGAAAAACCTGCTCTTACTCCATTTTCTTGTTTTATACATCCTACAGTGACTTGCGGGACACCCAAGGTGTCATCTACCCATAACGTATGACTATGTCCACATAAATATAAGCAGACTCCATAGTCATTAAAAATATTTACAAGCTTTCTTTTTTCAGTAGGTTCCAGCAAGTCAAGCCCTCGATGACCAACAGCAATTGTTATTTTTTCAGTAGGCTTGACGGTTAAAAGCTCATTCAGAACATAACTACTGCCTGCCATTAGCGTTCCGGCATCATTTATGCATTTGTTTCCACTGGCATCTTCAACACTTTGTCCCGCTAAAAGTTCTGTGTTAATCAGTAAAATATTACAATCCTTTGTCACCACAGCTTTATGAGGACTGATCTTATAACAATTATCAAACATTGTATTGACAAAATCAGTACCGTAGATAAAGTTCAGTACTTTCTTGTAAAATGAAAAAGCATCAACTAATTCAGGCAAATTAACGAATCTACCTTTTTCGGTTTGATATTTGCTTTTTTCAGTAATAAGTAGTTCTTGTCTATTATTATAGTCTCGATTCAAATCATGATTTCCCGGTACGCACAAAATATTACATGTATTAGTTATTCCAACTAATTTTGTGATTCCCAAAATAAACTGTGCAACTTTTTGGGCGTTTTCGTCAGTATCATCTTGGCAACTTGCATCCCTAAAGTCACCTGAAAGGATCAAATAGTCTACAACAACTTGGTTTTGATATAAAAAATCCTTTAGTTTATCTCTTAAATAATTACTATCTGTACCATCATCATCAGGATTAAAATGCAAATCAGATAGATGTAACCATTTCATTATTTCACCTCGGCTCTACTTTTAAATAATTATATCATGAAAACAAAAAACAGTTAGATAATGTTGACATTGTATATCCCATTTCCAAGTGTGTTTTATTTTTTATACCAATCTTCCGGTACTAAGTTATTTTCATTCCACCAATCTTCAATAACAGAATTACGAAAATTCTCATCTTTTAAATTAGCATGATCTACTATAATAACTTGAAGCTTTCCCTTTAGTTCTGATGTCCTATTGGTGATAAAGTTATACAAGGTGCTAACCATATTCCAATCTGTATTTTTTTCATCCAATTCTGATGGAAAATAGACCTGTGAAGGTTGATCCAAAAATATAAAATTAGGCACCGGCCTGTTCAGAGTAATAAAATATTTATGTAACGCAAAGTAGGTTATTAAATGTATCCCGACCCAATTTGACCCACTGCCGAGCTGTTTTAAAGGAACAGGGCGATCAGCTTTATCCACAATAACTGTAACTTTGTTCATATCTAGACGATATGGGTTTTCAGAATGTTCCAAGTTCAGTTCTTTAGCCCATTCACTCATATCTACAGATATTCGTGATAATACAGATTGCTTACGATCTTCTAGTGAGTCTTTATCTAATATTTCATCAATATCACATATTCTGTCCTCAATCTTTTTAATGGCTTTTTCTTTACCTGTAGAGTCGTCATGTTGCTCTACGCTTTCCAACCATAGACTAATTCTACTCTACCAACTACTTTTGCACGTCTAGAATTTAAATCTTTTAATGCGATAGCATCCTGATTTTGAGTATAAATGCCATCAATTTCAGACTTTACTTGGATAATGTCTTGTCGTATTTTTTCCCTCTCTGATTCAAGTGAGTCAATATATTTTCTTAATTTGGGTTTTTCTCGAGTAACGTTTTGTATATTGTCATCTAGGTTTTTAATAGCGGTTCTTATCATGTCAATATTGGGCAAAGGCATTTCTAGTTTGTTGGCACATAAGGGGCAATGATCCGGTCTAAAATCAAGCTTTTCAAATAAGCCAATTGAACTCAGCCTAATTTTCTGATGCTCAACTTCATTCGCGTAGCCGCTCGTTTCTCCTGCAAATGTTTTTGCATTACTAATATCCTGATTAAGTTGTTCCAATTCATCCTCAGATTTTTTAAGCTCTGATTGTAAAAAGCTTAAACGATCCATACCAACAGTTTCAGCATTTACAGGAGTCCATTCATTCACGCTTTTTAAAACTTTATACACAGATTCGTAACTGTCATAATCTGCTTCAATATTATCGTATAAAAGGCCTACATACTTTGCTTCGGATATTAATGAAATGGCCCTTTGTAAACCTCCTCCTTGAAGCATTCTAATTTCTTCCAGTCTGCGTTTTTCAATTGCTAATTTTCTTTTTAGAATACTTCTTTCATTTTCTAAAGCTAGCGATTCCTCATTCACTATACCCAAAAAATATGGCAAAGTGTCTTTTATGGCCTGAGTTATGAAATCTTCCGATTGCTTATGAAATAAAAAAGTTTTTGCTGCTATCTCATCCTGATTTTGAAAGCAGTAGTATAATGCATGTCTAATATTAGCAGCAAGGGGATCGCGGCTTTGTCCGTCTGGCGGTATATTTAGGTTCTCAGAAATGTCTAATCTCTTAGTTAAAGCCTCCTCCAATCCAGCAACATTAGTATTGGAAACAAAATCACATTTTTCGGGAACTTCTATTTTTTCTCCAATCTCAATATAACAGAAGCCGGTAGACTGTTGACCGGGGGGCGGATTTTGGCGAGCTACAAATACTCTTTCGCTATCAAACTGCAATAGCAATCCATACCACGACACATTTTCTCTAATTACGCCATCGGCAATATCACAAGAACTTCCGCCAAGGCAATAATCAATTATGTCGCCCACAGCGGATTTTCCGGATTTTGATTTTCCTGATATTATATTGACCTTTCCTAATTGAAATGGCAAATGCCTTACTTGTCCATTTAATCCATATAGGACTAATTCTCGTATTTGCATCATGGTCTTACCCCCAAACTAACATATACTGTTTCAACTTTTCCTGCTGCAGCAAACCATTTAGCTACATGTTCGCTTTTATTAAGACAATCTTTGATTTCGTCATTAACATATTTTGTCTTACTGAGCGGTCGAATCGTTTGAGATATTTCAAGCTCTGCAGCGTTTGTTAACAGTACAACACCACTTTGAAGCAAAAGCTCCATAGCCTCATTGGTTATCTGTACCATATCTTTTGTTCTCTCAGCAAAACCTATTAATAATTCAGGATATCGTTGTTGCCATATGATCAATTGTGTACGACTTGATATGCACTCTCTAGTTTTTTTATGAAGTATCAATGGAAGAACCAGATAAACAAGAGGAAATGGAAAAGCTCTTTTTGTCACCTCATTATATGTTTTAATGCAACTGTGCAATAGCCTACCACAAAACGCCGGATTAAGTAAATAAGCTACTTCCTTTGCTCTAAGATTCCAATTCCTCAAATAAATCACCTCAGTTCTTTAATAATTGCTCTAAACGCTCATAAAAATCAATATGCCATCCTACCCTAAGCTGATTCGCTAAGATATGATAACTGCCTCTCATTACAAATGCATCACTGCAACGATCTCTAACACGTATATCTTTTTCCTCAATTTCTCTATACAGTTTTTTGGCATTTGATACTTTAATGTCTTCCGTAACTTGATTCCCATAATCTAACAAGTCATCTTGCATTGCATAAAATGAATGTTCCCATTCATCAATGAGCCTTTTTTCATATTTGTCCAGCTCATTTGTGTATAATAATTCCTCCCTGACCCAGTTTGCTCGCTGTTGGAAAGCACGATAATAATCTCTGATTGCCATTCTCAATCTATTACTTCCTAAACAAATTAGCTTTAATTGTTCATAAAATATTTGATCATTTGGAGACAACTCTTCTAATTTGAGGTTTTCATATTCGTCCACATCAATAGGTAAATTATCGGGTGCATATTCCAATCCAACCGATACAATGTGTGAACGCACTTGACTCTGAGATATGAATATCGGTGTTTCTGAGCATAAAGCTTCTATTGTTTTCTTATACCACCAGCCTTCCAAACGTTCACATATTTTATCAATATATTGAGGAAGGCTACAATATCTAATAGCTTTTTTTATATCAGATTCAACATCGACTATATTGCTACTCTTATCAAGTATATAAATACAATCTAATAATTGCTGAATTTGCGTTTCTGGAATGCTGGTAAATGCTTTATAATAACTTTGGTGGCTTTTGTTCTGAGATTCTTCCGCAACTTTCTTTAATATATTATAAGCCAAAATAGAATTTCTTTTTTCAGATTCAGTTTTTAAATAATATGCTGCTGTGTCCCCTGGTGCTGAAGCAGTAGTTATTATCATGAATTTTGTTTTAGACAGTAAATCTGGTTGCTTTTTAATAGCATCTATCCAGACTTTTAGTGTTCTCCATATATCTGTACTTGCGTTATTTAAATCACCATAAGCCTTTACATGATGCTTGAGTTGAATCATGATTTCAGGAGTATCATCGTTTCCAAAGCTTACATCGTCAAATTTTTCAATGCTAATTTCTGATTGCTCATCATCATTATTCAATAAAAGGTACAATGCATACCTAGCCTGATAAAGATAACCTATCATTTGTTCTGATGCTTGATGGCTACCCATGATGTCACTCCCTCCACAAAAATATTCTAACCGCTCAATTTATTAGTAACATCAAGCTGTTCTATTCTGTCTTGTTTTTATTATATCGACCATCTTTGGGCTTCACCGCATCGTTGGGTATCGCCCAAGTAACCCCAAACCGAATAGCGCCCGGTATTTTTCTCTGTGCGCAAAGCACCTGTACCCGGCGTGGAGTGATTGCCCATTTTTCCGCTGCTTCTTTCGCTGTCATATAGTCCATTAAAACTATCCTTTGCCAATTAAATATTGTATATATTATATATCGTCACAGCGAACAAAGCAATTAAATCCGTATAAATTATGGAAATATTCACAGTATTATGGTGAAACGGATTGAAATATAGCAGAAATTCTGTCCAAAAGAGAAATGCCGCCAGCTTTGTGGCGGCTTATCCTGCTATTTCTATTCACTCGGCATTTCCTGTTCCATTTCCATATTGTTATCAAAAATAATCCGGATGCGGTCTGAGGATAAAACCTCCACCTTGGTGATAATTCCTTTGACTACATCATCACGATATTCTTTCAGGCTGAGATCGGTGGTTTCCATCATGTAAAGCAGCTCGTGGATTCGTGCCTGTGTATTTTGAGCGAGCATGGTTTGTTCTTGGTGTTCTCCAAGCTGCCCCTGCAACCCTTTTATCTCCGCAGCGATTTCTTCAAACTTGGCATCGAAATAATCCGCACCGGCACTGGATTTGGAGCTGAGTCCCACTAAATCCATCATCACGCTTTGCAGCTCGGCGATGCGGTTTTGGACAGCCGCTTCATTGAAGCTGTCATCATCCTGTGAACCAATGGCCAGCTGCAGGCCTGCCTTGAGGGTTTCGATAACATCGGCTTTATCCTCATCCAGCCGGTTCAGGGCGGTGATAATGGCTTGGTGTAGGCGACTTTCCTCTATGGTAGGCGATTCCTTGCAGTATTTCGTGCCGTATTCCAAGCGGTTGATGCAACGCCAGACCACCTTTTTCTTACCATTTCTCGCCCAAGTAACCCTGCGGTACTGAGTGCCGCATTCAACGCAGCAGAGAAGCTCGGTCAGGGCGTATTTGCTGCTGTATTTTCCTTTCTCGGTTTTCACAGCTTTTCTGGCCACCTTTCGCTTACCGGCTCTCCGTGCGATTTCCTCCTGCACAAGGTTGAATAAATCCCTTGAAATAATCGGCTCATGATTTCCGGTTACATAATACTGCGGGATTTCACCATTGTTTTTACGGGTTTCCTTGGTTAGGCAGTCCACCACATAGGTTTTCTGCAGTAGGGCATCCCCGATGTAGCGCTCGTTTCGAAGCATATACTGGATCACTCCCGGCGACCATTCCTCCTTGCTGGTGGGCGTGAGGATTTTATCAGCCTCCAGAGATTTCTTTATCTTTCCGATGCTTGCACCTGAGTAATAGCTTCGGAAAATCCGTTTGACGATTTCCGCTTCCTCCGGCACAATCTTTGGCTGACCGTCCTCGCCTTTTTCGTAACCTAAAATGCGGGAATATTGAAATGGCACCTTTCCGCTTTTAAAGCTCTGGCGTTTGCCCCATGTCACGTTGCGGCTGATGGATTCACTCTCTGCCTGTGCAAAGCCGCTGAGGAAGCACAGCGCCATTTCGCTGGCCATTTCCATCGTGTTGATGCCCTCTTTTTCAAAGATGATGGGAATGCCCTTTGCCTTGAGCTTTCGGATATATCCGATGGCATCCAGCGTGTTTCTGGAAAATCGGGAGACGGATTTGGTCAGCACCATATCAATTTTGCCTTTTTCACACAGTGCCATGAGCTTGAGAAATTCGGTACGCTTTTTGGCGCTGGTTCCGGTAATGCCCTCATCGGCAAAAATACCAGCCATCTCCCAATCCTTATTTTTACTGATTTTATCGGTATAATAAGCAATCTGCGCAGCGTAGCTGGATTGCTGTTCTTCCTGTTCGGTGCTGACCCGGCAGTAGGCCGCCACACGGAGCTTTCTTTTTCTGGCGTTTGGCTTGGTTAAAAGAATATTGGCGGGGATCACATCGACCTTTTTTTGTACCGGCGTTATGGTTTGTGTTTGCATGGCGGTTACTCCTTTCCAATCAGCTTTCCATTGTTCATCTGCAGCCGCAGGCTGCCGTCCGCATCAATGACCACCTGCTTGACGGTATCCTCAAATAATCGGATTGAGAAAGCCGCCAGCGGCGGATGCCCCTCAAATATCTCCAGCAACCGGCGGGTTAAGTATTCCGGCTCCCTGTCAGGGCAGACCTCATATTTTGCGGTGGCACAGCCAAATATCAGCAGCTTGATGTAATCGCTGTCCACTTCGCTTTTTTCAAGCTCCCGGTTGATTTGGTTTTCTGTCCGGGCAACATCGAGGGAATAGTTCTCCCTATGCGGTAAAGGAAGCTCCAGCAGGCTCGGCTCACTGATGATGATATTCAAGATTGCGGTTACGCTCTCCAGCAGGGCTTGGTCAGTGATGCGCTTGGGTGTGATGCGCCCCTCAGCGGAGCAGCACCACGCTTCATACTTCTTGCTTCTGCCATCCCTTGTGTACTTGGCTCCACAAACCCCACAAATCGCCTTACTGCGGATGCTGTCCAGTTCCTTGGATAAAGGCTCCCCTTGGCTTTTCTGCCCGATTAGGGCGGCTACAGCCCCGAACGTGTCGGCAGGGATAATCTGCGGGAAATCATCACTGCCGCAGTAACGTGAATTCTCCAGCATACGCTTGACCCTGTGCTTATTCCAGTCGGTGCGATTCTCCATATAGGGGATGCCTTTGGCTGTGAGGCTTTCGGCAATCCGGCGATAGGATTTCCCGGCTTGGTAATCCTCAAAAACTTGCCGTACCACAGTGGCTTCCGCTTCATGAATGCACAGCGTACCGTTTTGAATGTGATAGCCGAAAGGAAGGTATCGGTTTTTATTCATCGTCCGAACACCTCCTTGGGCAGCTGCTCGGTAAAGGCAAGACCACCGATCAGGCAGAATTTGAGTTTATCCTGCTCGGTGACAACGATCTGATTGACAATGCTGTGAAATAGGGCTTCATCAAAAGCAGTCAGGTACGGCGATCCCTGTTCCATCAGCTCAATCAATAGCTTGCAGTCGGAAATCATCTCATCGTCCGCATCGCTTTCCAGCAGTCTGCGGCGGTTTCGCTTGAGCAAATCGAGCTGCTGGTTGATTTCATTGTTTTTCTGCATAAAAACAGCAGAGTCCATGTAACCTTTCGTCCTGAGACGATTCAGTACCAGACTCTGCTTGGTGAGTTCCGCTATTTCCTTATTGATGCTTCCGACTTTTACATCGCTCATGGTGATTTTGGATTTGAGATCCATCAGCTCGTTTAAAGCGGAGGAGAGAATATAGCGGCTGTTCTGTTTTAACTTGTTGTACATTCGGATGAACGCCTGCATGATGGCATCTTCCCGGATTTGACGGATTTCGCAAAGCTCCTTGCTGCGGAAGTGCCTGTGGCATACCCAATAGGTTTTTCCATTGGTCACCCTGCGGGAGAAATTCGTACCGCATTTGCCACATCGAATTTTCTGTGAGAAAGTGTATTGCCTGCCACGCCCCTTGTTTGGATAAAGGGAGTTACGGGCTTTCATCAGCCGCTGTGCCTGCTCAAACTCCGACCGGCTGATAATCGGTTCATGGGAACCGGTGATGTAATAGCGGTCACGCTCGCCCTTGTTGCGCTTGGTTTGAAAGGGCATGGTGTCGGTGGTGTAGGATTTCTGCAGCAGGGCATCACCGATGTAACGCTCGCTTTTGAGAATATAGCTGACAGCGGTATACAGCCATTTTACCTCTCCATTTTTGCAGGGGATGCCATCTGCGTTCAGCTCACTGGCTATCTGCTCCATGCTCTTGCCGGATAGGTAGCTTCCGAATATTCTTCGCACCATCGGTGCTTCCTTGGGATTTGGAATCAGTATGTTGTTTATAAGATCGTATCCGTAGGGTGGGCAGCAACAAGTGAAATTTCCGTTTTGCATCCTACGAGCGTAGCTCCAGCGCATATTGTTAGAGATGGAGGTGGATTCCTCTTGGGCGATGGAGCTGAAGGCTCCAATCATCATCTCATCGTGCATATCCGCTGTCTTGATACCATCTTCCTCAAATTCCACCTCTACACCGAGGGCTTTCAGCTCTCGGACGGTGGAGAGGCAGTCATGAATGTTCCTCGCAAACCGGGAAACGGATTTCACAAGGATGCGGTCGATTTTGCCCTTTCTGCAGTCGGAAAGCATCCGCTGGAATTCCTCCCGCTTGTCCGACCGGGTTCCGGTAATGCCCTCATCGGCATAGATGTCCACCAGCTCCCATTCGTCATTTTCGGCAATCAGGGAAGTGTAATGCTCCATCTGCACGGAAAAGGAATTTAGCTGATCGGCGGAGTCACTGCTGACTCTGGCGTAGGCGCAGACACGCAGCTTGGGCGGTGAATATCGGTAAATGGAATTTACCGGTTCGATAACCTGTACCTGTGGCATGGCGGCACCTCCTTTGGTTTTCGTATTTTCATGTGTGACAGCTCCTTTCGTGTAAGTTCAATACCCCTTGGGTATTAGCACATACACTACCACAGAGATGCAGGGAAAGCTATCACATAATCCACTAAATAATCCGGAGCCTCGGCTTGTACTTTTCGACCACGAATTGGTCTGCAATCTGAAATTCTTCCTGAGTAATTTTGCCCTGCTCCAGAAGATAGGTGAGGAAGTTGTGCGCCATTAAATAACGGACTTCGTTTACTGGTTCTGTTTTCGTCATAGCATTTCCTCCTATCGCAATTGAAACGGCGGCCTCATAAAATCAGACAGCTTGATTTCTCCCTCCATCGGGGAGTAAATGCTGATACCGCAGCCGCTAATTGTTTGAATAAATGCTATTGTCTTTTTCATATCCCGCCCGATTCGGCTCACCGAATCCACCAACAGAATCTGAAAGCTCCCGGCTTTTGCTGATTCCAGAACAGCCTGCAGGCCGGAGCGGTCAAAGTTTAGACCACTGCCTAAATCCTGCGAAGAGCCGACAACGGTAAAGCCCATCTGTGCGGCATAGGTTTCTAATCTTTCGTATTGTCCTTTCAAAGCGCCATGTACATCCTCCGGCGCATCGATGCGGCAGTAAATCCAAGCGGATTTCTTGTCCATAAAAAATACCTCCTTTTACAAGCTCAGGCTCATTTGCGGTTCCGGCAGCAGGGCATCCAGACCGAAGCTTACGGCTAAGGCTTCATTGACCTGCTGCATCTGTGGTTCGCTCAAATGGCCTATGTACTCACGCAAGCGGGAACGGTCAATGGTTCGCACCTGCTCCAAAAGCACAAGGGAATTCTGCCGCAGCCCATACTGCTGGCTGCACAGTTGGATATGGGTGGGCAGGTGGTTTTTTTCGGTGCGGCTGGTGATAGCGGCCACGATAACGGTGGGACTGTAGCGGTTTCCAATATCATTTTGGATAATCAGTACCGGTCGGATGCCGCCCTGCTCACAGCCAACCACAGGGGTTAAATCGGCGTAGAATATATCGCCTTTGTAAATACGCATTTCGCATTCCTCCTTTGCGTGAAATTGGTTGTTATACCACAAGGATAAGGACAGCCGCCGAATTTGACCGGGTATACCCACAGGTCGGCTGTCCCCATAGTTTCTGGTATAACAAAACTCTTGTTCTTCGTTTTCTGCTGCTTCTATTCGACACTACTCCCCGAAGCAGAACACCACAGGCAGATTGCCTGCGGCATAAGGACGATTTCGTCCTTTGGGCAGTCAGCTTAAACCAGCCTTGGTTATTGGCTGTCATGGGACTCTCACCCCCACCGGGTTCTCCGGCGACCGCACCCATTGCGATGTCTGTGGCTATGCGGAAGTATCATTGTAGGCTGTTCAGGTCATGGCGGGGCAATCTACCACAGATTGCTTTATGGACGGACATTTTTCGCTCGGCATCTTTGATGCTATCGTGTTTACGGATAGTTCTGATCTATCCGCAGATGGTCTTGGCGTGTCCTCCAAAGCCGCTTTCCCCTCATCGGAGCTGAACAGCTAATGTATCTAAGCTACTGGATATGACCAAATGACTTCGGTGTTTTTCAAGGAACATAAGAGAGATAAAAAATCCCCCTCACTTCTATAAAGGAAAAAGTGAGGGGAGCTATGCGCTAAAAAATTAAATTTCCATCAAGTTTTTTAGCTTAGACAGAATTTTTGAGAGCCTGCGGCTGACCGTAGATTGGTTTACTCCAATACTTCTGGCAACTTGTGACTTGCTTTTCTCATTGAAAAATATTTCATCAATGAGCAAGCGTTCATCCTCCGACAAAGATTGAAGAGCGCTCCACAGAGCCTCCAGCTTTTCCTGATGAATGAGCTTGTCCACGATGTCCGGCTGAACACGGACTATGAGGTAATCAATATTGACACCGTCCTCCCTGAAGCGTTCCAGCGACAACTCGTTCTGGCGGCTAAGCTTACTCTGATAACGCTCCGCTTCCCGCTCTTTATGATAGGCACGGTAGACGGCCTCGCTAACCTCTACACGCTGCCGTTTTACTACGATTGTATATTTTTTGTTCTCTGACATATGCTTGTCCTCCAAATTTTCAAAATGTGATTGAAAACGAAGGACAAGAGGCGGTGACCGGCACCGAGGCGTTATGCGGTGGAAAACAAAAAGAGCATACCCACAGACAAAAAAGTCCGTTTGTACGCTCTTATACATTAATTCATGTTTTATCTGTTCTGTTGGTTCGTATTGATAGGCATACTTCTCCGTTGAGAAATATAGGCTTTTTTTAACGAATCACCTATGTAAATATGGGTTATGTAGATAACCTAATGTCGCTGCAGCAGATGCGCAGCGGTGCGGTATGCATTGACCAACACATGAAAAACCCCCCCAAACTTCACGGGTTTGGAGGGTTGCTTTAGAAGATCCGGGCATAGAGAAAGACCCGCCAAAGCGCCGTTTTTTTTATTCGGCGGGTGATACTTGCTATTTATGCTGATTTAAAATTAATAGATTTTAAATCATAGGGATTTAATAGTGAGTTCCTATAATACACAAAGATACACAGAAATATATGTTTGGAGCTATCGCCCAACCCCTAATGTTCATCTAATAAATGTACCAAACCCAAAATAAAGAAATACAATTATTCCGATCAAAATTCGATACCAACCAAATACCTTAAAGTCATGTTTTTTGATATAACTCATCAAAAATTTGATTACAAGTACTGACACTAAAAATGCTACCGTCATGCCAAGCCCCAGCGTTAGGGTTTCTATACCTGTAAAAGCAAACCCAAATTTTAATATTTTCAGTGCACTTAGCCCAAACATCACAGGTACAGCAAGGAAAAAAGTAAATTCTGCTGCTGCAACTCTTGACACACCAATTAGTAATGCACCGACAATGGTTGCACCGGATCGTGATGTGCCGGGGATAATGGATAGCACCTGAAACAATCCAATTATCAAGGCAGTTTTATAGGTAATATCGGATAAGTGGCGTATGCTTGGCACGCGTTTTTTATTCCATACTTCAATTACAATAAATGCAATACCATATAAAATTAAGGTTGAGGCAATCACAACCGGGGTATGGAAATGTGCTTCAATATAGTCATCAAAGAGGAGGGTTACAATAGCCCCTGGAATACAGGCGACGACCACCTTAAACCAGAGCGAAAAAGTGTCCTTTTTTACAATCGGCTGAGTTTTATCTTTGAACTGGAATGGAAACATCTCGTTCCAAAACCTTACTACAACCGCTAAAATCGCTCCAAGCTGTATCACTACAAAGAACATTTCCTTAAACGCTTCACTCATATTTAGAGTAATTAATTCGTCGACAAGCAACATATGTCCGGTACTGCTGATTGGTAACCATTCTGTGATTCCTTCCACGATACCAAGGAAAATGACCTTGAGAATTTCTATAAAATTTAGTTCCATTATTTTAAATCCTCCCCTTTGAAATATCTAAATGTTGCAAGCAGTCCAACTACACTTATTGCAAAGATGATTGCAATTGATAAAGGAATTGGATATCCAATACTTTCCAACCTTCCGTCCATTAAAAAATAGGTTGCTGTCCATGGAAACAATGCTCCCATATCTTGATTGGAAAGTGCTGCGCTACTCATAACAACCACTGCCGAAGCAATCATCGGCACCACCAGACCTTTTGTTTTTTGGGCAATAAAAGCAAAAGGGGATAGGGTGAAAAACATGAGTATATTTCCAAGGAGAAACTTTAAAAGCCAGAGCCCTGCAACGTTAAGACTGAAACTGTGCATACCAAATATAACATGATAGACTGAGAACAAAGCAAGAATACCTGCCCATGTAACAACCGTCAATAGCATAATCCAGAGAAATAGGACAAGAAATTTTCCTACAATAAAAGCTGTTCGTGAAACAGGTATTGGCAACAGCGTTTTCAACGTGTTTTCACTATACTCACGACTGAATAAATAGGCAGTTACTGTCACATAAACTATAAAGTTAATGAGCAGCATCGCATAAACCAGACTGTTATCGTAGATGTCAGCCAAGGTGAAAATTTTATTAGGATCTTCAAAATGCATCTGCAATGCTCCGGCCAGCATCATGCATGGTGTAGCCAAGACACCTAAAACACTTAAAAGCACCATCTTTGAATGCTTCAGCTTTAATAATTCACAAGTAATCAGATTAAGCAATACCACTACCTCCAATCAGTTTCGAAAAATAATCCTCTAAGTTTTCTTTGCTTTGACCAATCTTTGTTACAAGCAAACCGTTTTCCACAAATGTACGATTAATTTCTCCAAGGTTATAAGTGCAGTCAAAGATTTTGATTGTACTGCCATGTACCGAACAATCTGTAATCTGATATTTACTTTCTAATAAATTTAAAGCAACAGTTATATCAGATAACTCAAATTCAATATATCTGCGTTTTCGTTTGTGTAGTTCAGCCATATTCACTTCCTCAATCAAGCGCCCTTCGTGCATCACACCTATGAAATCTGCAATTTGCTCAATTTCACTTAAAACGTGGCTGGAGATTAAAATAGTCGTTCCTTTATCGCAACTTAGTGCCGAAAATAATGATCGTATTTCTGATATACCAATTGGGTCAAGACCGTTAATTGGTTCATCAAGAATAAGAAGCTCCGGTTGGTGCATAATTGCAGCAGCAATCCCAAGGCGCTGCTTCATTCCCAAAGAATAGTTGCCAAAGGGTTTTTTATACTCCTTTTGAAGTCCAACTATTTCTAACGCTTTATATATCTCTGTTTCATTTTCCTGTCCTCTTAAGCGTCCTAAAATCTGCAGGTTTTCATAGGCGGTCAAATTATGATAAAACCCCGGAGTTTCAATAATTGAGCCTACTTTTCGATAAATGCTATGTTCGTTTTCTCTGAAATCCATTCCAAACAATCGGATTGTTCCTGCCGTTGGCTTCACAAGTTGTAATATCATTTTCATTGTGGTAGTTTTTCCGGCTCCATTTCTGCCGAGGAGACCATAGATTTTACCCTTAGGCACGTGAAGATTGAAATTATTAACAACGGTAGATGTTCCGTATTGTTTTGTTAGATTTTTCGTTTCAATAATATGTTCCATACACATCTTCCCTTCTTTTTATTTATTGCTGTCTATGCCAGACTGCAATTTTATTATCCGGTCAAATGCGGAAAGAGCCAAGAAACCTATCATCACAACAGAAAAAAGCCCTGACACTTTTCGTGTCAAAGGCTTATTTTCAAGGGTTTATAACTTTTTTACTTCATCTGGGCGCTTTTTTTCAAAAGCAACACTTTTATTAGAAATTGTATAAACAAAAGTGCAGTTACGTAAGGCTCTTTTGCTGCAGCAAAGAAACAGATAGAAAATGCTTCAATTATAAATGAAAATTTAGCAGAAAGTCCTTGCCATTTTTCTTTTTCAATGTAGCTAAATATGAACTGAGCGATACCAAATACGATAATGATAGTAAAAACAGCCCAATAAATTGCAAGATTTATTGGTGTTGTGTCTGTAAATGAAAAAAGGTTTACAGAATGAATGTATGTACCGTCAGATTTGCCGTAAAGCGGTAAAAAAATAAAAGCAATAACTGCCAAGTCGAGTGCGGCGTTAATCAAACCAAATATTTTATGTATATTTGAACGGTTTTCGTTAACTGCAAGAGTAATCAATTCTTCTCCGGACAACAATTCATCGATAGATACCGAAAATAGTTTTGATATACTTTTTAGCGATTCTATATTTGGGTAGCCTTTACCGTTTTCCCATTTCGAGATTGCTGTTCTTGATACATATAATAATTCCGCAAGCTGTTCTTGTGTCATATCGTTCTGTTTCCGCAGCTGTTGTAGTTTTTCGTTAAATTCCATATATAATTCTCCTATTATTTATTCGCTTTCGTCCGCCCATCAGAGGGCTTTTCCGCGTTTTTTGGTATCATCCATACTCGGCTGAACCGCACTGCACCCTTAACTCTATTTTCTTCACAGAGTTTCTGCACCCAGCGCTCTGTAATATCCCATTTTTCGGCAGCTTCCCGAACAGTTATGTATTCCATATTCTTAAATCCTTTCATGATATATCTTATTGTATTCGTTTAAACGAAGAAAATCAAGATAAAAATGTTAATATTCTATTATTGTTCGTATAAAACGAGAACTATCAAAACGTTCCGCTTTCTTTACCCGAACTGTAAAATGGTGTAGGAGGTGAACGTTAAGTGAATATTATTCTAAATAATTTGGGAGCAACCATCAAACAGGCCAGAATAGCAGCCAATCTTACACAGGATGAGCTTGCCGAACGGATCGGGGTGACGGGTCGGTATATCATGGCACTGGAAAATGAACATAAACAGCCCAGCTTTGAGGTGCTATGTAAACTCATTCTTGTGCTGAACATCCCTGCAGACAATATTTTCTACCCGAAAAACCCACATACAGAGAATGAAAAAGAACAGCTGATGCGGCTACTCTCCCAATGCGATGAACGTGATCTTAAAATCATAACCGCAACGGCGAAAGCAATGCTGGAGTCAAAGTAAGTGACCATCTTCTTTTCGGAAGGATGGTCATTGTTATCTCTATCCCAATATTGTTCTTTCTCTGTGTTTAAAGAAATCCTTAGAGTGAAAGGTTCACTGCATAGGTCATGATGACACATACCATATGCCGCCAACAGGGCGCACTACTCCCTTGGTGGCAAGGTATGTGTTTTTTCATTTCACTGTAAACAGTAAACTACTCTTTCCGCCGTTTTCCCGCCAGCGCTGTTCTTTTTGCAGGTACCCGGTCTTTTCAAGGTCAGCGATGGCTCTTTGCACCGTGCGGCGTGAGAGCTTTAGGTCATTGGCGATGGTACCTATGGAAGGATAACAGGTTCCGTCCTTGTTTGCCCGATCTTTCAGGTAGCGGTACACCACCACAGCACGGTGAGGGACATTTTCAGCGTAGAGAGAGGAAAGATAGCTCAATCACGAACACCCCCTAATCGGTACGTAGAGGCATGGCAGGAGGCTCCGGCTCATGTTCCTGCACTGGAGTATGCAAAGATCCACCGCTGCGGTCGCCACCGGGTGGCTCTGGGAACTCGGCAAAGGCATCCTCATCATAGGCACAGCCTCGCTGGAGGATTTCCTGCTCCAGCTCGAAGCGGTCAGCGTAGTGAACCTTTCGGGCGGCTCGTTCATCCATCTCAAAGGGCTTTTCAAACCGGATGCCCCATTTAAGAAACAACGGTAGCTTGGTGCGCATGGGATAGCAGCCAGTCTTGGCCAGAATAAAATTGCCTTTGGGCAGGGTTTTCAGCTCATCCGGTGTCATCAGCGGTCGCTGGATCATCTGCAGGCTCTGACTTGGATCGTTTTTCCCTCTGCTGATGGAACCGGACATAACGGTCTTATTGCCAAGGGCTTTAGAGAGAATATCGGCGCTTTCCGAGTTGGGGGCAAAACCGCCGAACAGAATATCCTGACAGTTGTCGATGATGATAGCGGAACCCTCCTTGCTGTAGTTTTTCTCAAGCTGGGCAAAGGATTGGATGATGGGTACCATGCTGATGCGGCGGGAACGGCCGGCGGAGAACATCATCTCCATCGACTGGATTTTAGGGATGGTTCCGATTTCGTCTGCGAATATCATCACTCGGTTGGGGAGCTTGCCGCCGTATTCATCAGCGACTGTCAGCATCTCCCGGTAGAGCTGCAGCAGGAAGAGCGACACCATAAAATATTTCGTATTATCTTCCTCTGGCAGTACGATAAAGATGGCACACTTTTCTTTACAGAAGGTTTCCGTATCAAGAGAGCTGTCAAAGCACAGGATTTGCTCCATTTCCGAATCCAGAAACGCATTGAGCCTTGACATAGCTGTGGACAGTACAGAAGCCATCGCTTGGTCAGCGGTATTCAATGCGGCTCCCGCAAACCATTTCGCCTTATGGTCAGACGGAAGCTTATCCATCAGAAGCTGGAACTGGCTTTTATTCTTCACTGGCGAGGGAGCCAGCAAGTCCTGTATCATCTTAAACACCGATATGATGTGCCGTTTCTCCGGAGGGCAGTATTCCGCAATCAGTAAGATTACTGATGTCAATAAACCCTCGGCGGCATCATAGAAAAACGCATTTTGTCCATAGCTTGCCGAGTCCTCGCCGCTGCTGGAGATAATGGTCTTGGCGGTAATCTTGGCATACTTCTCAGCCTTGGCTTTTAAAGCGAGGTTCTCCGGATTTTCCATATAGGCATCCATATAGCGGTTGACCAGCTGCAGGATGTTATCGCCATCCGAGCGGGTGGGGTTACGCAGATCCAGCACCGATATTTTGTAGCCGTAGTAATCCTTTGCAATGCCTGCGTAATTGCGGAACAGATCCCCCTTGGTATCGGTGCAGAGGAAGCTCATGCCGGATGCACAGGCGTATTCGATGTTGGGGTAGAGAAAATTAGCGGTTTTACCTACACCGGCAGCACCGATCATCAGGCAATGAATGTCGCCGTCATCAATCAAGGCAGTGGTAGCGCCTGCTTTCTGCTTGCAGCCCACCACAAGCCCCTGCAGGGCGGGCAGATTTTGCCCACGCCGCCATTTCTCCGGCTTATAGGGTACATGGGCGTATGTCCGTTTGATTTCACTTTCTGTGGCAAAACGGGCGGTACCATGCTGACCGTCACCTACGGTCTTGGATTTGATACCGTTTAAGGTATAGTAATGTGCCAGCAGGGAAATGAAGCCGATGACAGCAAACATCCCCAGCCCAATTACAATTAAGGTTACAATTTGTGTTGTCTGCATAGAGAATTCCTTTCCGATAGGCGGCTATGATAAGCACAAGCCGCCTTGCTTTTGTTTCTTTTCTGCCGCCTTCTGAATGGAAAGCTCCGCAAGGACAGCGCCCTTTAAGCATTCGGACGCCAGCTGCTCGAAACTCTCCCCACGGCTTTTCTTTTCGCTCTGTGTTTCTATTTGGGAGCATGAAAAAAGCGGCATCAGAAAGTTTCCAATGTCGCTTAGTTTGTTTTCCAGCCTGCCACGGTTTTGATAGGCTTTGAAGCTGTATTTTAATCTGCTTTCCACTGTAGACAAATCCCGGCAGTAACTGATGCGCTTGTATTCCTTGGCAGCAGCCAGCACAGAGAGACCAGCCAGTTCCACCAGTGCATTTTTCCTCTGCTGTGGATTGCCTCGGCAGTTTTGCAGTGTTTTCCGAAACACATCAACGGAGCAGTCGGTACCTTGATATTCCCATGTGAATTTACTAATTTCTTCACATAGCTCATCACGAAGTAACAGTTGCGGATGTTCCTCAGCAGGAATGGGTGTGAAACCGTGCTGTGCTTTCAAATCCTCATTCCAGTCTTTATATTTGGATTGCGCCTGACCTACTGCAAACTGCCCATGTTCCATTAAAATATCATAGATGCGCTCAGTAGCCTCAATACCTGCCGCATCATGATCGAGACATAGAATCACATGGTCAAGTTGCGGATACAACTTCAGCAGATTCAGGATAGGCTGTTCCGACACACCGTTTAACGCCACATAGCTGGCATTCTTCCAGTTCTGCGGATGTAGGCTGATGTATGACAGCAAATCAATTGGCGCTTCAAAAACAAACAGCGTATGGGGATAGGGATTTTTAGAAATATAATGAAAACTGTAGACCGGATTGCTGCCCTCTACATTGATGCGAAAGCTGCTGCCGGTCGCCGTACTTTTCTTATGGGCATGACGGGCAATGCCTTTTTCATCGAAGCCCACAAACACGGCATTGTGGTATTCGGCATCCTCAAACAGCAGCCTTTCTCTGGCAAACTCAGACAGCACCTCCCGGCTGATGCAGCGCTGCTTGATGAGATAAGCAAATACCCGGCGCATATCGGTATGCGCTAGCGGCAAAACGAACGGCTTTCGCTGTTCTGACTCACTGCTTTTGCTGTGCTGCCGGTATTCCACACCTTGCTCACCACCCAGCAGCAGGCTGACCGCCTCCGGAAAAGATAGGTTGTATAGCCGTTTGACAAGATCGATAGCATAGCTACCCTCCTGAGCGGAGTGATCGTACCAGCGGTTTCCACGGACAGTAATACTACGATCTCTGGCCAGCCGTTTATCTCTGCCGGAGGGCAGGAGTTTTTCACCCTGCCTCTGGAGAAAGTCCACCAGATCCACGGAGTTGGCTCGTTCCTTTTGCTCACCTGTAAAATAGATATAGCCTGACACAAAAAAACCTCCCATCATAAATGAATTTGCTGCGGCTCATGATCGTCACGCTTGTGACCCTGCGCCTGCTTTTTCTCCTGCAGCTTCCGTCTGCGCTTGCGGTCGATATGACCGGCTGTGATTCCTACGGTTCTACGGTAATCCTCCCAGAACAGATTTTCCAGCCGATGCATCAGCCGGGTGGCGGCCAGTAGCACCGATGGATTGCGATAGCTGTTGATGTTGTCAATCAGATACTGCGCATAAACATTGCCCTGCGCCGCAGACAGCCTCAGCCAGTAAAGACTCTTTTCCTTATCACGGAGAACATCCCCATCATAAAAATACAGCTTGCCAAGGGCATACTGTGCAAACTGGTTTCCCTGTTCAGCGGAAGCGATAAGCCAGCGGATGGCGGCTCCCATATCCTTGGGAACATCTTCACCAAGAAGATAGAGCTTGCCAAGCTGATAGGCGGCGTACTCATTTTTCTGTTCTGCGGCAGCAGTAAACATCGCCACCGCTTTTGGAATATCTTTCTCCACATGAGTACCATCCCGGTACAGCTTACCAAGCGCATATTGCGCTCCGGAATTCCCAGCCTCTGCTGCCTTGGTCATCCATGTCACCGCCTGTGCCGGATTGCCAATACCGTTTTCCAGACACACCTTGCCCAGCAGATATTGGGCATTCACATTTCCAAGCTGCGCCGATTTTTCCAGATAGGAAACCGCCACCCGCATATTCTTATCCGTACCGGTTCCGGTGTAAAGCATCTGACCGAGGCGGTATTGCAGTTTATCATCGTGGCTATCTTTTTCCAAACGATAAAATCCGGAAAAAGCAGCTTTGAAACGCTGATCGGATATAGCGGTATCCACCGGCGTACCGACACCATCACGATACATCTTGGCAAGCTCGTAATCCGCATAGGGATTTCCCTGATTGGCAGAGAGGGTATAGAGGCGGAGTGCTTCTGTATAATCCTGCACAACACCCTGACCACGGTAATGCAAACAGCCAAGAGAATATTGGGCGTATTTATGATTTTTCTCTACAGCCTCCTGAAACCATGAGGCCGCCTGCCCATAGTCCTGCTCAGTTCCAAGACCGGTGGCGTACATTTTGCCGATGAGGTATTCCAGATAGGTGGGCTTTTCTTTCTCTTCGGATAAAAAGGCGGCCAGCGCTTTTTCATACCATGCGTGTGCGGACTGTAAATCAATCTCACGGCCTAAGCCATCGGCGAACATCCTGCCGAGGTCATGCATGGCCAGAGCATTTCTAAATTCTGCTTCAAGAATGAACAGCCGATACGCCTCATTAAAATCCTGCGGCACATCCTCGCTGCCGTAGAGATATTTTCTTGCCAGCTTATATTGCTCGTTCCATTTGGCATGAAAGACCACATCGGAAGGCTCCATAAAAGTATCATCCGGATAAACATCCGCAGGCTCAGACATCTCCGGTTCCGGTACGGATTCATCCTCAAATGAGAAATGGTGATTACCCAGCTTTAACGCTTCAGCAATCACCATATTTTTAATGCTCTTAAATTGTTTCTGCTGAGAAAGCGGAGGAAGGGGCGGCAGCTTATTCATGTAAGTCTTGAGGATTTCATTCTGCCAATCGTTCCATGCTCGATATAGCTTATCGATCCGTTCCTCCTTGGCAAGCTCATCTACAATGCGATCAATAATAGCTTTCACATCTGCCTTGAGGTAGCCATACACCTTTTTGCCCCCTGTATTTTGAAGCCGCCGAGCCAACAGCAGTAGATCCGCTTCGATGACTTTGTTTTCACAGACACGATCCTGCACCTGCGAAAGTAGCTCGGCCATCACTACAGCGGCACCTTTCTTGAGCTGGGTTCTGGCTTCGTTTTTATGCTCATAAATATGAGCGAAGTCCTGACGGAAAATATCATGCGCCAGCTCTGAGCGCATGGCTTCGATAGCAGGCTCGGTAAGGAAACCGTCATTGTCCTTGGCGGAGTAAACCATGAGATGCACATGGGGATGGTGGCTTTCATTGTGAAAGGCAGCATACCATCGCAGATTCTCACTGTCGATTTTCATATGTTTGCAGAGCATCGCTTTTTTGCTGCGGAGTAAATCCCGCCATTGCTTACCGCTGTCATATCCGAGCCTTGCGGCATCCTCCCGGCGCAGGCTGATGACATGAGTCCAGACAGCGCCTTTGTGATTGCATACATCCTCATGCACCTGAGCCAGCACCACCGGAACGCCTGCATCGGTAAACAGGCCATGTTCACCGATTCGCTCCACACGGGGACGGCCAGCAATGTACTCCACATAATTTTCCCGCTTACCGATGAGGTTGAGATTCTGTTCCAAGGCAAGGGAGATGAATTCGGTAGCATTGCCGATGGTGGGGTTCTCACAGTAATCAGCGTACTCCAGCATATCTTTGGCAGAAGGAATGTCATGGAGTAGCTGGTTGATAAGCTGCTGTTGCTTTACGGTAGCAGGAAGCAGCCGCTTGCTTTCATCAATCTTTTCAACACCCTCACGGGTTCCGATGTACTTCACATAATTTTCAAGCTGGGCTGGCGGGGCATTCCGCATATATTGCGAGGTGAAGATGATTTTCGGCATAGCAACGCCTCCTTTCTGCGTTTTGGGTAAAAGAAAAGAGCGACCACGTGGTAAATGATCGCTCTTAGGATTGAAAACAATTATGTTAGATATTCGACAAATTGGGATTTGTCAGTTACTTGTATTCACTCGGAACAGGAATATTAAATCTCTCGCACAATAGTTTTACATCATGTATATCATTTTCATCATGCTCATAGCCCAGATGAAATAACACTTGATTTTCAGCATCAATACATCTGACCATTTTATCGCCTATTTTCCCAATACCACTAAATACTTTTGGAGGATATGCTTCTCCTTCAAAAACAATGTATCCTTGTTCGTTGAACTTAAATATATGAAGGTCAATTATCCTATCTTTAGTATCCTTCCAAACCGTGTGAGATGTGGTGGTATATGCTTCTGTAACTTCAACAAAAGCTTTTTCTTTTAATATCTCAACAAACTTTTTACTATTACTTTCTTCCACAAATATATCAATGTCGTTGTGTGCTCTTGTTTCTTTTTCTAATAATGCATCTACTCCCCAACCGCCATCAATCCATATGTTAATTCCATTTTCTTCAGCGTATGTTATTATCTCAATGGCATCAGTTTTACTTACCATGTAATCCCTCCGTTCAAATTCCTGTTTATCTTTTTTGTTGAATTTATGTTTTTTTATAAGATATTATATCATTTAATCCTAAAGAAATCATTAAACAGTTTTGTCTATGTAAAACAGCCCCTGCTTACGCAGAGGCCGCCCACCTATGTTCCTTACAGTACACCCAGCTTTTTCAACAGCTCCACGCAGTCTTTTGCACCCTGCACATAGAGGTGCTGGCACTCATGGTCGGCAATCAAATTGGTTTTCTGAAAATAATCGGTGAGAATTTTCTGCTGATCCGCCGGTAGCGTTTTGACAATCTCACGAGCTTGAGAGCTGAGAGCCATCACCTCAGCATAGAGCTGCTGTTCGCTGTCATTGAGGGTTTCCTTGCGTTTGCTGATTGTAGCTTCCGTCAGTTCACGGATAGCTGTTTCAAAGATTTCATTTTTCTCCATTGCACTTTTACCTCCTTTCGCAACACACCATAAACGAATGTATTTCCATAGTCCATACCCAAAAGAAACAAATAATTCCTATCATTTTAGGTTCGCCGCTTTTGGTAGTTATATGCATCCTCGAAATCAACCGCACCGTTGATCCTTTTTACTTCTTCCACACATTTTAAGTGTAGGCTTTGGAGCGCATGCTCGTCAACGGCGTGAGTATATGCCACCACATGAGAGAGCTTGGACAGCTCTGTGGCTATTTTGAAATCCATTCTGGCCAGACGGTTTTCCGTGTCCCGGATTGTGCCGGTGAGGACGGAGGATAGGCTTTGCAGCAGATAGTTTTCAATTTTTTTCGAGGTGAGATACCCACAATAAAACTTCAGCGCCTCGGTGACGAATTCATTTCGGGATTTCACATTGGCCTGCTCCAGTAGCTCATCGCATCGATCCAGCACTTCCTTTTCAATATAAAAGCCGGTGCGGACTTTTTTCGGTTCCTTTGCCATAATGCCTCCTTTTCTCTGTGGTTTTTGCCCCGGTATGCAGAGTAAGCCCCGCAAATGCCCGGTTTCCCTTGCTTTTTTCTGAACACAGCATAACAAATCGGAGGTCTGGGCGGAAAGTTATGTCACTTTGCAATCCCCGAACGGCTTTGCCGGTCGGTGTTTTCCGGGTTTATGCTGCCAAAGCAGCATAAACCCTTTAACCTGCACAACTTTCGACCCTACCGGAACGCCCTCATTCTGAGGGTTCATCGCTTCATCCGGGGCTTTCTTACATTCTCTCCACACGGGCGCAACGTGGGGTGACAGCTGTCGATAGGTATCAGGATGCCACCCTGTCTGCCAAAAGGCCACACAGGGCAACACAGCCGCCCACGCGCGCGGACAGCGTTCCTGCCTACGCCAGCCTGTTGTCAGAACCACCTGCCACAGCAGGGCGAACCGGTCTTTTGGGCTTGGGTTTGGCAGCGGCCTCACGGGAGAGCTTGTCATCAATGTATTCACGGGTGGCCTGCGGAACGTGCTTTTCATAGAGCTTCTGGACGGTATCCTCCAGCTCCGTCTGCAAATCCGTATCCTTTTTACCCATGTGATAGGTCAGGGCATCCAGTTTGTCGCTGTCAAAGCTGACAGTCAAGGTTGCTTTTTTCATTGTACTTTCCTCCATTTCATAATTTCATTTCGGGTGACTGAGGGGGTGCATCGTCCTCTTGAGTGACCCATGTTTCATAATCTGATACCGGGCAGTATCCGGCAAGCATGGACGAGAATTCCTCCAAGCGGCGGGGTTTCACCTTGTCCAGATCCATCTGCAAACCGTAGTAGCCGTTGTAAACCTTGATCACCTCGGCATCCAAAACATCAGCCCATGCCTCTTTTCCAGCATCGGTCAGAGTATGCTCATCAAGCTCCACAATGGTGGCGGGCTGCACTTCCACATCCTTGTGCAGCAGATGAATATCCTCCCAACGGATGTGGAGAATATCTTTCAGTTTGCTGATCGTTGAGGGTTCTTCCAGCAGCTGCTCCGGCTCCGATTCATCCGGATGACCGCCGTACTGCGGACAGAAATTGAGGTAATAGCACACGTCAATGCTACTATCACCTAACTCAACATTGGCTACTTCCTCTCGCTCATGGAGCATATCCAGCAGGGTGTCCATATTATTAAAATCATGCTTGAAGCCGGTTTGCTGTGCCAGCTCATCAAAGCCTATAATCCAGTTTCCCTCGGTCGTATTCTGAGTCCCAGTTGTCACGATGTAATCCGCTGTGATTGTCATCAGTTCGTTGAGACGCTGCAATGCCGAGGAGGTCAGAGCGGAAATATTGGGAACATAGGAGGCATATCGACAGTAGCCGTAGCCCTCCGATTCCACCAGCAGTCCGTCATTTCTGCCCTCGCCGGTGAGCAGCAGGCAGTGATACACGCCGCTGCTGTCGCAGTGCATCTGCTCTATATTTTCCTGAATAAAGGTATAATCCCGTATGGGATTTTTGAGGACATCCTCAAAGACTTCTGCGGGAAGCCGGAGGGTTTTCGATACTTCAAAGCTGCGCAGATCAAAATCTGAGGGTTTGCGTTCAAAGATTGCTTTCATATTACGCCGCCTCCTTTACGGCAAAAACTGTCTTGGGTTTACTTTCTTACCGCCGATGCGCACCTCCAGATGAAGGTGGTTTCCGGTGCTTCTTCCGGTACTGCCTACGGCAGCAATCACATCGCCCTGTTGCACCGTCTGCCCGGAGCGAACATATACCTTGGAGCAGTGAGCGTATAAAGTGACCATGCCGTCGCCGTGGTCGATGGCCAGATGATAGCCGTAGCTGCTACTGCCGGAGTTTTTCACATAGCTGACCACGCCGGTACGGGCAGCCTGTATGGGTGTGCCTTTGGGTGCGCCCATATCCAGTCCGGAGTGACCCTCGCCACCGCCGCCGCCGAAAGGATTCGGCCTCCAGCCGAATTCCGAGGTGACCATGCTGCGCCAGTTAGCTCCTAAGGGGCTGGCAAAGTCGCCGCCCCCGGTGTAAATCTCACCGTCAAACACACCGCCAGACCATTCATCCTCGCCGATGCTTCCATCTCTCGGCAGGCCGTGACCATAAAGCACACGGCTGTAAATTTGCGCTGCATTCACCTTGTTTTCCTCTGTGATGGTTCTGCCAAGCGAGCTTTCAAGATTTCCATATATCTCATTCAGATCTGAAATGGAGATTGCCACGGTGTAGGTTTCCTCTGTTTCATTACCATCCGCATCGGTGACAGTGCGGGTGCGTTCCTCGTACCGAACAAAGCAATCCGCAAAGGCTCGGTAGTCGGCGGCGTTCATTCTCAGGTTTTCAGCGCCGAAAAACAGAGAGTAAAAAATAGCTTTCATGCGGGCGCTGTCGATGCTGCCGCTTACCACCATAGGCGTAATCTCCGACACAGCACTGTCCAAATCGGAGAAGCTGCCCCGCATATCCTCGATGTAATTTCTGTAGTCGGCTGGCATCTGCGAGGTGATATTGCCTCCGTGAAAGGTGAGATCCACAGCGGAATTGTTGTGTTCTGCAGTAGCAGACAGCAGGCTCATAATCATGACGATAATTAAAATAAACGGGGTAAGAATGGCGGCGATGACCACACCGACCGCTTTCCATGTCCGTTTGTCGGTTGCGGCGGCGATTGCCGCTTTCAATGCAAGGGTAATGGTTGCCGGGTCTGCCATGAGGGATCACCACCATTTCTGTTCCCAAAGGCTGAACTGTGCATCCTCCTCAGCCTGCTGCTCCTGTGCCAGCCGGATGGATTTCTCCACCGCCTGATCCAGAAAATCCGTATCAAAGCCTGCGGTTTCGTAGCCCTCGGCGATGGTGTGGAGATAAAAATCCGAGGGTGCGCCGAACTCTCTGCCGTCATTCATGATGTAGACCATCGCATTCACCGGCTTGCCGTTCAGCTCCACCTCCAGCATTTCCTTGCGGTAAAAATTCGGATAGCCCTCGTAACGGTCGAGGAAAAGTTCATCCTGCGGCCTAATCTTCCATAAAAGAACAGGCACAGAGCTGCCCTCCAGTGGTTCAATGGTAGCTACAGCACCACGCCTGCCGCCACGGAACAACAGCTCATATCCTTTGACCTCGCTTGTTCCCACCACCTCAGCGGTGGGGCAGCGGAATGCCATCTGTGGCAGATTCAGGTTGCTACCATAGGCAATATATAAGCGGTTCTTTGTCATATTTTTCTCCTTATATTCACATACGCATAGTAAAAGCCGGGGCATCTTCTGCCTCGGCTTCTGTTGGTTCGGGAGCAGTCGGCTGTTCTTCTTGGACTGCCTGCAGTGCCTGTTCCAGTTCTTTTTCTTTTTTCTGCCGCATCCGTTCCTTTTGTTTTTCTGCCTGTGCCGGATCACGCCAAGCAATGCACCGTCCAAATTCTTCAGTAGATGCTCACGGGCGGTCTTGAATTCATCCCCAATCAGCCCCAAACGCAGCAGCCAAGTGCGAAAGGTATATTTTTCATTGGTGGTCTGCGTCTTGGTTCGGCTGGCACAGCGCTGATTGAGCGCCTGTGCGGAAATGGCCATGCACAGCTGAATGTAGGCTTTGATTTTCCCGGCATGGGTGGTTCCGTTGAATAAGCGAAACTCCACCGTACCTTTCTGAAACACGCTGTGCAGGTTCAGGCAGTGATACCGGCTGTCATCGTAGTGGATGTTGCTGCGACTTTCACCGTTGTACCAAATGCGACCGACCTGATCCAGTGTCCGGGGTTTTCTGCGGTTCAATTCCTCCAGAAACCGATTATCCACCGGTTTGCACCAGCGGTGCTGTCTGGCCACCGACACCTGAAGCGCCTTATAAATCAAATCTTCCTTGGCGGCCATAATGTTGGTAATGTTCCGCAGGGTATTGGCATCAAAGGGAGAAGCATCCACATGAACATGGATGCCGCAGGAGCTGTTGGAAATGGCACCGGCCTCCCGGAGCTTTCGTACCAGCTCCTGCACTTTTTCGATATCCTCCCAGCGGCAGATAGGGCTGACCATCTCGGTTTTGTATTCATCCGATGCGGATACGGTCTGCCTGCCGGATTTTCTCTCCGGCGTAATACTGGCATCGCTCATGAATTTCCACTTGCGCCCTTGGGAGTCGATGGCGGCATAGGTGTCGTAATAGGTACCGTCATACACAGCCGATGTGCCGAAGTATGCGGCGGCAATGTCGGCGGCAGCCTTGCGGGTAATGCCGGTCAGCTCGATTTCAATACCGAAGCGCTGGGCTTTCATGTCCATTTTTTCTTTCACCTCCCATTAACGGCCACCCGCCTTTCCAAACAACTTCGCCTTATGCTCCGGAGCATTGACCATCAGGTTGTAACGCTCATTGCCGCATTTGTAGAGACACACACCACGCTGGGGGTAACGGATCAGGTTGTATTCACTCTGCTCCAACTGGAGGGTGTCAATATAAAACTTGGCATCAATATTTCCGGCATTGAACAGGAACTGATGGGTAGGAATGCTGAACAAGGGCTTGGTGTATTCCCGGATGCCCTCGATGTTGAAGTCCTCCAGATTCTGCGAGGCAATGATAACCGCCGAATCCTTTTTGCGCACACGCTTGGAAAAGTTGCGGACGTATTCCACGGCGGTGAGATTAGTGAGGAACAGGTAGAACTCATCAATGCTGGCGGCGGTGTTGCCGTTGGTCAGAAGCTCGTTGCTCATGTAGGACAAAATGTTGAACAGCAGGGCGTTTTTCAGGCTCTTTGAAGCCTGCAATAGTCCTTTCACACCAAAGGTGACAAAACTGGAATCGGTGATATTGGTATGTCCATCAAAAAATTTACTTTCTGCACCCTTGCAGATGGAGTGCAGCCCCAGCAGGATATTCTGCAGCAGCTCTGCAGTGTAGAGCTGGCGGCTGTTCTCGTCAAAGCCCTTATATTCTTCTTCAATCAGCCCATACAGGTCGGACAGGATGGGATAGTCCTTGGCAGTCAGCTGGTCGAATTTCGTGCTGTCGCTGATGCCGAACTTGGCGTACAGCTTCTGCAGCATGATTTCGATGGTGTCGATCTCCCGGTCGGAAAAGTCCTTGTAGGTACGGAAAAAGTCCTTGAGAAAGGAAATATGCTGACTGAGCTTGCTGCTGATGCGGAAGGTCTGTGGCGCATCCTTATCCTCCGTGCTGCCGTTTTCATCCCATGTTTTCGGTTCCAACACATTGATGATGAATTCACCGGACATGAGGTCGATGAAGCAGCCCCCAAGATTATTGGTCAGATCCTCGTACTCCATTTCGGGATCAAGGGCACACACATTCATGCCGGATTCCCGCAGATTGCACAGGATGAGCTTGAGAAGATAAGACTTGCCCTGACCGCTGTTGCCGAGAATCAGGATGTTGGCGTTGGTTTTGTCATCGGCTCGCTTGTTGAAATCCACCAGCACATTGCTGCCGAATTTATCCCGCCCTACATAGAAGCCGTTGGCATCCGTCTTACCGCTATAATTAAAGGGATAGAGGTTCGCCACACTGGAGGCCGGGAGAACACGCTCGAACTGGTCACGAAACACATTAAATCCGCTGGGCATCACGCACTGGAAGCCCTGCTGCTGGCGGAGGATCAGCCTGTCCACGTTGAGCTTGGAGCGTATCAGCTCGGTCATCACTTCCGTTTGGAGGAGCTTCAGCTGATCCAGATCGTATGCAGACAGCTCAATATACACAGCCGAGTGGATAAAAGGTTCCCGGTTCCGATGTGCCTGCGCCACAATGGTTGCCACATCCTGCAGATTGCTTTCAGCCATGACCGTCTGCTGCAAATCGTTAGTGTTGGATTTGCTCAGGCGGTTCTTATTGGCGGCGTTGCTAATGATTTTCTTTTCCTCCACCGGGGTAACATGGCGGGTATAGATGCGCAGGGTAACGCCATCCTTTTCTCCCAAGTGGCGGAGGATTGCCTGTTCCTCGGTAGCGGTGGGGTATTCCCGAAGCGCCCAAACGCAGCGGTAGGTATTGCCGCAGATGAAGTGATCGGTGTTGAATTTGATCACTGAGGGGGCGATCATATCCAGAAACTCTTGGATTCTGGTATCCTCCTGCGGAGGGGATAGGGGCTTTCTTTTTCTTGCCATCGGCGTTTCTTCCTTTCTGTTTTTGATTTTAGGTATAGCGAAAGCCGCCACATTTGTGACGGCTTGTGAAAATTGGTTCATTTTGATAAAGGATTAAGGTATAATAATTAAACAATATACTTTTTTCTAAATTATATTTTCAATTAGGTGGTGAATGTGATGGGTAACATTCAAGAACTTGTTTCCGGGCTAAGGGACAAAAACGATAAATATGCATATCAATGCTTAAAACAGCTTGAGCTGGAAAGTATGAACTCGAATGCTGTATACCCTTATTTTGATTTATTTGCAGCTATGCTGGATGATCCGAATTCCTATATTCGAACAAGAGGTATCTTTTTAATTGCTGCTAATGCCAAATGGGATACTGACTACAAAATAGATGAAATTATAGATAATTATCTTAAGCACATTATGGATGTTAAACCGATTACAGCAAGACAGTGTATCAAATCTTTACCTGCCATAGCTAAGCATAAACCCGATTTAACAAGAGATATTTGTGATTCTTTACGGAAAGCAAATCCTCAAATTTATAAGAGCAGTATGCAATCCTTGGTTTATAAAGATATTCAAGATGCATTAAAAGCTATAACAAATTGCAAATAGTAAAAGAAGTTAAGAGTTTTCATTCTTAGCTTCTTTTACTATATTTACATTCTTTGCTCACTCATTCAAGATAATCCACCGCTCGCCATCGAAATCCTCGAATTTCTCGGTCGTGACATTCTGCTCAAAATAAACCGCAAGGATGCGCTTGATATCTTCTTTGTCTGCTCGTTTTACGGAAAAACCTTGCTCTTTCAGAGATTTTTCAATGCGGGACAGATACGGGAACACCTCTTTTTCCTTTTCATTCCACAGACGGATCAAGATCAAAAATTCCCTTGCGGTGGCCATCTGTACCTGTATCCGGTCAAGGAAGGACAGGTCTTTTTCCAAGAGCTGTCGCACCACAGGGTTCTGCTCCTGCTCGATGCGGCTGCGGAGGAACCGCTTGTTGTCCTCGAAGTTCTCCCGGCTGTTCAGGCACAGCATCTCAATCTCAGCAATGCCTTTCAGCACCGTCATCAGAGCATAGATGCGGGTGCTGATGCTGGCCTCCGACAGCACCGATATGTTGCTGGGCTTGATGATAAAATACACCAGCTCTCCATGCCCGTAGGTCTTGAGGCTGTAATCGGTGATTTCCTTGGTGTCAATGAGCTGCCGAGTGGAGGCTCGTTTTTTGGCTTCTGCTTTATCATTCCTACGCATTGGATGTATACCTCCATTCATAGAATTGCTGCTTAGTAATAAAAAAAGCACAGGCATACCGGATAAAATCCAGAATGCTTGTGTCCTCAAAGCGGATAGTTAAAAAGGCATAAACAGCGGTCAGCACGATGGGAGGCACAAAACCCAGCTGAGAAAGCGCAAGCACAGAGAGAAGCAGCGCCACACCGATGATGCCGATATCCCGCAGCTGCCACAGCCATAAAGTCGCCTTTGCCCTTAAGTGGTCGGGGTAGATATACATAGGCCTCCTCCTTTACATCCGTATGGAAAAACCGGAGCCTTGATTCAGCTCCGGTTCCATTTCTTTTGCGGCATAATTCACATTGGGGGAATAACAGGATTCGTTCAGCTGCTTGGCGTAGCTTTCGGCCTGTTCCATCGTATCAAACTCGATAGGCTTGCCACCGTGCTTACACCAGCTTTGGGCGGCTCCGCACACCGAACCGGCGCTGCGCATCGCCCATACTCCATATTTTTTATTCATCGAAATACCTCCTTGGATTTGTTCTGCGGATATTTCCCGGACGGAAATACCCAGCTTTTGTGCTTCCTTAAGCTCCATCGCCATACCGGTGGAAATCCGACTGCCGCAGAGCCACAGCTCATCACAGGCCTCCAGCACACGATGCCCCATTGAGAGTCCTGTAGCTCTCTGCACAGGATCGTTATCGTCCAAAAACTGTGGATACAGAAGATGCACAGCTACTGGTGTATAATTCTGCTTCATCGCATAGCGGCAGGCTGCCTTAGCAAATTCGACATTATTTTGCACATCACCAGCGTATGGCGAACAGATATAGACCAGTTTATTCTCGTTCATTTTGCCACCGCCTGTACTACTGTTTTAGTCATATTCACTGCGGTCTGCGCCGCATACATGGTACTCATGAGGTTGGCTTTGGTTGAGGTATCCAATCCGAACTGACCGGCAATGCGGGGAATTTCACCGGCAGCCAGCATCAGTCCAAGACCCAGCAGAGCATTGTCTTTTACCACCATGAGTCCGGCAATCAGCACCGTTGCCTGTAGAAATGCCGTAAGGCACAGGCCGATGACCTGCTTGCTCCACGACACAAAGCCGTCAATATATCCACGGGGAACACCGAACATATACAGGCTCCCCACGGCAATCTGAATGAGCAGGATACCGCCTCGCTTCAGGTTGGCAAAGAATACCTTAATGACCGCATAGCCCATGAGGATTAATATAAAGATCATCATGATGGGACTGGTGATCGCTTTCAGGCCGCCGAACACGTTGCTGGTCATGGCCTGCTCTAAATTTCCCGCATCCTGCAGGGAAGCGATGATGCCTTGGGCTACCGTGCCGAAGTCGGTTCCAAGGCCGGTAATCCCGGCAGTGAAGCTGCCTTGCAAAGACACCGACAGCTTATACAGTTCCACTGGTACCGTAGTGAACAGCCCCACAGCCATAAATCCCTTGATGGCGTTGAGGGCGGTATCCTTGATACTGCCTCTGCCGGATTGATATTCGATTCCACATTCAAAGACCGCCACCACAAGACCGACACCGTATAACGCCCACGCCAGATAGGAAAAGAACAATACGATAGACTGTACCCAGCTCATTTCGAACAGGTCGGCTCCCATGTTTCCCATCTGCATAAAAAAGTCGCCGAGGAAGCCCACAATCTGACCGTAGATCCAATCCACAATCTGACCGAGGACAGTGTCGGCGACAAAATCCCATATGAACATTTGAATTTCACCTCTTTCATAACCTCCGCTACCTCCCAAGCACTGGCTGGTTTTTGTTCTCTGATTTATGACTTGACAATCCGCTTTTTCAGAGCTTTAATACCACACAACGGAGGCCGCCGAAATAATGTTAAAGGAGGTACTTGTGTGGCTGATTACAAAAAACTCTATTATAAAATGTTTAATGCAGTAACCGATGCCGAGAAGCTTATCTCTCAGGCCGCTTGTATAATGCGCACTGCCCAGCAGGAGTGTGAGAGAATATATATGGATGCAGACGAGACACCACTGCGCCTGACAGATAAACCGGAGGAATAAATATTTACTTTTACAGTTACATCCCCAGCACTTGCCAGATATATAATGGAGCCGTCAGTGTAAACACCAGGCAGGCGAACAGGATTGCCGGAGCCGCCCATTCAAATTGACCGTGCTTGCGATAATCAAAATAAGCGGTGCCCAATTTGGCAAAGAAAAACACCGCCAGAATCAGGTCGATGGCGGGGAATACTACCTTATTAACCACGGTTTTAATCTGCTGGGAAGCGGTATTCCACGTTCCCTCAATCGCCCCGGCTACATCACCGGTTCCCGCTGCATATGCTGTTGTGCCAAACATCAGACACAGAAGCAGAACCACGCACAGAAGCATTGCAATTCGATTCGATTTCATTGACTTTCCACCTTTCTTCATAGGGTTGAGAATGGCAAGGCCGCAGCTTTCGGTTCGCTGCGGCCTTGTTTTTTCTCTGTTTTTAATTGGGTTTCTGAGGCGCAATGTGCCAGTCGCTCCACAAATTATCTCGGATGGTTACGCTGTCCGTGAGGTTTATTGAAAGCATCCCAGCGGGTGACCAGCAATCAATCAGCCATGTGTACGGCTCATATTTTCCATCCGGAAACCAAATCGGTGAAAAATGAGTTCTGCGGTTGTAGGTGCTGTAGGGATTCTTCTGAAACTCAAACCGGGAATTGTAGCCGGAACTCATGCGTTCCAGCAGCCTCCAGTAGGTTTGATACCCGAATTCCGGGAAGTAGGTCACCGCATTCTGCGCCCCGGTTACCGCCGAGGACTGGTTAGTGCTGACTCTGGTAGAAACCGTCTGATTGATGCCGTAGCCGGATTTCATGGTTTTGCCGCTTGCGGTGGGGCTTTTGTCATCCGGCTGGATTGCCATGCTTGCCGAAAGGCTGGCCTGATACCGGTCAAGGTCAAACTCCCACCAGCCCTCATCGACCCATTCACCGTCATCCTCCCAATGACCGCTGCCATCACCATCGCTATACCAGTTCCAGTCACTGTGCCATACCCAATGCTCCTGCCACCAAGGGCGCCAGACCGTCCAGCTGGCAGAAGTCTGCTGCGGATTGTTTGGAACAGCGGACTTTCTAAAGCTATCATTGCGATCATCTGCCACGGGATTAGGTGGCAGATTCTTATCAAGGTCAACGATATTTATATTAATTGTCGCCTTGCTGGAGCTGCCGCCTCCAGACACAGAAACTGTGATCGTCGTCTGCTGCGGGGTGCTTGGCGTTGTCCATCGTATCCACGCCAGCTGGCTGTCACCATCGGGATAATAGATATTGCTAACCCGGTAGCTTCTACCATTCACATAAAAGATAGCGGATACCGGGTGATCCGGATCGCTTTGACCGCCGCTAACTGTGATTGCCGTGATAACCTCGGTATTGACCCGATATTCGTAATCATACACGGAAACCTCCGGCGACTCGCCGGGCATATCCTTAAATCGCACGATACCAAGGCCGAGAGCCGCCTTAATATCCGCATTGGATGCAGCTTTGCTCCGGCTTCCTGACCATGCCGGGTAGCTAAGATCCGCCACCTCCAAAAACATGGCAAGGGGCAGATTTTTATGGGAAAGAGATACCATTCTCTTTCTCAGAAGGCCGTTTACCTGTTCGTCATACATGGCGGCTTCCGTAGCCGTGGTGGCAATCATAACACCCTCAAATTTGTAATAGGCGATGGGTTCCAAAAGTAGCTTGTACTCGCCGCTGATTAAGGTATCAAAGTCCATTCCTACAAGACCCGAAATAGAACGAATGACCTGTTCATCAGTAAAATAGCTTTTAATGGCGGCAATGTTGTTGCTGCCATTGGTGCTAATGATGCGAGGCAACGATTGTGCAGGATTAAGAAAAGAGTAACTCTGGCCGCTTGGACTTAATGAAGAACCCCTTGAATATGAAAGTTTACTGACTTTACCAAAGTGTAGCCTAATATTAGTAGGTTTTTTATTTGTTAGATCTATAGGTGTTGTAACAGAAGCATGATCACTTGCCCTAACCACCGTTACCCGCACACCCTCATTTCCCGGAGTCCATGAATTGGTGCTGGTACCATCGCCCATGCCACCGCCACCTCCGTCCACATTTCCATCCCCGACCGCATAAGCCGGTACAGCATACAGGGAGGAACACAGTAGGGCAAGTACAAGCAAAATACTAAATATTCGTTTCATACAGCGCCTCCTTTGCAAAAGAAAAAGCACAGCATTTCTGCTGTGCAATCCTTTGAATTATTTTATATCTAATTCATTTCCCCGATCTTATTACCGTTTTCATACATATCATCTGCAGTCGAACCTTGCCCCTCACCAACATCATCGATCCATCCGAATCCAGGCACATAAATTTTACCATCCTTTGTTTCACCACCCTGCGGCTTGCTTTCGGATGAAGCCGGTTTCTTTTCCGTATCCTCCGGCTTGTATTCTGGCGGCTTGGACGGGTTGGTGGTATCCGCATCCTTTGGCAGCTCAGGTTTTGCGGGAGCTTCCGGCTTTACCGGATCGGATTGGAGCTTCTGCTCCGGTAGATCGGTTTGGGGCGGCAGCATTTCCGAGCTTTCCGGCTCCGGTGTGGGCTGCGGAGAAACGACCACCTCTTTTTTCTCTGTGTTATTCTGTATATCAGGAGCTACATCCGAAGAGCTGACCGGCTCCTGTGAAGAAGCATCCGGCCTCACGGGTTCCTTGGTAAACTGCATCCCGATGGCAATCACAAGCGCAAGGCCGATAAGCGAAGCGCCTGCAATGGTAAGCCTTCTTTTTATTTTATCATTCATATTGAAAACCTCCTTTGGCAGTGTGAATATTATCTTTGTGTATGACACACCATACTATAATTTTTCTCAGAAGTCCAGATACTTTCCTGAACAGTTAAAACACCTCGGTATATCCCGCCTGAACCTTGAGCTTGATTTTCATGGGAGCCAGCTCCTTGCCACCAAAGTAAACGGGAACCTCCAGCCAGATCACCGCATCCGCTTCAAATCGCTGTGCGTTTTTTGGGTAAGACGGAGCCAGCGGCGCATTGCGGATGGTGACATCCAAACGGGAGAGCTTGTATTCCAAAGCATCCCCAGCATATTTCACATGGCTGTCGCCCACAGCTTCCATGCCGAGGACACCGTCCATGTAGCCGTAAATGTCGCCGGTGTTCACGCTATAGGAAAAAGAGGAGCCGTCCGGCTGGTAGCCGCCGCTGTAGCCCTCCCGCACGCCGTGATACACATCGGCATAGTTGTCGTTGACCGTCACGATGATGGCATCCTCCAAGGCTTCTTTTACACCGCTGGCGATAATATTCAGCCGAAAATACTCTATCACGCCACACAGGATAATCACAAGAGCCAGCGTAATGGCTACCACCAAAGGGAAGCCGTTCCCGGCCTTATCCCTGAGAATGTATTTTAGCTTGTTCATTTGTGATACACCTCGCTTTTCCCGGAGGCTTCCGAGCGCAGGGTAATGGGGAACGAACCAAACCCGCCGAACAGTCCGATGTTCTTCTCTAAGGTCAAGGTCACGGTGATTTCCTCGTTCAGCTGGATATTGCCGGTCTTTGACCATGAAATCCGGGGACTCAGCCCGGTCTGCTCGGTGAGAACCGCTACACGACGGCTGGTTTCACTGCCCACCCTGCCGGAGATTTCCGCTTCCCGGCACAGCTCGGTGGCGTAGGTATCCAGCTGATTTTTAACGATGAACACCGGCAGCACCTGCACGGCCAGTGCAATGACCAGCATGGCGCAGAGGACAAGAACACACACATCAATATATCCCTCGCCACGTTTGGATTTTAAGATCTTCTTCATGCTCACCCCTCCCTAAAACATCCCGCCGAGGGATTTGATGATCTCATAGGCGATGATGGCCAGATAGGTAAAGAGAAAGCACATCAGCATGAGAAAGGAAAACACACGGATTTTGGGCGGTATTTTCTGCGCTTCACCTTTAAGGCGCTGCAGCTCCAGCTGTTTGAAATCATGCGCCAGCATCTGAAAATACACCGTGCTGTCATCCCCACGCAGTACACCGATAAGGCCTCGCACCACGTCCGAGAGCATGGGCGAATTGAGTCTTGCCTCAAACCGGGTAAGGGCTGCCTCGTAGCTGGAGGAACGCATATCCGCTGCCAGCACGGTCAGCTCTCCGGCAAAGGCTTCTCCGGCGTTTTTTTTGTAGTTCTCTACGATGGCCAGCACATCACGGGAGGCTTTCAGCTCCTGTTCGATGTTGGCAACAAAACGGGGCAGTTCCTTTTCCACGGAGGCTCGCTTTGCGGACAGCCTTTCGTCTGCCTTTTTAGTTTCCTTAAAGTACACCATGACCGCAAGGAACACCACCACCGGCACCAGCAAGGGAAAGATTAATCCTGCCGGGATTGCCAGCAGCAGAATCACACCGGATTTCACCAGCGCATAGGCCTGATAGGCCTCCGGCTCCATGTTCATACCGGTGGCTTTCAGCACATTTTTCAGCCGATGCTTGCGGTACTCGTCCATGCGGATATATTTAGAGAGCTTTACCGCCCAAGTCATGAGATAGGTTTCCAAGCTCCTTGCTGCTTTTTTCTCTGATCTTGTAGTATTCAGCATAGCCTTAGCAGTGCTGAGGTACGGTAGGTGCAGCACATCCAAGAAAATAAAAAACAGCCCTGCCGCCAACGTAATTCCAAATAAAAAAAGTAATCCCATCACCATCACCTCCTGTATTCTATGGGCTTGGTAAGCCGGATCACGCAGGCCGTGGAGATAAAAATAAGAGCGGCGCTGATTGCCAGAATGATCTGCCCCAATGGGGTGTGCATCAGCGTGTCGTACCAGCTTTTGTTCAGGAGATACATGAGGGGAACATTGCCGATGACAAAGATGACCATGATGATAAATTCCTTGCGGGGTTCAAATACGAGATATTCCAGCTCGCCGTTCACAATCCGCATATCACTGAGCTTTGAAACGATGGGAGTCAGGGTGCTTTTCAAGCTGCGGTCATGCTGGCAATCACATAGGGCATCGCACCATTCCCGGAATACTTCGTTGTCGATTTTGGTGCGCAGCACCCTGATGGCCTCCAACACATCGGGATCAATCAACTTGACCCGCAGGACAAAGTCCTTGAACACCTGATGCACCGGCGGGTTCAGGTAGTGGAGATTTTCCTCTACTGCTGTAAGGATATTCTCACTTCTCAGGTAGGCTGTGGTGACAATGGACAAGGCTGTTTCCAGCTCGGCAGCAATGTCCTTTTTGAAATGGCTGGCGGTGAGCTGCACATACCAAAAAGGCAGCATCATAAAGCCTGCCGCCATCACCGGAGCCAGAAATAAGTTGCCCATCACAATGGCAATAGCGGCACCGATGGCAAAAAGCAGCAAAGAGCAGGCGCAAATCAGAGAAAAGCGATTGCTCCTGCCGGTCATGGCCAGCACCTCCTGCGCCATATGAATTTGCTGTTTCAGAAATCCCGGCTTTTGGCGGCGCTGTGCCGCTTTGATCTCATCCTTGATAGATTTCTTTTCTCTGGTGAGAAAGGAAAACAACCCATCGGTGAATTCCATCGGTTTTAGGCCGATGAGTAGAAAAAAGCCTGTAATCATACCGATACAGGCCAGCAGTTGAATGGTTGTCATATGGATATTTGCCCCCCTTTCTTAAGAAGATTGATGCGTTCCTGCGGCATACCATTCTCTATCAGCCGTTTACACAGGCTGTCGGATATGGGATTAACCGTTACATGGTGTCCGGTAATATAAAACTGATTGTTTTCATAGCGATTTTCGGTAATCTCGTACCGGAACAGGGTGCGGTAATGGCGGCTGTTGTCCGGCAGGATTTCGCACTCCATAATTTCCATGAGCCGCCTTTGCTTATTTTCCAGCTGCTTGCAGAACACGATAATGGGATAGGCCTCGGTCACATAGCCCATGAGGGTTTCATCCGACATATCCACCGCTCGCTTGCAGAGGGAAACCATACGGCGGTAGGTGGATTCGCAGGAGTTGGAATGGATGGTGGTAACCACCGCCACACCGGTGCGGGCTACTTCCTGTGCAGCATTGGCCTCCGCACCACGCATTTCGCCTACCACGATAATGTCGGGGTTGAAGCGCAGGGAGATGTCCACAAGGTCAATCTGCTCAATACGGTACAGCTCGTTCTCGCTGTTGCGGGTGAGGGTATGCACTACGGAATTGGTGACCCTGCCGTCCTTTTCCCGGATGAGGGAAAGCTCCCGGCTGCCGTTTTCAATGGTAAAAATGCGCTTGTTATCGGGAATGGTGGTAAGCAGCCAGCCTGCCACGGTGGTCTTACCGCTGCTGGTGGCTCCCGCAATGCACACCGAAATGCCGTAGCGGATGCACTCCGATAGAAAATCCAGCATTTCAGCGGTTGCCGTACCACCGTTTATAAAATCCTCTTTCTCCATGTTATTGGGGTTGACGATACGGATGGAGGCGGCAGCGCCTACGCTGGCATCCACAATGGGGCTTTTCATAACAGCAATACGGATGTTTTCTGCAAGAGTACCGACCACCAGAGGGGATTGGTCATCCAGAATGGTACCGGACACATGAAGCATCCGGCGCAGCACATTGATACAGTGTTGGGGGCTGTCGAAGTGTTCCCGCAGCTTTTCGCAGCGCCCACCGGCGTACTGGATTTCAATATCCCGCCAGCTGTTGATGTCGATTTCTTCGATGTCGTCAGCAAAGATGTACTTGGTAAGAAAGGAATACTCAGCCATTTCGGTATACAGGGCATCCACCAGCTGCTGCTGTGTCATGCCTTTTACCGCCACACGGCTGTCCTGCACAAACTTGGCGATATACCGCTTGATATGCGCCTTGGCTTCGGCAGCGTTGCCGTCTGATAGCAGTTCGCTGTGCTGCCCGGATATATGCTCCTGCACCTGTTGCAGCACACTGTGGAAATCCTCAGTTTCCTGCTCCGGTGAAAAAAACAGGTTATGCCTGCTCATACCTCGAACACCTCCTTTGCTATTTTTTCGATTTCCCTGCGAAAGCCCCGGCTGTCTTTCAGGGACAAGTCAGCGAATAGGTTTCCGGCCAGCACCTGAGCCTCCAACTCCGGGGAGTGCGGCAGAGTAAATACAGCACTGCCCAGCACCTGTTCCATGTTCTGACTGGCTTCATTGGATTTTACATTGCTGACTGCCTTATACATCTTGTCAAAGTCAAACCCGGCCATCCGCAGATACTCCTGCTGGCTGGACAGGTAACTGACTGATTTTAAATCGCAGTTTATGAGCCGCAGCACCGCATCGGCCTCCAGAATGGAGATGGTGGACAGCTCGTCAAAATAGATGGAGCTGCCACAGTCGATAATGACATGGCTTTCCATGTCACGCAGCACTTCGATAAGCTGTTTTATCAGAGCCGGTGTAACGGGAGGATAGCAGTTTTCGTTTTCTCCTTTTTGCAGACCGATGACCGCCAGATGGTTCATGCGCTTATGGGTATTGCAGTTGTTTTTCACCAGCGATTCGGTAACGGAATTGGCGGCAAGAATACTTCCAAGGGAATGGCCGCCCTCTAAATCACCGGGCGGGCAGATGCAGGGGATCATAGGCGTGGTGCAGTCGCATAAAAGCAGCACCACATTCTTTTTTCTGTCTGCCAGATACTTGGCCAGTTTGACCGCCACCGTGGTCTTGCCGCAGCCGGGGCTGCCCCAAATTGCCAGTACCTGTGCGGCGTTATCCGGTTCTATCTCCGGAGGCTCTATGTTGTCCTTGCGGCTGAACAGACCGCCTTTTTTGAAGTTCAGCATTTACTCAGCCCCGCTTTCCACCGGTGTATTCGCAGGGGCTTCCAGCTGGCTGTTATCCTCGCTTTCCTGAGTTTCCGGCTTATCGGGATACAGCTTGGAAAGCACCAAGTCCTGCGCCTCGGTAAACTTTGCCGCATTTTCCTTGCTGCCACGGTAAACGAGGGATACATGAAGGGTTCCGTCTGCTTCCAGCTCGGCAAGGCTTTTGCTCTGCTCTGGTGTGACCAGCAAAGTGACGGTGGCAGGCAGCTCCTTTTCATCTGCATCCACGGCTTCTTTCTGCTCGACCGTATTGGCATCATAGCCGCTGCCTGCTGTGACGGCGATGACCTCCACATACTGCAGCTCCGGCGGAATGACTGTCACGCCCTGCTTTTTGTAATCTGGAGCAACGATTGACACAATATCTCCGGAAATTAGTTTGCCGGACAGCCCTGCGGCAAAGCTCTTAACCGATACAGAAATCGCCTGTTTTTCTCCGGTCAGATTGTAGAGATAGGCGTTTTCCGCAGCAGGGGCATCGACGATTTTGGAGCTGATGATGTAATCTCCCGGCACCAAATCAGCGGAGGCAAATTTGCCGATGATCGTATCCGTATGTCTGACAACATCCTCCGGCAGATTGTAGCCGCCCACCTCTACGGTTTGCACCATGTCTTTGGTGATGGCTTCCCCTATTTTGATGGGCTTTGCCACCCGCACAATTTCGGTTTTTTTGCTGATGCTCTGGTTAAACAGCGGCGTTACGGCAAAGCAGATCAGCAGGGACAGCACAATGCAAATCACGCCAATAACCGTTCTATTCTTAAAAAAACTCATGGTTTGATTTCCTCCCTTAAATGAAGTAAGCGAGCAGACAGCCCGCCGATAAAAAAGGTGCAAGAGGGAAGGCGCTTTGCGCCTCCCGTCCTTGCACCTTGCAAATAATCCGATACACTGCCACGTAGAGTAGCAGCAGGCTTAACCCTGCAGTTGTCGCAAGCAACCCTTTTGGAAGCCCCAGCACAAGACCACAGGCCGCCATCAGCTTGATATCTCCGCCGCCCATGCCACCGCAGAATATTGCTGCCGCTAAAAACGGCAGGGCAACAAGGATTCCCAGCATTTTAACTGGTGTAAAATCCAATATGGAAACAGTGGCAATAGCAATACTAATCCAGTTGGGAACAATGCGTTTCGCAAAGTCAATCGCCGATGCCGAACACAATAGGGCAATAAAAAAGACCGCTTGCGCAGCGGCCAGCTTATCCGGCATAGTTGAACATTTCCTTGATACGCTGGGTGAGGGTGGGCAGCACGGTCTGGTCGAAGAGCAGATACAATCCGGCCAGCACCAGAGCACCGATGACAACCGCCATTAAAATCTTAATTGCGGTATCTACGAAGCCCTCCCCACGGTTGTTGGTGAGCGGCGTTCTTGCCCTGACTGCCAGCATATTTGCCTTATGAGTAATCTTGTTCATTATTTTTTTCATTGTGTTTTACCTCCAAAATGTTTTTGTTGTTGGGTTGACGGGATGCTTACATACCGCCCATCTGCATGGGTGGCTGGGACTGTTCCGGTGCAGCTCCCTGCGGCTGCACCGGGGCTTGGTTCATGGCTACAACCTGCTGGTAGCTGTCCAGTACCGCCTTGTGGAGCTGTTCCCGGAACTCTTTGGTCACCGGGAAGCAGATTTCCTTGTAGCCGTTTTCGGTCTTGCGGCTTGGCATGGAAACAAAGAGACCGTCACGACCACCCTCCACCACCTTAATGCCCCGGATGCCGAGACAGCTGTCCACCGTTGCTGAAGCAAAGGCACGGATGTTGCCGCTGGTACCGGGCGGGTAGATGGAGTTGATTTTGACATCGATTGTTGGCATATTTTAATCCTCCGTTCTTTATACATTCTCTTACTCAAAATGATAGGTTACAGAATAGGTGATGTTGCTCTTGTTATACATACAGTTATGGTTTGTGTAGTAGTAAAACTCCAGCTTGCTATACACACCGACTTCCAGCGTTCTTTGGAACGTTATGCCATTGTTTGTTGTGCCGTAATCCAGCTGATCCCATTGCTTTGTCAGAGTGTTATAGCCTCTAACTCTGCCATAATCGCTTCCGTTATGCCCTGATACGGGAGGTACAGTAAAGGTGTAATCACGAATCGTAGCATCTTCAATTCCATTTTCCAAAATAACAGAATCCGGGCCTGTCAGCACCATTCCACCGCTGCCGTTGGAGTCCATGACAAAAAACACAATCGCTGACCACGGAGATTCAGCTCCGGTCGAATCAACAGCCTTTACTCTGACTACATTTTTACCCAAGGGATATACTTGTGTCTCTGCTTTACGGTTTTCCCAAATGTAGGTGATAGCATCACCGTCCGAATCATTGCTTTGTGCTGTGATTGTCACTGGTGTTCCCGGTATTACGCTATTTCCGCTTGGGGTTCTGTTGATGATGGGAACACTCGGTGCAGCGTTCGTAATTGTAAAAGTCTTTGAAATCCAATCGGAATAATCCCCCGCATCATCTTTAGCTCTTACCCTGATGGTATGGGAACCCACAGGATAATAGCTGTCTGCAGTTGTTCCATCCCATTCCAAGATAACATCGTCACCATCTGGATCGGTCGCTGCAGCATTTACATTGACAAGGAATTTCCCATCTTTTACGGTTCTGGTAGGTGTAGCAGTAATCACTGGGGTATTGGGTGCCGTGTTGGTCACTGTGATGTTATGACTTTGTGAAAACGGTCTGCCTGCGCTATCTGTTACAGCGGCAGTAAGCGTAAATGTTCCGGTATGATGGATAGATATTTTACCCCCATCATTGGTCAGCACACCTGTAAATTCGGCGTGCTCTCCATCCTTGTTCAGTGACCAAACTACACTGTTGGAGCCAAGGCTTAAAACGTTCTTCGGCGATACTGTAAACTGCGTTCCATAATGAATGGTACTTGGAAGAATGAAATCATAGCTGATAACCGGCAGAACACGAATGGTTTGACTATGGCTGTAGCTTCGCTTCAAAAAGTCGGTCATGGTTGCAGTCAGTGTATACTCTCCGTCAGCTATGAATCCAATTTTTCCTCCCTGTGCATTGAGAGTACCGTTGATAAAATCTCCCAATGAAACAGTTTTTTCACCCTTACTCAAAGACCATTCAACGGGAAGCACATTGTTATTGCCATGTGTTCTGATGTCGATTGTGCTATCAGTATAAGCGAGGGCAGGAAGTTCAAAGCCAATAGAAAGCACGGGGAGTACCTCGCATTTGCCGCCAAACTCGAATAAAAATACACGGCCTGTTTCATCAGTAACTCTTGCGACAAGCTCGTAGATACCCGCCCTCTTAAAACGTATTGTACCGCCCTCATTGCTCAGTTCACCGTCTACAAAGGTATCGAAGTCCTGAAAGCCATAGGTATTGTCCACAAGCCATTCAATGTTGAGGTCATCCAGTGCAGTCACTTGAGCTTTTATGGCGATGTCGCTATCTGTATGTGCGTATTGGGGAAGGCTATATCGCACAGTCGGCACGGGATATACCTTAAATCCTTGCTCGTAACTGTAGTTTCTGCCACCATTATCCGTGAATGCCGCCTTAAGAACATAGCTTCCTTGTTCCTTAAATTGAACAGTACCACCTGCGTTGGTAAGGCCTCCGCTTATGGTATCCTGCAGATTTATCGGTTTACCATTTTTCGTTAGCGTCCATTCTACGGTGTGGTTGCCGATTTCGGAAAAATTAGCCTGAAGAGTGACTTCGCTGTCAGTATGGAAAATTTCAGGCAGATAAAAACCGGAAGAACCTACAGGGTATACCGTAATGTTTGCGGTATCTGTAAATATTCGGTCGGTCTTGTCTGTGGCTATTACTGTAAGGGCATATACACCTTTTTCTTTAAAGCGAATGCTGCCCGCGTTTAGATCTCCCTCAACATAGTCTGTGATCTGCACGGTTTCTCCATTTCTGGTGAGAGAAAAGTCCACAGTCATATCTTCTGCATCTGTTACTTCTGAATAAAAGTTTACCGTCTTATCCGTATGACTTACTGTTGGTAGGGTTACTTTGACTTGTGCAACGGGATATATGGTGATTGTTTGTGAAGCTGACACAGTTTTACCCAATTCATCCGCAATAGAAGCGGTGAGAACATAGCTGCCCTTATTTTTAAACACCACTATGCCTCCATCTGCTTCAAGTTCACCGTTCAGAGCATCTGCAAGGTCAATTTCTAACCCTTCCTTCTTTAATGTCCATATCACCTGATTACTGCCAAGATCTGTTGTTTTTAAATCTACCGAAACAGCTGTATCAGTGTGAGCTGTTTTAGGCAGCGAAAACCCTGTAGTGATAACAGGGTAGATATGGATGCTCTGTTCATGTTTGATCTCCTTGCCACGACTATTAACAGCTGTAGCCGTAAGCACAAAATTGCCTGTATCCAAAAAGGAGATAGAGCCTCCGTTCTCATTAAGAACACCATTCAAAACCTTATCCAGTTCAAGTGATACACCATCTTTTCTGACTGTCCACACCACGCTTTTTACATAGCGGCTTGTTGGTTCTAATTTAATTTCATCACCTTTATATGCATTGGCAGGGAGTATAAAGCTAAACTGCGGAGCCGGGACAGTGGAGGAGCCGCCTCCGCTTGATGAGGAATCGCCAGTTGCTGGCTTATCTACCGGAGGCTTGCTTTCCTGCTCTTTTATCTGTTCTTTTGCTTTCTCCGTGCTTACGAGCATCTCAAAAGCTTCACCACGGGTAGCCACATCGTTGGGTCTGACCGTGCCATCAGGAAATCCACAAATGATGCAGTAGTGCTTTCCTGCACAGACATACTTACGCTGTTCTTCTGTGAGCAGATCGTCATCAGCAAACCCGGTATTGCAGGAGCAGTCTTTGGAATGCTCTCCCTTTCCAATTGCTTTTATCAGCATTCTAATCATTTCAATTCGTGTGATGGGTTCATCCGGACAGAACCTTTCACCGAAGTCATCTTTTCCAATAATCCCTGCAATGACCAGTGCTTCGATATCCTTTTCTGCAAAATGCCCTGCAATATCCTTGAATACAATGGCCACATTTTCGTTGTCGGGATTGGGAAGTTTCATTGTTCTTGCAACAAGAGAAGCAAACTCACCTCTTGTTATAAGTTCATCTGGGTGAACCAAGCCATCAGGATAACCATAAAGGATTCCTTTGTCTGCAAGTTCGTTGATAGCTTTCTCAGCCCAATGATTGACACTGTCCGTAAATATCAGCTTTGTCGCATATGCGCTCCCTGCGAACATGGAACATATCAGACAAATTGCCAATCCGATGGAACAGAACCTCTTTGTTTTAGAGTTCATATTCTAACTTTCCTCCTTGTTTTGTAATATTTTAAAGTAAGACCTATATTTAGAGCTGCATGGTCTGGGTTTGTGGCGGAGACTTGAAGTGGATTTCCTGAAAGCCGAAGCGGTCGCAGTAGTAGAAGCTGCTGCCATTTTCATCGTACAGCTCCAGCACATCCGACATAGACAGGGAATGCCCTACATAACCGGGAGGGTGAGCTGTATTGAATTTGGTGTAGAGTGCCTCCAGATCGTTGGTTTCCACTTCGCCGTCATAGACGGTTTGATAATCGGACATCTGCGGCTCTCCAAACTCTTTACAGAAATCAGCGTGACTGATGAAGCGCATCTGGAGATCCGATTCGGGTTTTAGCTGCCATACACGGCAGCTTTTCAGCAGGGTGAGTTCTTGGTTATCCCGCTGACCATTCACAAGGTGGTCATACACACCGTCCGTCCATTTCACCTCGCCGATATCCTTTTGGCGGCTAAGAAAGGCTTTCAGTTCCTCCGACTCGAACAAGGGATCAACCATCGCCTTGCCGCCGCTGACATAACCGGCAGGGTTGCCGTAGTATAGGATGATATCCTTTTCCATCCGGATATTTCTCATGATCTTGTGCCTCCTTTATGTCATAGTAAGACCTCCGTTCTCCGAGGCCTGCCGGAAGGCCTCCATTGCTTCCTCTGTTGGATGGAGAAGCCTGCCCTCCTGTAGCTCCAGCACACAAAAATCATCCCGGTCGCAGATCATGATGCGATGCTGGTATGGCTTCTGCATCTCCATATAATCCAGCGCTTCTTGTTCGGTGCAGAGCCACACGCCAGAAGCATAGCGGCCATCGGGCAGAAAGCTGTAGCCACTGTATTTCGGCTCATAATTCTTTAAATCCAGCGCTCCCACCGGTCTGATTTGGGAGAGCTGCAGCTTGGCACTGTCCGGCAGAAGCTCTGGCTTAAGGATGCCGATGACCTCACTGCGTTTTTTCAGGGCAAACTCCCCGGTACGGAGCGATACTAAAAATACAGCACAGCCGCTTGGATTGGTACCGGCCCCATTTCCGCATAGGCAGAAGTACAGCTGCCTTTCAGGTGTGTCCTGACTTAATACGACAACTTCCCCCTGAATACTGCAGTTTAAGCCTGTTGCCGAACAGTCTTTATCAGTAAATAGAGATTTTCTTTCCATCCGTTAGCCCTCCTTTTTCTGCTGCAGTAGGGCAGTCAGATCGGAAATGAGGGAAAGTCTTGTATCGTCAGGCATAGTCTTGAACGCCGCACGGACATAGGCCTCCACCGCCTCCGGAGACTGGTCGCCGATTTCGATGATATCCACCTTTTGTACACTGACCATGCCGTTGGATATATTAAGGCGCACGATATCGCCGTAATCCATGCCGCTGGCGGTGCGCAGTTCCTTGGGAATCAGCACACGTCCTTTGCCGTCCATCAGCTTGTAGATGGGCTTCTTATTCATCCTCCGCACCTCCCTCCAGCACACAGCGGATGGTGTCATAGCTCACGCCGAGGCTGTCGAACAGCTCCATGAGCTGAGGTGGCAGCTGCTTTACGGGATCGGCACTGCCGATGATGATAGCGCCGTCCTCACAGCGGATGTCCAGATCGTCATCCAGCGGAATCCCTGCCGCCTCCAAAAGCACATGAGGCACCGACAGCTCTGCCAATTCCGGCGCTTCCACCGGTTCAGTTACATGATCGATACCATCCTTGGTGAGAAAAAACTCCCCGTAGCTGTTAATCTCCTTTACCGGGTGATGGGACAGGTACGCCAGATGCACGGTATCACCGGCAGTGACACACATGGTTTCCAACACATCGGGCGGCAGGACGATGTTGCCGTTATCTGCAATCCTGCCCTTGGTTTCAATGATTCTCATGGTGCAATCCTCCTTTACATCCCCATCTGCAGGGCGTTGATTTGTTGTTTCTCTGCCGATTTCAACTCTGATACAAAGGCAGAAAGCTCATCCTCAGACAGAGAAATGTTGGCAATTTCCATCTCCCTGAGAAAATATGCAGCCTGCTTGTACTCGTCAGCCAGCTTCTGCATTCCCTTGGCGTTGCGATAGCCTCCGCTCATGCGGGTGTATCCCTTGAAAATACAGTCATACTTGCCGGTATCTCTGTTCGGCAGCATAGAAAGATACAGCCCCGCATTGACTTGATCTCCACATCGAAGATACAGGTCATCGTGAACATTGCCGACTACAAGCTCATATGCGCCGCCGCTTTCTTCCTCCAGCAGGGCTTTTGCCCATCTCATTTTCTCAATCGCAGTCATCTTCATCCTCACCTCCAAAACAAAGGTCAAACAGATTCATCTGGAACATATCATTTTCCCGTTCCTTGGGGTCGTAGTTGGTAATGATAACTTCTGGGTACTCGCAGCCTCCGTCATACCGCTGCGCCAGATTGTTCAGGCGGGTGACTGGGGTGATGGTGTAATCCTGATACAGTTCCCGGATGAATTCACAATCGTTGTAGGAAACCATCCATTTCCCTTTGCAACCTGCCAGCGTATCCCGGAGCCGCTGATGGTCGGTTTTGAGGAACTCCACCGCATAGTGACCCTCGGTCATGTAATAGGGCGGATCACAATAAAAAAAGGCATCATCACGGTCGTACTGCCGGATCAATGCCTCAAAGTCTTTATTTTCCACCACCGTGTTTGCAAGTCGCCTTGATGCCTCCCAGATAACGGCGAACACCTTTCTGATATCAAAGGGCTGGCAGCCATAGGAGGTGCAGCCGCTGCCGTAGCTGTAGCGGATGAGCTTGAAAAATGCAGCCGCTCGCCACACATCGCTTGGCTCTGCCTGCTCCAGCATGATAGCCTTAAGTTCCTCAAATGCAGGCGGCGGGAGGTTATGCTGCGCCAGTTCCAGTTCTTCCTGCAGATATTCGGTATCGAATTCATCCTTTTCAAAGAACCGGCGTAGCACATTGAATTCATATCGTGAGTTAAGGGGCAGGAAGCCCAGCTGCTTGAGGAACGCCAACGGCCTGTTCTTTACGCAGTAGAACAGGTTGGTCAGGTTGCTGTTAAAGTCGTTGTAGACCTCCATACCCTTACAGTCAGGAGGCCTGCCGAACAGCACCCAGCCCCCGCCGCCAAAGACTTCAATGTATCTGCCGAAATCCTTGGGGAAGAGCCGATAAATAATATTGCGGAGGGCTTTTTTACCGCCCACCCAGCTGATAAAGCTATTGATATTCCATCACCTCCCTCTGAAAAGAAAAGAGCCGATTATCACTTACATTTTTAGTGACATCGACTCATCCGGATCATGATATTCATATTCGCCGGTTTCCCCATTGTACAGGTAGCCCTCATCGGCCAGATCCAAGCCGTGAACCTCAGCCGCCAGCTCCAGTGCTTCCTTGGAACCACCGGGAGGGATATGGCTGAATATTTCCTCGCCGTTTTCAAATTCTTTGCGTCCGACATTGTAGCCGAAGTCCTCATCTGCCCATTTCACCTCAAAGCTGGGATCAGGGTACCGTTTAGCCAAGGCTGCAATGATTGGGTCAGGATAGCTCCATGCGGTTTGGAATTCGATATGCTCGCCATCAAATTCCTTTGGGGTATACTCGACATCATAGCCATAGCTGTTCCACTTGGTTCCCCAATTAGCGGTATTCCAGTCCAGCCAGTTGTTCTTGCCGTACTTGGCGAATTCCTCTTTTCCGAGGTTGCCCTGATAGATGTTATCCGGCGTAGGAATTACCTTGTTGAAATCGATGCTGCCGAGGCCGATTTCATCATTTTTGATGGCCTCGAACATAGCCCTGACCTTTTCCGGATCACCGGACACTCTTAAAATATTGGTAACATGATTTGGCATTAGCACATTCCTCCCATCGTCATGCCAAAGCTGAAAAACTGATTGCCTTTCAGCTTATCCTCCGACTTGATAAAGAAGCGGTTGCTGCTATCCCAAAAGCTGACATACAGCTCACCGTCATATACTTCGATTTCCCTTTGCTCCAGTCCCTCGCCCCAGCCGTCTGAAAATTGTCCGGACAGCCATTCTGTAAGCTCCGCAAGCTCGGAGGGAGAAAGTGTACTGTGGGTTTGTATCTCGGTAACGCCCCACAGCTCGCCATTCCATTCCTCCACTGAGGGATTGATGCTGTATATCTTTTGGCTAAGATTATCATTGAGGTAAACAGCAAGGCCTCGGTCACCCTCGCCGGGGAGTCCCTCTTTCTGAATGAGGGCGAGAATTTCATCCTCGTATTCCAAAACCTCACCGAGGGTTAAGTCCTCCGGATAATTATCAAGATCGCCCCACTCATTCTTTCTGTAGATATGGGGAAAGAGGGGACTGAATAACCGCAGGGTTTGCAGTTCGTTTTTCACGGTGCATCTATCCTTTCTTTATGATTTCAGGCAACAAAAAAAGCGGCTGTGTTTTTCAGTTACGAAGAACACAGCCGCTTAAAATTGCCCCATAGGGTATTTGCTTTATGAAATTGTGTGCCGGACTGATTCCGGCCTAAAAAAGAAACATCCCGCTTTCTTCTAAAAAAGTAGGGTGCATCTATGAAAAACGAGGGTCTTGGATTTTTCATTCAAAACCCTCGTCAGGCCTCATAAACATTCAAGTCGCCTATGCTTTATGCAGGAAAGCTGTGATTTGCTCTTTAGACGCCTTTTGGTTTCCATATATGTTGCTTTTCCGCAAGTCGAAGAGGGTAGTCTTACCCTTTAATCTAAGAATCAATCGTTGGGAAGAGAACAATCATCTCAAAGCCTTTCTGGGGCTGTGAGCAGACCTCCAGCTCAATTTTCAAAGCTTTTGCCATTTCATTCGCGAGATACAATCCCATGCCGGTTGCCTTTTTTCGGGCTTTACCAGTATCACCGGTAAAGCCTTTTTCAAACAGAAATGGTAAATCCCATGGTTGCACCCCGATTCCATTATCCCTGATGCGAAGAATGACGGACCGTTCAGTTTGTTCTGCGGTTAGATGCAGTTCCGGTACTTCTGTATTTTGCGTATACGTGACGGCATTACTGAGAATCTGATTGATGATGAACAGCAATCCCCGGCGGTCTGAAAGGATAAAGAGCCGGGGCAATTCTTTGGTGATTCGAAAGCCTCGTTCATTCAGCAGCGGTTGGTAGTTCTCCAATGCTTCCTCGCAGCATTCTATAAGGGATAGCGATTCAAACAGATAATCCTTTTGTCTGCTCTTGAGCCTTGCATAGTAGAGCATCTGCTCTACAAATCCCTGCATCTGTGCACGTACATAATCGAGCCGTTGATAGACAGCGAGCGGCAATTCATCTCTGCGGTTGTCCAGCAGAAAGGTCAGAAGGGAAAGCGGCGTTTTGATCTCGTGTGCCCAAGATTCCACATATTCCTCATAGTCATTCACCTGTGTCATCAAAGTCCGGTTCGCTTGCTCATTTTCCCGCAGCAGAACCCCGATGTGATGGACAAGCTCACCGTCCCGCCTGCCCACCAACCGCAACAGGTTCGCTTCGGTAATTTCGTCCGGGTGATTGAGAAACTCCAGAAAAGTTTTTTCGCGCCGTTTTTCCAAACGGCAGGCAAAAAGAAGTGCTATTGAAAACAGCAGCAGCGAACCGAATACAAGCATAAGCCAAAGCCGGTGAAACGCATCGCTGTCTGAAAGCCACAAAGCCAGAGCGTACAGAAGATTAAGCCCCATAGGGAGCAGAAACCAGACAGCATATTTTTTTAATGTATGCAGGAGATTATTCATCATCTATTTTCTCCTCCGCTGTCAGTCGATAGCCAAGTCCGCGCACCGTCTCGATCTGCTGTACCATTTCCAGTTCTTTCATTGTCTTTTTCAGCCGGGTCAAATTCACCTGCAAAGCATTTTCATCAATATATTCGGTTGTTCCCCATAGCGCCATGCAGAGTGTTTCTTTCGTTACAAGCTCATCAGGGTGCGCTAAAAAAGCCGCCAGCAATTTACCCTGATTCTGTGGAAGCACCACAGATTGATCGTGGATATACAGCGTATAGGTCTGGCTATCCAGTAAAAAGTCCTTACCGGGACGCAGATGTCCGCGCCCCTCATACCGGCGCAGCAGATTGGCAGCACGGGCAAGCAGTCGTTCCTTTCGGCAGGGCTTTGTCAGGTATTCATCCGCACCCAAATTCAGCGCATGAAGCTCGTCCTTCATCTGATCACGGGAGGTTAGCACCAACACCGGCAGCATTGCTTTCCGCTTCAGCTCCCGACAAATCTCAAAACCGCTGATTCCGGGTAAATTGATATCCAGTAATACAAGGCCGGGAGCCGCCTGCAGAATATCATCCGTTACATGGCCAAATTCTGCAATACAAACGACTGGGTATCCCTCTTTCTCAAAAATCTCACGCAGTTCCTCCCGCATAAAAGGCTCATCTTCTACAATAACAATCTTCTTTATGGCGGCTCCCTCCTTTCTTTATTCTTCTCGACCTGCTTCCATACGTGTCAGGATATACTTTGAGCTGGCTCGTGTCACAACAAGCATATATCCGTATTCTACCACACAAAGCAGGAAAAGTATCACAAAAGCGATGCGATAGAGCCCAGGGATGTTTTCGGCCAGATCCGGCGGCAGGAATCCGGAGAATAGTGCCCGAACGCCGAACACACTTCCCACTGCTGCAACGACTATTGGCAAAGCAAAAAACCAGCGGATTTGACGATTTGCAGAGAGACAAATCGCCTCATAATGACTGCCCAGTCGTACCAGCGTGCGGTAGCGCCGCCCCGTCTTGCGCTGCTGCGTTAGGAATTGCATGCCAATGACGGTATTCGCGATGATGAGGAAAATGACCGCAAGGTACAGTGTAAGATAGCTGGATGCCACCTGATAAAATAGCTGCCGTCCCATGCTTTGCAGGTAGCTTTCATAGTGAATATCCGTTGCATCCAGCTTGTGGTTAATCTGCTGAATGGCTTGCATCCTCCCGTTCTCCTGCACAAACCCGGGAGACAAGGTCGCATCCCAGTAGTGGGTGTACCTTTCCTCTGCCAATCGGTCAAAGGTCTCATCCGGAACGATGAGGGCAAAGTAAAGCGTTATCGCGCGGTCTGTTACAGGATTTCTGGTCTGTATGGTACCTGTTAATTGGAGGCGCTCTCCATTTGCTACTATTTCCGGCTCCTGCGAAAGGACATGGTTTATCAGTTCCGCTTTTTCTCTGTTGGTAAAAGAATCGTAGCCATAAAGAGCTGCCTGATTGTTATTCAGTGTGATTGGAGGCTCGCCTGCCGCCGCCAAAAGCTGATTATAGCCCGAAAGAGAGATAACATACGGATTGTCAATATTGCTGTACGCATTTAAAAGATCTGACCTTGCAGAAGAATCTGCCTGCTGCTCGATCAGTTCCAGCATCTCATCCATATGAATTGCTTCTGCCGGATCGTTACTCTCACTGCGCATTTGTCCAATTCTCATATCAAAAACAGATGCAAAGTACTCCTCCAATCCAGCGCTTTTCAGCTTTTCCGGAAGTTCCGATGGATTTTCTGAATTTTGAAAGGTGTAATCCAGCGTATGGGTATCGTTGCTACCGTAATACAAGGTCATGGAAGCACCGTACCCGAAGCAGCAAAGTGCTGCAAGAATTAAAAGAGAGCTGACCGCAAGGGAAAGCGGCTGACCAATTACATTCTCCTGAAGTTGGCGGAACGTGAACACTCCCAGCCCGGATTTGCCACTCTGGCGCTGTGCCAACATGCCCAGTACCGTTCGCAGGCCATAGAAAAGCAACAGCGTTCCTGCGATTCCAAACGCTAAAGTTATTCCCATAACAGCCAACGAATACCATGCTTCGCCGCTGATTGCCAGCAGGTAGGCCGCCGCCAAAAGCAGCACACCCAAAGCCAGCGCAATTCGATACAGGACTGCCGGACGCTGCCTTTTTGCGCCTTCCGGGGTGGGAGAAAGCAGAGCGCCAATCTCTTTGGATGCAAATTTGCCGCTGAGCAGAAGAAATGCAGCCAACTTAATGAGCACAAACCCCGCTATCGTCCAAAAAATAGCTGAGAGAGAAACGGCGGACTGGTGTCCCAGAATCCCCATGCCCACCGCCCGCGCAGTAACAAGGCTTATAACCTCAGAAAGAAGTATCGCCACCGGGATACCGACGACTATGGATACAAGGCTGCTCCACAGATCTTCAGCCAGCAGCATCGTGAACAGCTTGGTACGGCGCATCCCCATCATCAGGTACATGCCAAGCTCATGGCTTCGGCGTTCCAGCTGGTACCTGCTTGCAAAATAAATGAGGAAGAAAAGAATGAACAGCGTTACAGCATAAAAGGCGGGAATTAAGCTTAAAAGCCTATCCACAGCACCGCTCTCCATCTCCCGGAGAAAACCCATAATGTCCTGATTCGGCAGCGAGAGGATGATGTAAAAGGCCACGATAGCTGCTAAGAGCGAAAAGAAAAAAAGCCCGTTTTCCCGCCGGTTACGTTTGCTGTTGCGGCGTACCAGGTTAAAGAACATTTGCGCTCCCTCCCCCCAGTTGTGCCATGACTGCAAGGATGCGCTCGTAAAACTGCTCCCGTGTCTCATTCGGTACTTTTCTGCGCAGTTCATGAAAAATGACGCCGTCCTGAATAAACAGAATCCGGCTGCAGTAGCTTGCCGCGTTGGAGTCGTGTGTAACCATTAGAATCGTGGTCTGCTGCATTCGGTTGAGGCCGGCCAGCTTTTCCATCAAAACACGAGCATTTTTGGTGTCCAGTGCGCCGGTGGGTTCGTCTGCCAGAATGATTTGGGGATTCAGAATCAGCGCCCGGGCCGCAGCCACTCGCTGTTTTTGGCCTCCGGACATCTGAGAGGGAAATTTATTCATTACACCGGTGATTTCGAGATATTCCGCGAGCTCCCGCAGGCGCTTATTTCCCTCTTTTTCAGTCACACCATGGATGCCGAGAGGCAAAAGGATATTCTCCTGACCTGTAAGATTGTCCAGCAACTCAAAGTTCTGAAATAAATATCCGATTTCTTTTCCTCGGTAATCTGCCAGCTTACTGCCTTTGAGCGCACTAACTTCCACACCGTCCATCAAAATATGTCCCGCCGTAGGGCGAATGACTGTGGCGATACAGTTGAGCAGTGTGGATTTTCCCGATCCGCTGGCACCCATAATGCCAAGGTATTCACCGGGCATCACCGTAAATGAGATGCCGTCCAGAGCTTTTGTTTGATTTTCCTGTCTGCCATAATATTTTCGCAGAGATTCGATCTCCAGAATTGCCTGTTTCATAAAAACAACCTCCTTTGCTTTTGATTTTATTATAACGGAGCAAGACGATGAAAAACACTTACATTGCATGTAAGGTTTTGGGGGCTCAATAAATGACGGGCGGCTGAATCGTAAATTAAGCGTGAACATTTCCTAAATGAATCGGCCATTATATAGGAAACGATTGTTTTGTGTTTCCGTTTTGAATGTTTTTTATAGGAATGTGTGCTAATCTCAACGCAAAATACATGGTTTGCAATTCATCTTCGTGGGGTAATCCTTTTTCTTAAATTTTGAGCGCAAAGAACGGTTGTGTTTTTCTATAACCAAGAACACATCTATTTAAAGTTACCTATCAGATATATGAGCTTTATTTGTTTTCCGGACTGATTCCCGCCAAAAACGAGAAACACCCCGCTTTCTTGTTAAAAAGCAGGGTGCATCTATGAAAAACGAGGGTCTTGAATTTTTCATTCAAAACCCTCGTCAGGCCGCATAAACACTGGCTTTTTCAGCCCTGCATCTATTTTGACCTAATCTTCTGGCGGAGAAGGTGGGATTCGAACCCACGTGTCCTTGCGGACAACCGCATTTCGAGTGCGGCTCGTTACAACCGCTTCGATACTTCTCCCTATTTACTATATCCTACATATTACTATTTTCCATCTGCAAAACCAAGAATAAAAATAAGTCTATTTTCTTAATTCATGAAAAAATTTTTTTATTATATCTGAACATTCTTTCTCTAATACTCCAAAGCTTACATTTACATTATGGTTAAACTTTTCATTATTGGTTAGATCAATTAAAGTTCCGCAGGCTCCCATTTTAGGATCTCTTGTTCCTATTACCAGTCTATCAATTCTTGAGTTCAAAATTGCTCCTATACACATAGGACAAGGTTCTAAGGTTACATACATAATACATCCTGAAAGCCTCCATCCCCCTAAATATTTACTTGCGCCTCTTATAGCTATAATTTCTGCATGATCAGTAGGATCCTTTAATGTCTCCTTCATATTACATCCATTGGATATAACTTTTTCGTTATGAACTATAACAGCTCCCACAGGAACTTCTCCAATGCTATATGCCTTACGTGCCTCTTCTAATGCCAATCTCATAAAAAACTCATCCATATTAAATCACCTAAGCAAAAATCATCGCATCATATATATCAATGATGCGATAACTGTAATAAGCATCTTGGTGCACCCGAGAGGAATCGAACCCCCGGCACACGCCTTAGGAGGGCGTTGCTCTATCCTACTGAGCTACGGGTGCAGGTTAATTCAACAATTATATATTTTATACTATTTTATAAAAAAAGTCAATTTCTTATTTTCCCTGACAGAGTTTTAGTATATCTATGTTATATATCTTATTCATGACAGCTTGTTTGCTTATTCTCCTTTACTTTTTGTTATTTTCTGCAGCATACTTAGCCGTCATTTTACTCATAAGTTTACCCATCTTAATGGGGAACAAATAGCAGACTAATGTCTGTACCTTTTGCCCAAAGCTATGACAGATAACAAAAGACTTATTTTGTATATGCCTTGCAAGTCCAGTTCCAACTTTCTCAGGATCAGCCATAAACTCTTTAGGAACGGGCAAAGGTCCTGCGGATTTAGTTCTAGTAAGAGGTGGATGGAAGATATGAAAACTGATGCCGTAATCTTGATATTCAATGTTAAGACACTTAGCAAGTGATTCAATCGCCCCTTTGCTCGAAGCATAAGGACTGATATTGACAAAACCCATCACACCGACTCCAGAACTGGTAAATATAACCCTTCCACTTCTTTGGTCCTTCATGTATGGTAAAACCATCTGTGATAAATGAAGCGCACCAAAATAATTGACGTCTATTACATCATGATACGTTTTTTCTTCGGTTTGCTCCATACCTGCAAACGTACACAGACAAGCGTTATGTATCGCACAATCAATGCTCCCATATTTTTTTACACTTTCACTCACACACTCTTTCATTTGTCTTAAATCCCGAACATCACAAACTTTTGCAGAAAGAGAACTATACTTTTTACACAATTCACTAAGATTGTCGATATTTAAATCCAAAACCGTTACATTATAACCTTCTAGTAAAAGTTGCCTCACTAAATAATATCCAATACCATCCGCTGCACCTGTAATTACAATATTTTTCATAGAGAATCTTTCCTCCTGTCCGTGGAAATATGGTATTCCTCTTCCTGTTCGTGATGCTGTTACTTTTACACTGTAAATCATCATCGCAACTCAACCAGCAATACGCAGCGGTGATGGTTTCAACCGTTCATTTATGGCGATTTCATTATACCACATTTCCATAAAGTATGCCACTGTCGGATAAAGTCTCTGCAACTTATAAATTAAAATTTGTTGTAACAAAAAATAATGTTTCTTTATATAATGTATTAGGTAAATCCAAAATACGATTTGTATAAGGAGGGTTATATATTATGGCAGATACAACGGGAGGCTGGGGCGACGATTCCAGTTTGTTATTTTTCTTTCTTCTTTTAGTTGTCCTCTTTGGCGGTGTTGGATGTGGCAACTGGGGTGGCGGAAGATAGTAGACTTAAAAGTGGAGGAAAATACCTCCACTTTAATCTATTCCATAAAGCCATAAATTCATTCTCGGGGTAAAATCATCTCCTGTAACATCTTCGCATACTCTTTTAAAGTTCTCGGTAGTTGCATTTAAATATTTGAACTCCTCATAATATCTATTTAAAATGCGATAAAGGGCCTTTTCTCCATAGTCTTTTCTTATACTGTCAATAAATAAAGCTCCTTTTGTATACACCAAAGATCCGTAGTCATCCCAATCTTTAAATTTGCTTAATGGTTTCACTACTGTTTCATCAAACTTAAGAGCGTCTTTCATATGTTCATAGTTTATCTTCAAAATGTCCATATATCTATCTCTTTCTTTTTCTCCGTATGTCTCTCCTATATATATACTTTCCGAATAAGTGGCAAGAGATTCATCTAACCACGCCTCATCTATCTCATTGTTTCCAACCAATCCATACCACCATTGATGAGCTGTTTCATGGACTATTACATTTTCAAGGGCAGGAAGATAATCATTATCATAATAATCTTCTCCTATCATTATAAATTCAGGATATTCCATTCCTCCTGAAAAGTCCGATGCAACAATAGAAAAATTGCTGTAGGGGTACTTACCGAATACCTTACTAAATAAAGTTAATGCTTTCTGTCCTGTGTCAAGAATATATTCATTTATTTCATCATCATCGGTAAAAGAATAAGAACTCATTAAGATACCGTCTACATTTCTCTTCCTTACGATATAATCATTGCTTATGGAAAAAGCAAAATCTCTTATTAAATTTCCTTCTATTTCAAAAACTTTTTTGTTTCCCCTTTTCTTTTCTTTAACAATCTTGCCACTGGTAGCAACAATTATATCTTCAGGAACAGTGATATTTACCACATAGTTAGAAACACAGCTGTAAAAAGGGTCTCCAATGCTATAATATGGTTCAGTATTCCACCCACTTTCATCATATACAGCAAGTATAGGATACCAATTCCCAAAATTAATACTTTTATTTCCATAGCCGAACCTATCTTCTGTTCTCGGTATTTTGCCTTCAAATTCCAAATATATATTTGCTTTTTCACTTTCTTTTAAAAAATGCTGAAGTTTTACTTTAAGAACAGTGTCTTTGTCCCCCTCTATAATAAACTCAGCTTCTTTCCCATCAACCTCAATTTTTTTTAAATTAATATATCCAGGATCAAAATCTCTTTCCAACATATATCCATTTAATAAAGGAGCTGTTTTTTTATCCTTAAAAGCATTGGGATATATATGAAAAAACAGCTCCTTTAAAACATTTTGTGTATTATTAGTATAACTGACCCATTCCTTACCATAATACATCTTCTCTTGAGTATTTATCTCTACTTCTATTTTATAGTTGTTTACACTCTCTTTATCAATTCCATCATAATTACTTACAATAATATTAGGATAATCATTTTCTTCAGTCTTTATAACGCCTAAAAAGGCAAAGGATACAATAATTACTATGATTACAAAAAGCAACCATCTTTTTCTATTCACATTTATCACCCCAATATTATTGTATTCCCAGATTATATAAAAAAATTATTATTTGTCTATTATTTATTTAAAAATTTATCAAATATTTTTTTTCTTTAAGAGCATTTACGATGTTTTTAAAACTATCTTCATTTTTTACTTCAATGGAATGGATATGTATTCCTTCCGTAAGCAAAGACAAAGGTTCTGCATTACTCTGTTTCACATTTTTCATAAAATTTTTTACATCCAATCTGGAGGAAATTAAAAGGAGACCTTTTATCTCTCCATATATAGGGTGTTCAACTATTACATCAATTACCTTTCCTCCCATATCAACTATAGTATTCAATTCGTCTTCCATTTCTTCTCCTCCCGAATGTTTACATACTATAGTTTTTACAATCGTATCAGTCTTTACTGAATCAGGAATTATATATCCTTGTGGTGTAGCGATAATGTTATCTCCTTTTGCTCTTAAAATTGCAATATCTTGTACTATTACTTGCCTTGACACTTTAAATTCAGCTGCAAGCCCTATTCCTTTTATAGGCTTTTTGCTCTGCTTAAGTATATTTAATATTTTTTCTCTTCTTTCATTAGAATCCATAAGAAACTCCTCTTTCTTATTATTGTTCCCATCTCAAATCAGGTCCATAAAATTTGAGAGGGGCAAATTTCTCAAATATTCTTGAAAATATCCTGTCGGTATAAATCTCTGAAATTTCCCTTGGAGTTAAATTTGTAGAAATAATTGTTTTCTTTCTTTCTATAAGCCTGGTATTTACAATATTAAATATTTCTGCATTAGTAAAGGTATTTGAAACTTCCGTTCCCAGATCATCAATAATCAGCAGATCCGTATCAAATAAGGAATTATAATTCGAATCATCCCCTTCATTTCTCCTGAATTTATGGTCTTCAATTATTTCCATTATCTTGAAAGCCGTTTGATATATTACAATTTTATTCTTATCCAAGAGGGATTTAGCAATACAATTGCACATAAAAGTCTTGCCCAATCCTGTAGTCCCATAGAAGAGAAGATTCTCATCATTTTTTATATCAAAATTACTTACAAAACTCTCGCATATGCTTAAAATATCCATCATATTATCTCTTGGTGTTAATTTTTCTTCTTCAAAGGGATCATTTGAAAAAATGTCAATCTTAAAAGTCTGAAAATTTTCTTTTTCAAGTACAGCTTCTATATTGGACATTTTATATGCCTTGTTAATCAAAGATTGCCTTAAACAGCTGCATTTCTTTCCATCAGGAAGGTATCCTGTGTCTTTACATTTATCACATTCATATTTAACTTCAATATAATCCGCAGGAATATTATTTTCTGTTAAAAGAACTGCTTTTCTCATTTTCAGTTTTTCTAATCTCTCTCTGATTTTCTTTGCATTACTTTTATAGCTTTCAGGATTTTCAAGTATTGACTTTGAAATTAAAATACCTGTTTGTGATATTTCTTTATCTATTTCCTTAACTTCAGGTATTTTTTTGTATACCTCCCTCTGCCTTAATTTTTGCTCCAACGTAGCCTTATCCCTTTTTATTTCAAATTCTTTCAAAACTTCTCTTATTAACTGATTATTCATAAGCTAATCCCCTTTGGATTTTAAATAATATCCTTCTCTCTTTTTCCTCGCCATTTCTTCCAATTGTTTGGCTGTGTACTTATCGCTTCTCTGTTCAAAGTTATGAAATCTGGTTTTTGTTACCTTATAATCTTTTTGCTTTTGATAATCCCTTTTATATTCTTTCTTCTCAGCAGGTTTATCCTTCTTTTCAATATCCTCGACAGTCTTTATCCCTTTTGAATGCCATGAAGAAAGTATTCCCTGAATATAATTAACTGACGGATTAGTGGTTTTGCTGGAATTTTCACATGCCTTTAAAATCATTTCCATGGTAAAATGATACTCATCAAACCACCTGTCAACAACTTTTCTTTCTCCGTCTGTAATTACTCTTCCGACCACTCCCAAAGATTTAAGAACTTTCTCATAGGCATACATTCTTTCTCCTTTTTTTTCTAAATAATTCATCAGGGATTCTACATTTATTACGCCCATACTGCTCCATTTTTTAATAATCCTTTCTACTCCGTATATGTTTTTATTTCCTTTTATCTCAACGGAGTAAAAAAATGCCTTTACCACAATATCCGGATTTAAATTATAGTTATACATCCAATCCAATATCTTTCTTTTTTCTTCAGGAAACAATGGTCTCCTAAATACATACTCTATTTCTTTAAACATATTTTGAATAATAGGAGATGTATTAGCTTCCAGTATATCCTTAACGCCGCAGGAATAATAATCTGCCCTCTTATTTTCAACGGACGAAACGGTAATTTGAGTATAATTATTTTTTATATATAATTCCTTTAGATTTAAAAATTTTACCTTATAATTGTATTTATCCTCTTCATCAGCTTTTATCTTTTCAATAATACCTTTTTCTTCCCAGAAATCCCACGCTCTTAATACATCTGCCAACGGGATATCTAAATGTTTAGCAATGGTTTCATTATTAACCTCGATATTTTCATCCTTATCATAAGCACACTTATATCCTAAAATATATACTTTTACACAAGTTCCATCGGCCATAGGCATGAAATTATTAATAAATATATTTTCAATTGGAGTATCTCCCAGATCCATCTCTTCAGGTTTAAGAAAAAAGTCCATATTAATTCCACCTTATTTTTATATTCTTGCCATGTTCTATAATAACTTTCACTTAATAAACTTTTCTATTTAATAATTTTTTTGTCTACCTTCATCTTATATATATAATTATATATTTTTTTGTTCTTAATAACAAAGGAATCTTTCTCTTCTAAATAATAAGGATTGTTTAGATCTAAAAGCTGATTGTCATATATTTTTAAATATTCATTGCAAACTACAAACCCACATTTTTCATAACATCTTTTAGCTCTCTTGTTAAATTTTGCTACTTTCAGAAAAAGTATCCTCATATTTAAATTTATAAAATAATATTTCAAAAATGCCTTTATAGCCTCTGTTCCGTATCCTTGATTCATATAATTCGGATCAAAGGCTACCCCTAATGTTGATTCTTTCATTATATTTCTTATATTTTTAATACCTAAATATCCAATGAAATTATCCTCTTCATTATATACAGAAAAATATTTTTTTGATTTAAAAGATGTCTTAAATCTATACCATTCTATTAATTCATCATTATTCATTGCAGAAAAATTATAATCGTTGAAAAGAGGATTTTTATGAATTCCCCATTTCGACATAAGCATTACATCTTCTAATGTAAGATGATATATCTTTATCCTTTCTCCCGATGCTATCTCCATACTCTTCCCCATCCTCTTTAAAGAAATTACTTCGAAAAAATCTCGAAGTAATTATTATAAATTATTCTCTAAATTTCTCCATATTTAAAAACTTAGTGTATTGGCCCATCCAAACCAGTTCCACTGATCCTGTAGGCCCATTTCTATGTTTTGAAATTATTATTTCACCTGTATTCTTCTTTTCAGTATCCGGATTATAATATTCATCTCTGTATAAGAACAGTACTATATCCGCATCCTGCTCAATAGCACCGGATTCTCTCAGGTCAGAGAGCATAGGTTTATGATCTGCCCTTAACTCAGGAGCACGGGATAATTGAGAAAGAGCTAATACCGGACATTCCATTTCCTTTGCAAGAGCTTTAAGGCCTCTGGATATAGCTGATATTTCCTGCTGTCTGCTTTCATGATAGCCATCTGCCTGCATAAGTTGAAGATAATCTATTATTATTAAATCCAATCCTTTCTCAATTTTTAGTTTTCTGCATTTTGCTTTCATTTCCATTAAAGAAATCCCTGCTGTATCGTCAATATATATCTTAGTCTGGGAAAGGGGGCCCATGGATTCAATTATTTTCATCCATTCCTCTTCATTTAGATTACCGCTGATAATATTCTGCAAATTCACATGGGAAGCTGAGCTAAGCATTCTCTGAACCAACTGCTCCTTTGACATTTCAAGGCTAAATATTGCTACATTAGCATCTCCCTTTAAAGCACTGTTCAAACCGATATTCAAACCTAAAGCGGTTTTCCCCATAGACGGTCTGGCAGCCAAAAGTATTAAATCAGATTTCTGCAATCCTGAGAGCTTATTATCCAAATCCGTAAATCCTGTAGTAAGACCTGTTAATCCCCCTTCTTTTGAAGCCATCTCTTCAATCCTTGAAAAGCTTTCAAGCAAAACTTCTTTTATGGGCAAAACCCCCTTCCTGTTTCGCCCTTGGGTAATATCGAATATACTTTTTTCTGCCATTTCAATAATTCTATTTACTTCTTCGCTGTCTTCAAAACTTTTAGTCATTATTTCATCGCAAGATTTTATGAGACGCCTTAATACAGATTTCTCCTCAACTATTTTGCAATAATATTTTGTATTTGCAGTAGTTGAAATTCCATTTGAAAGATTGGAGAGATACGTCAGCCCTCCTACATTTTCTAAGGTATTTCTTCTTTTTAATTCTTCTGAAAGGGTAATCAGATCTACCGGTTCGTTCCGATTATATAATTCAATTATTGTCTCAAATATTTCCTTATTCGCTTCTTTATAAAAGTCTTCAGCCTTAATATTTTCAATAGCCGTATTTATTGCTTCTTTGTCTATAATCATGGCTCCCAGTATAGACTGCTCCGATTCCAAGCTATGAGGAGGTATTTTCCCCAATATTTGAGTTTCTATTTTGTATCACCTCTACTCTTCCTCAACTTTTATCTTTATAATTGCCGAAACATCCTGATGTATTTTCACTTCCACTGTAGTTGCTCCAATGGATTTAATATTATCTTGAAGAACAATTTTTCTCTTATCTAAATCTATATTGTATTTACTTTTAAGTACTTCCGCTATATCTTTTGAAGTAATTGAACCAAAAAGCTTCCCGCCTTCTCCGGCTTTCCTCTTTATTTCAATATCTACTTTTTCAATAGTCTCCTTCAATTTTAACGCTTTTTCGTATTCAGCTTTTTTCTTATTTTCTTCCGATTTCTTCTTATCCTTTAAAACTTTTAAATTACCTTCTGTTGCCTCTATAACTAAATTCTTGGGAAAAAGAAAGTTTCTCACATATCCATCTTTAGCATTTACCAAATCTCCTTTTTTACCTAATCCTTTTACATCTTCAAGCAATATTACTTTCATTCATCTTCACCCTCCCTTAAATATTCATCTAAATTCTTTTTAAGCAATATTTCTGCGTCATCAATAGTGGTATTTTCCAGCTGAGCACCTGCACTAGTCAAATGTCCCCCTCCTCCTAATTTCTCCAAAATAAGCTGTACGCTTATCTCTCCTGTAGATCTACCGCTTATATGAACTTTTCCACTACTTAAAGTCAAAACAAAGGAAGCTACTATTCCATTTATATTTAAAAGGTCATTTGCAGCTTGAGCTGCTATCAGTAAAGAATCCTCCGTTTCTTTCGGGAATCTTGATATTGCTATCTTTCCATGAATTATAACTGCATCTCTTATCACTTCGGCTTTACAAACATAAGTGTCAAAATCATCTTTAAATAATTTTCTTACACTTGTAGTGTCGGCTCCTGCTCTCTTCAAAAAAGAAGCAGCTTCGAAAGTTCTGACACCGGTTTGGAAAGTGAAATTTTTAGTATCAACACTTATTCCCGCCAAGAGGGAATCAGCCTCAAATCTGGTAAGTTCCAATTTGTCAGACATATAATAAAGTATTTCCGTTACAAGTTCACATGTAGAGGAAGCGTAAGGTTCTAAATACATTAATACCGGATCTTTTATAAATTCTTCTCCTCTCCTATGATGATCTATGAGAACTGCCTTTTCAATAATATTAAGCAAATCCGGGTCTTCAGTATAGCTGGGTCTGTGATTATCGACTACTATCAATATTGAAGACTTATCTGCAATGTTATTTGCCTCTTCCGGTGTGATTATCTGATCTAAATATTCAGGCTGTTCTTCTCTCATTCTATCATATAAATTTTTAATAGAAGGATTAATTCCTCTGAGAACCATGTAAGCCTTTTTATTTCTGTTTTTAGCAACTCTCAATATGCCAATGCTTGCTCCGAAAGAATCCATATCAGCAATTTTATGTCCCATAACAAATACCTTTTCCGACTGATCGATTAATTGTCTTAAAGCATGGGATATAACCCTGGCTTTAACCTTATTTCTCTTCTCTACGGCTTGAGTTTTACCTCCATAGAAATTAAACCTGCTTGGTCTCTTAACAACGGCTTGGTCTCCACCTCTACCGAGAGCAATATCTATGGCTGCCCTGGCATATTCATAGGTTTGAAATGGATTCTCTCCATTCACTCCCACTCCTATACTTAATGTTACCGGAATTTTATTTCCCATATTTATCTCTCTGATTTGATCTAATATATCGAACTTTTTTAATTCCGAGGATTCCAAATATCTGTTTTCAAGTATTATTATATATTTATCATTTTCGTATTTCCTTACACAGCCATTAATCCTGATCATGAATTCATTTATTCGTTTATCTATCTCAGCAAAGACCAAGGGCCTGTTTCCCTCATCGGTGTTGTTTCTTACCTCATCATAGTTATCTACCTGAATAATTCCCAAACACATTTTTTCATCAATATATTTATGCCTAAGGATTGAAAAAGCTGTATTGTCAATCCAATAAAGCATTATTATAGCGTCTTTAGCCGTCGTCGTTTTCTTTAAATTTACAATGTTGTAATAAACCTTATAATATCTATCCCTGAAAGATATCTCAATAGGAGATAAATCCTTTTTCTCGTGTATATAATCTATTTTAAATCCAGGAATGATTAACTCCAAATTCTTATTTAAGATATCCTTGTCTTCAACCATATCAAGGAACTGAGTATTATACCAGTTAATAGTTCCATCTATTTCCACAATAGTCAGAGGAATCGGCATATTAAATATTGCATGTTTAGTAGCAGAGTCAAGTTCCTCAGTTAAGCTTTCTATATATTTTGTCCATTCTTCTTTTTTAATATGGACATTTCTCCAATAATAGAAAATTAAATATCCCAGAAGAATTACCCCTAAAAATGCAATTATGGGTTCATAAAATGATAATATAACTAAAAGCACTCCTATTATCCAAAGATATACCTTTGTATCCGGAGCAATAAGATCTAAAATTTTTTTATTTTTCATATATATCCTCCTATAAAAAATTAAACCCGCCCCTTTATTTTTCTAAAATCAAATATTACGTCCAATAACCCTATTGTAGAAACTATTATACTTAAAGGAAGACTTAATATAATTAAAAATATAAATATGATTTTCCCAAGTTTACCCATTCTAATTTTTCCGATAAAAAAGCTCACAACAGCCAATCCTTCTATAAAGAATAAAAAGAATAATAATACTAAGATATTTATAAATATAGTTTCGTAATAAAAAATTTTAATTATTTTTAACAAAAATACCCCTATAAATATTGTCGATATTCCTAAAATCACATTGTTCGGTAATCTAAAATAAGAAAATTGAGGAACGGAAAAAACTCCATGGCCAAATTTTCTTAAAATTACCACAGATATCAGATAATCAACGTAAGCAAGAATCGAAGATATAATTATTACTATAGAAGGCATTATAAGGGTCATATATTCAAATGTATTTTTTAAAAGATCTTCGGCTCCGTATATTTCTGTAGAAGACATTCCCGTATCTTTAAGCATTTCTATTTGAGCTTTTAAGATCTGAGAAAACATCTGTTCCAACTGATTCATTAAGCTTGTTCCCGACACTTTCCCCAAAAGTTCTATAGCAAATAAATTTGAAATTAAAGAAATCAAAGCTGCTATAAGGATTGTCTCATTAGCGGATTTTCTTTGTTTAATATAATATGTTATAAAAATGCTTACCGGTGCAAAAACAGCAAATACTAAAATCCCCGTATATATATCCATTAACGCTCCTATTAAAACACAGGAGGACAGTAAGCCAATAATGTTGTATCTTAATCCTTTTTTAGCACCTAAAACTATAAAGGGTATGGGATAAAAAATGGATATAACCGGAAGATAATATAATCCTAAAAACATATACAAAGCCATTAAAGCGGCTACAACTATGACTTCCATAAAAAGTACCAAGTTCTTTTTAAATATCAAATTATTCACTCCTATTCTTTTCTCAGCCTAAAGTTTTCTATAAGCTCGCTGAAATCTCCATACCATTTTTCAATCTTATGATTCTCCACTAAACCCAATTTTAGTTTATTTTCAACTTTTAAATCAATGTTTTCATAACTTATTCCAAGCCTTTTCCCTAATAAATAAGAAATTAATATAATATTTGAAATCAAATCTGAAGCATCTTCTTTAACATTTTCTCCTCCTTTAGACATCAATTCATAAAGAGATGCTATACTCATTAAAAGCTCGCTTTTAAGCCATTCTATTGTTTTTAAATTTTTAGTGATATTTATATCCTTATCATTAATCATATCCCCGCCATCCTTATTTAAAATTCTATATGTAAATAAAAATTCCTTTAATAAAATAAGTCTTACTAAAATAATACAAAGTAATGAGTTCAATGTCAAACAAAAAAAGAGAGGACATATTCCTCTCATTAATCTGCATTATATGGTAACAAAGCTACTTGCCTTGCCATCTTTATAGCCTTTGTCAACTGTCTTTGATGTTTGGCACAATTACCGGTAATTCTCCTCGGAAGTATCTTTCCTCTTTCAGTTATATATTTTTTAAGTTTATTTATATCCTTATAGTCAATATGATCAACTTTGTCCGCACAAAAACTGCAAACTCTCTTTCTCGTTTTATATCTTTTCTGCATAACTCTCCCCTCCTTTTAGAATGGAATATTATCGTCATCTACAGGATGAAAGCCTTCAATGTCTGGGAAATCTGAACTGTTACTGCTGAAATTTGAACCTTTATTATCGCCCCATTCTAAAAATTGAACTCTATCTGCCACTACTTCTGTCACATATCTTCTTTGACCATCTTTTCCCTCATAGCTTCTGCTCTGAATTCTTCCTTGAATAGCAACAAGTTTTCCCTTGGATAAGTAGTTAGCACAATTTTCTGCTTGTTTTCCCCATACAACTATATTTATAAAATCAGCCGTGGCAGCTCCCTTCGATTCCATTTCTTGTTTTTTTTCTTTCGATAGCTGTTTGTCTACAGCCAAACTAAATGTAGATACAGGAGTTCCGCTTGCAGGGAGAAACCTTAATTCTGGGTCTCTGGTCAATCTTCCAATCAAAATAACACTATTCAAATAAAACACCACCCTTGGCTTTATTCATCTTCTTTAATAATCATATGTCTCATTATATCATCAGAAATTTTAGCTATCCTGTCCATTTCCTTCACAACTTCCGGTGTCGATTCAAAGTTGATAATTATATAATATCCTTCAATATAATCATTTATTTCATAAGCAAGCTTTCTTATTCCCCATTCGTCAACTTTTAGGATGCTTCCTTCTCCTTCAATTATCCCTTTAAATCTTTCAAGTAGTTGATTTCTCTTTTCTTCTTCCATATCTGGAACAAAGATAAGGACTGCTTCATATTTTCTCATATATTTCACCTCCTTCTGGACTAACGGCTCTATTTTTTATAGAGCAAGGATACACTTTATAAATATATCATTATTATTGACATATTTCAAGGAAAATTTAACAATAGTTTTGGTAAAATTAATATTAAAATAAAAGCAGAAACCCTTATAAATTTAAAGATTTCTGCTTTTCATTGTGATTTCTATGCTTTCTCGGTCTCCAGCAGCATATCATTAATTGCAGCCGCCAGTCTTTTGATTCCTTCAATTATTTTTTCTTCATTCATACATGAATAATTAAGTCTCATGGTATTTTCATTCCCTCCATTGGGGAAGAACGACCCTCCCGGCACAAAGGCTACATTCTTTTTTAGCGCCTTTACTGCCAGTTCTCTCGCATTAATATTTTCCGGAAGAACAGCCCAAGTAAAAAGTCCACCATTAGGACGGGTAAAGCTAACACAATCAGGGAACTCATCTTCCATAGCCTTAATCATTACATCCCTTCTCTTTTTATAAACAGTTCGCAGTTTTTCAATATGTCCGTCTATATCATATTCCTCAAAAAATTCGGCAACCTGAATTTGAGAAATAGTACTTGACTGTAAATCAGCCCCTTGTTTTGTTAAAATAAATTTATTTAAAATATCCGAACGTGCATATACCCAGCCTAATCTTAATCCGGGGCAGAATATCTTTGAAAATGTCCCTAAGAATATTACCCTTCCTTCAGTATCATAATGAGCCAGCGCAGGAAGATACTCCCCTTCAAATCTTAATTCGCCATAAGGATTATCCTCAACTATTACAATATCATACTTATTTGCTAATTTAATTAGGCCTTTCCTTCTTTCTTCTGTCCATGTTCTTCCCGATGGATTTTGAAAATCCGGAATTACATATATAAATTTTACATTATCATTATTCTTTAAAATATCTTCTAAGTCTTCAAGGATCATTCCGTCTCCATCTGTCGGAACCTCTATAAATTTGGGTTCATAAGCTTTGAACGCATTTATTGCTCCCAGATAACTGGGACTTTCACAAAGTATTACGTCTCCCGGATTTATAAATATTTTCCCCGAAAAATCCAGACCCTGCTGAGAACCACTGATTACTAATATATTATCCTTGGATGCTTCCACGCCCAATTTTTTCATTCTTGATGCTATAACTTTTCTTAAAGGCTCATATCCTTCTGTAGGCCCATACTGTAAAGCTACCTTACCGTATTTCTCTAAAACATCAACAGATATTTTCTTCATTTCTTCAATTGGAAACAATTCCGCTGCCGGTAATCCTCCTGCAAAGGATATAACTTTAGGGTCTTGTGTAAGCTTTAACAACTCACGGATTTCCGAAGCCTTAATATTATCCATTCTTTCTGCATATTTTAAACTCACAATAACGCCCCCTATTCTTAAAAATAATTTCCTTTATGAAAACACTTTCCTATATAATCTTATCTCTTTTTTCTTATATTGTCTAATGGTTCTCAGTACTTTTAGCAGGAATTCTACTTTAACTTAGCATTTTTACATACTTATACGAATTATTAATTTTTATTAACACTTTCCCATTTTTCTCCCACCAAAATTTTTCTGACTTTTTTTTCAAAATCAATCCTGGGAATCCATAATTCTCTGCCGCATTTAGTACATTTAAGTTTAAAATCCACTCCTGTTCTTGTAATTTCCCATTTATTTTCTCCGCAAGGATGAACTTTTTTTAAAGATACTATATCTCCTACATTAAATTTTGTAATCAATTTTCTCCCCCCTGATGGCTATCTTCCACTATTATTTTCTTCGGGTATGAGACCGCAATTTTTTCTTTTTCAAAGGCTTCCTTTATATTTTTTCTTAATTCTCTTTCCACCTTCCACTGCTCCATAGGATTTGTTTTGGCAGTAACGGTTATTTCTATGTTATCCTTTCCCATATCGGTAATGCCGAGAACTGTAGGACCTTCTAATATACTCTTATCTTCCGATTTCAATTTTATACATACATTTTCGAGTATTTCAGTAACCCTCTCAATATTTTCTTCATAAGCAATATTGATTTTAACAAGAGCACTCATTGGGCCTTTACTTTTATTGGTCACAAATTGAATACTTCCGTTAGGTATTATATATAAATCTCCAGAAGAACCTCTAATCTTAGTCATTCTAAGTCCCATTTCTTCCACTGTGCCTTCCCATTCCCCTATTTTAACATAATCACCTACAGAATACTGGTCTTCAAAGAGAATCAAAAAACCGGATATTACATCTTTAACAAGGCTCTGAGCGCCGAAACCTACGGCAAGTCCCCCAATACCGGCAGTAGCAAGTATGGAATTGGTTTCTATCCCAAACAAATCCAATATAGACACTATTCCTATAAAATATATTACATATTTAAAAAGGTTTTTTAAAACTCCCGCAAGAGTTTTAGATTTTTTATCATCTATCCCGAATTTTAATTTTTCTCTTTTTTCAAAGGCTTTATCCACTACACCGTTGAGTATTTTTATAACTAATTTAATTACTGCAAGTATTACTGCTATTTTTACTAATTTTTCTATTAGATTCAAGTCACTGCCATCTGATGTAAAAAATATATTCAAGAATTTTTTTACTCTATTTAATGAATGCAGCATTTTATTCTCACCTACATGGAAATTTCTTCTATATATTTTTTCTTATCTTTTCTGATCAATTTGTACATGCCTTTTATCTCTAAGTTATTATCCTTAATAATACTATATATTGTTTCCTTATCTCCTAAATCAAAAAGGATAGAAAGGCCACAATTAGCGGTTATTTCTTGAGGAGTGGGTATGGTTTTTATTTTTAAATTTTGATTTTTAAATATTTTTTCACCTTTTATAGCATGACTGGTAGAATTAAAAGCAATTACTCCAAAACTTTCGTCAATCATTATAACTCTCCTAACTAATTGTTATGTTGTTTGAAGAATTTTTCAGCTTTTCAAGTATAACATACATATTAGTAACTTCTCCTACACCTAAGTTATCCTTCATTTTATAAAAATCAAGGCATGTTCCACAGGATAATATTTCCACACCTTCTTCTTCCAATTTTTTCAAATCATCCAATACTTCCGAACCTTTACATGTAAGTTTTATACCTCCATTATAAAATAAAAGGCAAGATGGATAGGGAGTTGATTGAGTTAAAGTGTATATGAAACTCTTAATAAGAATTTTCCCCAATTCTTCCGAACCCCTTCCCATAGTATTTGTCCCAAAAGCAATGGTTAAATCTTTGAAATTGCCAGAAGCACAGGTATTCCCTTTCTCCTCTCCTTCTCCTTTGGTTATAGTAATATAATACTCATTTTCCTTTCCCTTGTCCACCGAATATTTATATCCCAAGCTCTTTGCCAATTTAGAAACATTTTCTTTTGCTACTTCATTATCAATAATTGTAACTACAACATCATTATTCTTATCATCCAATGCTTTTTTAGTCATAATAACAGGTTTCGGACATTCCAGCCCTCTTGCATTAACTTCTTTCTTATTCATAAGTCTGCCTCCTTAATTATATAAACTAATTATATTATACATTCTTTCTACATATATAATCAATTATGTAAACATATAAAACTGATTTTTTTATATGTTATAATCTTAGAGAATTTTATATATTTAAGTTTATAATTAAAAATATTAATATAAGCATTAATATTTTTAATATTTATATTGACTTTCTATTTATTATCTATTATTATATCATTAAAGAGAAATTTTTTCTTGTTTTGTTTGTTTTGTTTAAGGAGGAATTAGACTTGAAAGAAAAAATTAAAAAATGTTCAAAATTAAAAATAATAATTAAAGATAAATCCGAAAATAAGACTATAAAAATTCCTTCTATACCTTTTTGGCTTTTAGATATCCTTGGAAATACAGCAATAAAATTTGTTGAAATTGCTTTTAAATATAAAAAAAGTTTCAAAGGAGATGAAAAATATTTAATAGAAGTATTCAAAGAAATTAACTTACATCAAATGTTAAATGAGTTAAAAAATTATGGACAATTTGATTTAGTTTATGTAGAAGATAGAGAAGATGAAATAAAAATTTCTGTGATATAAGGAAGGTGAAAATATGAATAGAGAAGTTATAGGAAAATGCCCTGTATGCGGAAAGGAAATGGAAGTAACCAGATTATCGTGTAACTATTGCAATACAACTATTGAGGGAAGTTTTACTCTTTGTAAATTCTGCAGACTCGGAGATGAGCAAAAAAAATTTGCGGAAATATTTATAAAAAACCGCGGAAATATAAAAGAAATAGAAAAGGAATTGGGAATCTCCTATCCAACGGTGAGAAATAAATTGGAAGACGTAATACAAGCATTAGGATATAGTCCTAAAGTTACTACCGTAAATATAGATAAAAAAGCTATATTGGAAAAATTAAAAAATGGAGAAATCTCTCCTGAAGAAGCTGTCAAATTATTAAAGGGAGAAGAATAAGGGGGCTTAAAAAATGAAGGAAGAAAAAATGATGATTTTGTCCATGTTAGAAGAAGGAAAAATAACAAGTACAGAAGCTATTAAACTTATTGAAGCTTTAGAGGAAAACGAAGAATTGGAAAAATGGGAAGAATGGGAAGAAGATAGTGAATCTGAAAATGCAGATAATACTAAAATCGATATAGAAAAGGACAATGATAAAGGGAAAATAAATGTCGATAAAGATTTATCCTCTGATAAGGACACCAAAAAGGAAGAAAATTCAAATTCTGATATAGGAAACAAAGTATTTAATATAATAAACAACATAGTAGATAAAACTCATTTTAATATAAATAATTCCATTTTCGAAACTGTAAATAAAACGTTGGAAAAAAATATATCTCATTTAGAAAATCCTTCTTTGGAATTGTGGGGTATGAACGGAGAAATAAAAATTTCTTCTTGGGATAAAGAATCTGTTCTTTTAAAGACTACATTTAAATTAAAAAAATATTTCTCCGGTAAGAACAGAGATGACGAGTTATACTCCTTTACTGAAAAAGACAACTCTATAATATTTAGCCCCTCTTCTAAACAGAACGTCCCAATTGTAGGCGTTAAAATTGAAGCATATATTCCCAATAGGAAATTTAATAAAATAACACTTACAACTTCCAACGGAAAAATTGAAGGAGAAAAAATACACGCTGATAAATTTATATGCAGAACCAGCAATTCATCAATAATATTTGAAAAAATAGACGCAAATAAGATAAAATGTAAAACTGATAACAGTAAAATACAAATGACCGATATTAATTCTTTTTCCATAGATTCAGCTACATCAAACGGAAGTGTCACTCTTACTAATATAAGTTCTTCCCTTACATCTTCAAGTACAAAGAATGGAAAAATAACTTTTGATAATATTTCGTCTGATAAAATAATCGGTACTACTTCTAATGGAAGCATAAATTTAAATGATATCAAATCAAAAACGATAAAAGTAAATACTTCTAATGGAAAGATAACTTTTGATAAAATTAAAACGGGCGATATGAAAAGTATAGAACTGAGTACATCTAATGATTCCATAGAAGGAAGCTTAAATCATATTTCAAAACCAACTTCTCTTGATTTGGAAACTTCACTAGGAACTATAGCTTTAGAGTTAGAAAATATGGTTTACAGAATTAATAAGAATAGTAAATTAGGTCCCAAAAAAATAATTGCTCACAGCATAGACTTTGACGAAAGCAAAGATCATCTAGATATATTATGCAGAACCTCAAACGGTTCAATAATAATTAAATAGGAGGTAAAAAATGGCTGAAAATTTAAAGGAAGAAAGAATGCAGATACTTAAAATGGTACAAAGCGAGAAAATAAGTATAGAAGAAGGGGTTAACCTTCTTGAAGCCCTCGAAGAAAAGACATCGGAAAACTTTGTTCAAAACCCCAGCCCTAAATGGATTAAAATAAGGGTTTACGATCCGGACGACGATACCAAAGTAAATGTAAATCTTCCTATTTCCTTTGTAGGTTTGGGATTAAAAATTGCTAAGAAATTTTCTCCCGAGTTAAAGGATACAGGTTTAGACGACAATGACTTCAAAGATATATTCGATGCCATTAAAAATGGCGCCGAAGGAAAAATAGTAGATTTGGAAAATGAAGATGGTGAAAAGGTAGAAATAACAGTTGAATGATTACAAAAATGTAAATTTCCCCTTAATAGAAATTCCTCCTCTTTTTAAAAAAGAGGAGGAATTTCTATTAATACCTATTGATTTTTTTCATATTATATATTATTCTCACTCCGATTATTACAAGAAGTATAGGCCATAAATAAGATATTACCTTCCAAAATCCATATTTAATTACATTCTTTGAAGATAAAAGGAACAGTAGAGAAAGAATTACAAATATTGCTGAAAGATTTCTGGCCCAACTTTCTCCAATTCTTTTATATCCGACTATATATATTACATAAAAAGATACAGCTAAAAGGAGGAAAAATATCCAGCTTATATCCCCATAAACAAGCTCTTCGATTAAACTGTAGGTACCTATTACGGGAAGTATACAGCCGAATATCAAATAACCCTTTGTACTATATTTTTTATACATAATTAATGATATAATCCCAAGTATCCATAAATATACAAACCCTTTTATATTTACGGTGTCAAAAATATATTCATTAATTAAGGATACTAAAGAAACAGCAAGAAGTATTAACCCTATAGTCATATATCCCATCTGTTTTCTGTAAAAATATAGTATTATAAAAAACAGTGATGTAATAAAAATTATCCAACTAAAGGAAAGTACGTTTAAATTTAAAAGCAAAAACATAATTCCTATGGCTATTAGTATAATCCCAAAAGAATAATCTTTTTTTCCCATAAAAATTCCTCCTTAAATACTATATTATATAAAATCATTTGAATCAAAAAAATCACGAATAAAATTTTGATGGATAAAATACTCAGACAATATAGATTCATCTATTCCTTTGCTTATTTTTCCATCGGGAAAAATATAAGTGATAGGAGAAAGAAGGGCAAATATAATATACACTATTACCATCCCTTTAATTATTCCAAATAAAAATCCACCTATTTTATCAAGTTGCCTAAGTACAGGAACTTTAAAAATGCCTGAAACTATATTAAGTACCAATCCCAAAAGAAATCTCACTATCATATATACAATTAAAATGGATACTACATTTATTACTATATTAATTACTCCTTTGGAAATAATATCGGTTAAAAACGTCGGATCTTTTTCAATTTTACTAAAAAATAGTATTTTTATAATTATTCCCAATATATTTTTAAATATGTCATATACATGTGGATTATTTATTATATACCCATATAAAACGGGGTAATACCTTTTTGTTAGTAGAATAGCCAATATAAATTGTATTAAATAAAATACTGATTTTATAAATCCTAAACTTAATCCTTTAAATATATTATATATTATTATAAATAAAATAAGTAAATCCAACCAATTCATAAAATTCACCTTACCGTTTTATTTATTTGAAATCTCCATTATTTCTATCTTCTCCGGAAATATCACTACTACTTCCTTGCCATTAGCAAAAACATTTTTTATTTCTCCGTCAGTTTTATATTTCAGCACTTCTTTTCCTTCTTTGCTAAAACCCGATATATATGTATCCCCAAATAAAAGGAAGTATTTATCATTAAAGAAAATAATTTTATTGTATTCTTCCTTCAAAGATATTTTTTCCTCTGTTTTTCCCTCAAAATTAATTATCTCTAAAGTATCATCATATAACAAATAAATATTTTTGTCTTGAACATATATATTTTTAATTTTGTTCATGCCCTTTTCCCAAATAATACTATTACTCTTTAAAAAATATATCTTACTATCAGTAAGTAAAATTAGACTATCATTATTTACAAACTGAGTAAAGATCAAAATCTCATCATTAAATTTGTATCTATTTATTTCCTTTCCGTTCATTTCATATAAAACAAGAGTACTGCTCATATTATCTTCATCTAAATTAAGAGTGGAAACATCATATTTTGTTTTTTTATCATCTACATTTAAATCAAGAAAATATCCGCCCTCAAAAATGGAACTCGCTATAAGCTTTCCATTTCCGTCTAAAATACTTAATTTCCCTCCCACATCATTATTCTGGACAATTATAAGAGTATTATTTTTTTCAAACATTCTTGATATCTGAGATTTCATTTCTACCCTTTTTATGCTTTTTCCTTCTTTGCTTAAATAATATATATCTCCTGTACTGCCCTCTGAAAAATATATATTATTTTTGCCAAAACTAACAAGAGGCTCTTGAAAATCCGATTTCTTCTCCCACCCTTTATTTCCATCAGTCCTCACTGCTATAATGCTTCCTTCTTCCCATCTTATTAGCATATTTTCGTACAGCTTCATATTTTCCGTATTTATTTTAATTGGAAAACTATCTTTTAAAACTAAAGTTTTAGAATTTCCCCCTATTTTGCGTATAAGATCTTCAAATTTTAATCTGATGTCTTCATTTGAGAAAAAAACAATTAATAATAATAATATCAAAATAAAAATTTTAAATCCCTTGGGCCTTTTAGCAATATCTTTTTCCAATATCTTTCATCCCCTTTTTCCCCTGTGATATGCTATTTATTAAACAGCATGTCAAAATTCTCCCTATATAAAAGTTTAACAAAAAATCTTAATATAAACAACACAACTGGTATAATTACTTTTTTGTTATTTGGTCAATTTATATATTTCTATAGTGGATTTCAGCTTATAGGTATGTTATAATTAATGTATCGATACATTTTAATTGTTTAAGGAGGTAAACAATGAAAATATCTTTGGATAAAAGCGTAAACACTCCATTATACGTACAACTTTGTGAAGAAATAAAAGAAAACATAATCAAAGAAAATCTGAAAGAAGAAGAGAAGCTTCCTTCCATAAGAAGCCTGGCAAGGGAATTAAATATAAACAATATAACCGTAATAAATGCATATAAATTGTTGGAAAAAGAAGGGTATGTATATTCAAAAGGGGGAAGCGGTACTTATGTGAGGAGTATAGGAAAAAACTTGGAATATAAATATTATTCGGAAAAAGAAATCGATCTTATGTCTTCCGGAATACTGACTCTCTCAAAGAACAGCATTAATTTTGCCAATATATCTCCTAATCCTGAGCTCTTTCCAGTAAAGGAATTTAAAGAGGCTATAATAGAAGTACTTGACAGGGAAAAGGGAAATGCCTTTGTCTATCCCGAAATAAACGGATATGAACCTTTAAGGGAATCAATATCGTCATTTCTTAAAGAAAATTATAAAATAGATGTGGAAAAAAATCAAATTCAGATAACTTCCGGAGGACAACAGGGAATAGATATTGTAACTAAAACTTTGATTTATCCGGGAGATTATGTCTTTGTAGAAAATCCGACTTATCAAAGTGCCATTGACAATTTTAAGTGGCGAGGAGCAAACATACTCGATATTCCAATAAACGAAAATGGAATCGATATTGATACTCTCAAAAAACGTGCTAAAGAATACAGACCAAAGCTTTTATATGTAATGCCAAATTACCAAAGCCCCACTACCTATTCCTATAGTGAAAAGATTAAGGAAGAACTCGTAAAATGTGCTTATGAATATAACTTTTATATACTGGAAGATGATTTTCTCTCGGACCTTACCTACCAAGGTGAAAAGAGAATTCCTTTAAAAGCAATAGATAAGCATGATCAGATAATTTATATAAAAACATTCTCGAAAATTTTTATGCCCGGAATAAGAATGGGATTTTTAACCATTCCTAAAAGACTATCCAAGGGCATAATAAGAGCAAAGCATATTACGGATATATCTTCTTCAGGGTTTATTCAAAAATCCTTTGACCTTTATTTACGAAAAGGCTTATGGAAAAATCACATGGAAAATATAATGAAGATCTATAAGAAAAAGTACAAGCTTATGTTAAAAGAAATCACCAATCTCAAAAAATACGGAGTATCCTTCTTTGATCCTAAAGGCGGATTAAGTTTTTGGCTTAAACTCCCTGCAGGAGTAAATTCCATCGATATGTACAACGAATGTGCCAAAAATAACGTAATAATAGTTCCGGGTGATATATTCTTTATAGATAAGAATATAGACACGAACTATATAAGGTTAAGCTTCGGAGATGTAGACGACGAATATATAATTAAGGGAATGAGAACAATAGAAAATTTTTTAATCCAACAAATAAAAGAAAAAAACCAATACATCCCTTTAGTTTAACACCTATTCTCCTCTATTAATTAAGTAAATTTTTAATCGTATCATATAAAATTTGAGGAAACACATTAAAGGAATAATCCCTATGAAGTCTTTCGGTAAATTTGTGGGCATCTTTTCCGAAAGGTCCTATATTAGCTGTAGGTAAATTTAATTGCTGCATTTCCTTTAACGGAAGACTGTATAATATACCATATCCGGGAGTATTGTTCCTAAAGACACTAATTATCCTTTCTTCTTTTGGAGCAGAGACATAGCTCAGATCCGAAATCCAAGGGAAAAACTTTTTAATTTGAATATCATATTTCCCACCATTTTGAATTGCAGCTTTTTCTATAGAATTTATAAATCTTTTCTCATTGATATTATTGCCCTTTACATAGGTATGAGGATAATAAATGGGAGAAAAATATATTATTATAACCGGATTTTTATCCGACCATAGTTCATGTAATTCTTTAACTATTTCTAATGTAACAGTCAGCTTATCAGTTTCAGGCTTTTGAAGGTATCTTTCCGTTAAATTATTGATCAAATTATCTGCCTCTTCTCCTCTTTCGGCTTTAACAGTTTTATATAGCTCTTCATAAGTCATTACTCTTGCTTCCCATGAAATTCTTTTATAAGGAAAACCCGTCATCCCATAGTATCTTTCTGCGTTTCTTTCAACTCTTTCTATAACCTTTTTAAAAGATTCTTTAGCGGCTTTCTTCATTCTTTTCATTACTCCGTCAGGAGTACTGTTATTTGTTAAATAATTAAAATACAGATAAGCCGTTCTGGCTGTTTGAACAGAATATTCATTTTTAAGGTCTTTCTGCTTTAACGTAACAGGAGGTAATGTAAACTCTCCTTCCATTTCATCGCAATATTCACAATTCAAGTCAATATCACAGGTTATCTGAGAGGCAATTAAATTGGGATCCAAGCCTGAAAAAGGCTCTCCCACATGGGCTTCCTTTCCAACTATATAAAACGTAGGCATCAATTTCCCTGCTGTTCCTGTAAATATGTATTTTTTTTCATCCTTTGGATATAAAGATGTGGTAATGTCCGTATTTATAAGTCCTAAATACTCAAAACCCTGCTCCTCTTTTAACTTTATCAGTTCGGGAACTGCGGCAATCATCCCCGTGGAATTTCCCTCCTCGTCTGCTTCCGATAAAAATACAATATTGCCTTCAAGGTCCTCAAAATTTTGAGAAATATCCTCTATTACCATCATTGCCCCGGCAATGCCACATTTCATATCAAATATTCCTCTTCCAAATAAATATTCTCCCGAATATAAATCTTTTGAAACATCTTCAGGCAAAACGACATTTTTAAGTTTTTCTTTTAATTCCCTCGGGTTTGTTGCATATCGGCTTAAATCCCCATAATCAGAAATCCCCACAGTATCTAAATGGCCCATTATTATTAAAGTATTCTTGTTTCTTCTCTTCTCTCCCTTTACTATAGCTATTACATTTTTCCTATTCAAATTATCGCCTTTTATGTCAATCAATCTAATCAAGTTTGGATGCTCTTTAAAATAATTCATGGACTTAAACTTCTCATAAATAAATCGAGCCACCTTTGTTTCATCCGCCGTACCGGCAACCCCTAAAATACTAGTCAATTCCAATGTCAGTTTTTCAATTTTTTCAGCCATATTTTCCATAATCCAACGTTATCCTCCCACCGGTCAAAATAAATATAACTATATTATAATTATATCATTTATTTTTTTATTTTTATACTGCAACACAAGGGGACGGTCCTTTTGTGTCGTTTCTACCTCCGGATTATGCTGAAATCAATGGAATTCAAATATAATATTTATATCAATACGAATAAAAAATCAGCAGGAATAAAAGATTTAAATTGAATTTAAAATGATAAAAAAAGAATCTAATTTACTGTTGAATTTGAAGTGTTTTGAGACTTAAAAATAAATATGACAATTTACTTGACAAACTCCGAACTTTAACGATTTTTTTATTCTTCAACTGTCAAAGACCCGTTCACCCATGTCTTCAACATGTCTTCAAAATAAAAAAATTTCTAATGGTTGACTTTCCTTTTAAATAAGATTATACTAATAATATAATTAAATAAACCTCGGTAGGTGAGGTTACCGAAAGGATATGGGTTGCTACCGTAAAAGAATGGAAACACTCTGAGCTGGTAAGCAAGTTTTGTCGTAAGGCTTAACTTAATGCAACTTCAGTGCCTTTTAGAGCCAAAACTTGAACGAGAAGATTATTTTAACCTTCGCTATTCAAGTTTGCGAAGATTTTTTATTTATTTGGAGGTGAGAAGAATTGGATGGTGACGGAAGTAGTCTGCGGAAGGGCATAAAAGATATATATAAAGTTAAAAGACTAAACAACTTAATTACTTATCCATTCTTCCACGAAAGAAGTAATAAGGCTGTTTAATCTTGTCTTTTAATATATCCCAATGACAATATCCTTCCACGAATTTAGTTGTATTTCCAATTCAAAATATTTTTTTCTTAAAAATCAATACTATATATGAAAGATGAAAAAATTTTTGGGTTAAAAAATCTCTTATGTTAACCTTAGTTTTATTATTGTCATTTTGGGGGTGAAAAAAATGAAGAATATAAATTTCAAAAAGATATCGGCTATAACTGAAAATCTCTATAAATACAGCCAAAAAGAAATAAAGGACATATTAAATGAATTTGGTACCAGCTTAGATGGAATCACTGATGAAGAAGCTGCTGAAAGATTAGAAAAATACGGAGAAAATGTAATAACATATGAAAAAGATACTCCATGGTTTGTATACCTTGCAAAATCCTTTGTAGACCCATTTATTCTGGTATTGGCCATTATTGCTTTTGTCTCCTTTATTACAGATGTATTATTCGCAAAACCAGGGCAAAAAAACTGGATAACATTATTTATAATATTAACAATGATTATAATCAGTGCGACCCTTCGTTTTATTCAAGAATACAAATCTGCAATCGAATCGGATAAATTGAAACAGGCTGTTAATACAACTACAGCTATTGTAAGAAAAGATAAGGGTAAAAGAGAAACCTATATAACAGAAGTAGTTCCTGGAGATATAATCCATCTGGCTGCGGGAGATATGGTTCCTGCAGATATGAGAATTATATCATGTAAGGATTTGTTCATCAGTCAGTCAGCCTTGACCGGTGAATCCGAACCCGTTGAAAAGTATGTATCACCTATAAAAAATATAAATAAAGGAATTGCTGATCTTGATAATATTTGCTTAATGGGAACAAATGTAATAAGTGGTACTGCTGTAGCTGTGGTATTATCTACAGGCAACGACACTTATTTTGGTTCAATGTCAAAATCCCTTGTGGGACAAAGAGGAAAAACAAGTTTTGAAAGAGGAGTAAACAGTGTTAGTCTCCTTCTTATAAAATTTATGCTTATTATGGTTCCTATTGTCTTTTTAATAAATGGTATTACGAAAGGAGATTGGCTACAAGCTTTTCTTTTTTCAGTATCCATAGCGGTAGGTCTGACTCCTGAAATGCTTCCTACAATTGTCACTACTAATCTGTCGAAAGGCGCTATTTCTCTTTCTAAACACAAAATTATAGTTAAGAGGCTAAATTCCATTCAAAATTTCGGCGCAATGGATGTACTATGCACAGATAAAACAGGCACTCTTACTTTAGATAAAATAGTTTTAGAAAAACATTTGGATGTGTCCGGGAATGAAAACGACAGGGTTCTAAGGCATGCTTATCTGAACAGCTATTATCAGACAGGACTCAAAAATTTAATGGATCTGGCTGTTATTGAATATGGAGATAAATTAGGATTTAACAATTTAATTAATAAATACAAAAAAATAGATGAAATACCTTTTGATTTCGTAAGAAGAAGAATGTCTGTTGTAGTAATCAGCGAAAACAATAAAAGACAGCTTGTAACTAAGGGTGCTATTGAAGAAATGCTATCCGTATGTACACTCGTTGAGTTGGATGAAAAGGTAGTTCCCTTGACTGATGAAATAAAAACAAAAGTATCAAAAATGGTTTCCGACCTTAATAAAGATGGAATGAGAGTATTGGCTATAGCACAGAAAAATGATATTCCCGACGAGAATAATTTCAGCGTTCAAGATGAAAAAGATATGGTTTTAATGGGATATATAGGATTTTTAGATCCTCCAAAAGATTCTGCATCTGCTGCTATAAAGGCCCTTCAATACAATGGGGTAAGAATAAAAATATTAACCGGCGATAATGAAATTGTCACCAGAAAAATATGTAAAGATGTAGGTATTCCTGCTGAGAATATTAAATTAGGCATTGATATAGATAAAATGAGTGATGAGGAATTATCTAAAGAAGCAGAATCTACCGACGTATTTGCAAAACTGTCTCCTATTCAAAAATCAAAGATAATTAACATTCTCCAAAAAAACGGTCATGTTGTCGGTTATATGGGCGATGGAATCAACGATGCAGCGGCATTAAAGGAATCGGATGTAGGGATATCTGTTGATACGGGAGTAGATATTGCAAAAGAATCGGCAGATATAATACTGCTTCAGAAAGATCTGATGGTTCTTGAACAAGGTGTATTAGAAGGAAGAAGGGTATTCGGAAATATTATTAAATATATAAAAATGGCTACCAGTTCTAACTTTGGAAATGTATTTAGTGTATTAATAGCAAGTGCTTTCTTGCCGTTTCTACCAATGCTTCCGATACAACTTTTAGTACAAAATCTTCTTTACAGTATATCTCAATTATCAATTCCTTGGGACTCTATGGACGAAGAATATCTAAAAGTACCCCGTGAATGGAACGCAAATGACATCGGAAAATTTATGATACGAATAGGTCCTATTAGCTCTATATTTGATATAGTTACATTTATTATCATGTGGTATGTGTTTAAAACAAATTCTGTTGAATCTCAATCATTATTTCAATCCGGATGGTTTATAGAAGGCCTTTTATCACAAACATTGATAGTTCATATGATAAGAACAAAAAAAATACCTTTTATACAAAGCAGAGCTACAAAGCCGGTTCTTACTCTTACAATTATTATAATGATTATAGGAATATCAATTCCCTTTACTACTTTTGGAAATTATATAGAATTTGTTCCATTACCATTAAAATATTTTCTATGGCTTGGAATAATACTTTTATCCTATTGCATGTCGATTCAAATAGCAAAAAATATTTATATTAAAAAATTTAATAGCTGGCTTTAATCTTTATTTACGAATTAATTATGCTGTTAAGCCGAATAAGCTTAACAACATAATTAATTCACTAAAATGCATAAAATAAAAAAGGCTTCTATAGAGTTGGAGCCTTTTTTTAATTAAGGAAAATTAGAATTTCCCTATGAATCATAAAATATTTTTATAAAGCAGAACTTAAAGTTATATATAATCTACATTAATGCCGATGCAATAGGATACCCTATAATAACGGTGATAATTACCGTAATAATCATTAATAAAGTTCCATACTTAAGTAACTGAGAAGCATGGGCCCATCCTGAACTTCCCGCAATTGCAATATGAGGCATAGCAGGTGGAGTAGCAAAAGCATAGGAAGACATCATTCCAATAATTGATGCAACGGCTGCAGTATTTACTGCTCCATTTGTTGATAAAACAATAGGAATTCCAATAGTACAAACCGTTGTAACCGTAACCATATTGGAAGATAAATTAGTTTGAACAGCTGCCCATAATGTAAACAATAAAACAAGTAGCCAAGGCGCCATATTTGAAACCGCCGGTCCTAAGCTGTTCGACAAATATTTTGTTAATCCAATTTTTTCATTAGTCATTGCTGTACCGAAAGTTAATGTCGCTGCTGCCATAATTAAACTTCCCCAAGGTACTCCTTTTGACATAGCATTTTTAAAATTAAGCAATGGTTTGCCTTCAAAAGTAAGTACAGATAAAGCAATCGCTCCAAATAAAGGAGGCATTGCTGTACCATAAAAATCAATTTTTGCTGCAATACTTGGGAAAATAGGTTTAATAAGTCCTGGTATTATCCATAGACCTACTACAATTGCAAAGATTGTTAGTATACTTTTTTCTTTATGATCCATAGGTTTATTATCTGCTTTCAATGAAGAAATATCTATATTTTGAATGTATGACATGTCAGGGCGATAAATAAGCTTAAAAATTAAAATCATAAAAATTAAGCTAATTAATCCTACAGGCACTGCAAATGCCATATAAGAGGCATAATCAATTGACCTTCCTGTTGCTGCTTTGTAATAACCCATAGCCATTAAAGAAAACACATGGGCAATTGGGGTCATCCCCGAAGATATAGATGTACAAAAAGCCAATCCCATCATCAACATCTCTGCTATCTTATCTCCCTTTTTAAGTTTCAAAACATTATAGATTTCTTCAAGAATTGGTAAAAAAATAACAAATAATACTGTTGGAGAAATAAATGAACCTACAAATATGACAGAAAAAAAGAATAAAATTACAAAATGCCAAGATCCTTTTTTAGCTATAGGACTGGTAATAAAAAATAAAGCGCATCGACGTAAAAATGGCGTTTCTGAAAGAGCATAAGTACATATAAACGTAAACATTAAAAAAGCAAAGGTCGAATTTCCAAAAGAACTTGCTAATACATTGTTGAATCCAAGCATTGGCATAAGCCCCAATAATCCTATACAAAGAAAACTTGGCCAATCAATAGAAATAGTTAGCCACAGGATAAGGCAACCAATAAATATTCCCAAAACTTCCATTCCTGCCTGGGGTAAACCCGTCGGAGCAGGAATCAACTTAAATAAAAATATAATGGCAAGAGAAATAAAAATTATAAAATTTCGTTTAAAAGAATTTGAGCTCCCTGTCATAAAATATACACTTCCTTATAAAATAAATACTTATATATAAAACAAAAGCCCTACTTCGATAACCTTTATACGAAATAGAGCTTCTTTATCTGGCAACGTCCTACTCTCCCAGAGCGTTTCCACTCAAGTACCATCAGCACTGAAAGGCTTAACTTCTGTGTTCGGTATGGTTACAGGTGTTTCCCTCTCGTCTTTGTCACCAAATACTTTTTCCTTTTTTCCCTTTACTTCCTTACCCTTTTCCCTGAAAACTTTGAAGAAGAATCTTTAGGTCAAGCCCTCGACTTATTAGTTTCTCTCAGCTTAAAGTATTACTGCTCTTCCACCTGAGACCTATCTACCAGTTCGTCTTTCTGGTGTCTTACCTCCTTTGCGGAGTGGGAAATCTCTTCTTGAGGTCTGCTTCGTGCTTAGATGCCTTCAGCTCTTATCTTTCCCAGACTTAGCTTCTCAGCTCTGCCTCTGGCGAGACAACTGATTCACCATCGGTCTGTCCATCCCGGTCCTCTCGTACTAAGGACAGCTCCTCTCAAATTTCCTGCGCCTGCGACGGATAGGGACCGAACTGTCTCACGACGTTCTGAACCCAGCTCGCGTGCCTCTTTAATGGGCGAACAGCCCAACCCTTGGAACCTATTTCAGCCCCAGGATGAGACGAGCCGACATCGAGGTGCCAAACCTCCCCGTCGATGTGAACTCTTGGGGGAGATAAGCCTGTTATCCCCAGGGTAGCTTTTATCCGTTGAGCGATGGCCTTTCCACTCGGTGCCACCGGATCACTAAGTCCAAGTTTCCTTCCTGCTCCACCTGTATGTGTCGCAGTTAAGCTCCCTTCTGCCTTTACACTCTTCGTACGATTTCCAACCGTACTGAGGGAACCTTTGAGCACCTCCGTTACTCTTTGGGAGGTGACCGCCCCAGTCAAACTGCCCAACTGACAGTGTCCCTGTACTGGCTTCACAGTACTTGGTTAGAATTTCAATATCATAAGAGTGGTATCCCACTTTTGACTCCATAAATGCTGGCGCACTTACTTCTCTGCCTCCCACCTATTCTGTACATATGATATCAAAATCCAATGTCAGCCTACAGTTAAGCTCCATGGGGTCTTTCCGTCCTGTCGCAGGTAACACGCATCTTCACGTGTACTACAATTTCACCGGATCCCTTGTTGAGACAGTGCCCAAGTCGTTACACCTTTCGTGCGGGTCGGAACTTACCCGACAAGGAATTTCGCTACCTTAGGACCGTTATAGTTACGGCCGCCGTTTACTGGGGCTTAAGTTCTAAGCTTCGTATTTCTACTGACTCTTCCCCTTAACCTTCCAGCACCGGGCAGGTGTCAGCCCCTATACTTCGTCTTTCGACTTCGCAGAGACCTGTGTTTTTGGTAAACAGTCGCTTGGGCCCTTTCACTGCGGCCGGATTATTTCCCAGCCGTTTGGCCTTCTCTTCTTCCGGCACCCCTTCTCCCGAAGTTACGGGGCTATTTTGCCGAGTTCCTTAACAAGGGTTCTTCCGTGCGTCTTAGGATTCTCTCCTCGCCTACCTGTGTCGGTTTCCGGTACGGGCAATCATATACTCGATAGTGCCTTTTCTTGGCAGTTTGGATTCGGATGCTTCGCTACTTCTTTTTTCGCTCCCCATCACCTCTCATAACTCTTTCACGGTTTTCCCTATGAAAGCTTACTTCAGGCTTAGACACACTTTTCCATCTGTGTGCTCATCTTATCCTCCTGCGTCAGCACCTCTCTCTAACGCATATTCTTGGTACAGGATTCTCAACCTGTTGTCCATCGCCTACGCCTTTCGGCCTCGGCTTAGGTCCCGACTTACCCTGAGCGGACGAGCCTTCCTCAGGAACCCTTAGGCTTTCGACGGGCAAGTTTCTCACTTGCCTTTTCGCTACTCATGCCAGCATTCTCTCTTCTGTTTCGTCCACTACTCCTTTCGGTATAGCTTCTTCCTCACAGATTGCTCCTCTACCGATATTTCTATCCCACAGCTTCGGTGTCAGGTTTAGCCCCGGAAATCTTCGGCGCAACGTCACTTGACCAGTGAGCTATTACGCACTCTTTAAATGTATGGCTGCTTCTAAGCCAACATCCTGGTTGTCTCCGTAACTTCACATCCTTTGCCACTTAACCTGCACTTTGGGACCTTAGCTGGTGATCTGGGCTCTTTCCCTTTTGACTACGAAACTTATCTCCCGCAGTCTGACTCCTATTTCTATGAGTATGGCATTCGCAGTTTGATAGGTTTTGGTAACACTTTGTGCCCCTTTACCATTCAGTGCTCTACCTCCATCTCACTTTCCATAAGGCTAGCCCTAAAGCTATTTCGAGGAGAACCAGCTATCTCCGGGTTCGTTTGGCATTTCACCCCTACCCACAGTTCATCCGATAGTTTTTAAACACTAATCGGTTCGAGCCTCCACGAAATTTTACTTCCCTTTCACTCTGACCATGGGTAGCTCACCCGGTTTCGGGTCTACTATATGCAACTTTCGCCCTATTCAGACTCGGTTTCCCTACGGCTCCGCAGCTTCACTGCTTAACCTTGCTGCATATCGTAACTCGCTGGCCCGTTCTACAAAAAGTACGCAGTCACACTTTCTAATAGTGCTCCTACTGCTTGTAGGCATAGGGTTTCAGGTTCTTTTTCACTCCCCTCCCGGGGTTCTTTTCGCCTTTCCCTCACGGTACTATTCCTCTATCGGTCATCGGTTAGTATTTAGCCTTGGGAGGTGGTCCTCCCTGCTTCCCACCGGATTTCTCGTGTCCTGTGGTACTCTGGTTCACAACTGTCGAGTTTCTTTGTTTCGCCTACAGGGCTTTCACCTTCTCTGGCGGAACTTCCCAGTCCCTTCGGCTGCTTTTCTTCTCTCCTTATGTTGTGTCCTCAACCCCGAAGGTTTAACCCTCCGGTTTGGGCTCTTTCCTTTTCGCTCGCCGCTACTCTGAAAATCGATTTTTCTTTCTCTTCCTTGGGGTACTTAGATGTTTCAGTTCCCCCAGTCTCCCCTCATTCACCTATTTATTCAGTGCATGATGCCTGAGGTTTGCTCAGGCGGGTTCCCCCATTCGGATATCTCCGGATCTAAGTCTGTTTGCGACTCCCCGAAGCATTTCGGCGCTTACCCCGTCCTTCTTCGGCTTCCGATGCCAAGGCATTCACCCTATGCCCTTATTTGCTTGACCTACTTCTTTTCTTCTTCTTTACTTTTCAGTTCTCAAGGTTCTAACTTCTACACTAATTAAAGTGTATATATAAATTAAGACAGTGGGAATTAAATTCTCCTTAGAAAGGAGGTGATCCAGCCGCACCTTCCGATACGGCTACCTTGTTACGACTTCACCCCAGTCATTAACCCTACCTTCGACGGCTGCTCCCCTTTCGGGTTCGCTTACCGGCTTCGGGTATTGTCAACTCCCATGGTGTGACGGGCGGTGTGTACAAGACCCGGGAACGCATTCACCGCAGCATGCTGATCTGCGATTACTAGCAACTCCAGCTTCATGCAGGCGGGTTGCAGCCTGCAATCCGAACTGGGATCGGCTTTTTGGGATTTGCTTCACCTTGCGGCGTCGCTTCCCTCTGTACCGACCATTGTAGCACGTGTGTAGCCCAAGACATAAAGGGCATGATGATTTGACGTCATCCCCACCTTCCTCCGATTTATCACCGGCAGTCCTTTTAGAGTCCTCAGCTTTACCTGTTAGTAACTAAAAGTAAGGGTTGCGCTCGTTGCGGGACTTAACCCAACATCTCACGACACGAGCTGACGACAACCATGCACCACCTGTCTCCTCTGTCTCCTAAAAGCCGTATATATCTCTATATACTTCAGAGGGATGTCAAGCCTTGGTAAGGTTCTTCGCGTTGCATCGAATTAAACCACATGCTCCGCTGCTTGTGCGGGTCCCCGTCAATTCCTTTGAGTTTCAATGTTGCCATCGTACTCCCCAGGCGGAGTGCTTATTGCGTTAGCTGCGGCACTGAGCTTTGACACCCAACACCTAGCACTCATCGTTTACGGCGTGGACTACCAGGGTATCTAATCCTGTTTGCTCCCCACGCTTTCGTGCCTCAGCGTCAGTTTAAGTCCAGAGAGTCGCCTTCGCCACTGGTATTCCTCCTAATATCTACGCATTTCACCGCTACACTAGGAATTCCACTCCCCTCTCCTTAACTCAAGCTGAACAGTTTCATATGCTTATTAAAGTTAAGCCTTAACCTTTCACATCTGACTTGTTCAGCCGCCTACGCACCCTTTACGCCCAATAATTCCGGACAACGCTCGCCCCCTACGTATTACCGCGGCTGCTGGCACGTAGTTAGCCGGGGCTTCCTCCTCGGGTACCGTCATTATCTTCCCCTAGGACAGAGCTTTACGATCCTAAAACCTTCTTCGCTCACGCGGCGTTGCTGCATCAGAGTTCCCTCCATTGTGCAATATTCCCCACTGCTGCCTCCCGTAGGAGTCTGGACCGTGTCTCAGTTCCAATGTGGCCGTTCACCCTCTCAGGCCGGCTACCCATCGTCGCCTTGGTAGGCTTTTACCCTGCCAACCAGCTAATGGGACGCGAGGTCATCTCACACCGATATTCTTTAACTTACTCTGCATGCGCAGTGTAAGTATCATAGGGTATTAATCCCGGTTTCCCGAGGCTATCCCCTTGTGCGAGGCAGATTCCTCACGCGTTACTCACCCGTCCGCCGCTAAGGAATACGTATTCTTCCCGAAGGCTTCCTAAGTATTCCCTCGCTCGACTTGCATGTGTTAAGCACGCCGCCAGCGTTCGTCCTGAGCCAGGATCAAACTCTCAATTTAAAGTTTGCCTTTGCTCTTATCAAACACTAACTTCTTTTTTATAACTTATTTTTTACTCAAATTTATTCCCACTGTTTAATTTTCTTGGTTCAGCGTTGACTTACCGTCAACTCTTAATACTATAACAGCTTTTCTTTTCTGTGTCAAGTCTTTTTTTTCGTTTTTTATTCTAATGTTTTTTGAAACTCTTTCTTTAATTTTCCCATTATTTTTTTTTCTACTCTTGATACCGTCATTTGGGAAATTCCAAGACTTTCTGCTATTGCTACTTGAGTTTTTTTGTTAAAATACCTATCAAAAAATATCTTCTTTTCAACTTTATTGAACTTATCTACAATTCTCATCAAAAAATCATTATTTTCAATCTTACGAAAATAAAAATCTTCTTCTCCTATGAGTTCGGATAAATTAACATCTTTATCGTCGCTATTGGAATCATAAGTTATATCTAAAGATTGAGGGGTATATACCTTACTTGCCTCCATGGCTTCCAATACTTCTTCCTTACTAATATTTAAATAATCTGCAATATCTTCTACAGTAGGGGATCTCTGGAGTTTTTGGCTGAGTACAACTTTGGAATTGTTTATCTTTTTAGAAAGCTCTTGAATTCTTCTCGGAACTCTAATAGCCCATCCCTTATCTCTGAAATATTTTTTTATTTCACCAATAATTGTCGGAGTAGCAAAACTTGAAAATTCAAAACCTTTATCTAAGTCATACCTATCTATAGCATATATCAATCCAATACAAGCTACTTGATAAATATCATCATATTCTATTCCTCTGTTAACATATTTTTTTGAAAGTATCTGTGCAATATAAAGATGCCTTTCTATTAGTTCATTTCTTATTTCCAAATCTTTAGTTTGTTTAAATTTATTAAATAAAGTTTTTGTATCTATTTCTTTCAAGTTCTCAAGTTTTTTTTGTTCACAGCAGCCATCATTAATCATTTAATACCATCCTCTATATTTTTAATTAATTTTACTCCATCTCCTGTAAACTCGACTTCATCCATTAAAGATTTAATAATAAGTATTCCAAGTTCCCTTTCTTTCTTATCCGAAATATCCTCCGAAATTTTTTCTGAAACATTTTTAACAAATATAATTAATTTGTCCTGTAATATTTCATATTTAATATATATTTCTTCAGATTTATCTAAGGCATTTATACATGCTTCTGCTATCGCCACCTTTATATCATCTATATCATCTATATTTAAATCAGCATTACTTGCTATTGCTGAGGTTGTTAACCTTATAACACTGACATAATCAGGTTTACTTGGAACTCTAAGTTCTACCGTTTCCTTATCCATACTTTTCACTCCTCAATTATAAATACCTTGTCCAATCCTGTAATATCAAATAGTTTTCTGATATTTGGCTTAATATTTTTGATATAAACATCATATCCTTTTTCTCTCGCTCTTTTCAATATACCTATTAACACTCCTAATCCAGTACTATCTACATACTCTAATTTTTCACCATCTATCAGTATATTTGCTTCCTGCTTATTAAAAGAATCAATTAAAACCTCTTTTAATTTTGGAGATGTATAAATATCCACATCTCCTACAGGACTGACAATCCACATTTTTTTTCCTTCATCATACTTGATATATAGGTTTAATTCCACAAAGTATCCCTCCCTCTTTAGAATTAATGTAGTTTAATTTTATCTTAAAAAAATCATAATATAAAGTATAATTATTCTTCTACATATTTGGCTACTGCTACAACTCTATCTTCATTCTCAATTTTCATTAATGTTACTCCCTGGGTGTTTCTTCCCATTTCCGATATTCCATTTACATTCAATCTTATAATAATTCCCGAAAGAGAAATCATCATTATTTCATCACTTTTATCTACTACTTTAGCTGAAACAACTTTTCCAGTTTTAGTCTTTATATTATATGTCTTAATTCCCTTTCCTGCCCTTGATTGAGTTCTATATTCACTTAAAGGTGTTATCTTTCCAAATCCAAATTCACTTACAATTAAAAGAAACTTGTTATTTTCCACCATATCCATAGAGACAACATGATCATTTTCTGACAGTCTGACTCCTATCACTCCCATGGAGTTTCTTCCCATTTCCCTCACATCAGATTCAGGAAACCTAATCGACATTCCTTCAGAAGTAATGGCTATTAATTCATCATTTCCTTTAGTCTTCCTTACATTTATCAACTCATCACCGTCTCTAAGGTTTATAGCTATTAATCCGTTTTTCCTTATATTTTCAAATTGATAAAATTTAGTCCTTTTTACTATTCCTTTCTTTGTCATAAATACTAAATAACTTGAGGGTTCATATTTCTTTATTGGTATTATTGCATTAACCTTTTCTTTTCCGTTCAAATTCAAAAGGTTAATAATTGCGGCACCCTTGCCTTGTCTTTTACCTTCTGGAATTTCATAAGCCTTTAAAGAATATACCCTTCCTTCATTAGTAAAAAATAATATTGTATCATGAGTAGAAGTAATAAAAAGATGTTCAACAAAGTCCTCCTCTTTTGTCGTAATGCCGGTAATCCCTCTTCCTCCTCTCTTTTGAGCCTTATAAGTATCCTGTGGAATTCTCTTTATATATCCATTATGGGTAAGAGTTATTACTACATCTTCATCTTCTATCATATCCTCAATATCTATTTCATCCGATGACGGCATTATCTTTGTTCTTCTCGGATCACCATATTTAGCTTTAATTTCAAGAAGTTCATTCTTGATGATTTCATATACAAGTCTTTCGTTAGCAATAATTTCTTTAAACTTATTTATTTCTTTTATCAGTTCTTCATATTCTTCATCAATTTTTTCTCTCTCCAAACCGGTAAGCCTTTTTAATCTCATATCCAAAATAGACTGAGACTGAATTTGAGAAAGTCCAAAACTTTTCATAAGTCTTTCTTTTGCAATATTATCATCCTTAGAACTTCTGATAATAGATATAACTTCATCTATGTGGTCAAGGGCTATTTTCAATCCTTCAAGTATATGAGCTCTTTCCTCCGCCTTTTTCAAGTCATATTGAGTCCTTTTGACTATTATCTCCTTCTGATAATTCAAATAATATCCGAGTATCTCTTTCAAGTTTAAAATTTTAGGTTCATTATTTACCAATGCAAGCATTATTATAGAAAATGTATTTTGTAATTGAGTATGTTTAAAAAGATTATTTAACACTATATTAGGATTTGCGTCCCTCTTTAGCTCGATAACCATTCTCATTCCTTCTCTGTCGCTTTCATCCCTTAAATCAGATATTCCCTCGATTTTTTTCTCTCTTACATACTCAGCTATTTTTTCAATCAAATTTGCTTTATTTACTTGATATGGAAGTTCTGTAACTACTATTTTGTTCCTTCCCTTTCCGAATTCTTCTATTTCAGTTTTAGCACGAACAGTTACTCTTCCTCTTCCCGTTCTGTAAGCGGACCTTATTCCTTCCTTTCCCATTATCATAGCACCTGTCGGAAAATCAGGGCCTTTTATAACCTTAATCAAAGTCTCAATATCCAAATCAGGATTTTCAATAGTCATAACTATAGCATCTATCACTTCTCCAAGATTATGAGGAGGTATACTTGTAGCCATACCTACAGCTATTCCTGAAGAACCATTTACCAATAAGTTTGGGAATCTGCTCGGAAGAACTGTCGGTTCCTTAAGAGTTTCATCAAAATTAAAAGTAAAATCTACGGTTTCTTTATTTATATCTCTAAGCATTTCCATAGCAAGCTTTGTCATCTTAACTTCGGTATAACGCATAGCTGCAGGACTGTCACCATCAACAGAGCCAAAATTTCCATGACCGTCAACTAAAGGGTACCTTGTATTAAAATCTTGAGCAAGTCTTACCATAGCGTCATATACAGCCGTATCTGAATGAGGATGATATTTACCTAAAACATCCCCCACTACTCTCGCTGATTTTCTATATTGCTTTTCAGGAGACAATCCTAATTCATTCATAGCATATAATATTCTTCTATGAACAGGTTTCAGCCCATCTCTTACATCAGGAAGTGCTCTTGAAACTATAACACTCATAGCGTAATCTAAATATGATTTTTTCATTTCTTCTTCAATTTTTACTGTTATAACTTTACTGTTTTCCTTATCCATTTTATCCTCCTTAAAACTATATATCCAAATTCTTTACGTTCTTAGCATTTCTTTGTATAAAATCATATCTTGGCTTAACCTTATCTCCCATTAATGTTGTAAATATTTTATCTGCTTCTTCCGCATCTTCGATAGAAGCCTTAAGTATTATTCTTGTATCAGGATTCATTGTTGTATCCCAAAGCTGCTCGGGGTTCATTTCTCCCAAACCTTTGTATCTCTGAATAGGATAATTTTTATCTCTTCCGATTTCATTCATTATATTGCTTAGTTCAATATCACTATAAGCATAATGATCCGTTTTTCCTTTAGAAACTTTATATAGAGGAGGCTGTGCAATATATACATGCCCAAAGTCTATTAAAGGTCTCATATACCTGAAAAAAAACGTCAAAAGCAACGTTCTTATATGGGCTCCGTCCACATCGGCATCTGTCATAATTATAACTTTTCCATATCTTAGCTTTTCCATATTAAACTCATTACCTATTCCACAGCCAAATGCAGTAATCATTGCTTTAATTTCTTCATACCCTAATATCTTATCAAGTCTTGACTTCTCTACATTCATTATCTTTCCTCTTAAAGGAAGAATGGCCTGATATTTTCTGTCTCTTCCCTGCTTAGCACTTCCACCTGCAGAGTCTCCCTCAACTATGAATATCTCCGTAACATTTAAATCACTTTCTTGACAATCCGCCAATTTTCCTGGGAGAGTTGTATTGTCCAATATACTTTTTTTACGAGTAAGTTCCCTTGCCTTTCTTGCAGCTTCTCTTGCCCGAGATGCTCTTAAAGATTTTTCTATTATTACCTTCCCTTCTTTGGGGTTTTCTTCAAGGAATCTTTCTAAATGTTCCGACACAACACTATCAACTATGCTTCTGGTCTCACTATTACCAAGTTTTGTCTTAGTCTGTCCTTCAAACTGAGGATTCATTAGTTTTACCGAAAGGACCGCTGTTAACCCTTCTCTTACATCTTCTCCGGTCAAATTATTCTCTTTTTCTTTTATATATCCGTATTTTCTGGCATAATCATTTACTACTCTTGTAATAGCGGTCTTAAATCCTACTAAATGGCTTCCTCCTTCTTGTGTATTTATGTTATTTGCAAATGTAAATATATTTTCTGAATATCCTTCAGTATACTGCATTGCTAATTCTACTATCGTACTTTCTTTTTTATCTTCAAAATATATTATATTGTCATGTATGGGAGTTTTTTTCTCATTTATATATTCTACAAAGGACTTAAGTCCTCCTTCATAATGAAATTTTACTTCCTTTTGATTTCTCTTATCATTTAATGTTATTTTTACTCCCTTATTCAGAAAAGATACTTCTCTTAATCTAAATTCCAAAGTATTAAAATCAAAATTAATATCTTCGAATATTTCTTTATCGGGTTTGAATATAATGGTAGTTCCTGTCCCTTCACATTCGCCTATTACTTCAAGTTCCGTAGTAGGAATTCCTCTGCTGAATTTTTGTCTGTAAATTTTATTATTCCTTTTAATTCTTGCCTCAAGATATTCCGAAAGTGCATTTACAACAGAAACACCAACTCCATGAAGTCCGCCAGAAACCTTATAAGCACTGTTGTTAAATTTACCTCCTGCATGAAGAATTGTAAGAACCGTCTCCACAGTAGATTTTCCTGTTTGAGGATGTGTTTCTACAGGTATGCCGCCTCCATTATCTTCAACGATTACAGAATTATCCTCATTTATGGTTACCAAAATAGTATCGCAAGCTCCTGCTAAAGCTTCATCTATACTATTATCAACTACTTCATATATCAATTGATGGAGTCCTCTAAGCCCTGTGGAACCAATATACATTCCCGGTCTTTTTCTAACAGGCTCTAATCCAGTAAGGACTTGTATATCCTTTGCAGTATATTTTCTTTCGTTATTTTCCATATTCTTCATTTCCCTCCTGATTCTAATATGTTAAATTCTTGATATAAGACTATTTCTTTTTAATAAAGTAGAAGAAGAAATCTCTGATGTATAAATTAGGTTTTTGATCACTTTCCCTTTTTTATTATTTTTTTCTATTCGCGATGTCAAAATAATGGTCTTTATATTTCTTTCATCAGAGTTTGTAATAAAGAGCAATCCTTTCTCCTTCATTTTTTTTAAATAAGATTTTGAATCCTTAGAATTTAACAATGAATTAACATCCATTATTGCTACAATATCGTCTATTGGTATCGAATAGCTTTTTCCTATATGAAGAAACATAATATCTACTCCTTTTACATAACCTTTCCCTTTTCTATATAAAATGTCTTTTTATCTAAATTATCAATTTCTTTAAGCCTTATTACATCTGCGGAAGTAATTATTGTCTGCAAACCTGAAAATGATTTTATCAAATATCTTCTTCTATCTTCGTCTAATTCAGATAATACGTCATCCAAAAGAAGAACTGGTTTATATCTTTTTTCATTTTCAATTAATTCCACCTCTGCAAGTTTTATAGATAATATGGCTGTCCTTTGCTGTCCCTGAGATGCAAATTGCTTAGAATTAAAATCATTAATAATTATTTCTATATCATCTCGGTGAGGACCTATTTCTGTAGAACCTTTTAATATATCATTATCAATATTTTTATTTAATTTATCAAAAAAATCCCTTTCCAGGTCTCTCAAATCATTTACATTTTCGGTTACATTTGTAACATAATTGAAATCCAATTTTTCTTCATTAAAAGTTAAATTACCATGGATTCTTTTAGATATAGAAGATAGACTATCAATAAACTTTTTTCTTTCCAATATAATTTGAGATCCTGTTTTTATTAATTGAATATTAAATGTTTCAAGAACTTCTCTGTTCTTCTCCTTATATTTCATAAATCGGAGCAGGTTATTTCTTTGAAACAATATTTTATTATATCTATTCAAGTTATATCTATATAAAGGCTTTAACTGAGAAATTTCCAAATCCAAAAAATTTCTTCTTTCCTGAGGCCCTTCTTTTATTATTTTTAAATCATCCGGAGAAAAAACCACTACATTTAATCCACTGTTCAATTCTTTATTTTTTCCCAATTCTATTCCATTAATTCTCATCTTTTTAGGAGCATTTCTTTCTAACTTTATTTCTATCAGCTTATCTATATTTCTTTCCTTAATATTGATTCCTATATAAGATTTGTCACTGTTAAAATTTATCATATCTTTATCTTTATTTGTCCTGAATGACTTTCCCACAGCACAGAAATATATGGATTCTAAAAGATTGGTTTTTCCTTGGGCATTTTTACCCACAAATATATTTATATTCTTTGATAATTTGATATTTAAATTTTCATAATTTCTAAAATTTATAATTCTAATACTTTCTACATACAAATAGAGCCACTCCTTAGATAAACCTTTATAATTATACCACAACAAATTCATCTATACCTTCTATTTTAATTTTATCTCCCTTTCTTATCTTCTTGCCTCTTTCTTTTACAGTCTCTCCATTTACTTCAATTTTACCGGAACTAATCAATATTTTACTTTGCCCTCCTGTTTGTACTATTCCAGCAAGTTTTAAAATTTGACTCAACTTTATATATTCAGTATCTATTGTTACTTCTTTCATCTTCTATATTCCTCCAATTAATAATCTTCTTTTGCAAGTCTTACAGGAAGAACTAAATAAGTATATTCCGAATCATCTATTGGATTTATGATACAGGGATTTAGACTCCCCATAAAATTCAGTTGAATTTTATCAGCATCTATTGCCTTAATTCCATCTATAATATATTTTGAATTAAAAGCGATATTTAAATCTTCCCCTTTATTTTCGATAGGAACTTCTTCATAAACACTTCCTATTTCTGAATTTGATTTAATTACCATTTTACCATCCAATATGTTTATTTTAATAAGATTTGTTTTTTCCTCCTTTGCTAAAAGGGAAGCTCTCTCCAATCCGTCTTGGAATAATTTTCTGTTTACAATTACTTGAGTTTTATGTTCTTTTCTTATTATATCTTTATAATTTAAATATTGACCCTCTAATAGCCTCGAATATACTAATGTTTCTCCTAGATTGAATACTATATGACTTGAAGTTAATGTTATCGTTAAACTGGATTCTTCATCTTCAAGTATTTTACTGAGCTCATTTAAAGTTTTTGATGGTACTACAATTTTTACGTCCTGAGGAGATTTTACTAAAATATTTCTCAATGCAAGCCTATATCCGTCTAACGCTACAAATGAAGCCTTATCTTTTGTAACTTCAAATAATATTCCTGTAAGTATAGGCCTTGTTTCATCTTGAGCCGTAGCAAATATGGTTTGTCTTATAGCAGATTTAAATAAATCCGCAGAAATTTTTATCGAAAAATTATCTGTTATCGTAGGTAATTCCGGATATTCTAAAGATGAATTTCCTATAATATTAAATTCTGCACTTCCACATTTGATACATATTTTATTTTCTATTGTTGATATATATATTTTATCGTTAGGAAGTTTTCTTATTATATCTCCAAATATTCTTGAATTTATAACTATTGATCCTTCTTCTTCAACGCTACATTTTATAAATGTCTCAATTCCTATCTCTAAATCCGTACTTGTAAGTTTCAATTTTCCATTTTTTGCCTCTAAAAGTATTCCTTCAAGTATGGGTAGACTTGTTCTAAGAGAAGTACCTCTTTGAACAATATTTACATATTTATTCAAAATTGATTGTTCTATATTGATTTTCAATTGAAAATGACCTCCTTTTATTTTTTAAGATAGATTGAAGGATATATTATTAGTAGTAATAGTAGTAGGGGCTGTTAGTATGTTGATAAGTGGATATATCGTTATATTTAAATAAATTGAATATTTAATAACATGTGAATAAAAGATGAATGAATTCTAAAATTATCAACAAAAATTTTTGAAGAAATTAATTATATTATATCAACAGTTTATCAACAGGATTTTGTTAATTATCCCCTTGTATCTCTTTAATAACATTTTCTATCTTTTTATTGAATGTACTATTTGATTTTAAATTTGAAGATATTTTTTCATAAGCATGTATAACGGTAGTATGATCTCTTCCGCCAAATTCATCTCCTATTTTCGGAAGGGAGAGATCCGTTAATTCTCTGCATAAATACATTGCGACTTGTCTTGGATAAGCAATTGCTCTGGTTCTTTTTTTGGAATTAAAATCTTCTGACTTGATATTAAAGTTTTTGGCGACAACTTCTTTAATTAAATTTACAGTTATTTCTTTTGGCTTAGAAGATGAAATAATATCTTTTAAGGCTTCTTCTGCTAAATCTACGGTTATTTCTTTTTTTGTTAAGGATGAATAAGCTACTATTTTAATAAGTGCTCCTTCTAATTCTCTTATATTAGATTGAATTTTTGTAGCAATATAAAGAAGAACATCATTTTCTATACTTAAATTTTCGACTTTTGCCTTCTTTTTAAGTATAGCAATTCTTGTTTCCAAGTCAGGTGGCTGGATATCTGCAATAAGGCCCCATTCGAATCTTGATCTTAATCTGTCTTCAAGAGTAGGTATTTCCTTTGGAGGTCTATCGCTGGATATTATTATCTGTTTATTTGCGTCATGAAGAGCATTAAAAGTATGGAAAAATTCCTCTTGAGTTCTTTCCTTTCCAGCTATAAATTGTATATCGTCAATGAGTAATACATCAACGTTTCTGTATCTATTTCTAAATGCATCATTTTTATCATCTCTTATGGAGTTTATGAGTTCATTTGTAAATTTTTCTGATGATACATATACTACCTTTGTTTTAGAATTTTGGTTGAGTATGTAGTGGCCAATTGCATGCATAAGATGAGTTTTTCCAAGACCTACTCCTCCATATATAAAAAGTGGATTGTAAGCTTGAGCAGGTGCTTCCGCTACAGCTAAGGATGCTGCATGAGCAAAACGGTTACTATTTCCTATAACAAAGCTGTCAAAGGTGTATTTGGGGTTTAGCTGAGATCTGGAAATGTTTTCACCGTTTTCCACAGCCTTAGTTTGTCCTACATTTAATTTAATTTCATCTTCAGGGATGGTAATAATTATATGATAATTTTGTTTTGTTATTTGGGATATGGCGTTTTTAATTAAATTAAGATATCTTCCGTCAAGTATTCCTTTTGTAAACTCGTTTGGAGCGGCAAGTATTATATTATTATCATCCATCGATATAGGTTCTATTGTTTTAAACCATGTATTATAACTTACCTCCGATAGTTCTATTTTTATTAGGTCCATTGCTTCGTTCCAAATAGTTTCTAAATTAGAGTCCAT